>NZ_JBEZDU010000007.1:0-596413 GCF_040648495.1 Nonomuraea sp. NPDC049129 | reverse complement strand
GTGTTCTGGCGCGAACACGGCGAAGTCCTCATCCGGCAGGAGGGCTACCACGAGGCCGCCTGCCAGATCATCCTCATGGCCTTCCTGCACCGCCTCGTCAACGGCGGAGGCCACCTCGACCGGGAGTACGCCGCAGGCACCAAGCGCCTGGACGTGCTCGTCCGCTGGCCCTACACCGGCCCCGAAGGCGAACGGCAGGTGCAACGGGAAGCCATGGAGCTGAAAGTCTGGCGAACCGGCGAAAACGACCCCATGCCCGACGGCCTCGCACAGCTCGACCGATACCTGGACCGCCTCACCCTCACCACCGGCGTGCTGGTGATCTTCGACCGGCGCCCCGAAGCCCCGGCCTGGAAAGAACGCGGCGGATTCGAGCAGGCGGCCACACCGTCCGGCCGCCAGGTCACCCTTCTGCGGGTTTGATGGGTGCAGCCGTATCTCAGGCCCCCTGGTCATCGCCCAGGCCATGACCAGGCGATCAGTAGAACAGCTCCCAGTCCCCGGTGGTCGTCGAGCGCGCCCGCAGCATGCCGAAATTGGCGCCCGTGTATTCCACCTCGGCAGCCACGAGTTTGTCGTTGGCGAGAGACCTCATGGAGCAGAAGATGGACCCGCACTGGAGACGGAACCTCTCCCATGGTCCGATGGAGGTCGCGCGTGCCCGGAGCATGCCGGAATTGGCGCCCGTGTATTCCACCTCGGCGCTCACATAACGCTGGGCACCCACCGAATAGATGGTGTCGGACGTTCCGTCATAGCAGACTCTGAACCTCTCCCATGGACCGGAGGTGGTCGCCCGAGCGCGGAGCATGCCCCAAGAGGATCCCGTGTATTCGAGTTCGGCGCTGACAAGACGGTCGTTGGCCTTGAGCCTCATCACACCCTCCCCACATGAGGGCCTCAGGGTACTCGCGCCATCGCGGGCGGCGTCGCGCTGTTTCACGTAGTCGGCTAGATTTTTGAACGTGCCGACCTCCCTAGCGGGAGTGGGGGTCGTGTCGGCGCTCGCCGCGGGCGCCGCCATCAGTACGACGGCCCCCGCCGCCAAAGCCATACCGAACTTGCGCGAGACGTTCCTAAATTTCATGTTCCTGCTTTCTGTGAATTTTCTGCGAATACTGTCTGTCGGCTACCGGTGGCCGCCGATGGCAGGGACGTGAAGGCGTTGCGGACAAAGCCAGCCGATCACCTGCACGGTCTCATTCCGCAGTGAATTACCAGTTACTCGACTACACCCTGCCCTCTGAGTGCGTTCAGTCGGAATCCACTTCCTTCTGACAGCGTCCACTGAACAGGATGTGATCGATGTGCCACCAGATCAGAAAGGGCTCGTCACCGCCGACGCGGCCGAATTCACGTGTGAAGAAGAGCGATTCAGAGGCCGGCCGCACCGGCTCCTCAACGGCCTGCGGACGTTGCCGGTTCGTCGACTACCTGACCACGAAATGCGGCATCAGCGTCGGCCAAGCGATGTGCTGGCTCGAGTTACCGCGTGGAGCAGAGGGGAAAGAGGCTGCTGCACGCTATCGCCGATCGCGTGAGCACTCCCGAGAGTCCCGTCCCGCCCAGGACGGTGGAGGGCTGGCCCAGGACGGCCAAGAGTCCAAGATTGGCCGACGACCGCGGCGGTGACGGCTTGGACGATCTCCGGCAGGCGCCGGCGGTGTTGTCGCTGGTGAACATGCGCTGGGGTGAGGCGGGGACAGTCACGCTCATGTTCATGCGTGTCTTTCAGCTGATGATGGGCGAGGCGATGACGACGGTGACGTCGGCCGCCTCAGGGCCGGTGCGGTAGATGTGCGGGACGTCTCCCGCGAAAGCGAGCAGGTCACCGGGGTGCAGGTCGGTGGGGGCGTCGGCGGGTCCGGCGGTGAGGTGGCCGGAGGAGACGAGCAGGTGCTCGATGGTGCCGGTCGCGTGCGGTACGCCGTCCAAGTGCGTACCGGGCGGCATGCGCAGCCGCCAGATCTCCAGGCTGTTGCCGCTGCTGATCCGGCGCAGCAGCTCGCGTCCCACTTCGCCGGCGGCCAGGTCGGTGCCCGGTACGAACACCGGCCCCGGGTCGGTGTCGCGCGCCAGGAGGTCGGTCAGCGGGATGCGCAGGGCGATCGCGAGCGCGTCGAGGGTCTCGATGGTCGGGTTGCCCCGCCCGGCCTCCAGCTGCGACAGCGTCGCCTTGCTCAGACCCGCCCGGCGGGCCAGCTCGGCACTGCTCATGCCGCGCTGCTCACGGCGGTGGCGGATCTGCGCCCCGATCGCGATGGCCGTGCTGCTGGCGGGCCGGCGGTCGCCGGATGAAGGTGCCATCAGCGTTCCCGGTGGGCGGCGCTGTAGGAGACGCGGATCCGGCCCTTCTTGACCTTCAGCGTGGGCAGCACGACGTCGGCGAGGTCGCCGAGGCTGTGTACGTGGGTTCCCCCGCACGGAGCCGAGTGCAGTTCGGCCAGGTGCACGATACGGCGCCCCTCGGCGTCGTTCTCCCAGGTCACGGGGAGGTCCTGTGCGATGGCCTTGGCTACCTCCGTCCGCAGCGCCTCGGTGGCGTCCTCCCGGCCCTCGGGGGCCTCCAGGCGGGCGTCGGGCCGCGGTGCGGTGAACTCGATCCTGGCCTGGCCGGGGAAGTGGTTGTTCGCGGCCAGCACCCAGCCCTGCGCCCGTCCGGCCGCCTCGATCAGGTGGCCGGCCGTGTGCAGCGCGGCATGCGCGATGCGCGACGGAAGGTCGATGCGGACCTCGACCGACTGCCCGAGCGAGAAGAGCGGCAGCGTGGCTTCGCCGGAGGCCATGGCCACGACCAGCCCGGAGTCGTGGTCCCGGAACGGGGCGATCTCGTGGCCGTCTATCCACCCGCGATCGGCGGGCTGGCCCCCGCCCTGCGGATGGAACAGACAGTGCTCGACCGCCACCCATGGGGCGCCGTCGCGCTCACCTATGGCGGTGACCTGGGTACGGGCCTGCTCTTCGTACGTGTCCGCGTAGTAGGCGGGGACTTGCATGACAACCCTCATTAGGAAAGATTGGCAAACTCTACGTTCACTATAACGAACGACGGCAACTCGGTCGTCAGCGCGGCGGTCAGCGGCCTGGCAGGCAGTGTGCTGTGGGTGAGCACCAGGACCAGGTGGATAGCGCGCTCCACGCGCAGGCCCTGGCCAGACGGAAGACGACGGTCATCACGGGCGCCGTCAACAACTGGACGGTGAGCCACCGAACGATATCCAAGCTGGGATTTCACCCGGCCGTGTTGGTCGTCACGTCAGGGAATCGCGCTGGGTAGGAGGGCCGGCCGTTCAGGACGATCCAGGCCTGTCCGGTCCGCCCGTCGGTCAGGATGGCCTCGACCGCGTCGGCTGCCTCGTCCGGGTCGGCGAAGGTGTGTCCGGCCTCGGTGAGCGGTTCGCGGTACGGGGCCAGCAGCGGGGTGTCGACCAGACCCGGGCAGAGCGCGTTGACCTTGACGCCGTCGTGGGCCAGAAGCGTGGCCGTTGATCGTGCGAGGCCGACCAGGGCGTGCTTGCTCGCGGCGTAGAACGGGTCGGGAGCCTCCTTGAGGCCGGCCAGGCTGGAGGTGACGATGATCGAGCCGTGTCCGCGCAGGTGCGGCAGGCAGGCGTGGATTCCGTAGACGACGCCGTCCAGATTGTCGGCGATGACTACTTTTCGTCCCTTGCAGACCATGCGCCGGGCTATGGCGGCGCCGATGCCGCCGGCGCCGCCGGTGATCAGCATCACGGTCAACGTGACTCCTCGGGCAGGCCGGTCGCTTCAACCGGTAGGCGAACCAGCTCGACACCTCTGAGCCGCAATCCGTGACCGCGTAGGTAGGCGCGGCCGAACAGGCGTTGGAAGACGAGCAGGGCGGCGAGGGTGACGATCAGCAGGACGTCGTCCAGCAGTGGCACCGCGTCGATGGGCAGTGTGGCGGCCATGACGACGCGCAGAGCCGCATCGGCCAGCAGGGCGGCACCCCACACCGCTGTGGCGACCCGGAGCACGTGGCGAAACGGCGGGTGGTCCCTCCAGTTCGTCTCCCATTGCTGTTGTTTGTCGCGATCGGAGATCACGCGCATGGCCTCGTACAGGAACGGGCGCCGGCCGCAGAGCGTGATCAACGCCCATAGGCCCAGCGCGCAGGTGCCCCACGCGTTGCGGATCAGCAGTACGCGCGGGCTGCCGGAGATGAACGACATGGCGACGGTGAGCATCATCGCGCCGAGCACGAACACGGTGATCCCGCTGATACGCCGCTCGACGATCAGGTCGTGGACGGCTCGCGCCGCGGGCAGCGCGCCGGCGGCCAGCAGTGCGATCCACTGGCTCACCCCAGCCGCCCTGAGCCCGTAGAAGATCGCGAGCGGTCCGGCGAGCTCCAGGGCCGCGACGGTCACCAGGCCGCGGTGCATCCCGCTCACCGCTCCTCCGAAGTCCGCTGTGCGGCCCGTTGTACGGCTCCGACGAAGGTATCAACGACGGTGCTGCGGTAGATGTCGAAGTCGAGCGCGTGCTCGCCGCGCATCCGGGGGGCCGCCGCGTCGATGGTCGCGCGGATCATCACCGCCATCGACCGGGCGTCGAAGTCGCCGAACTCACCGCCGCGCTGTCCCTCCTCCAACAGCATGACCAGTCCCTGGACGCTCGGCTCCTGGTAGCCGGCGGCGGTGTACGGCTCGCCGGCCTGATCGCGCAGATGGGGTCCGATCTCGGTCAGAGCGGCCAGGTCGGTGGGGTGCTCCCGGAGGAACTCCAGGTTCGACTCCAGGTAGGCCCGCAGTCGTCCGGAGGCGGTGGTCTGGGCCTTGACCCGCTCCAGGATGAAGGCGGCTCCCGTGTGGTAGACGTCTTCGACGATCTGCCGGATGAGGTCATGCTTGCCCGCGAAGTGGTACGAGATCATGCGGGGGCTGCTGAGGCCGGCGCGCTCGGTGATCGTGGCGAAGGTGGCCTTGTCGTAGCCGAGCTCGGCGATGGTCTCGATGGCCGCGCGGACGATCTGCGCCCGGCGTGTGGCGTTGGTGGCACTGTCTCGCGACTGCTTTTTTATCTGCATAGATAAAAAATGGTACAGCTAGCTAAAAAGACTGTCGAGCGCGTCGAGTGCCGCGTCTGGCCGGTGCGGGCCGAATGGCCGCCTCCTGGGAGGAGCTCAAGGCCACGGCCGCCGACCGCTGAATCCGCGTGTCCGGGCGGACCGCTTCAGTGCGGCCCCGCCGCCGCGCCCCGGAGCCGGGCGGCCACCTCCTGGGCGCGGCGCAGGTCGTACGGTGCCGACAGGCGTTCGGCCGCCCGTACCGCCTGCTCGGCGACCTTCGCCGCCGCCCGCCGCTCACCCGCGGCGGCCAGGACGAGCGCGCGAGCCCAGCCGATGCGGGCGGCGGCTCCCGGATGGCGGGCCTGGTACTCGGCGAGGTGCCGGTGGAGCCTCCGGGCCGTCGCGGGGTCCGGGTCCGGGGACATGTGACAGAGCAGCTCGGCCAGCCCCGACCAGCACTCCAGCATGCCGCGCTGGGCCTTCGGCAGGCGGGCGGCCAGATCAAGCGCCCGGGCCAGCGCCTCCCGCGGGTCGTCCGCCATCAGAGGGACCGCGAGCGCCTCCCGCGGGTCGTCCGCCATCAGACGGACCGTGAGAACCTCTCGCCGGCCGTCCGCCATCGAACGAGCCGCGATCAGGCGGGCCGAGGCCGTGAGCAGGCGCAGCTCCTGGATCACCGGCATGACCGCGCCGTCCCGCAGGCCGAGGCGCTGCTCGTGGGCGCGGCGGCGTTCGGTCGAGGCGCGGGCCGCCGCCAGCACCTCGGCGACCCGTTCGGGGCTGGTCCCCTCGATCCGCAGCAGGGCCTCGGCCTGGCCCGTCAGGCACCAGTGGCGGCCGATGTCGCCGCCGACCCGGCTCGCCGCCTGTTCCGCCGTGGCGGCGTACAGGTTCGCGGCCTGCTCGAAGTCGCCCCGCCAGAGCGCCGTCTCCGCGAGCATGCCCGCGCAGTTCTCGGCCACCCGGGGGTCCAGTGTCCTGGCCCGGCACTCGGCGAACGACCCCCGGGCCGCCTCGAACTCCCCCGCCGAGAGCTGGTCCAGGCCCCGGGCCAGGCGGGCGCGGCTGGCAGGCTCCGTGGGATGCGCGATGCCGGTCAGGGCCCTGTCGGCGAGCGCGCCGTAGCGATGGGCCAGGCGGTGGCGGCCGGCGACGCGGGCGATGGTGGCGAAGTTCGCGTACGCCTCCGCGCGCAGGTCCGGGGCGGAGGTACGGTCGGCGGCGTTGAGCTGGCGCAACGAGACCGCCAGCATCGTTGGCACGTCCTGCTGGTGGTAGGCCAGCCGGGCCAGGAACGTCAATGCCTGCGCCACCTCGGCGTCCCGCTCGGATCGGGGCACCGGCAGGACCCGATGGAGGACCTGGCGCGCGGCGGCCGTCAGAATGGCGGCGACCAGGCCGGGCCGGGAGGCCGGCAGCGGCCTGCCTACCGTGTCGAGTGCCGCCCTGACCAGCCGGTACGCCTCCCGCTCCCGGGCCAGCTGATGCTCGCTCACGCACGCCATCCGCAACCATCGCGCCCGCAGGCGGGGAGTCTCGGGCGTACGGGCGAGATGCAGCCGTACGACGGCCCCCGACTCCTCATACAGCCGCAGCCGCAGGCACAACACCCAATAGTTGTCCAGGAACCCGGGCTCCCCGGACACCGCCCAGGCCAGCCGGATGTTGTCCATCTCCGCCCCCAGCACGCGGGTCACCTCCGCGTCCGAGGCATCCTGCAGGGCGGCGGCGTGCCGGTCGAGCAGGCGCGAGAAGTACGCGGCGTGCCGCTCCCGCGCCGCCCGCCGCTCGCCCGGCGACAAGTGCGCGGCGGCGAACTGCTGGATGAGCGGATGGATGACGTACCGTCCGGCCGGGGTGAGCTCGATCATGCTCTGGTCGACCAGCCGGACCAGCACGTGCGGCCCGGTCCTGGCCACCTCCAGCGCCGCGGGCAGGGTGCAGCCGCCGCCGAACACCGCCAGCGCCGCCAGCGCCTTCTGCCCGGCCGGGTCGAGGAGCCGCCAGGAGGTCTCGAACACCGTACGCATGCAGGCGTGCCGCGACCGAGCCGCCGGTCCCCCGGCCGACAGCAACCCGGAGTCCACGCCGAGGTGGCGGCCCAGCTCGGCGGGTGGGACGGCCCGCAGCAGCCCGGCCGCCAGCTCGATGGCCAATGGCAGACCGCCTGTGGCGGCGCAGATCGCGGCCACGGCGGCGGCGTCCCGGTCGGCGTCGAACGCCGGTTGCGCCCGCGCCGCCCTGGCCGCGAACAGGGCCTCGGCCGCCGGCCCCGGCAGGCCCGCCACCTCGTACGTCACCTGGCCGGGTAGGTCGAGCCGCCGCCTGCTCGTCGCCAGGACCCGCACACCCGTGGCCGTACGCAGGATGCGCCCGATGACCGCGTCAAAGGCGGGCAGGTGCTCGAGGTTGTCCAGCACCAGCAGGACCTCCTGCCGGGCCAGCGCCGCCAGGAGCAGGTCCAGGGCGGGGCGCTGCGGCGTGAGGTCCACGCCGAGGCGGCGGGCGAGTGTGGTGACGGCCGCTTCCGGGCGTACCCCGGCGAAGGAGACGAAACGGGCCGAGTCCGAGGCGGCGGCGATGGCCAGGCGGGTCTTGCCGACGCCGCCCGGGCCCAGCAGGGTGACCAGGCGTTCGGCGGCCAGCAGCGTACGCAGGCGCCCCAGCTCCGCCTCCCGGCCGAACAGCTCCGTACCGGGCACCGGCAGGGGCGCGCGCCGGACGGCCGTCCGCTGGGTGAGCAGACGCCTCCTGGCCGCCGCGGTCTCCGGCGCGGGGTCGACGCCCAGGTCGCCAGCCAGCCGCAGCCGCAGGTCGTCGTAGCAGGCCAGGGCCGCCGCCCGGTTGCCCGCCGCGGCCAGGGCGGCCATCAGCAGGCGGTGCGCCTCCTCGTCATACGGGTCCAGCCCGGCCACCAGGCGCGCCAGCCGTACGAGATCGGCCGGTGGCGCGGAGCCGGAGCGCAGCAGCAGCTCGCGCAGCCGCAGCCGGGCCCGCCCGCGCTCCGACTCCAGCCATCCGCCGAAGGCCGGGGCGTCGCAGAACCACACCCCGTCCATGAAGTCGCCCCGCCACAACCGCAATGCCTCTGCCACGGTCGCCGTCTCGGCCAAGCGTCCGTGGTCCACGTAGCAGCCGCCGGGGCGGAACCGTACGTGGTCGCGGGTGATGTCCAGCCACCCGCCCACCTCCTTGCGCAGCTCCGACAGCGCCAGGCGCAGACTGCCGCGGGCGTTGGCGTCCGGCCGCTCGCCCCACAGCAGCGCGGCCAGCTCGGAGCGCGGGCGCGGGCCCGGCGTGGTGGCGAGGTAGCAGAGCAGGGCGCGGGTCTTGGCGGAGCGGATGCCCACCGGCCGCGCTCCGACGGCCAGCTCAGGCGGACCGAGCAGCAGCAGGGTCAGCGAGTCTCCCATAGCCACAGGAGGGTAGGCGCGTCCCCGCCGGGTGACTGCGGAAAAAGGCGTGCCCGGAACGTGCACTGTGCCACTGACCAGCGCTCTA
The DNA here is from genome assembly GCF_040648495.1 of Nonomuraea sp. NPDC049129. Lineage (NCBI taxonomy): Bacteria > Bacillati > Actinomycetota > Actinomycetes > Streptosporangiales > Streptosporangiaceae > Nonomuraea > Nonomuraea sp. NPDC049129. The sequence continues at coordinate 587,883 of NZ_JBEZDU010000007.1, read as the reverse complement.
ACGATGTGCTCACGCTGCCTGCCCCACTCTGATGCCGCGTTTCACCACGAGGCGCGATCCTCATCAAAGGAGAAGCAGCATGCGCTCTCAGAAGCTGATCCCCGCGCTCGCCTTGGCGGCGGGCCTGGCCGTTCCGGCAGTGCTGGCCACGGCCTCGCCCGCCGGCGCGACCACCTTGGCCGCGAACTGCTCGGTCGCGTTCTACGACCTCGACGCGTCCGCCGTGGACGAGGTCGACGGCAAGGACGAGCTCAGGCTCGAGGTCGGATCGAGACTGTTCCCCAGCAGCTGGGTCAACATGAACGCCGGCAGCGACGCCGACCCTGTGGACTTCGACTACGCGAGCGTCAACCTCAGCAGCACCTCGTCGTTGGCCTTCAACCTGCGCGAGGTCCAGCCGCCGATCGTCAAGTCGGGTTTCAACCTCGGCACGTACATCGTGTACGGCTCCACCTGCGCCGGGCTCTCCACCGGTCAGTCCGTCATCGTCGGGGGCATCATCTCCGGCACCCATGACAGCTACTACGAATACAACCTCAGGTTCAGAGTGACCGGGCTGTAACCCGACCGAACGTGAAGGCTCCGCCGTGGTCCCGAGGCGGGGCCTTCACCTTCTACCAAGCCCGGTGGTCGCGGTGACTGTCACATAAGTAGGCGCGGCTGCCGCGGGGCTGCCCATGACCACGTCAGCGGAGGTCGGCGCATTTTCGTTGATCCGGTACAGGCTCGAGGTGCCCTGCCTCTCGACCAGCACGAACCGCATCTTGGCCAGGATCTTCAGGTGGTGCGAGACCGTGGACCGGCCCAGCCCGCTGGTTCGCCACCAACACACCGAAGACCTCGGCCCACGTGGCCGTCCCTCCGAACTCGGCGGCGACGTGCTTGCAGGCGCGCATTATCGAGCCAGGTGGAATATAGAAGTCTCCTTAGTCTTCATGACCGCGAGCGCGTCGTTCTTGGTCGCCCGGTCGATAAAGATCGAGCAGGAGGTAGCCGCGCAGGCCGAACAGGGGAACCTTTTCGTGCTACAGCAGCAGCGCGAGCGTCGCACAGGTTACCGCCGCGCCCGCCACGGCGCCCGTGATAGCCGGGGTGCGGTCGCGGATCTCCGCGCGGGCCCACCCGGATCACCGTCACCAACACGGCGTCGGCCGCGAGCATCACGACCGACCCGGCGCCACGGCAAGGCGATTTGATCCACCCGGAGCGGCTGGAGCCCCATATGATCCAACACAGCTATCTTCCGGGCATTGCCCCCGGCCGGCTGGGCGTCGTATCCCACCGGAAAGTGGAACACCAACCCTTTCCCGTAGCAGGTGATCAGTGAGTAGACCGGCGATCGACACGACGAAGCCTTCGCCCGCGCGCATATATGACTTGATGCTCGGGGGCAATGAGAATTTTGAGGTGGATCGGCAAGCGGCCCAAGTTGTACTCGAGGTTGCGCCGGAGGCCAAGCTGGCAGCGGTGGCCAACCGGGAGTTCCTCGTGAGAGCGACCCGGTACGCCACCAGCCATGGGATCACGCAGTGCCTGGACATAGGTTCCGGCCTGCCCACTCAGATGAACGTTCACCAGGTCGCCCAAGCCGAGATAGCCAGTGTCCGCACAGTGTACGTCGACAACGACCCCAGCGTACTTGCGCACGCGCAGGCGCTCATCGTCGATGACCCGAACACCGGCTACATCGAGGCGGACCTGACGGCCCCCGCCGAGATCATCGCCAATCCGGTGACACAGCGGTTGATCGACTTCTCCCAGCCGGTCGCTGTGTTCCTAGTCGCTGTCCTCCACTTCGTCCCCGATGGGAACGATCCGTATGGCATCGTCCATGACCTGATGGAGCAGGTGGCCTCTGGGTCGATGCTCATCGCGTCGCACGGGACCACCGATGGCATCAGCCCCGTGGTGTGGGAGCGGATCCAGCGTCAGAACGAGCAGTTAGCGGTCCCGCTGACCTTCCGGTCCGGCGAGAAGATCCGGCGCTTCTTCGATGGGCTCGACCTGGTGGACCCTCCCGGCTGCGTTTTCCTTGAGCAATGGGCGCCGGGCGAGGTGCTGCCCGTCGATGAGACTGCGCCGTTGAAGCTTCGCTGCGGGGTCGCGATCAAGCGCTAACTCACCTCAGCTTGGCGAGTTTGCTCTTGCACCGGTCGGCGTGATGCCCAGTGCCTTCGCCCTCGTACTGCGCCGCCGCCGCGGCGTACCGCTCGGCCGCCTCTTCGCGACGGCCGAGCTCCACCAAGACGTCGCCCTCCAACTCCAGGTACGACGCATCATCTGCTTCGTGCCCGAGCGGGCTCACAAGTTCTCTGCGCTGACCGCACAGGTCAGGGACCTTGTGATAGCTACCGGCCGCCAGCTCGACCTGGCCCAGCATGAGCAAGGTGTCCGCCTCGTACGCCCTGCGGCCGGCGCCCATCCCCACGGCTTCGGCCTTACCCGCCGCTTCCCGGCAGCGTGTTACCGCTCCGTCGTGCAGGCCGCGGCGGCTGAGCGCGAGCCCCAAGGTCCGCAGGCACGCCACCTCGGTGTGAACGTCGCCGACGTACGCGCGAGCTCCAACCCCTTGGTGGCGTCATCGGCCCACCGGTCGACGACGTCCTCCGGGCAGTCACTCGGCCGCCAACGCTCGGGCGGCCAGTGATCGCGCGAGGCTCGCCGATCGACAACCGCAGCGAACACCTCGAGGCACAGATTGAGCAGCCGCCAACCTCGCATCGCCGCACGCGGTCGCGGTATGCATGATGAGCCGCCACATGTCTTGAGTGGTTCTGCTCCTGCGCGCCCAGAACAGATTCGAATGAAGTCGCAGGGCGATCCCGAAGGCGCTCTGAACGCGCAGCTCACGACAGGCAAACCGGACGGCTTCCAACAGGTTTTCGATTTCACTGGCGAACCATGACTGGGGTCAGCCTGGACGAGACGCCGCGCGCCGGGCGGCGCGTACAGCGACATGCCGAGCCGAGCTGAGGGGGTTGTGCGGCTCATGCGGGATGAGCGAATCGGCATGGTAGGCAAGTTCGAGCCAGCCGAGGAGCAGCCGGTCCACGGCCGCGTCGCTTTCGGTGACGTGCTCGGCCAGCCGACCCCGACCGGCGGCGAACGAGCGCTGGTGGCCGTGCTGCTGGTAGCACAGTTGGCCGACCGCGTCGACGCCGACGGGGTCGATGAGGCTATGCGTGGTCAGGTTCCTTCGTAGCCGCGTGTCGGCGTGGACCTTCGTAGGAGCCCGCATGTGGTCGCTCGTTGATCGTCGTTCTGGGACGTGGCTGGTTGTGTTGTTTGGCTGGGCTGCAGGCAAGTTCGAGTCCATAGTGACGCTATGACAGGTACCTCTGTACGCAGGCCGCTGTTGCTGGCGGCGTCGGTGGTGTTGCCGGTGGGCGGGGCGGTGGCCGGCAATCAGATCCTCAACGACGGGCAGTGGTCGTGGTGGTGGGCGCTGATCGCGGTCGCCTTGTCGGCGGCGTGCGCATGGGTTACTCATCGCCTTACGCGTACGGCCAAAGGGTCGGCGGCGGTGGCGGGCCAGTTGGTCTCCGGCTCAACAGTTGGCGGCGGCGTTACCCAGGTCAAAGGTGTCACGGGCACGCTGCGACTCGGGCCCCCTTCATCCCCCGCTCCTGCTCCGCAACAGCCTGCGGCCGAGGCATCCGAGCCGGTGTCGCCAGCGCCGGAGACCGGGCAGACGGTGACCCGGACGCGGATCGGTGGCGAGGTGGTACAGGTCGATGGCGTCGGCGGCGACGCCGAGATCGACCGATGATCGGCTCCAGGGGCCGATCCGGCCACGAGGGCAAGGCAGCCTCCCAGTCAGTGACCGACAGCCTGGTGCTGGGCGATGTGATCCAGGTACACGGGGTGGCCGGCAGCGTGACGATCACGTTGAGCAGGCCGGTGTATCGGGTGGAGCCGTTCCCTCCGTCGCGGAGCTGGCCGGGCGTAGAGCAGGCGCGGGCGCAGCCGTCTCGCTTGTTGCTGGCCCGGTATGAGGTGGTGCCGTTCATCGGCCGCGAATCCCTGCGACGGGAGCTGGCGGACTGGATGCAAGGCCCGGAGGGCTCGATGTCGGTGCGGCTGGTGCACGGGCCGGGCGGGCAGGGCAAGACCCGGCTGGCCGCCTTCCTGGCCGGTGAGCACTCCAGCGGGGAGCAGGGCTGGCAGGTGTGGCAGGCGCGCGAGGCGCTGCCGAGCTCAGCCGTGCCGTCCCGACTGAGCATGCCGGCGGGTGCGGCGAGGGTTTTGGTGGTGGTGGATTACGCCGACCGGTGGGCGTTCACGCACTTGCAGGCTCTGCTCAGCGATCTGCGCACGCTGGCGGTGAGAATGCCGGGTGGGCCGACGGTGCGGGTGTTGTTGCTGGCCCGCTCGGCCGGGTGGTGGTGGCAGGGACTTCAAGAATGGCTGGATGCCGACCTGGATCTACCCGCTGAGCAGGTGCCGTTGCAGCCGCTGGGTGGCGAGGTTGACCGGTATGAGCTATTCACCGCTGCTCGGGACCGTTTCGCCGCCGCATTGGAGGTGGCGGGATGCCAGGCCATCGATCCTCCTGCGCGGCTGGGTGACGTGCGGTTCGCGCAGGTGCTGTCGGTGCACATGGCCGCGCTGGCCGCCGTCGACGCGCACCATCGTGGCACCACGGCGCCGGTCGATCCGGAACGGATCTCGGCCTACCTGCTGCGCCGCGAACGCGCGCACTGGCAGGCCTGGCACAGCCGTCACGACGATCCGTTGCCCACACCGCCGCCGACCATGGGGCGCGCGGTGTGGGCAGCCACCTTGACCGGGCCGCTCCCGCACCTCACCGGGATCGCGGTGCTGGAGCGGGCTCAGATCGCCACTCTGCCGGAGAACGCTGCCCAGGTCCTGGCCGACCACCAGCGCTGCTACCCGGCTGACGATCCGGCCACCGTACTGGAGCCGCTGTATCCCGACCGGCTCGGTGAGGACTTCCTCGCTCTGTCCATTCCCGGCAACACCGCTGCCGGGTGCGATACGAGCGCCGTGGACGCCTGGGCAGGCACCGCGCTCCTCCCGCTCCTCACCCCGGCTTCTGGCGAGGAACAGCCGCCTCCGTGGACTCGCGCCGCGCTGACAGTACTGATCGAGACCGCCCGCCGCTGGCCGCACGTGGCCAGCAGGCAGCTGTACCCCCTGCTTACCGCCCACCCCGAGCACATGCTGTACGCCGGCAGCGCCGCTCTCGCCGCCCTGGCCGACTTGCCCGATATCGACCTGGCCCTCCTGGAAGCCGTCGAGGCCTTGCTGCCACCCGGTCGGCACATCGACCTCGATCTCGGAATCGCCGCCCTGTCCACCCGCCTGACCGACCATCGCCTGACGGCCACCACCGACCTCGCGCGAAAAGCAGCGCTTCATCTCAACCATGCCAATCGCCTGGGCAACGCGGGCCAGCACCAGCCCGCCCTGGAAGCCGGCCAGCGGGCACTCAAGCTGTATGGCGAGCTGGCCGAGTCGAATCGTGACGCCTACCTGCCCAATCTGGCCATGTCGCTGAGCAATCACGCTGTTGGATTGGCGGCGGTGGGGCGGCGAGCCGAAGCCGTGCCCATCTCTGAGCAGGCCGTCGAGCTGCGCCGCGAGCTGGCCGAGTTGAATCGTGACGCCTACTTGCCCGACCTGGCCATGTCGCTGAGCAATCACGCTGTGCGGTTGGCGGAGGTGGGGCGGCGAGCCGAAGCCGTGCCCGTCTCCGAGCAGGCCATCGAGCTGCATGGCGAACTGGCCGAACACAACCGCGACACCTACCTGTCCAACCTGGCCACGTCGCTGAGCAACCACGCCGCCCTGCTGGCGGAGGTGGGGCGGGTAGCCGAAGCCGTGCCCATCGCCGAGCAGGCCGTCGAGCTGCATGGCGAACTGGCCGAACACAAGCGCGATGCCTACCTGCCCGACCTGGCCATGTCGCTGAGCAATCACGCCAACCGGTTGGCGGAGGTCGGGCGGCTAGCCGAAGCCGTGCCCATCTCCGAGCAAGCCGTCGAACTCCGCCGCGAACTGGCCGAACTCAACCGCGACGCCTACCTGCCCGACCTGGCGGCCTCGTTGAACAACCACGCTGTTCAGTTGGCGGAGGTGGGGCGGCTAGCCGAAGCCGTGCCCATCTCCGAGCAAGCCATCGAGCTGTATGGCGAGCTGGCTGAACTCAACCGCGACGCCTACCTGCCCAATCTGGCCACGTCGCTGAGCAATTACGCCAACCGGTTGGCGGAGGTCGGGCGGATAGCCGAAGCCGTGCCCGTCTCCGAGCAGGCCGTCGAGCTGCGCCGCGAGCTGGCTGAACTCAACCGCGACGCCTACCTGCCCGACCTGGCCATGTCGCTGAGCAATCACGCTGTGCGGTTGGCGGAGGTGGGGCGGCGAGCCGAAGCCGTGCCCGTCTCCGAGCAAGCCGTCGAGCTGTATGGCGAACTGGCCGAACTCAACCGCGACGCCTACCTGCCCAACCTGGCGGGCTCGTTGAACAACCACGCCGCCCTGCTGGCGGAGGTCGGGCGGATAGCCGAAGCCGTACCCGTCTCCGAGCAAGCCGTCGACCTGTATGGCGAACTGGCCGAACACAATCCCGACGCCTACCTGCCCAACTATGTGCGCAGTCTCGCTGTCCAAGGACGGACGTTGAGCCAGGCGCAGCGGCACGGTGAAGCCGTCGTTCCCCTGGTTGAAGCGCTGGCCATCGGCCTGGAACTTCCGGAGTACGCACGCGATCTTGTGGGAGCCGCCGCCGAGGTTCTCCATGAGGTGTACCGAGCCGGCCCGCAAGAGGTCAGCGAGACGTTCGAAACCCTGACTGGGCAGCCCTTGCCGGACTGGATCAAGGAGTGAGGCGTTCGGCCGGGTGAGAGGACAGAATGCCCTCATGACGATGTATCGCCACCCACTTCTAGGACCCCCTCAGGGAGTGTGGCGTAGGTGTGGGCGGTGGCCCCAGGTGGCCCAGCGCCAGAGCCACTCGAGGGGCCCGAAGCGGTATCGGCGCAGCCAGAGAGTAGACCACACCCACTGAGTGCAGAGAATGGCAGCGGCGATCCCGACCACCATCGTCAAGGACCAGTTGTCCGGCGAGCCACCGATGACACGTTGGGCAGCGAGGACGAGGATCGTGGCGGTCAGATAGTTGGTCAGCGCCATCCGGCCCAGCGGCGCGTAGATGGCCTGCAACGCCGGGCGGAGCGGCGTCCGGAGCAGGACCAGCAGAGCGCAGATGTAGAAACCGGCGACCAGCAGCCCACCCACGCCCATCGCGAGGCCGAAGCCGGGGTCGTCGGACCGCAGCCCGACCTGCCACCACAGGACGGGTGCCGCCAGCGCAGCCAGGGCCGAGCCCAAAACGATCGGCACTCGGGTGGACCGCTCGATCCGCTCGATCACCCCGTACCGGGTCAGTGTCGAGCCCAGCAGGAACAGCCCGGGGACCAGGCCGAAGAAGCCGCTTCCGAGGATCGGCGAGATCGCGAGGAGCGCGGCGGACAGGCCGGCTACGGCCCATCGGGGCAGCCAGGTCGAGGGCAGCAGTATCACCAGGCCGACGATGGCGTAGATGGCCAGGATGTCGCCCTGCCACAGCAGGAAGTGGTGCACCAGACCGAGCGCGAGCAGCACCAGCAGCCGGCGCAGCAGGAGCACCCGAGGGTGAGCGGTACGGCCCGCGGACGACTCCAGCAACAGCGAGAAGCCGACGCCGAACAGCAGGGAGAAGATCGGGAAGAAGCGCTGCTCGACGAGCAGCCCCATCCACACATCCCCCGCTGTCGGCGACCCATGGGTCACGACCGGGCCGCCGAGGCTGGCAATCGGCTGGACGTTGGCCAGCAGGATCCCGCACAGCGCGAATCCGCGGATTACGTCGAGCGCGCCGATGCGTGGGCGGCTGGAGGAGGTCATCGCCCGGCCGCCGGATTGAGCCGGGCGCCCGCCAGCAGGTGCACGGCGGCGCTCAGGCTCGGTCGGGTCCGTGGCCTTCGGCGTCGGATAGGGATCTTGATGTGGCATGAGGCTCATCCTGCGGGCCCGGTCCGGTGCCGGGCATCGAGCGAAAGCAGGGTTACGCGGTGCTCGACGGTACTTTCGGCTGGTTCGGTGCGGGGCAGTCATCTCCTAGCCTGAGCGGTGTGAAGGGTCGGGGATCGCTGAGCGGGTGGGTCGGGTTCGCGGTCGATGCCGGGCTCGGCGTCGGGTTCGCGGCGGCGCTCGCCTTCCAGGCGTACCGGATCGCCGACAGTTGGGGTGGCGCCTACTGGCAGTTCGGCTGCGTGGCGGGGGCGGTGATGTGCGGGCTGGCTCTGGTGCGCCGACGCGGCCGGTTGTGGGCGGCCATCGCAGGCCTGGCCGTCGCGGCGGTCGCCATCGTGGTCGCCCGGCTGGCTGGGCTGCCGAGTGAGCCGGGGCCCGCTATGGCGTTGGGCCTGTCGGTGCTGGTCGGGTCCGCGGTCAGAGTGCTGCCGGCCTGGCGGGCGGGCGCCGTCGCGGCCGGCGGGGGCGCGGTGGTCGCCGGTGGGCTGCTGGCCGCGTTCGTCTTCTCCACCGGCTCGGTGGTGGCGGTGCTGAACGGCGCGGCGTGGCTGGCCGCGCTGGTGGCCGGGCTGGGGCCGCGGCTGCTTGCCGCCCGGCGCCGGGCCATGGCCGATCGGGTACGTCGCAACGAGCGTCTGGTGCTGGCCCGTGAGCTGCACGACGTCGTCGCCCACCACATCACCTCCATCGTGCTCCAGGCCCAGGCCGGCCAGCTCCTGGCCCGCAAGCAGCCGCACACGGCGGAAGGCTCCCTGGCCGACATCGAGGCCGCCGGATCCGACGCGCTGGCCGCGACCCGCCGCGTGGTCGGCCTGCTGCGCGACGCCACCGAGAACAGCAACGACAACGACAAAACGCACTCCGCCGAACAGCTCGGCGAGCTCGTCAAACGGTTCGACGGCCACGGGCTTGTGGTGCGCTTGAGCTTGCCTGACGGGGAGTCGGGGTGGCCGCCCGAAGTGGCCCGTACCCTCTACCGGGTCGTACAGGAGTCGCTGACCAACATCTCCCGCCACGCCCCGAACGCCCGCCACGTCACAGTCACCGTCACCGTCGCCCGAGACCAGGACGCCGTCAGGGTGCAGGTCGTCGACGACGCCCCGCCGGGCGTGACCCCCTACCCTCACCGGGGCGGGTACGGCCTGATCGGGATGCGCGAACGCGTCGAGGCTCTCGGCGGCACGCTCAGCGTCGGCCCGCGCCGCGGAGCCGGCTGGTCCGTACTCGCCACCCTGCCCATCGCCACAGCCGCTTCCGTGAGCGGGCGCCGATGACCATTCGGGTCCTGCTGGCCGACGACCAGGCGATGATCCGCGCCAGCCTGCGCATCATCCTGGAAGACCAGCCCGACATCAGCGTGGTCGGCGAGGCCGCCGACGGCGCCGAGGCGGTCGCCCTGGCCCGGAGGCTGCGCCCGGACGTGTGCCTGGTGGACATCCAGATGCCCCGCCTGGACGGCATCGAGGTCACCCGCGAGCTGGCCGGCCCTCGCGTCCCCGACCCGCTGCGGGTGATCGTGGTCACCACCTTCGACCTGGACGAGTACGTCTACGGCGCGCTACGCGGCGGAGCGGCCGGCTTCATCCTGAAAGACGCCGGGCCCGCCCTGCTCGTCGAGGCCGTCCGGGCCGCGCACGCCGGAGACGCGTTGATCTCCCCGTCGATCACGCTACGGCTCCTGCGCCACCTCACCGCTTCCGGAGGGCCGGCCACTGGCGGAGCCGCCGCGCCGCTGTCCCAACGAGAGACCGAAGTCGTCCGGGCCATGGCCGCGGGCCGTACCAACCAGGAGATCGCCACCGAGCTGTTCATCTCGGTGAGCACGGTCAAAGGTCACGTCACCGCCATCCAGGCCAAACTCCAGATGCGCAACCGAGTCGAGGTCGTCGCCTGGGCCTGGGAGAACCGCATCGTGGGCACCGCCTGAAGGCTGTTGCCTGGATCAGCGCGGAATCGGCCGTTCACCGAACTACTGGCAGCCCGATGAGGTCAGAAGACGTTCTTGAGGAACGGCAGCAGCGCTTCGGCCGTGCGCTCGGGGAACTCCGACATGGGGTAGTGGCCCGCGCCGTCGATCAACACGGCCTGCCCCCGCAGCAGTGACGCCTGAGTCCGCGCCTCCGCCGCCGGGTCGGGGAAGTCGGGATCCTTGACGCCCATGAGGACCAGGGCCGGGCAGCGGACCTGCGGGAGGACCTGCTCGGCGTCCGGCGCCCGGTCGAAGAGCATGCGGCGCATCGCCTCGTGCCGCCGCGGGTCGCGCAGCATGGCCACCAGCTTGGCGCGGTGCCCGTCCAGGTCGGTGGGCTTGGCGGTGGGGTGCGCCATGCCGTAGTAGATCTTCCACAACCAGGGGGAGGAGCCGATGACCCGGACGAGCGCTCGGACGGCGACGTTGAGCGGGATGGCTCTGATGAACCCGTCGATGGGGACGATGCCGGCCACCCGCTCGGGAGCCTCGGCGGCGGCGCGGACGATGCCGCCTCCGGCGTAGGAGTTGCCGAGCAGGACGGCGCCGGGCGCGTCCAGTTCCTCCAGAAGGGCCACGATGTCGCCGCCCACGGCGGACTGCGAGTAGTCGTCCCACCCCGCTGACGACTCCCCGTGGCCGCGCAGGTCCATGGTCACCACCCGGTACCCCGCTTCCACCAGCGCGGGACGCAGGAACCGGTAGACCTCCCGGATGTCTCCGAGGCCGGGCACACACACCACCAGTGGCCCCTCGCCGGCGGAATCGTAGGCCAGTCGCCCGTCCGGCACGTCAACGAACATGTCAGCACCCTTCGCGAAAGAGGACATGGGCGGTCTCAGCTGAGGACATCGACGGCGAGGCCCAGGACCAACAGCGCCGCCATCACGCCGCCGGAGACCATCGCGCGCCAGGTGACGGGTGCGCGCTGCCGTACCGAGCGGAAGTACAGGACGGCGCCGACCACCAGGAGGATCCCTTCGATGACGGCCGTGGCCCAGGGGACCTGCCACAGTCCGAGGCCGAGCAGGGGCAGGCCGCCGGCGTTGCCGGGCAGCAGCGGCAGGTCGGCGCGGTGGACCAGCAGGTCGAGCAGCCAGTGGCTGAACACCATCGCGCCCAGCAACCAACCGGTCCTGCGGCCCCACCGCCGGGCGCCGAGGCCGCCGTACAGCGCCGATAGCAGTAAGGCGCCCAGCAGCGAGTGGGTGTACTGCGCGTTGATCAGCGCTTCGCCGTAGGTTCCGGGGGCGACGGCCTTGAAGGACTCGATCCCGCCCGCCAGGTACAGGGCCACGAAGACGACGTCGAGGAACTGCGTGGCGAGCATGAGCGACCACAGCGGGACGCGCGGCTCGCGGGCCTTGACCGCAGCGGCCAGGCCGAAGTGTCCGATGAACATCTAGCGTCCTTCCTTGGCGACGGGCTCGGCGGCGCGGGTGGCCCAGTGGTCGAGCCACCCGCACAGCACGACGAACAAGATCAGAAAGATAAGGAAGTCCACATGTTTCCCCTTACGTCTGCGCGCGGATCGCGCTTGCGGTACGACGCTAGGGACCGGAGGCGTCCGGCCGGTATCGGACGATTGTCGGGTGATACGACTGATGCCCGTCTGGCGAGTGACGGTACATTCTGATCGTGCTGCGAGGGCGGGAACGAGAACTGGCGGAGATCGAGGCGCTGCTCGCACGGGCCAGAGACGGCCGAAGCGCAAGCCTGATACTCCGGGGCGAGCCCGGCATCGGCAAGTCCGCGCTCCTCGACCACGCGGCCCAGTCGCCGGAGGGCCTGCGACCGCTACGCGGCACCGGCATCGAGACCGAGGCCGAGCTGCCCTTCGCGGCGCTCCACCTGCTGCTCCGCCCGGCCCTCGACCGGATCGGCCGGCTGCCGGCGCCGCAGGCCCGGGCGCTGGAGGGCGCGTTCGGCCTGGCCACCGCCCGCGGGGACGCCCCTGAGGACCGCTTCCTCATCGGCCTGGCCGCCTTGTCACTGCTCACCGAACTGGCCGAGGACGGCCCGCTGCTCTGCCTGGTCGACGACGCCCAGTGGATGGACCGATCGTCGGCCGAGGCGCTGCTGTTCGCGGCCCGGCGGCTGCACTCCGAGGGGATCGCCCTGCTGTTCGCCGCCAGGGACGGCTTCCACGCGCCCGGGGTCCCCGAGCTGCGGCTCGAAGGACTCGACCGGCAGGCCGCCGGCGAGCTGCTGCACGAGCGCACGCCCGGGCTGGGCCCGTCGGTGCGGGAAAGGATCCTCGCCGCGAGCGGCGGGAACCCGCTCGCCCTGATCGAGCTGCCCCGGGCCCCCGAGGCGCTGCGGCACGCGCAGGAACCGCTGCCGCTGCCGCGCCGGATCCAGGAGGCCTACGAGGCGCGCATCGCCGTCCTGCCGCCGGGCACCCAGACGATGCTGCTGGTCGCGGCCCTCGACGACGCCCGGGACCTCGACGTCGTGCTGCGCGCGGCCGGCCGGCTGGGGGTCGACGGCAGTGCCCTGGGCCCGGCCGAACACGCCGGTTTCCTGTCCACTGCCGACGGGCGGATCTCCTTCGGCCACCCGCTCATGCGCACTGCGGCGGCGCGGCGGGCGGTCTACGACGAACGCCTGGCCGTGCACCGCGCCCTCGCCGGCGTACTCGACGACGAGCAGGACGCCGACCGCCGCGCCTGGCACCTGGCCGCCGCCACGACGGGCCGCGACGAGCCGATCGCCGCCGCGCTGGAGCAGGCGGCGGGCCGCGCCCGCGAGCGCGCCGGCCACGCTGCGGCCGCCGCGGCCCTGGAACGGGCGGCGCGGCTCACCCCCGGCCTGGCCGAGCGGGCCCGGCGGCTGGCCCTGGCAGCCGAGGCCGCCGCGGACGCCGGCGTCCTGGAGCACGCGCAGGGCTTGGCCGACCAGGCGCGGCGGCTCGACGACGACCCGCTGACCGTCGCGCGGCTGGCGGGGCTGCGCGGCCGGATCGCCTTCGACCGGGGAGCCGTGCACGACGCCCATCGAATCCTGCTCGACGGCGCCGCCTCCATCTCCGCCCTGGATCGCAAGGCCGCGGCGCTGATCCTGCTCGACGCCGTACGCAACGCGTGGTACCTCAGCGATCCGGCGGCCGTCGCCGAGTCCGCGGCGCGGCTCGCCGAGCTGCGGTTGTCGCCGGAGGACGGGCTGGACGGCTTCGTCCGGGCGGCCCGCGCCATGGCCGACTTCCTGGCCGGCGACCTGGACCGGGCACTACCGCCGTTCCGTGAGCTCATCGCCGTGGCCGTGGCGATCCCCGCCGGCATTACGGCCCTGAGAATCAGCCTCTGCTCGCTGGCCGGGATCTCGGGGGACTTCGACAACGGGGAGGCTATCGCCCAGTCGGCGATCGAGGAATGCCGGTCCGTCGGCCTGATCGGGCTGCTGCCGCTCGCCCAGGCTGTGCTGGCGATCCACCAGTTGTACCTCGGGCGCTTCCGCGACGCCGTCACGACCGCGACGGAGGGCCGTCGGCTCGCCGTCGACATCGGCCACACGCACCGCGTCGCGCACTTCGAGAGCGTCATGGCCATGGCGAGCGCCGTCCAGGGCCGCGAACAGGAGTGCCGCGAGCTCGCCGAGCGGACGATCGCGCACGTCGCCGCCCATCCGGTGGCGACCATCGTCGGCTGGGCCGAATGGGCGCTCGGCCTGCTGGACCTCGGCCAGGGCCGCTTCGAGGCGGCGCTGGAACGCTTCGACGCCGCCGCCCGCGGGCCGCTCCGGCACCAGATCATGCCGATCTACTTCGCTCCCGACCAGATCGAGGCCGCCGTGCGACTGGGCCTGCCCGCCCGCGCGGAGCAACCGCTCGCCCGCTTCGCCACCTGGACCGCGGCCGCCGGTCATCCGTGGGCGGAGGCCGTACTGCACCGCTGCCGTGCCCTCCTCGCCCACGACGACCACGAGGCGGAACAGCACTGGGAGCAGGCCGCGCGCTCGCACGCCGAGGCGAACCGCCCCTACGAGCGGGCCCGCACCGACCTGCTCCACGGCGAGTGGCTGCGCCGCAACCGCCGCAGGCACGAGTCCCGGGCCCGCCTGCGCGCGGCGCTGGAGACCTTCGAGCGCGTCGGCGCCCGCCCCTGGGCTGAGCGCGCCCGCGCCGAGCTGCGCGCGGCGGGCGAGAACGTGGCCCAGGGCAGCCCCGATCTGGCCGCCCTGCTCTCACCCCAGGAGCAGCAGGTGGTACGCCTCGCCGCCACGGGGATCACCAACCGGGAGATCGCCGCCCAGCTCTTCCTCAGCCCGAAGACCGTCAGCCACCACCTGTACCGCGCCTTCCCCAAGCTCGGCGTCACCACCCGCACCGAACTCGCCCACCTCGACCTGAGCTGAACGACCCAAATCGCCTGATCCGGCTGCGGAACCGGGATCTGGGCTGGTGCCTGGCGACGGGTCTCACCGTCACCAGGCATCAGGCATCAGGCATCGCCTTGCCCTTGGTCACGGGCGGTCCTTCGGCGTCGCGGGGAGCTCGTCCGTCCAATCGGTGGTCACGGAGATGTATCCGTCGGTGTGCCCCGAGTTTCCGTTACCGGCGAGGAAGAGGTTGGCGCGGACGACCCGGGCGGTCTCGGGATCGACGACCATCTGGATCCAGTTATCCGGGTCGTCAGGGTCGGGAATCCGCAAGGCCTGACCGCCTTCGACCGCGCCCGTGTTCTCGACTCCCGGCGTCGCGGCGAGCGCCTGGAACGCCGCGGAACGGACCTCCGCAGGCGTGGGCAGCTCCGTGATCAGCGCGAGCAGGCTGAGTGTGGGGTCGCCCTGGGCCTCGGACGTGGACATGTCATCCGGGTCGCCTTTGCGCTGGACGATCCACGCCTTCAGGGCCTCCGGGTCCGTCGGCAGCTTCTCGAGGTCGTCGAAGCTCACGTCGGCTCCCTTGAGCCTGAGCGAGATCGAGTCTGGTACGACGGTGTCCGGAGTGTCGCCCGGCTCGTTCCTCGTCCAGCGCTTGCCGTCGCGCGAGGTCCAGCTCTCCATAGGGGGAATCTCGCTGTTCGACCACTTGGCGGTGACGTGCCAGTAGGTCCCGGAGCTTTGCGGCGTACGTTCCGCGCTGACGGCCGCCATGAGCAGGACCTCCTTGCCCGAGACCGGAGCCGCGGCGATCACATGCGCCGGAGCGCCCGCGTTCGTGACCGCCCCCGTAGCGATCACGACCGCGGCGGCCGCCCCGGCGGCGACCAGCGCCACGCCCGGCACGAACCACCTGACGCGCCCCCGGCTCCACATCCTCTGGCCCAGAGTTCTGTGGCCCAGCGTCCTGTGCTGGAGCCTGCTCCGGCTACGCGCGACCACCTCCTCGGACGGCTCCGGCTTGGCCAGCAGACTGGCCACCTCTTCCAGGTCGTTCATGGGGTCTCCTTGCCTCTGAGTGCGCTGTCTATGAGGGTGCTGTCGATCCGAGCGTGGATCTTGGCGCGGGCCCGGCTGAGCCGCGAACCCACCGTGCCGATGGAGATGCCGAGCGCCTGGGCGATCTCGTCATAGCTCAGCTCTCCCAGTGCCAGGAGCAGCAGCACGTCACGCTCGCCGGCGTTCAGCGAGGCGAGCGCCATGGCCAGTTGCGGCTGCATGCGCTGGGCGGATACTGAGGTGAGGACCCGGTTCTCGTGCCCTTCCACGACCGGCGCGGGGTCCAGCCGGGCCAGCGCCTTGTAGTGGCGGGCCTCCTTACGGCGATGCCTGGCCACCAGGTTCGTGGCGAACCCGAACAGCCAAGGCCGTAATCCCCCCTGCCCCGGATCGAAACGATCGCGCCGATCGAACGCCAGCAGGAACGTCTCCGCCGCGATGTCCTCGGCCACCTGCGTGTCCAGGCGGCCCGCAACGTACAGGTAGATGTCGCGGAAATAGCGGTCATGCACGGCGGTGAACAGCTCGGGATCCCGCCGGTAACCGGCGACGAGGTCGGCGTCGGTCACCTGCTCGCCCACGTCGGCGGTCACGTGCCCGTCTCCGTCATGAGTGTGCCTTCCGGATGGTGATCGTTGCTTTCACCCACCCTTCGCCGTACGCCCACTTCTTCTTCCCATCAGTCCCCTACGGCCCGCCCAGTGCCGGATGTCCCACCACTCCCACCGCACGTCGACGGGGCTTCGGGAAGGAGTTCATCAAGCCTTATCCCTCGCATACAGACGGCGAGTTCGCCCGGCTCTACCCTTCGCAGTACAGGGGGAGTATCCCTTCGCAGCAGCCTCGTCATTTACGGGTGCAGCCCCGCTCCATGGGCCCCCGGGGCTGTTGGTCCGTCCCTGAACCGGGCGGGAGAGACCTCTGGCAAGCTTCGCGCTGCCAGGAGGCCGTCAGTGCTCGACTTCTTCAAAACAGTGGGCTTAAGTGCCTCGGTACTGCCACTCGCCTTGGCGATCATCGTCGTCGCAGCAGGCCTGACCGCCCTGTGGGCCCCGTCGGCCAAGCGCCAGAACCGCGCTGTCCAGGTGCTGCGGATCGTCCTGCGCGCCCCCGACAGGCGGACGCGAGACGGCCAACTCCGCACACCGCCGTCGGGCGCCGAGGCAACTTCGCAGGAGAACTCCAAACCCGAACAGGCACTGTAGAGCTGTCCTGGCTGCGGCCGTGACCAACGGCTTGGCCGACGATGCGGGCGCGTGACCAGCCGCAGGGGGAAGGCCGTTGAACGGCGCTCGGCTGGTCACGGGCTTGTGGTTAGTGATCACGGGCCAGAGATGGCCGGCCGGGCACGGCAAGTCGGCCCAGACCACACGGCGTTCACCGCTCAGGTATGTGCCCCAGGCGCTAGAAAGCATCTGGTCGCTGGAGACCTTCGGCGGCTCGCCGATCTTCTTGCAGCGTTCTCATGCCGTGAGACCGAGCCCGGTCCCCGAACCGAGGTTCACGCGGACGAGGCGGATGTTGGACGGTCCACATCGCACTGCTGGGTCGAGACCCGCCTCGTGGCATCACTCGCGGCGTCGGTGATAGGCAGGAGTTCCTTAGCGGCTAGCGCGAAGCCGCGGTCCGGATGATCCACCGCCGCGGCGAAAGTCATCCCGGAGACTGTGGCCCCGGGAAGAACCAGCGGCGCGCCGATCATGCCTGAGCGCATGTCCGCGGACAATGTGAGAACGGTCCGCGTGACCTGGTGTTTGTGGTAAATATCCATGCTCTCTGCCTCAACACGACGGTCGACCCTGATCGGCTCTACCACCGCATGCTCTGTGTCTTTCCGATAGCCGAGCAGGTAGGCATCGCCGAGCGGCGCCTCGGAGAGCGTTTCAGCGATGTGGAGCGCAGGTGCGGAAAGATCTGGTACGTAAAGAACCGCGACATCAATATCCGGATCAAAGGCAACGACACGGGCTTGATATCCCTCACCCTCATCGGCGGTGACCACGAGGGACTCGACGACGCCGGCCACCACATGAGCCGCCGTGACCACCCGCTGCGGGGCGTATACGAAACCGGTCCCCTCGATCTTCTTGCCACACGACGGCGCCGGTCCCGAGACGCGTACCACGCTCTGCTTCTCACTGACGATCTCCGGCGGGATCACGACGTCACCCGCGTGCGGCGGGGAAGCGGTGGGCAGCAACCAGAAGGGCACCGTGATCGAGCATCCGCTCAGGACGAGGAGGATCGGTAACCAGAGCCAGCGCATCATGCCTTCCATCTCTTCGTGGGAACCTGCGTCCCGGGAAAGGCCCGCTGTCCTGGTCGACGTCACATGCGCTCCGGGGACACATATTCGATCAAGCTACCGACGGCTGATGACGGTCATGTCACGTATCGGGCCGTCTCGCTGCACCTGTTCGACGGCTTCACCGCCGTCCGATAACTCATTCCAGCGGCGAGCCGCCAACGCAGGCGGCGATGGTCTTGGCCACCTGGAATGGCGGAATCTCGGTCGTGTCGATGATTTTCCCTTCACGGCCAAGCCAAGGCAGAGCGTCGCGGTATTCCGGAAGGTGATCCAGGCGCCACTTTCTGATCTCTGGGGTATCCGCTTCGATTCGACGGGTGAGTGTGCCCTCGTCCGCGTGGAGTACAAAGTGATGGACAGGGATGCTTGCTCTCTGGAGACCCGTGTGAATCTCCTGCCAATACCGCTCGACGAGGACGGTCTGCGGCATGACGAGTACACCGCCGACATAGTCGAGCAGTTGTGCGGCCGTCTCAACGACAAGACCGCGCCACGGCCTCCAGTGCTGGAAGTCACCGAGACTGGGGAGGTCTGAGACGGTTTGCAGCAGGTAGCCAACCTGCTCAGGGTCAAAGTACCGAGCTTCAGGGATGAGCGATATGAGGTCATTCGCAGCACTTGTCTTGCCTGCGCCAAATGTGCCGTTCAGCCAAATAATCATGGGGCCGAGCATAGTGAGAAAGCCCCATGGTGGCGGCGAGCGTGATGTTGCGGGTGTTGGCGCTGCTACGTGAGGTCGAGATATTTGAGCCCGCTTCCCCGGAGCTCCAACCGCCCCATGTTGCCCGGCTCCCTCCGCCCCGCGCACCCGATGGTGCTGGGAGTGCGCCGGTCAACGCTGGGGCAAGGAGGAGAGGCAGTCATGCTCCGCTCCCTGTCCTCGGCTCAGGTCATCGAAGTAGCCACTCCAGGCAGGCCAAGAGGTCGGGGAGTTCGAGGGGCGGCAGCCCCTCGTTTCGGGGTTTGGGGCGGAGCCCCAATAGACACAGTCTGAGGTTGATCGGCGCGAAGCGCCCCACCGGCGAAGGCGATGCAGTTGGGCGGGGTGTGGGGGCCGCGCCCCCACTGGACACAGTCTGAGTTCTTGAGCGCGAAGCGCCCCTCTGGCGAAGGCCTTGCTTGGAGGGGTTTCAGCGGTCGCGGGCGTCGTACTCTTCGCGGGCGCTGTCGATCCGGTCGATGTTCTGCTCGGCCCACTGCTTCATGACCGCCATGACGGGCAGGAGGCTCCGGCCCAGGTCGGTGAGGGCGTAGTCGACGCGTACCGGCACCGCCGGAGTGACCGTACGCGAGATCAGGCCGTCGCGTTCGAGGTGACGCAGCGTCTCCGTGAGCATTTTCTGGCTGGCGCCCGCGATCGCGCGAGCCAGGTCGCCGAAGCGGCGCGGGCCGTCGGCCAGCTCGTTGAGCAGGACGGCCACCCACTTGTCACCGATGCGCTCGATCAGCCGGTTTGCCGGGCAGGCGGTGAAGCGGGCCTGGTAGGAGAGCCGGCTCTCGGCGCGCCGCTGGGCGGCGGTGCGAGTGGTCATGGCATCCCCTCACGTGGGTTGGTCACCTTGAAGTGCGTACTGCCGTTCGACCGTAGCACCGCCTAACTTCGCTCGTGAGCAGGGCTCATCCTGCCTGATCAAGGAGTGAAGAGAGCATGACGACGATCGCTATTCTCGGCTCGGGCGCTGTGGCCCGAGCCCTCACCGGCAGGCTGCGCGGCGCGGGGCACGAGCTCGTCGTGGGCTCTCGTGCCCCGCGCGAGGACGCCGTCTTTCCCGTCATCGGCCTGCGTGAGGCGGCGGGTTCGGCGGAGGTGGTGATCAATGCCATGCCCGGCCCCGTGTCGGTGGAAGTGCTCACCGGCCTCGCGGTGGAACTGGCGGGCAAGGTGCTGGTCGACGTCGCCAACGCCACCGAATCCGACGCGCACGGCTTCGCGTCGGCGCTGCTGTATCCGGGTAGCAGCCTCGCCGAGGAGATTCAGCGGGCATTGCCGGATGTACGTGTGGTGAAGACACTCAACACCGTGCACGAATCGATCATGGCTCAACCGGCTCGGCTGTCCATCCCGCCCACTGCCTTTCTGTCCGGGAACGACGCCGACGCCAAGAAGGCCGTCGGTGGTCTGCTGGCCGACCTGGGGTGGGCGGCTGAGTGGATCATCGATCTCGGTGGTGTGGAGACGGCGCGGGTGCCGGAGGCGTTCATGCTGATGGTCGGCGACCTCGTCCGCGCGCTCGGGCCGGTGCCCTTCGGCATGGCCATCGCCCGTTGACGACCCTTGTTTACGCCTGCTGATGCTCGTTACGCCGGTTGGGGGGTGAGCCAGGTGGTCATCGCCTCGGGCAGGCCGTCCGTGCCCGCCCAGGCCACGTAGCCGTCGGGGCGGATCAGCAGGACGTCGGCGGGCGGGTCCGGGCAGTGCGCGGCGACGACGTGGAGGCGGTCGTCGCCGACCAGGTTGCCCAGCTCCGAAGGGCCCAGGTTGAGCAGTACCCAGCCGGCCGGGCGCATGAGCTCCGCCACCCGGGTCGGCCCTTCCGTGGTGGTCAGTGCCAGGTCGGGGGCGAATCGGCCGGTCAGTGGGTGGGGCGCGGCGCCGTACCGGATGTCGGAGCCCTGGGGCAGGGTCCCGTACCGGATGTCGGAGCCCTGGAGCATCTCGCCGAGACGACTCAAGGGCTGGTCGAAGGCGAACAGTTCCGCGAGGAGGTCGCGCAGGGCCGCGCCGTCCTCGCCGGTGAGGCGTTCCAGGACCGCCTGGGCGCGGGTGTGGCGCAGGGTGTGGACGGCCACCGGGCGGCGTTCCGACTCGTACGTGTCGAGCAGGCCGGGCGGGGCCTGGCCGTGCAGGTGGGCGGCCAGCTTCCAGGCGAGGTTGGCGGTGTCCATCAGGCCGACGTTCAGCGCCGAGCCGCCCGCGGGGAACAGGTGGGCGGCGTCACCCGCCAGGAACACCCGGCCCTCGCGATAGCGGTCGGCGACGCGGGCCTGCGAGACGGTGCTCGACAGCCAGATGGGCTCGCCCAGCGGCAGGTCGACGCCGATGACCCGGCGCACCGCGGCCTCGAACTCCGCCAGTGTGACGGCCGTGGCGGGCGCCGTCCCCTTCTCGCGTACGCCGACGATGTGGACGCCGGACTGGAGCGAGGTGAGCAGCAAGCGGCCGTTCGGGGTATGGTTCCAGCCCTGCTGCAGGCCATTGACCTGTGGTGTGTCGAAAATCCTCGCATCCGGCGCCGCGAAGTGGCCGAGCCGCAGCACCTCGTCGTCCGTCGTGCCGGGGAAGCCGATGCCCGCCTGCTCGCGTACCGGGCTGTGGCCGCCGTCGCAGCCGACGACGTAGCGGGCCTGGAGCCGGAAGCCGTCACCCTCCAGCGTCACGCCTTCGTCGTCCTGGGCGAGCGTCCTCAGCCGGTGGTCCCAGCTGATCTCGGCGCCGAGCTCGGCCGCGCGCTCCCGCAGCAGCCGCTCCAGACGGGGCTGCTGGATCATCAGCAGCTGTAACGGGGACTCGCCGCCCAGTTCGGCGAACTTCAAGGGCACCGAGCCGAACGGGAAGCCCGGCGCGCGTCCGGCGAACGGGCTGCCCGCGCTGAACCGTTCGAGCAGACCCCGATGGTCGAGCAGCTGGATGATCTGCCCGCCCAGGCCGTTGGCCTTGGGGAGGTCGCCAGGCTCGGCTCTCTTCTCCAGCACGGTCGTACGGACACCGGCCAGGCGCAGCTCGCAGGCCAGCATGAGCCCCGTGGGGCCCGCTCCTATGATCACTACTTCTTCCATGCCTGTCAGGCTAGATTGACAAACTTCGCCTGTCAATCTAGCCTGACGACGTGGACATGGGAGAACTCTCTGAACGCATCAAGTCGAACGACCCCGCCATGGGACTGCGCGCGGTCGGCGCCCTGCACCGGCTGGCCGAGCAGGTCGAAGCCGTCTCCGTGGCCGTGGCCAGGGAGCAGGGGTGGACGTGGGAGCAGATCGGCGACGCGCTCGGCATGTCGCGGCAGTCGGTACACGCGAAGTACGGAAAGTGACGCTAATTACGGCAGGTTAGGAGTGGCATGTTCGGCAAGGAGAAGAGCCCGTTCGCGGTGGTCGTGACCGCGGCGCTGGAAGAGGCCAGGCAGCGCGGCGACCGGCGGCTGGGGACCGAGCATCTGCTGCTCGGGTTGCTGCGCCAGCCGGATCTGGCCCCCGCCCGAGCGCTCGGCGTGGATCTGGAACGGGCGCGGGCGGCACTCGAAGAGCTCGACCGGGCGTCGCTGCGGGCGCTCGGGATCGACGTCGGCGATGTACCGCGGGCACGGCCGCGCAAGCATCCGGCCGTGCCGGGCACCGCGCTGACGTCCAGCGCCCGGGCGGCGATCAACCAGACGATCAAGACGACCACCCGCAAGGTCAGGAACACCGCCGCGCCGGCCCAGCTGCTGCTGGCCCTGCTCGCGCAGGGACGGCCCGATCCGGTGGCCGAGCTGATCGACCAGCTCGGCATCGACCGCGCCGAGGTCCGCGCCCGCCTGGCCGCCTAACCGACCGGCCGGTGCCCTGCCCACGACAACCGACAACCGACCGACCACCGGTGACCGGCCGACCGGCCGCCTAACTGACCGACCGGTGACTGGCCCACCGACAACCGACCGACCGGCTGACCGGCCGAAATCGGGTTGATCGTGCCTCACCCCACTGGCAGGCTCGAACGATGGACCACCGCACGTTCGACGAACTAGTCGCAGAGGCCGAGTCGGTCTCCGTGGACGGCTGGGACTTCTCCTGGCTCGACGGCCGGGCGACGGAGGCCCGCCCCTCCTGGGGATACTCCCGCCGGCTGGCCGGCCGGATGGCCACCGCCGAGGCCGCGCTCGACATCGAGACCGGCGGCGGCGAGATCCTGGCCGGGGTCCCGAAGCTCCCGCCGGTCACCGTCGCCACCGAGTCGTGGCCGCCCAACCTCGCCCTGGCCGCCAAGCGGCTGCGCGCCCGCGGCGCCGCGGTGGTGGCCGACGACGAGCTGCCCCGCCTGCCGTTCCGCACGGCGGCCTTCGACCTGGTCGTCAGCCGTCACCCGGTGCGCACCTGGTGGGCCGAGATCGCCCGCGTACTCAGGCCGGGTGGCACCTACTTCTCCCAGCAGGTGGGCGCACGCAGCGTCGCCGAGCTGACCGAATTCTTCATGGGCCCGCAGGACGGCTCCAGCCGCGACCCCGAGAAGGCCAGGGCGGCGGCCGTGCAGGCCGGGCTCACCGTGGTCGATCTGCGGGCCGAGTCGTTGCGGATGGAGTTCCGGGACATCGGCGCGGTGATCTATTTCCTGCGCAAGGTGATCTGGACCGTGCCGGACTTCTCGGTCGACCGCTACCGGAAAGAGCTGCGCGAGCTGCACGAACGCATCCAGGAAGACGGGCCGTTCATCGCCCATTCCACCCGTTTCCTGATCGAGGCCAGAGCCTGACGCGTCGCCCGGCCCCTGCGGCTGGACATCCGACTACCTCCGCGGGCGTACGACGAAAGAGGCCGGACACTCCCCTGGGTGGAGCGCACGACGAGCCCACGGTCCGATGCGCCGGGGCCGCACGGTGGCGATCCTCAACGTATGAACACAATGACGCATTGGGGCTGGGGCGCTGGATTCTGGCCGATCATCCCGGTTCTCTGGGGCCTGTTCTGGGTGGCCGTCGTCGCCCTGGCCGTTCGGACCTGGCAGAAAGGTCGCTGGCACCGTACCGAAGCCGGAGCGACCACGTCCGCGGAGCGGATCCTCGCGGAGCGGTACGCGCGCGGCGAGATGAGCGACGACGAGTACTTCCAGCGGATATCAGTGCTCAAGAGCTGACCCACCCACCACGGCAAAACCTAAACCGTCACGCGAGTAAAACAACTGTGACTGGCCGCATCCCGTTCGCGACGTTAAGTTGCCTCTAGAGACTGTCGAGAAGTGGGGGCCCTTATGCAGTCGATCGCCCGATTCTGCGGCCAATGCAACTGTGGCTGCCCCGAGTTGTTCGTCGACCGTTCGGCGCCGGAAGAGCGTCAGGTGCTGATCACCGACGACTTCGGGCAGCGGGTGGAGATGAGCCTCGACCAGTTCGGCTCGATCGTCGAGGCGGCCAAGAGCGGAGCGCTGGACGACCTGGCGCTCCGCGGCTGACCGTGCAGGCCATCACCCTGCTCGCCAGCGGGCTCGCCGCCGGGCTGGTGGCGGGGACCGCGTCCTGCACCGCGGTGCAGGGCGGGCTGCTCGTGGGCCTCACCTCGGGCGGCTGCGATGGCGACGAGCGGGGGCCGTCGCGCGATCCCGTGCTCGTGGGGTGGTTCCTGGCGGGTCGGCTGCTCTCCTACGCGGCCGCCGGGGCACTGCTCGGCCTGGCGGGTTCGGCCGTCAGCCTGCCTCCGCAGGCGCGGGCGCTGCTGCTCGTGGCGGCGGGCATCGCGGTCATCACGTACGCGATCAGACTGCTCCGCCGGCGGCAACCCGGCTGCGAGGCCCCCAGGCGGGCGCCCCGGAGCGCGCCGCTGCTGGGCGCGGCCACCATCCTCATCCCCTGCGGGGTGACACTCGGCATGGAGATGGTCGCGGTCTCCAGTGGCTCGCCGCTGGGCGGCGCGGCGGTGATGACCGGATTCGTGCTCGGCACCGCGCCCGCCTTCGCGTTGCTCGGCTGGGTCCTGCGGCGCGTCTCGCGGACCAGGCTCGCCCGGCTGGCCGGGGTGGCGGCGCTCGCGGCCGGCCTGTGGACGGTCGGCTCGGGTGTCAGCCTGGGCGGCTGGCTCGCGGCTCCGGCAGGTTCGGCGGGACTGGCAGGTTTGGCGGGGCTGGCGGGACTGGTGGGTCCTACGGGCTTGGCGGGTCCGGCGGGCTCGACAGGTTGGGCGGGTCCAGCAGGTTCGGCAGGTTCGGCGGCGTCAGGCGGGGACAGCGCCGGGCAGGGTGCCCATACGGTCACCGTCTGGGCGACCCGCGACGGCTACCGGCCGCAGATCGTGACCGCCCGTGCCGGAGTCCCCATCGAGATCGTCTTCAAGCTGGCCGACCAGGGCTGTACGAGCACGGTCACGATCGCCGGGCGCGACGTCGCCCTTCCCGCGACGGTGCACCTGCCGCCGCAGCGCCCGGGGTCGCTTCGTTACGTATGCGGGATGGGGATGTACAGCGGCTACATCAACTTCTCCTAGTCCCTCGGCGATTACTGTTCGCATTCGCGCGATTACCTGGCACCCTGTGGCCATGGCGTGGTGGCAAGAGGAGGTGGCGGCACCGGCGATTCCGGCGCCACGGGTGGGAGACGAGCCCGAACTGCTGATGGCCGCTCGGGCCGGTGACCCGCAGGCGGCGCACCGGCTCGGCCGGCTCTGCGCCCAGCGAGGCGACCGCTCGGCGGCCAAGGAGTGGTGGGAACGGGCGGCGGCGGGCGGCAACATCGACAGTGCCTACAACCTCGGCGTCTGGCACGAGAAGCACGGCAGCCTGGAGGAGTCCGTCTCCTGGTACAAACTGGCCGCCGCCACCGGCGACGTCGAGGCCGCGGTCAACCTGGCCACGTTGCTGCTGGAGCAGCGCGGAGACGTGCCGGCCGCCCGGCGCTGGTTCGAGATCGCGGCCCGCGAGGGCTCCCGGACGGCCGCCCGGCGACTGGCGCTGATCTGCGAGGACGCGGGCGAGGTCGCGGCCGCGCGCGAGTGGCACCGCAGAGCGGCCGCCGACGGCGACGCGGCCTCCGCGCACGACCTGGGCTTCCTGGCGTACGCGGCGGGCGAGGACGAGGAGACCCTGCACTGGTGGGAGTGCGCCGCGCGCGGCGGCCACGCCGAGTCGGCCTACTGCCTCGGCCTGCTCCTCCAGGCCAGCCGTGACCCCGAGGGCGCCGGCGCCTACTTCCGGCTGGCCGCCAAGAGCGACCATCCGGGCGCCGCCTCGCAGCTCGGCGGCAGCGCGCTGGCCCACGGAGACCTGCGCACGGCCCGCGCCTGGTTCGAGCGGGCCGCGAGCGCCGGCCGGCTGGCGGACCAGCGGATGGCCGGGTTCGTCTGCGTCGAGCTGGGCGACACCGCCGGAGCCGGCCACTGGTTCGGCCGGGCGGCGGCCAGCGGCGACGCCGAGTCCGCCTTCCACTTCGGGCTGCTGCTCATCGCCGAGTTCAACGACCTGGCGGCCGGTCGGCACTGGTTCCGGCAGGCCGCGCTGGCCGGACATCACCAGGCGGCCATCGAGCTGGCCGGGCTGCTGTCGGCGGCAGGGGAGACGGAGGAGGCCGCGCGGTGGCTGGCCGACCCGCCGCCTCCGTCATGGGACCGGCCGGCCGAGCCCGAACTGGCCGCGCGGGCCGAGCTGGCGGCGTCCGCCACGGGCCGCAGGGGCGGCGTCCCGCTGGCCGTACGCGAGCTGGCCGAGATTCTCGGCACCTGGGACCTGGCGACCAGACCGCTGCACGACCACGCGGACGTGCTGGGCTGGCTGGCCCGGCGCAGCGGCCTGCACGCCAGCGCGATCGAGCACCTGGCGTCGGTGCGCGGCACGTTGCTGCGTCCGGGCAGCGCGCCCTGGCCCAGCCCCGGCGAGATCGACCACGTCCTCGCCACGGCCCGCGACCTGCGACAGCGGCTCGGCGTCCGTTAGCCAAGCCGCTGTGCTCCAAACAGTTGGTCAGGCGGCGAGGACCTCGGTCACCGGCGTGACCGGGAGTTCGAGCGCCTGCGCGACCGGCCCGTTGGTGAGCAGCCCGTCGTAGGTGTTGAGCCCGCCCGCCAGGCCCGCGTCCGCCTTGAGCGCGTCCCGCCAGCCCAGGTCGGCCAGCTTGACGGCGTACGGGAGCGTCGCGTTGGTCAGGGCGTAGGTGGAGGTGTTGGCCACCGAGCCCGGCATGTTCGCCACGCAGTAGAAGATCGATCCGTGCACGGTGTAGGTCGGCTCGGCGTGCGTGGTCGGGCGGGAGTCCTCGAAGCAGCCGCCCTGGTCGATGGCGATGTCGACGAGCACCGAGCCCTTCTTCATGCGCGAGACCAGGTCGTTCGAGACCAGCGTCGGGGCCTTGGCTCCGGGGATCAGGACCGCGCCGATGACCAGGTCGGCGTTCAGCACCTCCCGCTCGATCGCGTACGAGGTGGAGACCAGCGTCTTGAGCCGGCCCTGATAGATGGCGTCGATGAAGCGCAGGCGGTCGACGTTCGTGTCGAGGACGGTGACCTCGGCGCCCATGCCGACGGCGATCTGGGCGGCGTTCAGCCCGGAGACGCCGCCGCCGATCACGACCACCTTGGCCGGGGCCACACCGGGCACCCCGCCCGGCAGCACGCCGCGTCCGCCGTTGAAGCGCATCAGGTTGTACGCCCCCACCTGCGGAGCCAGGCGGCCCGCGACCTCCGACATCGGGGCGAGCAGCGGCAGGCTGTTGCCGACCTGCACGGTCTCGTAGGCGATGCCCGTCGTCTTCGCGCCGAGCAGCGCGTCGGTGCACGGCCGGGAGGCGGCCAGGTGCAGGTAGGTGAACAGCACCAGGCCCTCGCGCAGCCGGTGGTACTCCTCCGCGATGGGCTCCTTGACCTTGAGCACCATCTCCGCCTCGCCCCACACGGCGTCGGCGCTTTCGACGATCTTCGCGCCCGCCGCCAGGTATTCCTCGTCCGGGATGTGCGAGCCCAGGCCCGCGCCGCGCTGAACGGTGACGTCGTGGCCGTGACGGACCAGCTCGTGCACGCCTGCCGGGGTTGCGGCGACTCGGTATTCGTGGTTCTTGACCTCGGCGGGCACGCCGATCTTCATGGCTGATCCTTTCGTTCCTTGAACAGTCGTTAGAGGCGAGCCCACGCTTCCGTGAGCACGTTGCGGAGGATCGACCCGATTTCGTCGAACTCCTTCGGCCCCGCGATCAGCGGCGGCGCGAGCTGGATGACGGGGTCGCCACGGTCGTCGGCGCGGCAGTAGAGCCCGGCCTCGAACAGCGCCTTCGACAGGAACCCACGCAGCAGCCGCTCCGACTCCTCGTCGGTGAACGTCGCCTTGGTGGTCTTGTCCTTGACCAGCTCGATGCCCCAGAAGTAGCCGGAGCCCCGGACGTCGCCGACGATCGGCAGGTCCTTGAGCCCGTCGAGGGTGGCCTGGAAGAGCGGCTCGTTCTTGGTGACGTGGCCGAGCAGGTCCTCGCGCTCGAAGATGTCGAGATTGGCCAGCGCCACGGCCGCGGAGACCGGGTGCCCGCCGAAGGTGTAGCCGTGGGCGAACATCTGGTCGCCGCTCTTGAACGGCTCGAACAGCCGGTCGTGCGCGATCATGGCCCCGATGGGCGAGTAGCCGCTGGTCAGGCCCTTGGCACAGGTGATGATGTCGGGCACGTAGTCGAACTTCTGGCCGCCGAACATCGTGCCGAGCCGGCCGAAGGCGCAGATGACCTCGTCGGAGACGAGCAGCACGTCGTACTCGTCGCAGATCTCGCGCAACCGCTGCCAGTAGCCGGCCGGCGGCGGGAAGCAGCCGCCGGCGTTCTGCACCGGCTCGGCGAAGACGGCGGCCACCGTGTCGGGGCCCTCCATCTCGATCGCGCGGGCGACGCGGTCGGCGGCCCAGATGCCGTACTCCTCCGGGCTCATCCCCTTGATGCCGCTGATCTCGTCGGCGCGGTAGTAGTTCGTGTTCGGTACCCGCACCGAACCGGGCACGAGCGGCTCGAACATCTGCTTGAACGCCGGGATGCCGGTGATCGACAGGGCGCCCTGCGGGGTGCCGTGGTAGGCGATCTGGCGGCTGATGACCTTGTGCTTGAGCGGCTTGCCGATGAGCTTGTAGTACTGCTTGGCCAGCTTCCAGGCGGACTCGACCGCCTCGCCGCCGCCGGTGGTGAAGAAGACCCTGTTGAGATCGCCGGGGGCCAGGCTCGCGAGCCGCTGTGCCAGCTCGGCCGCCTTCGGGTGCGCGTAGGACCACAGCGGGAAGAAGGCGAGTTCCTGTGCCTGCTTGGCGGCCGCCTCGGCCAGCTCGCTCCGGCCGTGACCGGCTTGGACCACGAAGAGTCCCGCCAGGCCGTCCAGGTAGCGTTTGCCGTGGATGTCGTAGATGTAGGAGCCCTCACCGCGAACGATGGTCGGGATCTCCGCCTGCTGGTAGGCGCTGTGCCTCGTGAAGTGCAACCACAGGTGATCCTGCGCGGCCTTGAGAATCTCGTTTTCCGGCTGCGTCATGATTATCTTCCCTCGTGTCTGATCTCCCCACAGTCTGCATGTTCACCTCGGGTTTGCCAAGCGAAAGCGTCGCAGCAGTGTGCAAGAAAACCGAGATCCGCAGGAACGGTATGTAACAGCTGCGAAATCCGCAGGTAGATGAGTGCGCATGTCATGCCCGTTTCACGGTTTGTGAAGGCTTTGTGATGCAATGAGGCGTTAACCATCGAGAACGACCCCGGGGGACCGTCCGTGACTCCTGACCAGATCGAGAGCGCCGTCGCGGCCGCGATGCCGCAGTCCGTCGAGGACCTCAAGCGGCTCGCCGCCATCCCGTCGGTGGCCTTCCCCGGGCATCCCGAGGAGCCCGTGCTCGCCGCCGCCGCCATGACCGAGGAGCTCCTGCGTAGCACGGGGCTGACGCACGTGCAGCGGGTCGCGGTCGAGGGCAGCTTCCCCGCGGTGTACGGCGAGGTGGCCGCGCCGCCCGGCGCGCCCACGGTGCTGCTCTACGCGCACTATGACGTGCAGCCCGCCGGTGACCCGGCCGCCTGGCGCACCTCGCCGTTCGAGCCGACCCTGATCGACGGCCAGCTGTACGGCCGGGGCACCGCGGACGACAAGTCGGGCATCATCTCGCACGTCACCGCCCTGCGCGCGTTCCAGGGGCAGTTCCCCGTCGGGGTGAAGGTCCTCATCGAGGGCCAGGAGGAGTACGCCGGGGAGCGCCTGGAGGCGTTCGTCGAGCGCAATCCCGACCTGCTGCGGGCCGACGCCATCGTGGTGGCCGACTGCGGCAACCCGCGCCTCGGCGACCCCGCGGTCACCACCTCGCTGCGCGGCATGGCCGCGTTCACCATCGAGGTCCGCACCCTGCGCGAGCCGGTGCACAGCGGCCAGTTCGGCGGCGCCGCCCCCGACGCGCTCTCGGCGCTCATGCGCATGCTGACCTCGCTGCACGACGACAACGGCGACATCCGAGTGCCGGGCCTGCCCCGCGGGACCTTCCTCGGCCAGGGACCGTCGGAGGAGGAGTTCCGCAAGACCGCCGGTGTGCTGGACGGCGTGTCGCTGGTCGGCTCCGGCTCCTTGGCGGACCGCCTGTGGGCGTCGTACGCCATCACCGTGACCGGCATCGACGCGCCCACGGTGTCGGGCGCCATCAACGCGGTCCAGCCCGCGGCCCGCGCCCGCGTCACGGTCCGCATCCCTCCGTCCGGCGATCCCAAGACGACCGTGAACGCGGTGGTCGAGTTCCTGCGGCAGGTCACGCCGTGGGGCGCGCAGGTCTCGTTCGGCGACTACACCGTGGGGTCGGGCTTCCAGGCCGACTCGGGCGGCAAGGCCCGCACGGCGCTCAACCGGGCGATGGAGCGCGCCTTCGGTCGGCCGCCGCGCGACGTTGGGGCGGGCGGGTCGATTCCGCTGGTGAACACGCTGCTGAAGCAGTTCCCCGCGGCGGAGATCCTGCTGTTCGGGGCCGAGGACGAGGAGGCGGCCATCCACGCGCCCAACGAGCGGGTGGACCTGGAGGAGCTGCGCCGCGTCGCCACCGCCGAGGCGCTGTTCCTGCGGGAGCTCAGCCTGCCCTCCGCGCTCGGCGTCTGATTCCCCCTACAACCTCAGCGATCCGCCGCTGCTCCCCGCTACAACCTCAGCGATCCGCCGCGCTTGACGGTGCGGATGATGGGGGCCGTCTCCATGGTGGTGACGGCCTCCAGGGCGGCGAGCCGTTCGGTGAGGTAACGGCCGAGGTCCAGTGGGTCGCGGCAGTTCAGGGCCGCGACCAGATTGGTGGGGCCGGTGGTGAGGGCGGCGAAGGCGATCTCGGGATGCCGCGCCAGCGCCGCACCGACCTCGACCGCCTTGGCCGGCGGGGCGGCGATCCACAGCCGGGCCTCGGTGCCGAATCCGAGCGCCGAAGGCGGTACGTCGAGCTGGTAGCTCAGGATTCCCTGGCCGCGTAGCGCGTACAGGCGGCGTTTCACCGTGGTCTCCGACCAGCCGGTGGCGGCGGCCAGCTCGGCGTAGGACGCGCGGCCGTCCAGATTGAGCGCCCGCAGCAGCGCCTTGTCGCCCTCGTCGAGGTCGATCGGGCCGTCTCCGGCCTCGACCGGAGGTGGGCGCAGCCGGTCGGCCTGTTCGGGTGACAGCCAGGCCAGCCCCTGCCAGCCGTCCGGCAGGACGAAATTGCGCAGCAGCAGGTGAGCGGAGACCGAGACGACCCGGCTGGTGCGGGGCAGTTTGTCCAGCAACAGGGCGTCCTGGTCGCGGGTGCCGCGCGTCCGTACGGTGCAGGAGATCTCGGTGCCGCCGGACATCAGGTACACGAAGGACGTATCGTCACGGGCGGCCAGCGCCTTGGCGACCGGCACGGCCGCGTCCGGGGTGCAGCGCAGCCGGATGGTCCACTGGGTGTGCCCCAGCCGAGCGCCGTTGACCAGGCCCGCCACCCGCAGGACACCCTGGCCGCGCAGCCGCCGGTAGCGCCGGGCCACGGTGTTCTCCGAGACCCCGAGCACGTCGGCGATCGTCCTGAACGGGGCCCGGCCGTCGATCTGCAACGCGTGAACCAGGCCCCTGTCGACGGTATCCATCCAGACATCCCTGTGCGGTGACGGTTTCCGGCGATCCTAGCCGCCTGAATGGGACGGTTGGACGGTCGTGCGCGACGCTCGTCGCATGAACATCCTCGTCCTCGCCGCCACCGGAAACGTCGGCGGCCAGATCATCACCCAGCTGCGCGAGAGCGGCCACGCCGTACGGGCGGTCACCCGTGATCCGCGCACCGCTCGCTTCCCCGCCGAGGTCGAGGTGACGCGCGGCGACCTGTCCGCGCCGGACACCATCGCGGCCTGCCTGGACGGCATCGACGCGGTGTTCCTGCTCTGGCCGCTGCACACCGGCGAACAGCTGCCCGCCGTGCTCGACGTGATCGCCCGGCGGGCCCGCCGGGTGGTCTTCCTGGGTACGGGCGGTGTTCCCGATCTCAGCTTCGAGGAGCAGGAGAAGCTGGTCCACGGCTGCGGGATCGAGTCCACCATGATCAGGCCGAGCACCTTCGCGGTGAACACGTTGTGGTGGGCCGACCAGATCCGGGCCGGTGACGTCGTCGAGGGGGCTTACGGCGAGCTGCCGATGTCCCTGATCCATGAGGCCGACATGGCGGCCGTCGCGGTCCGCGCCCTCACCGAGCCGGGGCACGACGGCGCCACCTACACCTTGACCGGCCCGGAGGTACTCACACAGGCCGAGCAGGTCCGCGTCATCGGCGAGGCACTGGGCCGGCCGCTGCGCTGGCGGGAGCTCACCCGCGAGCAGGCCCGAGAGCGGCTGCTGGCCGACGAGAGCTTCCCCGACTCCTTCGTCGACGTGCTGCTCGACGGCTACGCCGCCATGCTCGCCGGGCCGCCCCCAGTGCTGACCGCCACCGTCAATGACGTCACCGGGGCCCCGGCACGATCCCTGCGCCAATGGGCCATGGACCACGCGGCCGACTTCAGCTGACGGGGGCTGACAGGGTGAGCGGGGGGCGGGCGCACCGGATTGACACCTATGTCACCGGACGTCAGTTTTGATTTATGGAGGAGTTTCGCATGGTGCGCGAATTCTCGCTCGCGACCGCTGCCCGATTATTCAGCCCGCTCATCCTGTTGGTCCCGGTATGCCTGATGCTCCCGGGCTCTCATGTCGCATGGGGGTTGACCGCCGCGGTAATGGCGATGCTCGCCATTGGCGTACGGCTGGCCTGGCACCGACAGATGGCCGCCGACACGGTCGTACGTTTCTCCGCTCAAGGCGTGGAGATGGAAGACGCGTACGGGTCACGCGTACGCCTGGCATGGCGGCACATTGAGCGCGTCGATGTCGTGGAAAGTCGAGTGCCGAGCCCGCGCACCATCGCCGAGGCGGACCGGATTTATGTCCGGACCGGAACCAGGAAATGCATCGGCGTGGTCGGCTGGGGGGAATATGAGGTTTCTCCCAGCGCTCCTGGCTGGTTGTTGTGCCATCTGGAACGGATGCCGGTCGACCCGGCGACGGGATTACAGAAACTGAGCATTCCCCTTGGCGTGGTCGACCCACTGTGGGAACACGGGCCGATGGGCGATCGGGTCCGCCACCACCGGCCCGATCTGCTGGCCGGCGATCAGCTCCGGGTCAGCGTGGGAGGCGACGGAAGGCTCTGA
Organism: Nonomuraea sp. NPDC049129; assembly: GCF_040648495.1. NCBI lineage: Bacteria > Bacillati > Actinomycetota > Actinomycetes > Streptosporangiales > Streptosporangiaceae > Nonomuraea > Nonomuraea sp. NPDC049129. The sequence continues at coordinate 554,858 of NZ_JBEZDU010000007.1, read as the reverse complement.
GATCAGGCGTCGGCGTCCTCGAGCAACGTGCGGATGAGCGGTACGGCCAGGCGGAGGACATCGTCGAGGTCGGCCTCGGCCAGGTCGGGCATGCGCACCAGGTGGCGGTGGACGGTGATGCCGAACATCATCGCGCCCGCCAGCGCCGCCCGCAGGCGCGCGTCGGGACCGTGGACCCCGGCCGCGATCCGGTCGATCGCCTCCGAGGTCACGTGTTCGCGGAGCAGCTGGGCGGCTTCCTGGCTGGTCATGCTGGTGCGCAGGAGTACGGCCATCGGGCTGTCGGGGACGGCGGCCCAGCGCTCGAGCATGGCGCGCAGGTAGTTTTCGGCGGAGCGGCCCGGGTCGTCGGTGGTCAGGGAGTCGACGTCGAGGCAAAGGTCGAGCGACTCCCGGAACAGTTGCTGCTTGGTGCCGAAGTATTGGATGACCGAGGACTTGTCGACGTCCGCCTCGGCCGCGATCGCGCGGATGGTGGCGCGTTCGTAGCCGACCTCGCCGAAGGTGCGGCGGGCGGCCTCCAGGATCCGGCGGCGAGTGCGCTGGCCCTTGCTCTCGTTCTCCCACGCCTGGCCGGCGATCTCATCGGTCGACATGGGCCCACCACCTCCTGCTGGCCTCCGATGGTAACGGGCTCAGGCACCACCAGAGGCCGGGCAGGGCGTCGGGTCGAGCGGATCTAGCGGACCTCCTCGATGGACGAAGGGAACTGCCCCGCCATCAGCTCGCCCATCCTGCGCTGCAGCGACTCGGAGTCGTTGAGATGCGGGAACGGCTCATCGGGAACCTCGACGTCCAGGAACTCGCACAACGGCTCCCACCCCTGGCGCACGTCGAATACCAGGAGCCGGCTCGCGGGCAGGCTCGCCTCGACGGTGGCCCGGTGGCGCTCGAACGCCTCGATGGCGACCTTCTCGTCGGGCATGCCGCCCATGGGGGTCCAGCCCTGGCCGAAGGTGTCCTCCCCGATCGCGCTCAGCACCGGCTGCATCTTCTGCATACCCTCGAAGATCTTCGCCGCGGCGGGTGGCAGCGTCGACGGGTCCATGGACATGGTCCGGCCGGGGCCGTTGGAGAAGAGATTCTGCATGCTGACGTACCAGCGAGCGGGGTCGCGGACGGTCAGGATGACCTTGGCGTCGGGGTAGGCCGCCGCCTGCTCGCGCCAGAACCCGCTGGCCGGCCAGTCCTGGGCCGACTGGTAGCCGTCGAACACCTGGTCCCAGTCCACCGGCTCTCCGGAGGTGACTTTCACCCACCGGTCGGCGTGCTCGGGCTTGGTCAGGATCTCGAACATGTGGTAGCAGGGGCCGAAGCCGAGCCGCTCCAGCGCGGCCTTCATCGAGCTGGTTCCGGTACGCGGGAACCCCGCGCCGATCACTTTCAGCATTGCTGTGCCTCCCGTTTCCAGCGGCTGACGCGCGCCTCTGGCTGAGAGTAAAGGACTAGCCCACAGATCTCAACGCTTGTACATTTTTTCCCATTATGGCCGGGTCGGTGCCGCTTTTGGCCGCGCTTTTGGTCGCGCTTTTGGTCGCGCTTTTGGGCGGGTCAGCGCCTGCCGGCCGTCCCGTACCTGAGCAGGTCGAGCAGCCGCGCGGACTGGTCCGAGCCGGTCAGCGCTATCGCGTTGGCGAGGGTCATCAGCTCGCGGACGGTCAGGTCGGCGCGGACCTCGCCCGCGTCCTGGGCCCTGATGAGCAGGGCAGAGGCGGTGGCCAGCATCTTCTCGTGCCACTCGCCGAACAGCGCCGAGCCGTCGCGCGGGAGTTCCAGCGCCAGGTCGCGCTTGCCGGCGACGTGCGCGACGAAGGCGCCCAGCCACTCGTGCAACGCGTCGCCCGGCGAACCGGCCGTCAGGAGGGCGTCACCGCTCTCGCACAGCTCGGTCACCTCGTCGGCGTAGACGGCGATGATCAGATCCTGGCGGGTCGGGAAGTGCCGGTACATCGTCGCGTTGCCGACCCCGGCATGGCGGGCGACGTCGTCGAGCGGCACGTCCACGCCGCGCTCGGCGAACAGCTTCCTGGCCGCGGCCAGGACCGCGTCGTGGTTGCGGCGCGCGTCCGCCCGCCTGGGGCGCTCTGCCGGCATACGGCTCAGCCTAGCCGCGCTGGAAGCACCCTTGCGGAAGGCTAGCGGCGCTGGAAGCGCCAGCGGGTTTGGCTGAAGTCGCCCTTGCGGAAGCCGAACGCCTTGGCCGGGGCCACCGCGAACACCAGCGCCCGGTCGCCGCCCGAGTTCAGGAAGGCGTCGTCGTCCACCTCGAAGCGCCAGTCGCTGCCGTACTTGTCCCCGTAGGCGTCGGCGAGCCGCTTGAGCCGGCCGGTGTCGGTGACCCGCTCCGCGACGCCTTCCACGACCACGTCGAGGCCCTCCTGCAGAGAGTTGGTGCCGGTCGTGAGCGTGCAGTGCTGGTTGGACTCCAGGTTGCGGGCCTTCTGCTCGCCCGCGCCGGTACAGAAGTAGAGCGTGCCGTCCTGCCAGACGGCCAGCAGGGTCGTGACGTGCGGGCTGCCGTCGGAGCGTACGGTGGCCAGCCAGAATGTCTGGGCGTGTTCCAGGGTGTCGCGCGCCCGTGCCCACTCGGTCGCGGTGGCGCCCTCGGCGCTGTATCTGGCGTCCAGCTCGGTGATCGGTTCCATGATGGCTTCTCCTCGATGGGCCTACCCGGGTACTGACCGCTCCGCAGGTGGAAACTCATCGGTGAGAGCCGGTGACTAGGCCGGCGTCCTGACGGGCAGGTCGTAGACCCGGCGCACGCTGCTGCCGAGCCTGCTCACGTCGGCCCCGTACACGTGCACCGACACCCCGACCTCGTCACTCACATTGATCACCTTGTGGATGTCGCCGGGCGGCGCGAACCCGCTGGCCTCTCCCGGCAGGTTGGCGGCCTGTCCGATCTCCAGCAGGTGGTCCCCCATGTCCCGGTAGAGCGTCTCGTGTTCGATCCCGCTGATCACGCCGAACGCGCACCACGACACGTGGTCGTGGATCACCGTGTACTGGCCCGGCCGCCATACGACCGTCACGATCGAGAAATCGTCACACGCGTACAGCGCCTGGGACACGTACGTCTCGGGCGATCCCGCTCGTTCCTCCGCCGTGAGCAGGTCGAGCCCGGGCAGCCGCGGGCGGAGCAGATCCGCCACCGCGAACGCGGTCTCCCTCGGGGCGAGACGGCGGGCGGTGATGTCGCCGATGTCCGACACGAGGGCGTCGAGCCCCGGCCGAATCAGCACCGTGTCCATGTTTGCCTCCCTCTCTCCCCTCTTACAGTGCTACGTCGAGATCCATAGGTCCAACAGAAGTTTTGTGGCTCATCAATAGATATGGTTGATGAATGCTGGATGTCGTACGGCTCCGCGTCCTTGTCGCCGTCGCGCGTACGGGCTCGCTGACCGCCGCCGCCAAGGAGCTGCACTACTCGCAGCCGTCGGTCAGCCACCACCTCGCCCGTCTCGAAGCCGAGACCGGCGCCAAGCTCGTGCAGCGCGTCGGGCGGGGCATCCGGCTCACGGAGGCCGGCAAGCTGCTCACCACGCGGGCCGACGACATCATCGGCCGCCTCGACGCCACCGCCGACGAGCTCGCCGCGCACGTGGGGCTGCGCTCGGGGCGGGCCCGGCTGGCCGCGTTCCCCTCGGCGCTGGGCACCTTCATCCCCAGGACGGCGACCCGGCTGGCGGGTTCGCATCCCGGGCTGCGGCTGCACCTCACGGAGACCGAGCCGCCGGAGGCGCTCCGGCTGCTGCGGAGCGGGCGGGTGGATGTGGCGGTGATGTTCCGCTACGACGACACGGCGCCGGAGGACCCGGGGATCCAGATGATCCACCTGCTCGACGACCCGAGCTACCTGGTGTTCTCTGGCGGCTCGGGGAATTTGGGGGCACACGCCGGGGACCCCTGGATCGCCGGGTGTGACCGGTGCCGTAGCCATCTGCTCGACATCTGCGCCAAGGCGGGGTTCGAGCCGCGGATCTCCTTCACCAGCGACGACATCGTGGCCGTACAGGCGCTGGTGGCGGCGGGCATGGGGCCCACTGTGCTGCCCGGACTGGCGCTCAGCGCGCACCGGCATCCGGACGTGGAGGTGGCCCCGATCCCGGGTTCCATCAGGCACGTGTACGCGGCGGTCTACGGCGACCCGCCCCACCCGCCGGCCACAGAGGCGCTGCTGTCGGCCCTGGTGGAGAGCGTCTGACCCATCGCGCGGAAATCGGTTGGCAGCAGCGAGGGCGCCTGCCATCCATCGTGTCGTGACGGCGTGACGGCGCGGAATCCCGTTGACTGCAGCGAGGGGCGCACGCCTACCATGAGCGACATGCCGGATTTCGCGACGCTCGCTCTCTTCTGCGCGGCCACCCTGGCCCTTCTCCTGGTGCCGGGTCCCGCGGTTCTGTTCATCGTCACCAGGAGCGTCGCGCAAGGCAGGTCGGCGGGCCTGGTCTCGGTGCTCGGCGTCCACACGGGCTCGGTGGTGCACGTGGTCGCCGCCGCCCTTGGCATCAGCGCGCTGGTGGCCGCCTCCGCCACGGCGTTCACCGTGATCAAGTACGCGGGCGTCGCCTACCTCGTCTGGCTCGGGGTGCGCAAGCTGATGAACCGGACCTCCGCCTCGGCCGAGGAAGCGGTCGAGGTGGAGACGCATTCCAAGCGGCGGATGTTCTGGGAGGGCTTCGTGGTCAACGTGCTCAACCCCAAGACCGCCATCTTCTTCCTGGCCTTCCTGCCGCAGTTCACGGATCCGGCGGCGGGGCCGGTCGCGCCGCAGATCCTGGTGCTCGGGCTGGTCTGGATGGGGCTCGGGATGACCACCGACGGCACGTACGCGCTGCTCTCCTCGGCCCTGGCCGGCCGGGTCCGCCGCTCCACGCGGGCGCGGCGCCGCCTCGACATCGGCAGCGGCCTCGTCTACCTCGGCCTGGCCGCCCTGCTCACGGGTGAGAAGGCGTAGCACCTGACCGCCCTGGTCACAGGCAAGAAGCCGTAGCACCTGGCCGCCCTGGTCACGGGTGCGGAGACATAGTAAGCGGGGCAATTTCCTGCCTGGGGGCGAGCCCGGATGGGATAATGGTGGCACCCTCGTCGGGGGACGACACATCGGGACGTAGCGACTAGGCGGGCCCCATGGACAGGCCACCGCACCGCCTCGGGGTCAAGCGCGTCGTCGAGGTCCACTCTCTGCCGAGCCTCCTGCGGCGCGCCCGCGAACCGCTGCCGCCCGACTGCCCGGACTGGCCGCTGCTGGTGCCGGAGCACGCCGTCGTACCCTTCCTGGGGCGCCGCGAGGAGCTGGCGACGCTACGCGCCTGGGCCGACGACCCGGCACCGCTGTCGATCGCGGTGCTGACGGGCCGGGGCGGCACGGGTAAGACCCGGCTGGCGGGCGAGCTGTGCACGGAGCTCGCCGAGGTCGGCTGGGACGCCGGTTTCCTCACCACCCCTTACCCCTGCGCCACCCGCCTCGACGTACTCCGCCCCACCCTCCTCGCCGTCGACCACCCGGAACCGTGGGCGGCGGCGATCGGCGAACTCATCGGACACCTCGGCGCCGGTCAGCGACGCCGTCGCCGGGTCAGGATCCTGCTGCTCACCCGCGAGCCCGCCGACGGCGAGTGGTGGCGTCGCCTGGTCCTGGCCGCCGCCGACCGTACAGAGCACCGCGCCAACGCCGCGCCTGACGCGAGTGGCATGCCCAGTGTCGGCGGCTTACCAGGCGCGCCCGACGGGCCTGGCGGGCCTAGCCTGAGTGGCGGACCTGGCGTGAGTGGCATGGGTGACCTGAGCAGCCTGCCTGGTGTCGGTGGCCTGCCGAAGGAGCTGAATGAGCTGGGCAGCGTCACCGTCCGGCTTGATGACCGTCCGTTGACGCCCGCCGAGCGGGTCGGGCACGCGGCGGCGGCCATGCGGGCGTTCGCGTCGCCCCGCGCCGTCCTGCCCGCTGTCGACGATCCGGGGTACGGCGATCCGCTGCGCGTGCACCTGGCCGCCTTGATGCGGCTGCGCGGGGACGACGTCGAGGGTGGGGAGTTGCTGAGCCGGTTCCTGATGTACGAGCAGCAGCAGTGGATGACGGTATGGCCCGACGGGCACGAGCCGGTGGACGCCGTGACGGCCCGGCAGGCGGTGGCCCTGGTCACGCTCACCACACCCACCCGCCAAGAGCTGCGGGAACTGCTGTCGGCGGTGCCCGGATCCCAGACGTACGACCGCGGTCTGGCGTTGGGCGACTGGCTGGCCCGGCTCTTCCCGGGCCGGTCTGGTCCGCAGGGGAGACTGGCGCCTCTGGGTCCGGAGGTCGTGGCTGAGCAGTTCCTGGCCGAGACCGAAGGTCTGGACGCGCTCGTGCTGGCCGTACACGACCATCCGGCCAGGACGGGCGAGCACCTCCTGCGGATGCTGGACGTCCTGCGGCGGTCGAGCGAGCGGCCCGCCGTACGGTCGGCGCTGCGGTCGCTGCTCACCGCCCGGCTCGACGGGCTGCTGGAGGAGGCGGCGGCCGAGCCGTCCGCGCGACTCGGCGACCAGGTCGAGGTCGCACTCCGGCCGCTGCTGGGGGACACGGATGGGGACGTGGAACGCGGCACGCTGGTGCGCTGCCTGTGCGTCTACGCGAGGTCGTTGCTCGGACGGCAGCGGGCCGTGGAGGCGCTGGCGCAGGTCGAGCGGGCCGCCGATCTCTGCGACGAGCTGGACGAGCCGGTCGGCGCGGCCATGACGTACGCGGTCCTGGGCGCGACGCTGGCCGCTCTCCACCGGCCGCACGACGCGCTGGAGGCCATCGCCTGGTCCCAGGCCGAAGCCACCGCGCTCATGCGCCAGGGCAGGCACGCCGACGCGGTGCGGCCGCTGGGTGAGGCGGTGGCGGCGTTGGAGCGCTTCGCGTCCGGCGATCCGGTCCTCATGGGGCATCTGGCCAACGGGCTGCTCATGCTCGGAGACGCCCTGATCGAGGCGGGGCGGGTGCTGGAGGCCAGCGTCGTGCTGCACCGGGGCACCCAGGTGATCGAGGACGACCTGCTCGGCGCCGTGGCCCAGGCCCGGCTCGACTTCTGCCAGGCCGAGCTGAGCCGCCGCGAGGAGGCGGAAGAGGCGCGAGCCGCTGAACCCGGGGCTTACGAGCCGCCGGACTCCGCTTGTCGCCGAGCCCACCGGTAGTCGGCCTTGCCCGCCGGTGACCGGACCATCTCGTCCACGAACACGTACGTACGAGGCACCTTGTACCCCGACAACCGCTGCCTGCAGTGCGCGTCCAGTTCGTCCGCCGTCACCGCCACCCCCTCGCGCGCCTCGACCACGGCCGCCACCCGGTTGCCCCACCGCTCGTCCGGTATCCCGGTCACCACCGCGTCGAAGACCGCGTCATGCCCCTTGAGCACCGCCTCCACCTCTTCGGGGAAGACCTTCTCCCCGCCGGTGTTGATGCACTGGGAGCCGCGCCCGAAGACGTTCACGGTGCCGTCGGCGTCGACACTGGCCAGGTCGCCGGTCAGCAGCCATCGGGTGCCCTCGGCGTCGGTGACGACCGTACGGGCGGTCTTCTCCGCGTCGTTGTAGTAGCCGAACGAGATCGGCCCCGACTTGGCCACCGTGCCCAGCTCGCCCGAGCCCGGCTCGACGGGCCGCAGCTTCTCGTCGAGCACGGCGAGTCCGGACGTGGCGTTCGGCTGGTAGCGCAGCCCCGCCTCGGGTGAGGAGCCCGCCACCCCGGAGGCGGTGTAGCCGGACTCCGTGGAGCCGAAGCTGTCGAGGATCATGACGTTGGGCAGGGCCCGCTGCAGCCGGTCGCGTACGGATCCGGTGAGGATGGCCCCGGTCGAACTGAGCGCGATGAGTGAGGACGTGTCGTAGTCGCCGCTCTCCAACGCCTCCGCCAGCGGCCTGGCCATGGCGTCGCCGGTGATGCTCAGCGTGGCCACCTTTTCGCGGGCGAGCGCCCGCAGCACCGCGTCGGCGCTGAACTTGCGCACGTAGACCACGGTCGAGCCCATCCACCAGCTGACGAACGTGCCCATCTGCGCGGCCCCGTGCATCAGCGGCGCGGCGGCCATCATCACCATGGGCGGGTTCGCGGCGGCCGCCTGATCGATCACCGCCTGCGGGGTCGGGAGCGGCGCGCCGTACGGGTTGCCGCCGCCGAAGGCCACGAACAGGTCCTCGACGTGCCACATCGCGCCCTTGGGCATGCCGGTCGTACCGCCGGTGTAGATGATGTAGACGTCCTGCGTGGATCGCGGTTCGAAGCCGCGCGTGGGCGCGCCGCGTTCCAGCACCTCGGTGTACGGCACCGCGGTCGCGACGGACGACTGGCCGCCGACCGAGATCAGGTGCTCCAGCAGGGGCGCCTCCCCCATGACCGCCGCCACCCGCGGCTCGAACTCCACGTCGTAGATCAGCGCCCGGATGTCGGAGTCGCGGTAGAGGTAGAGCAGCTCGGCCTCGACGTAGCGGTAGTTGACGTTGATCGGCACCGCCCGGATCTTCAGCGCGGCGAGCATCCCGGCGACGTATTCGATGCTGTTGTACAGGTGCAGCCCGACGTGCTGGCCGGGCTTGATACCGAGGTCCTGGAGGTAGTGGGCGATCCGGTTCGCCTCGGCGTCCAGTTCGGCGAAGGTGCGGCGCTCGTCGTCGCAGACGACGGCCGTCCGGTCGCCGACCGCGTCCACGATCCCTTCGAACAGGTCGGCGTGGTTGAACTCCATCAGGGCTTCTCCCGTCCGACGATCCACATCGCGAAGAACTGGGCTCCCCCGCCGTACGCGTGGCCGAGCGCCAGCCGGGCGCCGTCCACCTGGTGCTCCCCCGCCATCCCGCGTACCTGGAGCGCGGCCTCGGCGAACCTGATCAGCCCCGACGCCCCGATCGGGTTGCTCGACAGCACGCCGCCGGAGGCGTTCCACGGGGTGTCGCCGTCGAGGGCGGTGGCGCCGGATTCGGTGAGCTTCCAGCCCTCGCCGTCGGCCGCGAATCCCAGGTTCTCCAGCCACATCGGCTCGTACCAGGAGAACGGTACGTACACCTCGGCCACGTCGATCTGGCGGCGCGGGTCGGTGACGCCCGCCTGCCGGTAGACGTCGGCCGCGCAGTCCTTGCCCGCCTGCGGGCTGACCGTGTCGCGGTCGGCGCGGAAGATCGGCTCGGAGCGCATGGCCGTGCCGTGCAGCCACGCGGGCGTGCCGGTGACCGCCGACTCCGACGACAGGACCATGGCGCAGGCGCCGTCGCTGGACGGGCAGGTGTCCAGGTAGCGGATCGGCTCCCACAGCATGGGCGTCGACTCGACCATCTTCAGGTCGATGCCGGGGATCTTCAGGTGGGCGTAGGGGTTCTTGAGTGCGTTCAGCCGGTCCTTGACCGCCACCAGGTGGCCGACGTGCTCGGGCGCGCCGGTCCTGCGGATGTACTCCCTGATGTGCGGCGCGAAGTAGCCGCCGGCCCCGACCACCAGCGACGCGCTGAACGGCAGGTGGGTGGACAGGGCCCAGGTGGCGTTGGACTCCGACTGCTTCTCGAACGCCACGACCAGCACCCGGTCGTGCACCCCGCCCTGGATGAGGCTCGCGCCGACCAGTGCGGTGGAGCCGCCGACGCTGCCCGCGGTGTGCACGCGCATCATCGGCTTCCCGGCCGCGCCGAGCGCGTCGGCCAGGTACGCCTCGGGCATCATCACGCCCTCGAACAGGTCGGGCGCCTTGCCGACGACGACCGCGTCGATGTCCTTGAACGTCAGCCCGGCGTCCTCCAGGGCCCGGACGGCCGCCTCGCGGACCAGCCCGGCGATCGACACGTCCCTGCGCTTGGTCGTGTAGTGCGTCTGACCGACGCCGATCACAGCACACCTGTTGCCCATTTTCATGCCTCCAGGACGGTCACAAGGTTGTGCTGCAGGCAGGGGCCGCCGGCGGCGTGGCCGAGCGTGCGGGCGGCCGTGCCGTCGTGGATGCGCCGGGCCGCCTCGCCGATGCGGATGAGGCCGGTGGCCATGACCGGATTGGCGGCGAGCGGGCCGCCGGACGGGTTGATCACCGTGCCGTCGGGCAGCTCCAGCGCCCGGCGCAGGATCGGCTCCTCGTGGGCGAACTGCGTGTGCAGCTCCGCCACCTCGACGGGCCCCTTGCCGACCCCCGCGGCCCGTGCGGCGTCGGCCGCGGAGACCGACCGGGCCAGGTCGCGGGTGCCCAGATAGTGCGGCTCGATGCGGTGCGCGATGCCCCTGATGTACGCGGGTTTGGCGCACAGCTCCCTGGCCAGGTCGCCGGCCGCCAGGACGATCGCCGCCGCGCCGTCCGTGATGGGGGCGACGTCCGACTTCCTGATCGGCTCGACCGCGTACTCGTCGCCGACGTCCTCGGGCAGGTCGAGCGCGTACGGGTTGCTCCGGCCGTCGGCCCGGCTGCGCCGGACGATCTCGTCGAGCTCCTTGCGTTCGGCGCCGGCGGCGCTGGCCTGGAGGGCGGCGAAGGAGAGCTGGTCGAGGCCGAGCGGCGCCAGATAGTACGGGTCCAGCTGGAGCGTCATGATCTCGCGCAGGTCGCCGAGCGACGACTTGCCGAAGCCGTACACCAGGGCGGAGTCGATGTCGCCGTGCTGCAGGCGTACCCACGCCTCGTACAGCGCCCAGGCCGCGTCCATCTCCACGTGGCTCTCGGAGATCGGCGGCCACGCGCCGAGCGCGTCGAGCGCGGAGACGAACGAGAACGGCGCGCCCGCGAGGTAGTCGCAGCTGCCGGAGCAGGTGAAGCCGAACCGCTTCAGCCCGGTCGACTCCTTGACCTCGTTGATGACGGGCAGGATCAGCTCGGGCTCGCTCAGGCCGCCGTCATGGTCGGTGTGGCGGGTCTGGGCGAACGCGACGACGGCTACCTCACGCATCAGAGCTCCACATCCGGCTCGCCGGTGGGGGCGAACCATCGGACGTTGGCCATGGACTTCGTCCGCTCACCCTCGGGCACCCATTCGGCCCTGACCCGCATGCCCTGCCGCACCTCGTGCGCCGGGACGCCACCGACCAAAGCGATCATGGGAATGTCCGCCCCGTCGAGCAGGATGTAGGCGGAGACGAAGGGCACCTCGGGGGCGCGCGGGTCGGGCAGGTTGTTGATGGCGTACGTGGTGATCGTGCCGGTGTCGGGTAATTCGAGCTGGTCGGCGATCGGGCCACCGCAGGCCGGGCAGAAGACGCGGTACGGGACGTACACCTTCTCGCAGCTGGGGCACCGGCCGCCGAGGAACACGCCGCGCTCGACGCCTTCCAGGAAGGTCAGCAGCGATCCGCCCACCTGCAGCCGGTACTCGGCCCGCACGGGGGACACGATCTTCGTGACCTCCGGCGCGAAGTAGGAGATGTCGGTGATGTGACCGGTACGCTCGCTCCGCCAGACGGGCCAGACCCGGCTGCCGATCCGCAGCGCCTTGGCGTTGCCCGCGTCGACGGCGTGCACCAGCGCGGTGTCGGCGCCGTCGAGTTTGATCGTCGCCCAGGCGAACGGCCGGTCGAGCGGGTGGCTCTCGCGCGGCTCGGCCACCCATGCCCACGCGGTCACCGTCCCCGCGGGCCCGACCTCGACGAACTCTTCCGTGACGGCCTCGCCGCTCGCGGGGTCGTACTCCAGCGGCGGCACCAGCACCTTGCCCTCGGCGGTCTGCACGCCGACGATCCGGCCGCCGCGCAGCTCGGTCAGGAAGCGTCCGATCACCGGCCCGGTCGTGCGCGCGTAGCCGCCGGGGAACTCCAGTACGTGCTCCGCCACCAGCGGTTCAGATGGCACGGTCGTGTCCCTCCCAGTAAGGTGCGCGGAGTTTGCGTTTGAGCAGCTTGCCGTTGGGCTCGCGGGGCATCTCTTCGATGAAGTCGATCGATCTGGGCCACTTCATCCTGGCCAGGCGGCCTTCCAGCGAGGCGAGGATCTCGGCCGCGAGCTCGGGACCCGGCGCCGAGCCCGGCGCGGGCTCGACGATGGCCTTGATCTGCTCGCCCCACTCCTCGTCCGGGATGCCGAACACCGCCACGTCCGCGACCTTGGGGTGGATCATGATCTCGTTCTCGATCTCGGCGGGGTAGATGTTCGCCCCGCCCGAGATGATCATGTCGGCCTTGCGGTCGCACAGGTAGAGGAAGCCGTCCTCGTCCAGGTAGCCGATGTCGCCGACGGTGAAGTAGTCCTTGAGCTGGTTCTCGGCGGTCTTGGCGGGGTCGCCCTTGTACTCGAACCGGGCGCCGAGCATCTTCATGTAGATCGTCCCGGGTGTTCCGGTCGGCTGGGGTTCGCCCGCGTCGTCCACGATGAGCAGCTCGCTGATCGGCCAGGCGGAGCCGACCGTGCCCGGGTGTGCCTTCCAGCCCTCCGGCGTGGCCAGGGTGCCGCCGCCCTCGGTGGCCGCGTAGTACTCGTAGACGCAGTCGCCCCACCACTCGAACATCGCCCATTTCACCGGCACCGGGCAGGGGGCGGCCGCGTGGATCATCCACTTGAGCGAGGACAGGTCGTACTTGTGGCGGGTCTCCTCGGGCAGTGCCAGGAGGCGCTTGAAGTGGGTGGGCACCATGTGCGAGTTCGTGACCTGGTACTTCTCGCAGAGGCGGAGCATCTCCTCGGCGTCCCACTTGTCCATGTAGACGAGGGTGTGGCCCATGTGCAGGGCCGTGCCGCCGAACTGGGTGACGGCGGTGTGGTAGTTCGGCGAGGTGATCAGGTGCGCGTTCGGCCGGCCCCGGGTGATGCCGAACAGGCCCGGCAGGAACGACAGCATCTCGGCGGCGTCGTCGGGGTCGAGCCCGTTCAGTGGCCGCCGGACGCCCTTGGGCTTGCCGGTCGTGCCGGAGGTGTAGTGCATGGTCAACCCGGCCGTACGGTCGGGGGGCGCGGTGTCCGGCTGCCCGTCGGTCAGCTCACTGATCCGCCGGAACCCCGAAATATCGCCATCATCTACGGCGAAGCGCCGCTCAGGCGCGATGGCCTCGGCGCCCCTGGCTCCTTCGGCCGCGTACCTGGGGTGCACGAAGAACGCCTGGGCCTCACTGTCGGCCACGATGTAGGCGATCTCGGGCCCGGTCAGGTGCCAGTTGATCGGCGTGTAGTACCAGCCGGCCTGTAACGCGGCCAGGTAGAGGACGAGCCCGTCCACGCCGTTCGGCACCAGGCCGCAGACGCCGTCTCCCGGCTTCAGCCCGAGCTCGCGCAGGCCGTGCACCAACTGGTTCGACCGGGCGAGGAGGTCGCCCGCGCGGTGCTCCGTACCGTCTGGGTCCACGCACGCGATCCAGTCCGGATCCGCCTGCGCCAGTCTCCAGAAACCGAGCGTGCCCATCGAAACTCCTCTTCAGGTGGTCCGAGGCCCCGATAAACAAGAACTTGTTCTCGTTTTGCCTGGGCAGCGTATCCCGGCACCGGAGTCGTAGCAAGCGCTTGATCGAGGTCGTGCCGCCATCATCGTCCGCGGGCTCGCCACAGGGTAGGATCGCTGCCTAACAAGCGCTTGATTCGTTACCTGGAGGCGTCCGTGGAGCTCCTGCCGATCAGCACCCCCCACTGCCGAGTCGAACGCGACGGCCACGTCGTCATCGTCACCATGAACCGGCCGGAGGCGCGCAACGCGCTCTCCTCCGACATGCTGATCGGCCTGGCCTCGGCCTGGGCGTACGTGTCGGCTGAGTCGGAGGTCAGGGCCGCCATCCTCACGGGCGCGGAGGGCACCTTCTGCGCCGGAGCCGACCTCAAGGCCATGGGGCAGCCCTCGACGGACGCCGACGTCCAGGCGCGGGCCGCCCAGATCCCCAACTTCCACTGGAAGGGCCTGCTCCGCGAAGACCTCCCGACCAAGCCGATCGTCTCGGCGGTCGAGGGCTACGCGGTGGCGGGCGGCACCGAACTGCTGGTCGGAACCGACCTGCGGGTGGTGGCGGAGTCGGCCACGCTCGGCCTGTTCGAGGCCAAGCGGGCGCTGTTCCCGATGGGCGGCAGCGCGATCCGCCTGCCCCGGCAGATCCCGTACTGCCACGCCATGGACCTACTGCTCACCGGCCGCTCCATCACCGCGGCGGAGGCCCTGTCCATGGGCCTGGTCAACCGGGTCGTACCGGACGGGCAGGCGCTGGCGGTGGCGCGGGAGATCGCGGACGACATCGCCACCTCGGGGCCGCTCGCGGTGCAGGCGATCCTGCGCACGTACCGGGACACGCTGGGCATGCCGGAGCCGGAGGCCCTCAAGGTCTCGGACGAGATCGGCTGGCCGGTGATCGGCTCCCAGGACGCCCGCGAGGGCGCCAGGGCCTTCAAGGAGAAGCGGGCGGCCACCTACAAGGGCCACTGAGCACGACGGCGCCGAGGTAGCGGGGACTCCCCCGCTACCTCTGACGGCGGATCAGTCGCCGGTGATGCGGCCCAGGCGTTCCGTGGCCTCCGCGTACTCCTCCATCAGTGAGTACATGACGTCGCGCGTCGACCGGACCTGGTTGGTGATGCCGATGATCTGGCCGGCCGGGAAGGTGGCCAGTTCGGCGGCGTCCGAGCGGCCGATGCGGCGCAGCGCGTCCGATACCAGCATGAACTGCAGGGGCATCGGCAGCGTCCCGGGCGACTCCTGCGACTCCCAGGCGTCCGTCCACTCGTTCTTGAGCAGGCGGGCCGGCTTGCCCGTCCAGCTGCGCGAGCGGACCGTGTCGCGGGAGGTGGCCTCCAGGATGCGCTTCTTGGCCATCTCGGGAGTGTCGGCCTCCTCGACCGTGAGCCAGAGCGAGCCGGTCCAGACTCCCTCGGCGCCCAGGGCCATGCCGGCGGCCATCTGGCGGCCGTTGCCGATGCCGCCCGCCGCCAGGACCGGTACGTCCACCGCGTCCACCACCTGAGGGATCAGGACCATGGTGGAGATCTCGCCGGTGTGCCCGCCGGCCTCCGTGCCCTGCGCCACCACCACGTCCACGCCGACCTCTACCTGCTTGAGCGCGTGGCGCGGGGTGGAGGCGAGGGCGGCGACCTTGACCCCGTGCGAGTGGGCGAGCTCGACCACGTCCGCGGGCGGCGGGCCGAGCGCGTTGGCCAGCAGCGCGATCGGGTGCCGCAGCGCCGTCTCCACCTGCGGGCGGGCGGTGACGTCCGTCCAGCCGAGCAGCACCTTGCCCGCGTCGGCGTCCGAGGACAGGGGCGGCACGCCGTGGGCGGCCAGGAGGTTCTCGACGAACTGCCGGTGGCCCGCCGGGACCATCGTCTGCAGGCGGCCCACCAGCTCCTCGGGCGCGAAGTCGGCGCCCTCGTAGGAGGCGGGCATGACCACGTCGACGCCGTACGGGTGGCCGTCGACGTGGTCGTCGATCCACTTGAGCTCCATTTCGAGCTCTTCTGGGGTGAAGTAGAGGGCACCGAGAACGCCCATCCCGCCGGCCCGGCTGACCGCGGCGACCACGTCGCGGCAGTGGCTGAAGGCGAAGATCGGTAGCTCGATTCCGAACATGTCCGTGACACGTGTCCGCATGGGCCGACAATACGACCGGCGGCGAAGAAACTGCAACGTGTTCTAGTACTAGAACTTTTCGTCGGTCCGACAAATAACCACACAAACGGACAGGGCGCCCGGAACGAGTCGCGGGCGCCCTGTACCAGCCGTACGAGTTACTCGCCTTCGCGGCGGCGGCGGCCGAGGAGGACCGCGACGGCCAGCGCGAGCAGGCCGAGCACGAGCAGGACGATCGGGATCGTGGTCTTCAGCAGCGTGATCTGGTTCTTGGCGTCCGTGGCCGTGCGCACCATCTCGGTGATGGTCTGCGGAGTGAACGAGGCGGTGGCGACCAGGGCCTTGGCGCGCTCGACGCCGTCCTGGGTCTTGAGCGTCTCGTTGCGGCGCACTTCCTCCTTGACCGGGGCGCCGCTGTTGGGCTCGACCCAGTAGGTGTCGGTGCCCTCGTACCAGCGGTCGAGCTGGATGTCGCCCGACTGGGTCACGCCGAAGAGCGAGCCGGGGGCGGTCAGCGTGGCGACCTTCGTAGCCGGGACGACCTGCTGGAACTTGTAGACCGGCAGCCCGTTGACGGTGTCCTCACCGACGAAGGTCGTGTCGAACGCCTTCTTGGCCGTCTGGTTGAAGACCTTGTACGTCTTCTTCTCCACGCCGAACGGGAACAGGTAGATCTGCCCCTCCAGCTTCACCGGCTCCTTGTTGACGCTGACCCCGCAGCAGTTGACGCCCACCCCGGTACGCCGGTCGAAGGCGCTGCGCCGCTCCGAGAGGCTGATCTGCGGCTTGCTGTTGGTGACGTCGTCCACCACGGTGAACTCGTCCCAGACCACCCGGTTGTCCGTGGCCTCTTTGACGTCGCCACGGGTGGTGACGAGCATGCTGAGGTCCGCGGTCAGCACCTTGCCGTCGGCGATGGAGAAGTATTGCGCTCCCGGGGCCTGCAGCTTGGTGACGCTGTATTGGGCCGCCGGAGCCGCGATGATCCTTTCCGCCGCCCAGAAACGGATCATTCCCGCCAGTACGACCAGGAACGCGCCGACGGCGACGAGAATGAGTACAGGTGTGCGTCGCATTCTGGGATCCTCCTGGCGGTCGAGGGATACGACGAAGGCCGGCTTACTTGTCCCCCCGGACATCAAGATCGCGGGTGTGATGAACCCGCAACATGATCGCTACTGGAAAGTAGCATTCGATCACAGATCGCTGCAGCTACATCCGCATAACGAATCGGAACAGGTTCTACGATGAAGCCGGTCCGAGCGGGATGTTATCGCGCCTGTCCCGCAGCGGTATCGCCTCCGCCAGAGCTTCGTTCTATTGTGGGAGCCCGTCAAGCATCCGGGAGCCGCGAGTATGCGCGCCGATCTGGCCAGATCCATCCGCCTCTTCCGCGCGTTCAGGTCCGAGCAGACCACGCCGAGCGACTACTACACCACGCTCGCCGCCGACACCGCCGCGCAGCTGCGGCATTACGTCACGTTGACCGGCAAGACGGTGCTCGACGTGGGGGGCGGGCCTGGATACTTCGCCGACGCCTTCAGACGCGACGGCGCCCGCTGCCTGTGCGTGGACGTCGACGCCGGCGAGCTGGCCGGACAGGGCGCCCCCAGCGGGGGTGTGCTCGGCAGCGCGCTCGATCTGCCGCTCGCCGACGCCTCCTTCGACGTCTGCTTCTCGTCCAACGTCCTGGAACACGTTCCAGACCCGTGGCGGATGGCGGCCGAGATGACGCGCGTCACCCGGCCCGGCGGCCTGATCTTTCTCGCGTACACGAACTGGCTCTCCCCCTGGGGCGGCCACGAGACCTCGCCCTGGCACTACCTGGGGGGCGACCGGGCCGCGCGGAAATATGAGGATAAAAACGGGAAGCCGCCTAAAAATCGTTACGGCCAGAGCCTCTATCCGGTCTCGGTGGCCGACGGGCTGCGCTGGGCGCGGACCCGTACGGACGCCGACCTGGTCGACGTGCTGCCCCGCTACCTGCCCTGGTGGTGGCGGCCGATGCTGAAGGTGCCGATCGTCAGGGAGTTCGCCACGTGGAATCTCGTCCTCGTGCTCAGGAAGCGCCCATGAGTGCCTCACAGACGCCCGCAAGCCCTCCGCAGACGCCCCCAAGCCCTCCGCAAGCGCCCGTGAGTCCGCCGGAAGCGCCCGTGAAGGACCCGCTGGCGCCCGCGACGGACCCGCCGGCGGGCCGGGATGCCGCGCTCGACGGCATCCGCGCCCTGGCCGCGCTCGGCGTCTGGGTGCTGCACGTCGGCGGCAACACCGGGATCATGTACCGCGAGGGCATGTTCGCCTGGATGACCACCCGGCTGGGCATCGCCGTGCCGATCTTCTTCCTGCTGTCGGGCCTGCTGCTCTACCGCCCGTGGGCCCGCGCGGTCATCGAGGACACGCCTCGCCCCCGGCCGGGACGCTACCTGTGGCGCCGCGTGGTCCGTGTCATGCCCGCCTACTGGCTGGTCACGGCGCTGGCCCTGTGGGCGTGGAGCTCGCTCGACTGGACCGGCTGGGTGAAGTGGCTATTGCTGCTGCAGAACTACACCGAGCAGAACCGCGCCCCCGACGGCCTCTACCAGATGTGGACGATGCCGATCGAGATGGCGTTCTACCTGGCGCTGCCGGTGCTCGCCTGGGCCCTGCACGCCTGGGCGCGCGGCGGCAACCGGCCGGTCAGGCTGCTCGCGGGCATCGCCGTGCTGCCGGTGGTCTCCCTGGCCAGCGTGGTCGTCTCGCACGTCTTCGACCAGCCGCAGCTGGCGCTCTGGCTGCCGCATCACCTGATCTACTTCGCCGCCGGCATGGCCATGGCCGTCCTGTCGGTGTGGATCAAACAGAGCCAGATCGTGGACGCGCTCGCGCCCCAGCTGCTGGTGCTGGCCCTCCTGCTGTACGCGGTGCTGAGCACCGAGTTGGCCGGGCCGCGCACGCTCACCCTGCCCACGCTGTCGCAGTCGCTCTGGCGGATGATCCTGGAGACGTCGGTGGCCGTCCTGGTGGTCGCGCCGTTCGCGCTCGCCTCCAGGCACGACTCGCTGAGGCACCGCGTGCTGGGCAATCCCGTCACGGCGTACCTGGGCCGCATCTCCTACAGCTTCTTCCTCTGGCACGCCCCAGTGATCACCCTGTACTACAAGATCACCGGTGACCAGCCGTTCACCGGTGACTTCGTCAAGGTCGCGATCCTGACCTTCATCGCCTCGCTGCTGATCAGCGCCACCAGCTACCACCTGGTTGAGGAGAGCGCGCTCAGGCTGGCCGGGCGCCGGCCAGCTCCTGTTCCTCCACCGCCGCCGGCTCGGGCTCAGCCGCCGGTGGTTCCGGCTCCGTGACCAGCTGCCCGAAGAGCACGCCCATGGCCGCGCAGGCGATGAGCTGCGGCACCTGGTCCATCAGCAGCCCGACGTCCACCCCGTAGTCGCGCAGCGCCATGGCCGCCGCCAGCGCCGCCGTGGCCCCGCCGAACAGCCAGCCGGCCACCCAGTGCACGGCCACCGCCCGCCGTACGCGTAGCAGCAGCACCGCCACGACGGCGGCCAGGACCGCCAGCATGCCGGGCCAGTCCGCCACCCAGCCGCCGAACGCCAGCCCCAGCACGATCACGTACGGCACCCGCCAACGCGACAGCCGCGAGTCGGCGGCGGCGGCGGTCGCCATGACGTGTTCGGGGCGCGGCCCGCGCAGCGCCAGGGCGAGCAGCGTGAGCAGGGCGATCCCGGCCAGCCCCACGGCGAGGGCGAGCCAGTAGGGCCGGTCGGGCAGGTACTCCATGCGCACGGTCCCCGTCGTGCCGGCGGGCAGCTCCCATGCCTGCTTCCAGCCGTCGATCCGGACCGGTCGCAGCGCCTTGCCGTCGAGCTCGGCGCGCCAGCCCGCGTTGTAGTTCTCGTTGACGACGAGGAAGGCGTCCTTCGGCGCCGTCACCCGCGCCTCGCGCACCGACGACGACCACGTGCTCGGGACCGCCGCGCCCTCCACGGCCGGGGGCCCGGCAGGGAGCGCGCCGATCACCAGGTTCTCCACCGCGAAGGGGTCCCAGCCGGCGGCCCTGACCCGGTTGTCGCCGGCCGCCAACGCGGCCTTGGAGCAGCCGGTGAACTTCACCGGCCGCTGTTCGAGCAGGTCGGCGAAGGTGCCGCTCACCTTGGTCGCCACGGTCGCGCCGTTGACCTGTAGGCGCGGTCCCTGTCCGCAGGGCAGCCGGAACGGCACACCCTCCGGCCTGCTGGCCGGCGCGACGCCGGGGATCACCAGCTCGGTGACCTGCAGCCGCTTGGAGGCGGGATAGAAGCGCAGCTTGAGCCGGGTCGTGGTGAGGGGCTTGAACGTCAGGTAGCCGTTGGCGTCCACCCGGCCGCTGCGGACGGCGCCCTTGTCGCCGGTCACGGCCACGTCGAGCGGCTGCTTGTCGCCGCCGGGCCGGGCGATCTGGATCCGCGACAGGACGCGCTTGGCCCGCCAGCCGAGTGTGAGCGTGGGCTCGGGGTCGTCGGCGGCCGGGAGCCAGGTGGTGGCCGCGTCGGCGTCGAACGCCGACCGGGGCGCGACCACCGCGTCCTTGGTCGCCTGCGACGAGCCGGTCACCGTGGTCAGGTCCCCGCCCAGCCGGGTGAAGCGGTCGACGAGCTTGGCGTCGCGCAGGACGGCGGAGCCGCGCACCGCGGCCTTCCGCCCCGCCTCAACGGTGAAAGTACGGTCGAATCCGGCGCCTTCTTCGCCCGGTCTGGCCAGCAGCGGGTTGCAGATCCAGCGGCTCTGGTTCCGCATGCACCAGGGGCGGGAGTCGAGCCCCCGGTCCATGACGAAGGCGTCGCCGCCCTCGCCGGGCAGCCGGATCGTCCGGCCCGGCAGGATGCCGGGGATCGTCAGCTCGGTGATGCCCACCCGCTGCACGAAGCTCCAGTTCCGGTTGTACGTGGCCAGGATCTTGACGCGCAGCCAGCTCGTCGCGCCGGGCGGGACGCGTAGCCATTGGGGGCTGTTGGTCTGCTGGACGTCCTGCTCGATCCGGCCGCCCTCGGTCTCCACGGCCACGCGCTTGACCGACTGCCCGAGCAGCACGTTGTTGGTGAACGTGGCCTGGAAGCGCGGGATCACCCGCGGCCTGGGCAGGTCCACGCGCAGCCATTCGCCCTGGGGCCGGTGCCAGCCGCCGCTCTCCCAGCCGGTCTCGTAGTCGCCGTCCATGGCGGCCCACGGGCTGCGCCCGGTGGCGCTGAGGCCGGGCACCGCCTCGGCGTCGGCCACCGAGGAGGAGGCGGTGATGCTGGAGATGCCGTCGTACTCGGCGGTGGCGGTGTCGCGCAGCCAGCCGTTCTCGAGCAGGTCGAGCGTCTTGACGCCGGAGAAGTCGTCGCGTCTGTCGGCCGTCAGCGTGGGCGTCCAGTTCGACCGGATCTCACCGAACTGCCGCTCGCGCAGCCGCAGCGCGTCGCTGGCCACGACCGGCGCCTCGCGCTTGCCGGCGTCGTCGTTCACCAGTACGGGACCGTCGCCGAGCAGCCCGAGATCGCCCATCGCGAGCAGGGAGTCCGGGCCGCCGCGCACCTGTACGGCATCGCCCGCCGACTGCACGCTGAGCAGGTCGGAGCTGCCCGACACCTCGTAGATCTCCAGCGCGGGGAACGGCCAGTCCACCGACTCGATCACGTCGTCCGTGACGGTGTCGCCGACCTCCCCGCCGAACGAGCGCACCTTCGTGATGCCCGGCGACTCGCGCAGCGCCTCGTAGACCCTGGACGGCCAGGCGCCCTGCAGGTTCGCCCGCATCAGGTCGTTCCTGACGACCAGGTAACGCACGCCCATCCTGCGCAGCACGTCGGTCAGCCCCACCGAGCCGTAACCGGCCGTGAGCCGCTGGTCGATGACGTCGAGCAGCCGGGTCAGTCCCACCGAGCCGGCCGCCGCGACCTGCCGGGTGGTCCAGCGGGCGGTGAACAGCGGCTGCATGGGATCGTCCATCGGCCGGCCCCAGAGGTATTCGCCGAACTTGGCGCCCGGCACGACCAGCACGCCGTCGTCCCCGGCGTTCTCGTTCACCCAGGCCGCCGCCTGCTTCCAGTAGAGCGGCACCTCCTTGAAGTCGCCCGGAGCGCTCAGTCCCTGGTTGAAGACGGGGAGCACGAGTCCGGCCAAGGCCACCAGGGCCACCGAGCGCAGCCGCAGCCGGGCCCCGGCCAGCAGGTGCGCCAGGCCGAACGCGAGCGGCAGCCGTACCAGCGGATCGAACTTCCGCAGGTTGCGCAGCGGCGCGAGCGGCCCGTCCAGCAGCCAGCGCACCGGCTCGGCGACCACCGGCTCCAGCGCGCTCACGTGCCCGGCGACCAGCGCGGCCACGCCCACGACGAACAGCACGAGCAGGAAGCCCTTCGCGGGCAGGTCGCGCCGGGCCAGCCCGGCCAGGCCGAGCGCGGCCAGCAGGCCGGTGATCGCGACCAGCACGGCCGAGGTGGCGATCGCGTAGCCGGCGGGCTGGTCGGTGACGCCGCCGACGGTCAGGTAGCGCACCCAGTCGGAGGCGCCGCGCAGCACGTTCGTCAGCGAGGTGACCTGCGTGGTCGTCGAGGCCGTCTCGGTGTAGGGCAGGAAGGAGAAGGCGTAGCGGCCCACGAGCAGCAGCGGCAGCCACCAGAACAGGGTGGCCACGGCGACCGCGCCCGTCCACCAGCCGAGCATCCGCCAGCGGGGCACCGGGCTGGGCCGGGTCAGGATGTAGAGCACGGGGGCGACGAGGACGGCCAGCACCGCGACCGCGTTCACGCCGCCGCACAACGCCACGGCCAGTCCCGACCTGACCGCCGCCCTGGCCCGCTGGCCCGTCTCCGAGGCGGTGAGCAGCGGGATCAGGATCCACGGCAGCATCGCGGCGGGCAGCCACTCGATCGAGATCTCGCCGATGATCGACAGTGTGCGCGGCGCCAGCGCGTACGCCAGCGCGGCCACGATCCGGGTGCCCGGCGTGCCGACGCCGAGCTGCCTGCCCAGCCGCTCCACACCGAGGAAGGCCACGCACAGCAGCACCGTCATCCAGAGCCGCTGGGTCACCCAGGGCGCCAGGTTGACCAGGTCGCCGAGCGCGAAGAACGGGCCCATCGGGAACAGGTAGCCGGCCACCTGGTTCTGCAGCTGGCCGAAGTGCTGCGGGTCCCAGAGGTGGGCGGCGCGCTCCAGCCAGCCGACCGGGTTGAGCGCCAGGTCGAGTTTGGTGTCGGAGATGATGCTGCCCGGCTTGGTGGTGAACGTCAGCACGGCGAAGCCCAGGCAGCAGAGCGCCAGCCAGAGCCTGTGCCGGACCCTGTCGATCACGGCTCCTCCCAGCCAGGTCCCGTCGGACGGCCATGCACCAGCGCGGCCAGCCGTTCCGCGCTCCGGTCCCAGCAAAACTTCCCCGCCCATTCCCGACATTTCATGCGATAGGTGTCGTTGAGTTCGTCGAGGGCCGCGGCGATGCCTTTGGCCAGGCCGGTGCTCCCGACGCCCTCGGGCACCAGCCAGCCCGTCTCGCCGTGGCGTACCGCGTCCCTGAGGCCGTCCACGTCGTACGCGACGGTCGGCACGCCGAGCGCGGCGGCCTCCAGCACGCACAGCCCCCAGCCCTCGCCCTGCGAGGCGTTGACCTGCAGCCAGGCGGCGGCGATCAGCCGCTCCTTCTCGTCCTCGGGCAGGTAGCCGTGCATGGTGACGCCCTCCGGGAGCCGGGCGCGCAGCCGCGCCTCCTCCGGGCCCCTGCCGATCACGTCCACGGTGAGGTCCGGCCACTGCTTCCTGAGCTGGCCCACCGCGTCGAGCAGCAGGTCGACGCGCTTGTGCGCGACCAGCCTGCCGACGCAGACCAGCCGCGGTGTCCGGCTTCTGGGGAAGTCTCCGTCCGTGGAGACGTTCACCCCGTTGGGCACGATGTGGATGGGGCCGACCCAGCCGAGCCGCTCGCGCATGGCGCTCACGGTCGAGGGGGAGACGGCCACGCTGTCGCGCCCCTTGTACGTCCACCGCGACGCGGGCCCCTCCAGGAAGCGCCCGAACACCGCCAGCCACCGGGGCAGGTGCACGTCGAACTGCCGGTCGTGCACGTGATGGACCACGCACATGACCTTGGTACGGCGCGGCAGCACCAGCGGCGTGAAGAACGGGATGCCGTTCTGGCAGTCGAGCACCGCGTCGAACACGCCCCGGCGGAGCACCAGCCAGACCAGGACCAAGGGGTAGACGGTGAACGGCCCGCCCATGCGGGCCAGCCGTACCCCCTCGACGGTCTCCTTCCTGAGCTGGCCCGGCGCCCGCGCGGTGACGAAGCACACCTGGTCGCCGGCCCGCGCGAAGCGGCGGGCCATCTCCCAGGCGTACGTCTCGGCGCCACCGGCGGCCGGGTGCCACGGATCACGCCAGTTGACGAAGGCGACGTTCACGGAGATCCGACGGGGTCGAGCGGCTGCTCCCACCTCGGAGTGACACCGGGGCTCGGCACGGCGCGCAGTCTGAGCCAGATCCGGCCCAGCTCCAGCAGGATGCCGACGCTGTGCCTGGCCGGGGAGAAGCGGGAGCCGGGCATGTCCCGCCAGTTGACGGGGATCTCCAGCACCGTGGAGCCGAACGCGACGCAGCGGGCCAGCAGCTCGACGTCGAAGGCGAAGCCGTAGGTACGCAGCCCGGCGACGGCCTCGCGGACGAGCGCGCCGTCGAAGAACTTGAAGCCGCACTGCGTGTCGCTCACCCCGCGCACCAGTACGCGGGCCAGCGCGCGGAAACCGACGGCGCCCAGCTCGCGCACCCGGCTGTGCCGGTTCTCGACGTCGGAGAAGGCGTGCGCCCGAGAGCCCACGACCACGCGCTCACCGGAGAGCAGCAGGCCGAACGCGACATCGATGGCGGCCAGATCGGTGGCCATGTCGGCGTCGCAGAACCCTACGAAAGGAGCGCTGGTGTCGAGCAACCCCGCGCGGACGGCGGCACCCTTGCCGGGAGTCGCGCACTCGACGAGCCGAACCGGAACCGGTCCCCGCGGCCAGGTCCTGACGATCTCAGCGGTGCTGTCCGTGCTGTTGTTGTCGACGACGATGAC
Organism: Nonomuraea sp. NPDC049129; assembly: GCF_040648495.1. Taxonomy (NCBI): domain Bacteria; kingdom Bacillati; phylum Actinomycetota; class Actinomycetes; order Streptosporangiales; family Streptosporangiaceae; genus Nonomuraea; species Nonomuraea sp. NPDC049129. Next base: position 530,341 of record NZ_JBEZDU010000007.1, on the reverse strand, counting down.
GGCGGTCGGGAACGGCATGCGGGCAAGCTTCGCGCACAGCTGCAGGAGCCCCCCCGGGAGTCGCCGTTCCTCGTTGAAGGCGGGAACGACGATCTCGAGCAGTGGTGGTCGGCTCGTCCTCTCGTCCCCTTGGGGGGAGGGCGGCATAACGGCTCGGACTACCGGTCGCCGTAGTTGTAGAGCGGGCGGTTGACGGGCGTCGCGGTGGCCCCGGTGAAGGACACGGTGGTGACCGTCGCGACGAGCGCGGCGACGGCGACACCGATGATCGCTGCTAAGAGGATCTTGATCACGGGGGGTTCCTCCTCGAGCGGCTAATGAACGGGCGTCCCAAACTTAGAACCAATTCTTGCTACTCGGAAGTAGCTCTACGAAATCTTAATAAATACGCTGATCAGCGGACCGAGTGTTGTAAAAAACGTACAAACCGGCGGTCGGTTCGGTACAGTCTCAGCTCATCTGTGTCCACTAGCAGGCTCGCTCCGCTGAGCCAGCCCGCGAACCGCTGCCGCTCCTCCGGTGTCCCCGCGTCGACCACGACGTACCGGAAACCCGCTGCGGCCAGGTCTGGCGAGGGCCCTACTAGTACGCGTTCTAGCTCGCGTACCCTCTTGTCCTCAGCCTGGACGACCATGCTACCGACGCGTACCGAGTCGTTTGCGACCACCTCCCGGCCCGGCACGGCGAAGTAGCGCTGCGCCGGATCGAGCACCGCCCGGTCCCCGTTCCACGGGAACCTCCGGTAGGACTCGAACGGCAGCACCAGCACGTCGCCCGGCTCCGGATCACGCCGCATCACCTCACGGGCCTGGCTCCAGCTCTCCGGATAGCTCACGGCCCGCAGCGCCCCCGCCCCGCCCCAGGCCAGGGTCGGCAGCACGGCCACAGGCACGAGCACCATCAGGACCGCCCACCGCCCGGCCTTCCCCGCCTCTTTTGTCAGCGCCTCTCGCTTCGGCGCCTCCCGTGTCAGAACTTCTCTTGTCAGGGCTTCTCTTGTCAGGGCTTCTCTTGTCAGGGCTTCTCTTGTCAGGGCTTCTCTTGTCAGGGCGCCCAGGCCGACCGCGGCCAGCAGGGCCAGCGGCGCCACGAACTGCTGGGCGTCCCTGAACACCGCGAACCCGCCCCACACCTCCACCAACCACCTGAACACCGCGCGCCCCGGCTCCGTCACCCCCAGGCAGGCGATCCCGAACCCGATGGCCGCCGCAGCGCCCAGCCCCCTCGGCCGGTCCCTCATCAGGACGAACCCCACGATCCCCGCCACGGCCAGCGCCAACCGGGCCACCGAACCCACCACGGTCTCGTACCCGGCCGGGACGGCATTGGCGTTCCAGATCCCGCCCAGCGACAGCAGGCTGCCCACCGCCCCGAACGGCCCGTCCGCCCTGGCCGCGAACGCGTCCACACCCACCGGATCCCCGCTCAGCCCGCCCGGCCGCAGCAGCGCGAGCAGCAACCACGGCAGGCTGACGGCCAGCAGCACCGCGCCCACCCGGACCCGCCGCCCGGCGACGGGCAGCGCCGTGAGGGCTGTGACGGTCATGGCCGCGAACCCCCCGACGGCGGCGGGCAGCACGGCGAGCAGCAGTCCGCGCCGGGCGAGGACCGCGCGCACCACCCACGGCAGCCCCGCGTACCCCAACAACAGGGCCCACTGCCCCATCAGCAGCCGCTCGGCCACGTACGGATTCCACACGTAGTACGCCCCGGCCATCAGCCGAGCCCCGAGAAGGCCCGAGGGCACGAGCAGCGCGGCACCCGAACAGCCCAGCACGAAGATCCCCAGCAGGATCGCCTTCTGCACCAGCTCGGCCGGGACGACGGTGGCCAGAGCGGTGACCACCGCGTCACTGGGCACCACCCGTGGCGCCCCGTCGGCCAGCCCGAACGTGAAGCGTGAGAAAGCCGGGTCCGGCACGAAGACCATGTCCTGCACCAGGATGAAACCCCAGCCCAGAGCGGGTCCGAGGGCGAGGCAGCCGAGGACGAGCCCGAGCACGGCCGACAGCGGTCCGGCTCGGGTCGTGTGCGGCATCCCGCTATGACATCACAACCGAACAACGGCCATTCCCCGTAAATCACCCAATGACTACGCTTCCCGCTGGAGGCTTGAGGGGGCCTGGAGGGGGCGGGGTGGCGACGAGCGAGACGACGGTGGGGGCCCGTCATTGGCTGCGCGGCGGGGACGCCGTGATGGCCACCGCCCTGGCGATGATCGCCGTCCAGCTCGTCTGGAAGTCCGGCCTCGTCCGGCGTACGTACTTCCGCCAGGACGACTTCACCTTCATCGCCCGCGGCCTGGAGCACGACCTGACGTGGGACTACCTCATGCGGGTCGACTACGGCCACCTGGTCCCCGGCCCGTTCGCGATCCAGTGGGCGATGGGCCGCCTGGGCGTCTACAACGACGTCCTCGCGCACGTCGTGACGGTCACCCTGTTAGGCGCGGCGGGCCTGGCCCTGCTGCGGCTGCTGCGCCTGCTGTTCGGGGCGCGCCCGGCCATCCTGGTGCCGCTGGGGTTCTACCTGCTGACGCCGATGACGATCTCCTCGCTGTCGTGGTGGGCGGTGGTGATCGAGACGCTGCCGTTCCAGATCGCGCTGCCGATGGCGTTGTGCTCGCACGTCCTCTACACCAGGACGGGGCGCTTCAGGCACGCGCTGGCCGCGGCGGGCTGGACGCTGTTCGCGATGGCGTTCTTCGTCAAGGCGCCGTTCATCCTGCTGCTGGCCGTCGCGCTGAGCATGGGCTGGCTCGGCTGGAGCCGGCGGCGGCAGTGGCCGGCCCTGCTGCTGTACGCGGGCCTGCTCGCCGGCTACGCGGCCGTCTTCTTCCGCCAGCTGCTCACCTCGGTGCAGCTCACCAACGACACGATCCAGCCCAGCCTGCCGGACGCGGGGCTCGCGGCGAAGTTCGCCTGGACGCTGCTGTCCAGCTCACTGGTGCCGACGTCGCTGGGCGGGCCCTGGCAGTGGCGCCCGATCGGCGAGGACTACGCGATGGCGGGGACGCCGCCATCGCTGGTCTGGGCCGGGCTCGGCGTCGCGGTGGTCGTGCTGGCGGTCTCGGTGCTCTTCCGGCGGCGGGCCTGGCTGGCGTGGCTGGTGCTGCTCGCCTACTTCGCGCTGGCCGACGTCGTGCCCGTCATGATCGGCCGGATCCAGCAGCTCGGGCCGGACCTGAGCGGGGCCGAGCTGCGCTACGTGTCGTCCACGGCCACGGTCGTGGCGATCGCCATCGGCCTGGCGTTCATCCCGCTCGCCGGTGAGGAACGCCCCTGGCTGCGCGCCTGGCCGCGCCTCAGGTTCGCCTGGCTCCCGCTGGCCGCCGCGGTCACGCTCGGCTCGGTCTGGTCGGTCGCGGCCTACGCCCGGCTGCCGTTCGGCGCGGACGTCAAGAGCTACGTCGAGACCGGCAGGCTGGCGCTCAAGCGCGCCCCGGAGCACGCGGTCGTGCTGGACACGCACGTGCCCGCCAAGGTCGTCTACCCGATCTTCTTCTACGACTACGCGCTGGCCTCGAAGGTGCTCGGCCCGATCGCGCCGCACCCGGTGACCTGGACCAGGCGCCTCAGCGGCCCGGTACGCAACCCGCTGACCTTCGACCCGCAGGGCCGTCTGCGCCCGGTGAGCATCGACGGGCTGACGATCCCCCAGCCCGCCGGCTGCAAGCCGGTCGGCGCGCGCGAGGTCCGCTTCCGGCTGCCGGCGCGGCTGCCCGAGGGCGAGTGGACGGTCCAGGTCGGCTACCTCAACCCGGCCGCCACCCGGTTGTCGGTACGGCTCGGCACCGGGCGGGACGAGGTGGTCGCGGAGAAGGGGTTCGGCTGGACGTTCGCCGCGGTCAAGGGCGGCGGGACCGAGCTCGTCATCCGTACGGCGAACGGCCCGGACGCCTGTCTCGGCGAGATCAAGATCGGCATCCCGAGACCGTGGGCCGACGGGACGCCGAGCCCGCTCCAGCCGGTCACCCCCTGAGCTCCCTCAAGGGTTCGATGCCCGTGGAGGGCCGGGCCCCCGAGCCCGGCCCCCGCCGTCATTTACCCGGCTCAGGGTCCCTCGGCAGGCCGAGCATGCGCTCCCCGATGATGTTCAGCTGCACCTCGGTGGTGCCGCCGTAGATGGTCATCGCCCGGGTGGCGAGCACCGCCCGGTTCCAGTAGCCGGCGTCGCCGAGTTTCATGTCGGCGGCCACCACGGCCGCCGACCCCAGCAGCTCCACCGCCGACTCCGAGACGTGCTGGGCGTGCGCGGTGGACAGCAGCTTGCGTACCGAGGCGTCCGCGCCGGGCTCGGCCCCAGCCAACTGCTTGAGCGTCACCCGCAACGACAGCGCGTTGATCGAGTGCCCCTCGCAGATCACCTGCGCGACCTGGTACGCCTCGACCGGCGACAGCTCCCGCCCGAGCCGGCCTGCCAGCCCGAGCAGGTCCGGCACGGACGCGCCCGTACCGCCCGACCCGGACGAGAGCGAGACCCGCTCGTTCGACAGTGTGTTGCGGGCGACCTTCCAGCCCTGCCCGACCTCGCCCACGACCAGCTCGTCCGGCACGAACACGTCGTCCAGGAACACCTCGTTGAACAGGTTCTCGCCGGTCATCTCCGTCAGCGGCCGGACCGTGACCCCCGGCGCCTTCATGTCGACCAGGAAGTAGGTGATGCCCTCGTGCTTGGAGCCCTCGGAGGAGTTGCGGGCGATGCAGATGCCCCACTCGGCGACGTGCGCGACCGAGGTCCAGACCTTCTGGCCGTTGAGCTTCCAGCCGCCCTCGACCTTGTCCGCCTTCATCTGCAGCGAGGCCAGGTCGGATCCGGCGCCGGGCTCGGAGAAGAGCTGACACCAGATCATCTCGCCGCCGAGCGTCTTGAGCAGGAAGCGTTCCTGCTGCTCGGGGGTGCCGTACGAGACGATCGACGGCACCACCCACGCGCCGATGATCATCGCGGGCAGCTTCACCCGCGCGGCCTTGAGCTCCTGGGCGATCAGCACCTGCTCCAGCGGCTTGGCGCCGCGGCCCCACGGCTTGGGCAGGTGCGGCATGACCAGGCCGCGCGCGGCCAGCGCCCGCTTCTGCTCCGTGCCCTCCAGCTCCTTCAGCGAGGCGATCTCCGCGCGGATCGACTCGCGCAGCTCTTCGGCGTCCTCGGGCAGGTCGAGCTCCATCTCGCGCGTGACGCCCTGCAGCGCGAGCGCGGTGACGGTGGCCGCCCACTCGGCCGACGAGCCGAGCAGCGCGCGGATCGTGAGCGCGCGGCGGTAGTAGAGGTGGACGTCGTGCTCGAAGGTGTAGCCGATGCCGCCGAAGGTCTGGATGGCGTCCTTGGCGCACTGCACGGCCGCGTCGGGCGCCATCACGGCGGCGATGGCGGCGGCGTAGTCCAGCTCCTTGCCGTCGGCGCGGGTGGCGTCCCAGACGGTGGCGCGCGCCTGCTCGAGTGCCACGAGCATGCGGGACAGCTTGTGCTTGATGCCCTGGAACTGGCCGATCGGGCGGCCGAACTGGACGCGGACCTTCGCGTAATCGGCGGCGGCCGTCACGCACCAGGAGGCCAGGCCCGCGGCCTCGGCGCCGAGCAGGATCGCGGCGAGATTGCGTACGTCGGAGCTCTGGACGCCACCCAGGATGCCCAGGTCGGGCACCGGCACCTCCGACAGCTCCACCTTGGCCACCGGCCTGGTGAGGTCGAGGGACTTGATCTCCGTGATGGTGGCCGACGAGGCGTCGATGATGACCCACTCCTCGCCCTCGTCCGTGGCGACCGGCAGCACCAGCGCGTCGGCCAGCGAGGCGCCGAGCACGTTCTCGGCCGTGCCGGAGACGATCAGGCCGCCGTCCTCGGTGAAGGTTCCGGTCAGCGTGCCGGTCAGCGCGACCGCGGCGGTGAGCGAGCCGTCGGCGAACGACTCCAGGTGCTCGGGCCGCTTGGAGGCGTTGATCACCGCGCTGGCCAGCACCGTCGGCACGTACGGCCCCGGCGCCATCCGCTCGGCCAGCGCCTCGACGGCGACCGCGGCCTCCAGCAGCCCGTAGCCGGACCCGCCGAACTCCTCGGGCAGGTGCAGGCCGAGCAGGCCCTGCTCGGCGAGCCCCGACCAGAACGCGGGACGCCCGTCCGTCCCGGATCGCAGCAGCTCGGCGGGGATGTTCCGCGCCGCCCAGCCGCTCACCGACTCGCGGAGCGCCTCGTGTTCCTCGCTCAACCCGATCGCCATCGCACATCCTCCAGCCAGGCCCCGTCATATGCCAGAACCATATTCTAGAGCATGCTTCTGGCCTAGAGGGTCCGTATGTTGAGGGCGATCGTGTTCAGGTCACGGTAGTGCGACTTGCCGCTCTGGGGGATCGAGGCGAACAGCATCGCCGGCTTGGCCTTCTCCACGTCGTGGATCGAGACGATGGCCTGCGAGGTCTTCTGCTTGCCCGAGACCGTATAGGTCACCTTGTAGCCGACCATCCAGCCCTTGCCCACCGGCACCTTCTGCGATCCGGTCCAGGCGATCGTGGCGCCCGCCGGATACTGCGTGCGCAGCGTCCAATTGACGGCCCTGACGGCGAGGTCGCGGTAGTCGGCGTTCTTGGCCGGCTTGGGCTTCGGGGTGGCGCCGGGGAGCATCGCCGAGCCGATCACCGTGTGCGGGACGGCGACCTTGCCGACGCGCTGGGCGATGGCGAACGGCGCGAACGACTTGGCCGTCCACGGCAGGCCCAGGCGCGGGTAGCTGATGCCGGTGGCCAGGTCGGAGATGGTGCCGATGGTGACGGTCGCCGTACCGGCCTGGTCGGGGTACGCGAGGCTCTTCGGCACCTCGGGGAGCACGATCCCGGCCGCCGACGGCTTGGGCGAGGCGGAGCCACCCGGCACGGGCGAGACCGGGACCACCTGCCGCGGGGGCTGCTGCGTGTCCTTCGGCACGTCACCGGAGAAGATCACGAACACCAGCAGCACGGCCAGCACGGTCGCGATGATGGCGCCGAAGAGGTAGATGACCTTGATCGGGATGTCGCCGACCCGGGCGACCAGCCCACCCTTGAGGGGTGGGGGCGGCGGTGGGATGGGCGGCAGCGGCTGGACCGGCTGACCTTGACCAGGCTGGGCCGACAGGCCCTGGCCGGGCTGGACCTGGCCGTGCTGACTCTGGCCGGGCTGGGCCGGCTGGCTCGGTGAATGGTCGGGCGGCTGTGGCCGCTCTAACGGCCGGGGGACCATGACCGTCTCATCGGCGGGCAGGACGATCTTCCTGAACGGGGTGGTGGGAGAGTCCGAGGTAGGTATCTGGTCGCCGACGTCCGCCATGGCTTTCAGGTTACGTTACGAAGGAGCGGGATAATTCCGCTATTCGCTCGCCAGAATCTAGTTCTGTATCGTCGCGAGCATGAGGGGTTTTTACGAGATAGCCGCCGCCGACGCCGAGCGTCCCGCCCTGCTGGGCCCGGACGGCGCGACGTACGGGGAGTTGCTGGCCCGCGCCAACCAGGTCTCCCACGGCCTGACCGCGCGCGGAGTGGCGTCGGGCGACTCGGTGGTGACCGTGCTCAGGAACGGGCTGGACGCCCTGACCATGATGCTCGCGACGTACCAGATCGGCGTCTACCTCGTACCGGTCAACTGGCATTTCACCGACGAGGAGATCGCCTACATCGTGGCCGACTGCGGCGCGAAGGTCGTGGTCTCCCCCACCGCGCTCACCGTCGGCGAGTTGGTGGCCGGTCAGCCGGACACCGCGCCGGAGCACCGGCGGGCCGGGTCGATGATGCTCTACACCTCCGGCACGACGGGGCGGCCCAAGGGCGTGCGCCGGCGGCTGCTCCCCCTGACGCCCGAGGAGCTGTACCCGATCCTCATGCGCAAGAGCTGGCGGCATTTCGGGCTGCCGGTCGGCGGGGTGCATCTGGTGTGCTCGCAGCTGTACCACTCGGCGCCGTACGGGCAGGCGATGATGGCGCTGCAGCTCGGGCACTCGATCGTGGCGCCGGAGCGGTTCGACGCCGCCGAGACCCTGCGGCTGGTGGAGCGGCATCGGGTGACGAACGCGTTCATGGTGCCCACGATGTTCCACCGGCTGCTGGCCGTACCGGATCGGGAGAAGTACGACCTCTCATCGCTGACGCACCTCTACCACGGCGCGGCGCCGTGCCCGCCCGCGACCAAGCAGGCCATGATCGACTGGCTCGGGCCGGTGCTGTGGGAGTACTACGGCTCCACCGAGGCGGCCGTGGCCACCATGGTGTCGTCGCGGGAGTGGCTGGCCAGGCCAGGCACGGTCGGCAGGGCGCTCGACGGCATGACGTTCACGATCGTGAGCGACGAGGGCGAGGAGGTGGCGCCCGGGGAGCCGGGCCTGGTCTACATCGGCGGCGTGAACCGCTTCGAGTACCACGGCGACCCCGGCAAGACGGCCGCCGCCATGCGCGGACCCGCGTACACGCCCGGCGACATCGGCTACCTGGACGATGAGGGCTACCTGTTCCTGCTCGACCGCAGGACCGACCTGATCATCTCCGGCGGCGTCAACATCTACCCCGCCGAGATCGAGGCGGTGCTGCTCGAACACCCCTCCGTGACCGACGTCGCGGTGATCGGCGTGCCCGACCCCGAGTGGGGTCAGCGGGTCGTCGCGCTCGTCCAGCCCGCCGAGGGAGCCGACACCGGCAAGCTCACCGCCGAGCTGATGCGGCACTGCGCGCCGCGACTGGCCAAACTCAAGCATCCGCGCGTCATCGAGTTCCGCGACGCGCTGCCGCGTACGCCCACCGGCAAGCTGAGCAGACGAAACGTCCGCGAGGCGTATCTTTCCAGTTGACCGGGGCAGTAGCTCTGCATGAGCAAGGCCGTCGTCGCGATCGTCGCCGCCACGCTGCTGGTCGCCTGCTCAGGACCGTCGGCCATCCATGCGGCCCGCTCGACGACGCCCACGGCCTGGCCGTCTTCCCAGACACCCGCCGCCCAGGAGTCCGCGCCGCCATTGGAAGCGTCCTACGAGCGCGTCATCAAGCAGGCGCTCCCGTCGATCGTGCAGATCACCACCGATGAGGTGCTCGGCTCGGGCATCGTGTACGACTCAGCGGGACACATCCTGACCAACGCGCACGTCGTGGGCGGCGCGAAACAGATGACCGTGACACTGGCCACGGGCAGCAAGTCGCACAGCGCCCGGCTCGTCAAGAGCTTCGGCGGCGGCGACCTGGCGGTCATCAAGGTGGACGACCCGAAGGGGCTGACACCGGCCAGGTTCGGCGACTCGTCGAAGCTCCGGGTCGGCCAGGTGGTGCTCGCCATGGGCAACCCGCTGGGGCTGTCGGGCAGCGTCACCCAGGGGATCATCTCGGCGCTGGGCCGTACCGTGACCGAGCCGCAGGATCCCGACTCGCCCGGCGCCACGATCACCGGCGCCATCCAGACGTCGGCCGCGATCAACCCCGGCAACAGCGGCGGCGGCCTCATCGACCTGTCCGGGCAGGTCATCGGCATCCCGACACTCGCCGCGACGGACCCGGACCTCGGCGGCGGGGCCGCGCCCGGCATCGGGTTCGCGATCCCGAGCAACACCGCCAAGGACATAGCCACTCAGATCATCCGCAACGGCAAGGTCACCAACAGCCACCGGGCCGCGCTCGGCATCAGGGGCACTACGGCCATAGAGGACGGCCAGGCCGCCGGGGTCGCCGTGGTCAAGGTCGACAAGGGCAGCGCGGCCGCCAAGGCGGGCATCAAGCCGGGGGACGTGATCATCTCCCTCAACGGCCGGGAGACGTTGTCGATGGCCACGCTGGCCGAGGCGCTGAGCACGCTCCAGCCGGGGAAGCAGGCCAAGGTGGGAGTCGTCAGGCTCAATGGCTCGACCACGACGATCACGGTGACCTTGGGCGTCCTGCCGGGCGACTGACACCGCATTAAGATGACCGTTCTTTTCATCGGGAGGTGGGACGGATGGCTCATCTGGAGTGCACGCCCGAGGATCTGGCGAAGGTCAGGTTCGGTCTGTCGCCCATGAGCCAGGTCGTCGGCGCGCTCAACGTGCTGAGCGGCCAGAACGTGCCGCCCGGCCTGCCCATCTGGACGGCCCGCGTACGCGACCGCTACCAGCGGCTGCTGGCGGCCAGCCCGGTGCTGCGCGCGCTGATCCGGCTGCACCGGGTGACCGACTACGCCCCCGACTTCTACTGCGTGCCGCCCGACGGCGTGGACACCACGTTCGAGCGGGAGGTGGCCGCCGTCCGGCGCATGCCCGCCGACCGGGTCGCCGCCGACTTCCGGCTCAGCCACCGGGACCGGCCGGTCGATCCGGCGCTGGACGTTCCCGACGCCGCCGCGCGGGTCGCCGACGCACTCGAAGCGCTCTGGACCGAGCTGCTCGCCCCCGACTGGCCCCGGCTGCGCGCCCTGCTGGAGCGCGACATCGTGCAACGGGCCGGGCGGCTCGTGGTGTACGGCTGGATGGAGGTGTTCGGCCGCCTCGGCATCGACATGGAGCTGAAAGAGGAGCGCATCCTGCTCGGCAAGGTCCGCGGCGCCTCCCACCGGCTCGGTGGGGTGGGCGTGGTGCTGATGCCGAACGCGTTCGGCGCCAGGTACGTCTACCTCGATCCACCGCGCGCGTACGGCCTGACCTACCCCGCGCATGGCGTCGCCGCACTCTGGGAGCGGGGCTCACCCGCCGCCGACGGCCTGGTCGCGCTGCTCGGGCGGGGCCGGGCGGCGGTGCTGACGGCGCTCGACAGCCCGGCCAGCACCAGCCAGCTGGTCGCCCAGCTGTCGATGACGCTTGGCGGGGTGGGCGGTCATCTGGCCGTGTTGCGCCGGGCGGGCCTGGTCTCGCGTACGCGCAGCGGCCGGTCGGTCCTCTACAGCCGCACCTCGATGGGGGACGGCCTGGCCCAGCTCACCACCTGATCTTTGGCCGAGCTCACTTGCTTTGACCGGGCTGACCGCATGGGCTTGGCCGGGCTCACTGCTTGACGTTGAAGACGAGCTCGACGCGGCGGTTTTTCGCCCGGTTCTGGGCGACGGGCTTGCCGTCGACGATGTTGGGCACCTTCGGGCGGCTCTCGCCGTACCCCTTCGCCTTGAGGTTCGCGTTGCCGCCGGTCAGCATGGCGCGCATGGCCTGCTGTACGGCCTGCGCCCGGCGCTGCGACAGCCTGACGTTGTAGGCGTCGGAGCCCTGGTCGTCGGTGTGCCCCTCGACCTTCACGACGCCCCCGGCGCCCTCCGCGTCGATCTTGCGCGCCACTTCCCTGAGCCGCTGTTTCGCCGCGGCGGTCAGCACCCACTTGTCCACCGCGAACAGCACATCGCTGGTGAGCGCGACCGTGACCTGCTCGCCCTGCTTGGTCTCGCTCTCGGTGCCGTCGAGCGACTCGACCTCGCCGATGATGTCCTCAACGGGAAGCACCAGATCCTCCACCGGGCCGGTGGCGTCGGCGGGCGGAGCGGGGGTCGGCGAAAGCAACAGGGCCAGCGCGACGCTAAGAGATCGGAACATCGGTGAACACGCCCATCATCGGCATCTCGACATTGATCTTCGTGACGTCCGGGGGCGGGGCGGCGAACACCGCGTAGAGCGTGGAGGCGTCGCCGCTGTCCAGGAACTGCCCCTGGGTGCCCGAGCAGACGCACTTCGCGTCTTCGCCCGTACCGTTGCGGGCGACGCGGTAGCGCTTGGCGTTGACCGGATCGATCAGGGAGACGGCCGACACCGTGAAATCGAGCGTGCCGCCGCCCATGCCGTTGTGCAGGTTGACCTTGCCATCGGTGGCGGTGACGGTCCAGTTGAGGCTGATCGTCCTGCCCTGCCGCTTGAGCGCGGTGATGTCGACGCGAGCCTTGCCGTACTGACCGCCCGCCCCGACCTTGACCTCCCGGCTCGCGATCACCTTGGCCTCCTGCGCGGGCGCGGTCGGCTGGGCTTCGGCCGGTGCGCTCCCCGTGGTGGCGGCCCGCTCGGGCTGCGCGGTCTGCCCCGTCTGCTCCTCGCCGCCGCCGCCCTGCTGGCCAGGGAGCATCCCGCAGCCGGTCAACGCGACGGCCGCGACAGCCAGCGCGATCGTCTTCCGCATGTTCTGATCACCTTCGCCGGTAGGGGTGGAACTCGTGGCCCCGAAGGTAGCCGGGCGACCTTCAGAATCCGCATAGTGGGCTAAATCCCCAGGCCACGACGCCTGTGCAGCTCTTGCGCCAGAAGCTCGACCTCGGCACTCGGGGGCTCACCGAAGCTGTCAGACTCTCCCATAACACGCGCAAGCCCATCAACAGCAGCATCGACCTCATCAAGGTCCAGGTGCGCTTTTATAAGGACAATCAGGGCTCTTGACGCGTTTCTCTGGTCACCGTGAGCCGTGAACATCACCTCGGCCTGGCTCGCCAGCCTGGCCGCCGCCTCCGGGTCTCCCTCGGCACTGGCGATGTCGGCCAGCACGAGCAGCCCGGCCGCCTCCGGCAGCCGGTCGCCCAGGCGCCGGTTGATCCTTATCCGCCGCTCGGCACAGTCGCGGGCCCGCGCGTAGCGATGGGCGCCGAGGTGCAGCCGGGCCAGGTCGAGCAGGGCTTCGGCGGCGCCGCGCGGGTCGCCCAACTCCTCGTACGCCTCCAGGCTGCGATCCACCAACCCCAGATCTCCGCGTACGACGCCCAACGCCCGGAGCGCGTCGGCGGTGCCGCGCCGGTCACCGGCCTCCTCGAAGACGTGCAGGCACCTGGCCAGCGCGCGTTCCGCCTCGGCCGGCCGCCGCTCCACCAGACCGAGCCGCAGCATGATCCGAGCCAGCTCCAGGCCCTCGACCAGCGGCTGAGCGGCCCTCAGCGCGGCGGCGGCCGACTCAGGACGGCCTTCCACCCGATGCAGATCGGCCAGAGCACGCAACAGCAGCGCCTCACCCTCCCGATGCCCGGCCGCCCGCGCCGCGTCCAGGCCGGTGGCAGTGGTGACGTGCCAGTCGTCGTGATGCGCGCCCAGCTCGAACAGCGGAGTCAGATAGAAGGCCAGCCGCCAGGCCGCCTCGTACAGACCGGCCCGGTAGAAGTCGCCCACGGTCGCCACGAGGAATCGACGTTCGGCACTCAGCCACCGAGCGTCGGCCCGCAACCGCCCGGTCTCCAACGCCCACCCACCTGTCAGCCCCCACCCACCCGCCACCCCGAGACCCGGCTCACCCGCCCAACCCGAACCAACATCCAGCCCACGCGGATGGGCATCCAGCCCTCGGTCTATTGCCCTACCCGAACCGGACCCCAGCGCCTGCTCGCCCAGCCACCCCGGACCGGTCGCCTGCGCCTGGTGGTCGGTGTGGGTCAGGGTGCGGCCTGAGCCGGGTTCGGCGGGGAGGAGGGCCGTCCTCGCGTGGCGGGTGCGGTCGAGGATCTCGCCCGCGATCCCAGCCAGTACCGCTGCGGGGCCTCCGTCCTCGACGGTCAGGCGTTCGGCGGCGTACAGCCGGGTCAGGTCGTGCCAGCCGTACCGCTCACCGCCGGACTCATCCAAGCCGAGCGACTGGAGCAGCCCCGCCTCGGCCAGCGGTTCCAGCTCGGCACCGAGCGCCCAGGACGCGAAGTCGGGCGCGGACAGCGCGCCCAGCCTGCGCAGCAGTCGCCGTTCGGAGTCGGCAAGCCCGTGGTAGCCGAGCGCCAGGCTGCCGCGTACGGCCAGGTCGCCCGCGCTCAGCTCGTCCAGTCGGCGCCGCTCATCGCCCAGCCGTCCGGCCAGATGGTCGAGGGTCCAGCCCGGCTTCCTGGCCAGGCGGGATCCGGCGATACGCAGGGCTAGCGGCAGACCACCGCAGAGCCGCACAATCCGGTCTGCGGCCTCAGGCTCGGCGCCGACCCGTTCGCGCCCCACCACCTCGGCGAGCATGGCCACGGCCTCGCCGGGTTCGAACACCCCCAGCTCGTACGCCCTGGCCGCCTCCAGCCCCGCCAACGGGGAACGGCTGGTCACCAGCGTCAGGCTGCCCGGACCGGTGGGGAGCAGCGGGCGTACCTGGGCCTCCTCCGTGGCGTCGTCGAGCACCACGAGCAGGCTGCGGGTCGCCGTCATGCCGCGATATAGCCGCACACGCTCCTCGAACGCGGCAGGCACGGCCCCGTCGGGACACTCCAGGGACCGGAGCAGGTCCTCCAGCACGGCGCCGGGCGGCCGGTCGCGGAGTGACGCGTAGAGACGACCGTCCGGGAGGTCGATCATGGTCGCGGCGCGAACAGCCACGGCGGACTTACCGCACCCCGGCGGCCCATGTAGGACGAGGTGCACGGGGGCGCCTCCTGGCGCAGGCACCCGGGCGACGATCCAGTCGAGAACAGCCCGGCGCCCTGTGAAGTCCGAAATATCCGGCGGTGCTTCGCTCTTCACCGGTACACGCTGCTGCGGTCCCTCGCTCGACAGCGCGCGCCGATGTGCCTCGACCAGTTCGGTGCCCGGTTCCAAGCCGAGCTCGTCCACCAGCATCCGGCGCGCCTCCTGGTAGGCCGCCAGCGCCTCCGCCCGCCGCCCGGCCTGGCGCAGCGCGTCGAGCAGGCGCGCCCAGACCCGCTCGCGCAGCGGGTACGCGCCGACGAGCGCCCGCAGCTCGCCGACCACCTCACCGCCCCTGCCCAGCCGCAGGTCCAGCTCCACACGTTCTTCGAGCGCGGTCAGGCGGAGCTCTTCCAGGGGTACGGCGTGCGTTCTGCGCAAGTATGAGGACTCGATATCGGCCATGGCGTCCCCTCGCCACAGCGCCAGCGCCGCCCGGAACCCCTCGGCCGCCGCTTCGACCCTGCCCGCCTCCCTCGCCCGCCTGGCCTCACTGACGAGCCGCTCGAACCGATGGCAGTCGACCGCATCCGGATCCACCTCGATCAGGTAGCCACCGGGCACGGTCCTGATGCCGTCGACGAGCTTGCGCAGCGCGCTGATGTACACCCGTATCACCGACTCCGCAGAGGCCGGCGGCCGGTCGTCCCAGACCACGACCATCAGCCGCTCGATCGGCACCACCCGCCCGGCGGAGACCAACAGCGCGGCCAACACCGCCCGATGCTTCGCCGGCCCCGGCCCAGCGCCCGGTACAGACGGTGGTCCCGGCTCCGGGTCCGGGTCGCTTTCGAGTCGCAGTGGTCCCAGCAGCCGGAACCGGAGGGGACCGCGCCCCTCTTCGCCGGGCAGCGCCGGGAATTTCGGCATTTGTGGGGCTTAGTCCTTCGTGCGGTCGATGGCGAACGACTCGAAGCGTACGCGCAGCGCCTCCCCGGCGTCCGGAGCCACCTGGACCCCGGCCGCCCCCGGCCCCAACGGATCACTCGCATCGGACGCCTCGGCGACGAGTTTCTCGTTCACCCACATCCGCAACCGCACCAAGCCCCCACCAGGGTCGGTGCCGCTGGGACCGGCACACTCGGCGACGATCCGGCCGCCCCTGGCCGCCGCACCACTCAGAGCCGCCGCACCACTCACGGCCGCTGGACCGTACAGAGTCGTGCCCTTCTGCCCGCTACGGCGCTTGACGATCGTGACCCGCCCCGAGCCGCTCACCCCGAACTCACGACCCCGGCGCCATGAATCGCACCGAGCGCGGTCGCGATGCCCACCGCCAGCGCTTCCAGGTCGGACCCGGACAAGGGCCCCTGTTCCCGTACGGCCTTCGCCAGATCCGGCCCTTTTACGTATTCGGTGACGAGATAGGCGACATCCCCATCCATCCCGGCATCCAGCACCGGAGCCGTACAGAATCTGGCCACCCGGCGAGCCGCGGCCACCTCGCGCTCGAACCGCCGCCGGAACGCGGGATCGCGGGCCAGCTCGGGATGGATCACTTTGATGGCGGCCAGTCCACCGGTGGGCGTGCCGGCGAGATGCACCTCACCCATGCCACCCCGGCCGAGCACCCGCCGCAGCGTGTACCCGCCTATGACCCGCTCGCCACTCATCGCAGACACACTAGCCAGGGTCAGCGCACATTCCCGAGGTCGCCCACCTCCAAGGCCAGCTCAGTCCGGGCCCGCGACCATGAGAAATGTCGTCAATGCGGTGAGTATGAGGAACACCACCCCGACCAGCACCAGGCCGACGGCCAGCAGCCGTTTCGGCGGGTCGGGCCGTTCCCCCGAGCGTTCCGAATCCCTTTCCACGGCCGACAAACTAACACCTGACAGCGATGGTGACAAATAATGTCAGGCAGCTCAGGCGGCCAAACCAAGAATGGCGAGTTTCTTTACCGAATTCAGCTTTCTCTAAAGCATTCAGCGCAAAAGAATGAACCGTTCGGAATGACAGCCGACCTAGTCCTGGGCGCTGCGGCCTTCCGTACGGGCGATGGCGATCGAGCCGGTCGAGCCGCGCAGGCCGAAGCCGTACCGATACTGCTGCCGCGCCTGCGGCGTCGCGAGCATGTCACCGATGGAGCCGGTGCCCAGCCGGCGCCATTTCCCGCCGCTCTCGGCATAGGAGGTGATTCTGTCGCCGGACAGCATCAGGGCGAAGCGGTCGCCCTGCTTGAGAGTCAGTGGCGTCGAGCCCGGGACGCTGACGAAGGCGCCGTCCATCTGGACTTCGAGCCCCGATTCCTTGCGGGTGTTGTTGTACCAGGCGGTCACATAGCTATTGCCGTTTTTCACCCACCCCACGAAAAGGCTGTCCTCCGGCTGCCCGGTGTTCGCGAACGTGCCCGCCGTCAGCACGCTGACGGCCGCACCGGCGGGTGGCAGACCGCTCTCCCCGGCGACCAGGCCGAAGAACGGCGCCGATCCGGTCCCGGTGAACCGGCCGCCCCCGGCCCTGATCGCGGGCATGGCCTCGTTGTTGTTCGGCTGGAAAGTGGCGTACTGCTGGGAGGTGTCCTTGCCGAACTGGTCGGCGACATCGAGGTGCGAGAACGTCGCGAGGTCGAAGGGCCCAGTCGGCTGTCCGCCGCCCGAGCCGCTGAGCCAGTGCGGCACGACCAGCACCGCAGCCGTCACGGCCGCCGCCGTGAGCACGGCGGCCACCGCGATCACCGCCCCTCGCGGACGCTTCCGGGATGACCTGGGATGTACGGCCCTGCCCGACGGCGAAGTCGGCCCGCGCTCCGGGTCCCCGCTGGACAGCGAGGCCGGTCCATGCTCCTGGCCCCCGCCGACGGGCCGGAACGCCGCTCCGCCCATCGGGCCCGCCTGGACGGCGCCCATCGGACCCGCCTGCGCGGCCGCGGGCGATGCCGAAGTCGATCACCACCGGCCCCTCCGGCGCGAGGATCACGTTGCCCGGTTTGAAGTCACGGTGCACGATCCCGGCCCGGTGGATCGAGGCCAGCGCGGTCAGCGTACTGACCGCCAGCCGCTCCAGCCCGCTGCCGGTACGCGGCCCGTCGTTCTTGACCAGCGCGTCGAGCGAGGGCCCAGGTACGTACTCGCTGATGATGTACGGCCGTTCGTCCACCATCCCCGTGCCGATGACCCGGGCCGTACAGAAGGCGGCGACGCTCGCCGCCACCTCCGCCTCGCGCAGGAACCGGCGCCGGATCTCGGGATCGGCCGCCAGCCGGGAGTGCAGCACCTTGATGGCCACCGGCGCCTGCCCCGGTGACTGCCCGAGATAGACCGTGCCCTGGCCACCCTCCCCCAGCACCGCCGAGATCCGATGGTCACCGATGCGTTCCGGCTCCTTGAAACCCAGCGCACGAGGAACCGTCACCGTCCACCCCGCTAAGATCGGATGATCCCCCAAAGCCGCGCCCAGGGTAACGTCCGCCCTCACACCGGCGTCGGAGAACACCGACATTTCCCGCTTTAAATCGGTTTTCCGCTTACCACCATTTCAGTACACTCGCCCGGAAACGTGGCGCGCATTGACGAGTGAGGGGAGCCGACCGTGCACAGCACCAGCAACAGCACCGCCTCGGTCATCCCCACGTCTCGCTACGAGGTGATCCTGGTGTCTTCGTCCGCCCGGCGTCGGCTGCGCGGCCGGCACTGGACGTCTCTGACGAACACCTGATCAGCCCTTTCCTTTCGGAATCGAACAAACATCGGGCGGTGTTCGTCCGGGAATCGCGCTGTCCTGTCTGAAGCGTCCCGAAGGGCCATGAGGCCGTGCGTACCGAACTGCACCGTCATCACACCGACTCGCTGAACGCCGTCCGCAACCTGGGCATCCTCGCCCACGTCGACGCCGGCAAGACCACCATCACCGAGCGGATCCTGTACCTCACCGGCGCCACCTACAAACGCGGCGAGGTACACGACGGCACGACCATCACCGACTTCGACTCCCAGGAGCGCGACCGTGGCATCACCATCTTCGCCGCGGCCGTGAGCTGCTCCTGGGACGGCCATCGGATCAATCTGATCGACACCCCGGGACACGTCGACTTCTCCGACGAGGTCGAGCGCTCGCTGCGGGTGCTCGACGGCGCGATCGCGGTGTTCGACGGCGTAGCGGGCGTCGAACCGCAGAGCGAGTCGGTGTGGCGGCAGGCCGACCGGTACGGGGTGCCGCGCATCGCCTTCGTCAACAAGCTGGACCGTGCCGGTGCCGACCTCGACACGGCGGTCGAGTCGATCCGCGAGCGGTTGCGCGTGGTCCCGCTGGTGCTCCACCTGCCGATCGGGCGGGAGGACGGCTTCACCGGAGTGGTCGATCTGCTGAGCATGCGGGCACTGGCCTGGCCCGGCAGTGGTGACCCGGTCGAGGAGGGCCCGATTCCGGACGGCCTGCGGGAAGAGGCGCACCGGCGCCGTCGGCTGCTCGAGGAGGCGGTGGCCGAGCTGCATCCATTCGCGTTGGAGGAGTTCTGCGCGGAGTCGGCGATCTCCGAGCGGACTCTCGCCGCCGCGCTGCGCGACCTGACCCGTACCGGTGAGGGGGTGGTGGTGTTGTGCGGATCGGCGTACCGCAACCGCGGCATCGAACCGCTCCTCGACGCCGCCGTGGCCTACCTGCCCTCGCCGCTGGACGTGCCGGCGGTACGCGGCACGCATGACGGCACCGAGCAGGAGCGTGCCGCCGACCCGGCGGCGCCGTTCGCCGCGCTGGTGTTCAAGGTGCAGTCGACCGCCACCGGCCGGCTGACGTACCTGCGGGTGTACTCGGGAACGATGCGGAGAGGAGACGCCGTGCTGGACACCGGCGCGGGGCGCACCGAGCGGATCGGCCGGATCCTACGGGTGCAGGCCGACCGGCACACCGAGGTGGACCGGGCGGCGGCCGGGGACATCGTCGCGGTGGTCGGGCTGAAGGCGGCCCGCACCGGCGCCACGCTGTGCGCGCCTGCGGCGCCGCTGCTCCTCGAACCGCCGACCGTGGCCGATCCGGTGGTCTCGGTGGCGGTCGAGGCCCGCAGGAGCACCGAGACCGACCGGTTGACGTCGGCGCTGGCCCGGCTGGTGGAGGAGGACCCTTCGCTGGTGGTACGCAGCGACGCCGAGACCGGTCAGACGGTGCTGTCGGGGCTGGGCGAGCTGCATCTGGAGGTCGCGGCAGAGAAGATCCGGCGCGCCCACGGGCTGGAGGTCGCCATCGGCCGGCCTCAGGTGGCTCACCGGGAGACGGTCGAGCGCGGAGTTTCCGGGTTCCTGTACCGGCACGTCAAGCAGGACGGCGGGGCGGGGCAGTTCGCGCACATCGTCCTCGATGTGGATCCGCTGGACGTCGCCGACGGCGTGGTGTTCCGCTCGACCGTCGTCGGCGGGCGGGTGCCGCGCGAGTACGTCCGGGCGGTGGAGGCCGGCTGCCGGGACGCCCTGGCAGACGGACCGCTCGGCGGCCACCCGGTGACCGGCCTGCGGATCACCCTGACCGACGGGGCCACCCATCCCAAGGACTCCTCGGAGATGGCGTTCCGTACGGCCGGCCGGCTCGGGCTGCGCGAGGCACTGCGCGCCAGCCTCCTGGTGCTGCTGGAGCCGGTGGTCGAGGTCACGGCCACGGTGCCGGACGACGCGGCCGGCGGGGTGCTCGGCGACCTGGCGGCCCGGCGCGGCCGGATCTCGGGCTCGACCGCGCGGGCGGGCACCGTGGTGATCACCGCGACCGTACCCCTGGCCGAGGTGTTCGGGTACGCGACCCGGCTGCGTAGCCGGACCCAGGGCCGGGGCACCTTCACCACCCGGGCCGCCGGCTACGCCCCGGCCCCGAGGCCGTCCCGGTAGACGATGGCCCCGTCCGCATTCGGACGGGGCCATCAGGACCTACGTTCCCGGGCGGAAGCGGCGCGGCGGGGTGTGGATGTCGAAGCTCAGCCGTGCCTGGGCCAGGACCGAGTGCGGCACGGTGTCCGGCGTGATCAGTCCGAGGCGTTCGAAGACCGGAAATCTCGCGGATCCGGCGATGAGATGCCCGGGGGCGCATCGGCGGATGCCAGATGCTTTGACGTGCTCCTCGCCCTGGAGAGGCGGGGATTCCCGTGCTGCTTACGCAGCAGTCCATGCCGCATAAGCAGCACGAGCTGTGGAACAGGATGCTTGACGCTTCACTGACCCGCCTACCGGCAAGTCTCCACGTCCTGTCACCGCCCGTCCGGCGGCCTCGTTGTACCGATGAATCCAGGAAGTGATCTCACCGCCAGCTTGGTTGGAAGGCTAGTCGCGCGCGCCGATCAGCTCGACCGGCCGCCTCCCGAGGACGAGACGGCCGGGCAGCGCCGTGGCCAGAAGGGCGAGGCCGGCCGCGGCGGCGATCACCGCGAGGTAGGTGAGCGGCGGGATGTGCGGCACCACCGAACCGGTCATGCCCATGCTGAACGCCGACAGCGTGACCAGCGCGATCGCCGTCCCGATGGTCACCGCGACGACGACCGCCGCCAGAGTCTCCAGCCTCAGCATCCGCAGCGCCTGCCGCCGCGTGGTGCCGACCAGGCGTAGCAGGGCGAGTTCCCGCGACCTCGACGACGTGGACATGGCGATGGTGTTGACCACGGCGATCGCCGTGAACGCGATGATCAGCCCCATCGCCACGTAATTCACCTCACTGTTGGCCCCGCCCGCCTCTGCCGCCTGGGCCCGGTCCAGTACGCCGACCCCCGGCACGGCCCGTTCCAGATCCGCCCGCGTCACCGATGGGGCCGCGACCAGCACGGTCCCGAGCGGGTCGTCCACGTGCCCGGCCACCAGCGCGTGGGAGAGCGTGAGTTCGCCGAATCCCAGCCCGCGCGAGTAGATCGCGACGACGCGCAGCTCGACGGGGGTGCCGTCACCCAGTGTCAGGTTGATCTTCGCGCCCGCCGAGACGCCGAGCCGCTCGGCCGCCGTCCGGCTGACCGCGACGGAGTCGTCGTCGAAGTCGTCGAGCGAACCGGAGACCACTCCCAGGTCCATGGTCCTGCCGAGCCCATCGGCGGTCACGGCTTGGGCGCCGTACTTGTCCAGGCCCACCCGTACGGAGGTACGCAGCACTTCGGTGACCGCCTCGACGCCCGGAAGCCGCCGGACGACCGCCGCCGTGCCGGAGGGTACGTGTGGGCCGAGGACGTGCTCCGCTCTGGTGCCCGCCGTCGCCTGCTCCTGGGCCGCGTACCCCATGGTCGTCTGTACGAACAGGATCGTGCAGGTCATCGCCACCATCAGGCTGAGCGGCGTGACGACCGAGCTCAGCCGCTTGGACGTGGCCCGCAGGCCGGCGGCGGCCAGGTACCCGCTCGTCCGGGCCGCGCGCAGCGGCACCCCGAGCAGGGCGGTCGCCACCTGCGCGAGCACCGGGCCGAGCAGGGCCACGGTGACCGTCCACACCAGCGCGGTGAGCAGGGTGACCGGGCCGGAGGCCGCCTCGCTCGACAGGGCCGACAGCACCAGCGTCAGCACAACGCCGCCTGCCCCGCACAACAAACCGGCGATCATTCTGCCCAAGGGGATGCGCGCCGTCGGCAACTCCGCCTCGCCGAGTGCCTCCACCGGGCGGATCCGTACGGCACGCCGAGCCGAGAGGTAAGCCGCCGCCCAGGCCGCCACCACGGCCGCGCCCAGCGCGGCGAGCAGCGGAAACGGACTGACCATCAGCCGCAGGTTGTCCGGCATCGCGCCCAGCGCGACGAACCTGGACCGCAACCAGAATCCCAGCCCGACCCCGGCCGCCGAGCCGAGTGTCCCGGCCACCACGCCGACCAGCAGCGCCTCGCCACCGAGCATCCCGCGCACCTGGCGGGGAGTGGCGGCGACGGCCCTGAGCAGGGCGATCTCCCGCTGGCGTTGCTGGGTGGACAGCGCGAACGTGCCGACCACGACGAGGATCGCCACCAGCAGCGAGGTCCCGCCGAGCGCGCCGCCCAGGCTGATCAGCTTCACCCGCGACTGCTCGGCGTCCAGGAACTCCACGGCACCGCGCTCGTCCCCGGTGTAGGCGAGCGCGCCCTTGACCACCCCGGACACGTCCGCCTGGGGAAAGACGCCGATCGCGGCCACCTGCCCCGGCCGTCCCGCCAGGCGCCGCGCCTCGGCGGTGGCGAAGAACAGCGTGTCCTGGCTCGGCAGGTCCTGGGCGGTGACACCGGTGACCAGGTACGTCCTGTCCCCGGCCGCCGTCCGCACGGGCACGCGCGCGCCCACGGAGAGCCCTGACGCGGCCTCCACGACCACCTCTCCCGCCGCCCTGGGCTCACGTCCCGTGCGCAACGTGTACGGAGTGAGCGCCGCCGACTCCCAGCCGTGCCCCTGGAACCGGCGGCCCGCGACGTAGGCGGGGAAGGTCACCTCGGCGACCACCCGCGACACCCCGGGGATCCGGCGCAACCGGTCGGCCAGGGCCGCGGGCACCCAGGCCCGCTCCGACAGCTGCTTGGCCTTGGTCTTGGTCTTAGTCTCGGAGGCGCGGACCGTCTGGCGGGCGAACCGGTCCCCGCTGACGATCACCGGGGCGCCCGCGTAACGTTCGGGCGCCACGCTGCCGCGCAGTCCCGTCTCCAGCAGCATGCCGCAGGCGCAGACCAGCGCGGCGGCGCAGAACAGGGCGACGAACGCCCCGGCGAAGGCGGCCTTGCGGTGCCGGAGCGTCTTCAGAGCCACAAAGATCATGGAGCTCAACGCACCCACGCTCCCAGCCTGGTCATCCGCTCGGCGACCTGCTCCGAGGTGGGCGCCGCGACGGAGTCCACGATCCTGCCGTCGGCCAGGAACAGCACCGCGTCGGCGTACGAGGCGGCCACCGGGTCGTGGGTGACCATCACCACCGTCTGTCCCGTCCCGTCCACGATCTCCCGCAGCAGCGTCAGCACGTCACGGGCGGTCATCGTGTCCAGCGCGCCGGTCGGCTCGTCACCGAACACGACCTCCGGCCGGGTGACCAGCGCCCTGGCGATGGCCACCCGCTGCTGCTGGCCACCGGACAGCTGCGCGGGCCGGTGGCCCGTCCGTCCCGTCAGGCCCACCTTGGACACGACCTCGTCGAGCCATGCCCGGTCCACCCGTACGCCCGCCAGGCGCAGCGGCAGGGTGATGTTCTCGATCACGGTGAGCGCCGAGACCAGGTTGAACGCCTGGAACACGAAGCCGATCCGCTGCCTGCGCAGCTCGGTCAGCGCGGTCTCGTCCATCCCGGCCAGTTCGGTGCCGCCGAGCCGTACCGAGCCCGAGGACGGCACGTCCAACCCCGCCGCGCAGTGCAGGAACGTGCTCTTGCCCGAGCCCGAAGGGCCCATGACCGCGGTGAAACTCCCGCGCGGAATGCCTATCGACACCTCGCGCAGGGCCGCGACCGCGCCCTGCCCCTTGCCGTACACCTTGCTCACCGCGTCCAAGCGCAGCACGTCTGTCATGACTCTCAGCCTGCTGACCAGGTACGGCGTGGACCAGAGACGCGATCACGCCTGCACCATGACCTCATCATGATCCGGACACTGGTAGACATATCCCTGTGATTCGCGTGCTTCTGGCCGAGGACCAGCACGTCATCAGGGGCGCCCTGGTGGCCCTGCTCGGCCTCGAACCGGACCTGGAGATCGTGGCGGCGGTCGAGTCGGGCGACGCCGCCGTTCCGTCGGCCCTGGTCCACCGGCCGGACGTCGCGGTGCTCGACATCGACATGCCCGGCACGCTCGACGGCCTGGCCGCCGCGGCCGAAATACGCGCGAAGCTGCCGTCGTGCCGCACGCTCATGCTGACCGGGCACGGCAAGCCGGGGCACCTGCGCCGGGCGCTCGGGGCGCAGGTGGACGGGTTCCTGCTGAAGACCGCGCCGCCGGAGGACCTGGTGGCGGCGATCCGCGACGTCGCGGCGGGCAAGCGGGTCCTCGACCCCTCACTGGCGGTCACCGCCTGGGACCTGGCCGACAACCCGCTGACTCCGCGAGAGGCCGACGTGCTGCGGCTGGCGGCGGGCGGCGCCGACGCGGCCGAGATAGCGACCAAACTCTTTCTCGGCGCGGGCACGGTACGCAACTACCTGACCGCCATCGTCGCCAAGCTCAACGCCCGCAACCGTACGGACGCCGTCCGCATCGCCACCGAGGCGGGCTGGATCTAACCGACCATGTGCATGGAGCTCGGCGCCTGGGCCGTCAGCTCGAACCAGTCGTCGTCGCGCTCCGTGCCGAGCCGCCCGTCCAGGGCCGCCAGGCGGGTGGTCAGGTTACCGATCCCGGCCGAACCGGGCCGCCCCTCCGACGAGCGCACGCCGTCGTTGCGTACGCGGAGCCGTACCACCCCGTCCTCCACCACCGTCGTGATCGCACAATGCCGGGCGGAGCTGTGCCTGAGCACGTTGGTCACCGCTTCCCGGAGCACGGTGCCCAGGACGTTCTCCACCTCGGCGGACAGCTCCGCGTGCGCGAGGCCGAGCTCCACCTGGATGCCCGCGGCGGCCAGCACCGACCGTGCCGACTCGGCCTCGGCGGCCAGCGACAGCGCCGGCCGCGCACCGGAGATGACGCGCAGATCCCCCTCCGCCTTCTCGGTCATCGCCAGTACGTCCACCAACTCGGCCCGGGCCCGCGCGGGGTCCAGGCGTCTGGCCAGCTCGCACTTGAGCAGGATCGCGGCCAGGCTGTGGCCGAGCAGGTCGTGCAGGTCGCGCGCGGCGCGCAGGCGCTCCTCGACCACGGCGGCGCGGGCCAGCGCCTGCCTGGCCTCCTGCAACTCCCGTACCAGCTGAGCGAGCTTGAGCAGCCCGTACACGACCAGGCCGGTCACAAGCGTGCTCGCGGTGAAGTTGACCATCAGCGGGACCGGCAGGCCGAGCAGCACCGCGCTCACCGCGACGCTCGCCATCACGCACCCGACCAGCGGCCAGGCCACGCTCCATGGGAACGCGAGCAGGATCGGACCGGCGAGGAACCCGGCCGCGCCCAGCCAGGCCCGCCCGAACACCGGAATCGGCAGATAGACCAGCAGCGCCAGCAACGCGAGCGCGAGCATGTGACGCCCGTTGATCGAACGGAGCTGCATGACGACGATCACGGCGAGACAGGCCGCGGCGGGCACCATCAGGCTCGCGGGTACGAACAGCAGTGCCTTGATCGAGAACCCGACCAGCACCGCGGCCAGCAGCGTGACCGACAGCCGGTAGGCGCCCGGGTCCTCGGCCGCCTCCGCCGGTCCCTCGGGCAGGACGGCGTCCACGGTCAGCCGACCCTCGGCGGACAGACCTGTGGTCAGGCTGCCGCCCGCCGCGCCCAGCTGCCGGGTCAGGTCGGCCAGACCCTCGTCCTCGGCCGTGCGGGCGCCGTCGTGGGTGACGCGCAGGCGTACCGTCCCGTCGGCGGTGGTGGTCTCGATGACGCAGGTCGTGGCCGTGTTCTGGCGTACGGCCTCGGTCACCACCTCGCGCAGCACCGCCGCGAGCAGCGCGCCCGCGGGGCCGAGCGGCTCGGAGTGCCCGACCCGCGTCTCGGTCTCGATCGCCGCGGCCGTCAGCATCGCGCGGGCGGTCGTCATCTCGGGCGCGAGTGACGTGGCGCGGTAGCCCGCGGCGGCGTTCCTGGCGTCGGCCAGGGAGCGGCGGGCGGTGGCGACGACCTCGCCGAGCGTCTCCGCGACGCGTTCGGGTCGATCCACGGCTTGATCCACAACAGAGGTGCGTTCCGGTCGATCCACGGCTTGATCCACAACGGAGGTGCGTTCGGGTCGATCCACAACAGACCGGACGCCGTCGGCGATCGCCGCGAGCCCTCTGCCGAGGCCGTCGCTCAGCCCGGTGGCGATGCGCAGCCGCTCCTCGGCCGCCGCCGCCAGCGCCAGCGCGAGCCGGGCGGCGTACATCTCGTCCACCCGATCGATGAGCCGGGTGAGGCCGTAGATCACCAGGGCGATCAGCACCATGCTGATCGCGGGGTCCGCCGGACCGACGACGGCGGCGCTGACCGCCACCAGCGGGGCCAACGGCCAGGCCGGGGTCAGCAGCAGCGACCCGCCCAGAAAGCCGAGGATCCCGACGGAGGTGCCGAAGCCTAGCGTGGCCGCGTAACCGACCAGCGCCTGTACGACCAGCAGCCACGGCCCCCTGAACCGCCGCAGGGAGCGCAGTACGTAGACGAGCTGCAGCCCGAACGCCACGATCGCGAGGGGTGACCCCGCCAGCACATAGACGGACGCGAACCCGGCGAGCACCACGACCACGATCCCCCGCGCCAGGCGCGGCACCGGAACCTGCGACAACTCACTCCCCCGTGTCAGACCGGGGGCAAGCCTACGGGTTGTCCGTTTTATGAGGAGGTCATGGGTCTTCGGTGACACGGTCTCTGGTTCGGAGATCCGCGACTCGGCAGAGTCGTTGACGCAAGCCGAACGATCACTGAAGAGGACCCCTGATGCGAAACCTCGCGATACTGTCCGCCGCCGGAGCGGCCACCGCCATCCTTGCCACCGCCCTCGTGACCCCCGCGCAGGCGGCGGCCGTCTCGTGGAGCGCCTGCCCCGCCGGGCCCGGTGTCGACGCGCGACAGGAATGCGCCACGCTGAAGGTGCCCCTGGACTATCAGGCGCCCGGTGGGCCGACGATCTCGCTGGCGGTGTCGCGGATCAGGACCGCCAAACCCGCGTCGCGTCGTGGCGTACTGCTGATCATCCCCGGCGGGCCGGGCAGCCCGGGCCTGAACCGGCCCAGCGTCCAGGTCAAGCGGCTGCCGCAGGACGTGCTCGACCGCTACGACATCATCGGGTTCGACCCGCGTGGCGTGGGCCAGAGCTCCCCCGTCTCCTGCGGGCTGGCGACCGGTGATCTCTCGCTCACCAAGCTCAAGCCGTACCCCGACGCCGACGGCGGCATCGCGGAGAACGCCGCCTGGTCGCGCAGGATCGCCGAGGCCTGCGCCCGCAACGGCGGGCCGCTCATCCGGCACATCAGCACCCGCAACGAGGCCAGGGACATCGACGCCATCCGCCGGGCGCTGGGCGAGAAGAAGCTCTCCTACTGGGGCGTCTCCTACGGCACCTACGCGGGCGCGGTCTACGCCACCATGTTCCCCGAGCGCACCGACCGGGTCGTCCTGGACAGCAACGACGATCCCGATCCGAGCCGGGTGGCACGGCAGTGGCTGGCCAACTACTCCGTCGGCGTGGAGGACCGCTTCCCCGACTTCGCCGCCTGGGCCGCGGCCCGTGACGCCGACTACGGCCTCGGCACTTCCGCGGCGGCGGTCCGCCGTACGTTCCTGGAGCTCACGGCCGAGCTGGACCGCAAGCCCTTGCCGTGGCCGGGCGCCAACCCCGAGGAGCTGAACGGCAACCTCCTCCGGGAGACCATGCTCAACGCGCTCTACTCCGACGCGAACTTCCCCATGCTGGCCGGGCTCATGCACGCCGCCCTGACCACCGCCGAACTGCCTCCGCCGAACACGCCACCGGCGGCCGTCCTGCAGAACACCGCCGCCCACGCCGGCGCCACCATGTGCAACGACGTCGAGTGGACGGACTCGGTCGCCACGTTCCAGCGGCAGGTGGCGCGTGACCGGATCGCCCACCCGCTCACCGGGGGCATGCCGGTCAACATGGGGCCGTGCGCGTACTGGCCCGTCAAGCCCGCCGAGCCGCCCGTACGGGTCGGCTCGCGCGGCCCGGCCAACGTGCTGCTCATCCAGAACCTGCGTGACCCGGCCACGCCGTACAGCGGCGCGCTGAAGATGCGGCAGGCGTTCGGGCAGCGGGCCCGCATGGTCAGCGTCGACTCCGGTGGCCACGGCGCCTACCTCGCGAACGGCAACGCCTGCGGCGACCAGACCGTCACCGGCTTCCTGACCACCGGCCGGCTGCCGACCCGCGACAAGGCCTGCTGACCGGCCTCGCCGTGAAGGCTCCTCCGTACGGCCACATAGGCCCTTCTCAGGGGCGGCGGCGCGCCGACATGATCAAGGCCACCAGCAGGAACACCCCGAACACCGCACCCAGCAAGAGCAGCCCGAACCCGATCAACAGATTCCAATTCCCGAACTCACCGAGAACCGGGAAGGCGGGATCCACGTAGTACATGACGATCCACAGGATGCCGACGATCCATGCGGCAAGCATCGCCACGGCCCAGCGTCGCAGCCAGCGTGTGGACCGCGGCGGGGCGGGCGCTCCTTCACGGGGATAGGGCTCAGACACCGATTTCGCTCCTGCCGTCGGCCGGGAATCGCGCCGATGACGCTATCGGAGAAGGGGCGGCCATTAAACCCCTTGGCCATTCGGGGACCGATTCCTATGAGCTGGGGACCGAGAAGCGAGGCGATCTACGGGACCCACCACGCGCACGGCGCGTCATCCGCTCTTGACAGCGCGTGTAGGGTTCCGTAAGTGCTTGATCAGCATTCGCGACAAAGGTGATTCGCATGTCATATCCCTCCCATGACCGCCATGATCGCCATCCGGGGTCGGCCCGTCCGAGAGTCAATCCGGCGCGAGTGTGGGGAGGCGGCGTGGCCGCCGCCGTGGTGGCCGCACTGATCGTGGTCGTCGGAGCTATGATCAGCAACCGGCTCCTGGGCATCCGCGCGCTGACTCCGTACGGGAACTCCGCTTACGGCAGCACGGCGATCACGGGATACGCGATCTCGGCCGCCACGGCCGCGCTCGTCGCGACGCTGCTGCTCTATGTCCTCATGCTGTCGACGCCGGAGCCGACCAAGTTCTTCGGCTGGATCGCCGGGCTCTTCACCGTGATCATCACGATCCTGCCGTTCATGTACTCCGTCGACCTCATCAGGCAGGTCGCCACGGCCGCCATCAACCTCGTCGTCGGCATCGCCATCTTCTCGCTCCTGGCCTCGATCGGGCGCACGGCCATGGACTTCGAGCACGTATCGGACCCCGACCCGTACCCGTACGAGCAGCCCCGGGGGTATGAGCCGCAAGGTTACGAGCCCCGCGGATACGACCAGCGGGGATACGAGCCCCGAGGCCACGAGCAGCGCAGGTACGAGCGCACCCGCGAATATGAACAGCGCGAATACGAGCAGCGCCGAAGCCGCGACCCGTACAACTGATCGGCTTTTGCCAGCCCGTACTCTTTTCCGGTGATGTGGCATCACCTCTCGGGGCTGACCGAGCATGCTTAAGGGCAGACGCGAGGACCAGGCGGTCGTCGACGGGCTGCTGGAGAGCGCGCGAGCGGGGCGCAGCGGCGCTCTCGTGATCTACGGTGATCCGGGCATCGGCAAGAGCGCTCTGCTGAGAAGCGCCTCCGAACGGGCCACCGATCTGCGCGTGCTCCGCAGCGTCGGGGTGGAGACCGAGGCCGAGCTCCCGTTCGCGGCGCTGCACCAGTTGCTGCGGCCGGAGCTGGCTCGCGCGGAGGCGCTGCCCGAGCGCCAGGCGCTCGCGCTGAAAGGCGCGCTCGGCCTCGGTGCGGCCGCGGGCGAGGACCGTTTCCTCATCGGACTCGGGACGCTGTCCCTGTTGTCGGAGATCGCCGAGGACGGCCCGCTGCTCTGCCTGGTGGACGACGCGCACTGGCTGGACCGGGCCTCCGCGGACGCGCTGGTCTTCGCGGCCAGGCGGCTCGACGCCGAGGGAGTCGTCCTGCTCTTCGCCGCACGTGACGGGTTCAACGCGCAGGGCCTGCCGGAGCGCCGGCTCGGCCCGCTCGACGCGGAGTCGGCGGCCGAGCTGCTGACCGAACGCGACCCACACCTGGCGGAGGGCCTCAGAAACCGGGTCCTGGCCGAGAGCTGCGGCAATCCGCTGGCGTTGATCGAGCTGCCGCGCACCGCCGACCCGTTCACTCCGATGCCGCTGCCGCGCCGGATCCAGGAGGCGTACGCGACCCGCATCGCGCGACTGCCGGACGGAGCCCAGCTGATGATCCTGCTCGCCGCCGTCGAGGACACCGGCGACCTGGGCACCGTACTCCGGGCGGCCGAACGGCTCGGGATCGGCGCCGAGTCTCTCGGTACGGCCGAGCGGGCCGGCTTCCTCACGGCCGGCGGCGGCCGCACCTTCGCCGACGCTGGCGGCGTCACTTTCGCGCACCCGCTCATGCGGGCCGCCGCCGTCCATTCGGCCGCCTTCGACCGGCGGCTGGTCGCGCACCGGGCGCTGGCCGACGTACTGGACGACCAGGACGACAGGCGGGCCTGGCACCTGGCCGCGGTCGCCCTGGGGCCCGACGAGCAGGTGGCCATCGCGCTGGAACGCGCCGCGGAACGGGCCAGGACACGGCACGGCCACGCGGCGGCGGCGGCCGCGCTCGAACGCGCCGCCGAACTCACCACCGACCCGGGATCGCTGGCCAGACGGCTGACGGAGGCGGCTGTGGCCGCCGCGGACGCGGGGTTGCCCGACCGGACCCAGGCACTGGCGGAAAGGGCCGCCCGCCTCGTCGACGACCCGCGCTCCATCGCCAGGCTCGCCGGGCTCCGCGCCAGGGTCGCCTTCGAACGCGGCTCCGTCCACACCGCCCACGACATTCTGCTCGCCGGCGCGAGCCGGGTCGCGGAGCTGGACCCGGTCGCCGCCGGTCTCATGCTCATCGACGCGGGACGCAACGCCTGGCAGCTCAGCGACCCGCGGCGGGTCGAGGAGGCCGCCGTACGGCTCCGCCGCCTGCCGCTGCGCGAGGAGGACGGTCTGGACTCCGCCGTGGACGCGGTCGAGGCGGCCGCCGAGTCGCTCGGCCACGGTCCGGCCAGAGCGCTGCCCGGCATGCGCCCGCTGGTGCTCGACGCGCGCGGTATCGAGCGCGGCTCCTACGGTCTGCGGGTCAACGGCGCGTTCGTGGCCGGGCTGGTGGGCGAGTTCGAGGCGCAGCGGGAGATCTCGGCGGCGCTGGTCGAGGAGTGCGGTGCGCTCGGCATGACCGGCTGGCTGCCGCTCGCGCACGTGACGCTGGCCGCGTCCGCGGTCTATCTCGGCCGGTTCACCGACGCCAAGGCCGATGCCGCGGAGGGGCTGCGGATCGCCAGGGACTTCGGCCAGCCGCACCGGACCGGCTACCTGGAGGGCATGCTGGCCTGGATCGCCGCCGTCGAGGGCGACGACGCCAGGTGCGCGGAGCTGGCCGCGCGCTGTGCCGAGCATTTCGCCGTGACCGGCATCGCCAACGGCGTGGCCTGGTCGGAGTGGGCCCAGGCGATGCTCGATCTGAGCCGTGGCCGCCACACGCAGGCGCTGGACCGGCTGGAGTCCGCCCTCGCCGGGCCGGTACGCCACCAGATCCAGGCCGTCTACTTCGCTGCCGACCAGGTCGAGGCGGCCGTACGCGCGGGACTGCCGGACCGGGCGAAGGAGCCGCTCGAACGGCTGGCGGAATGGGCCGGCGCGGCCCGGCTCGACTGGGCCGACGCGGTGCTGGCCCGCTGCCACGCGCTCGTCGAGCCGGGCGACGAGCTTTTCTCCGCCGCGCTGAAGCCACACGGCCGGCCCTTGGAACACGCCAGGACCGAACTGGTGTACGGCGAATGGCTCCGCCGCGAGCGGCGCAAGCGCGACGCGCGTACCAAACTGCGTGCCGCGCTGGAGACGTTCCAGCGGCTCGGCGCCGCCCCGTGGGCCGAGCGGGCCGCGGCCGAACTCCGCGCCGCCGGGGAGGTCATCGCCGCTCCCGCCGCCTTCGACAAGCTGGCCGACCTGTCGCCGCAGGAGCTGCAGATCGTCCGGCTGGCCATGACGGGCCTGACGAACCGGGAGATCGGCGCCCGGCTCTTCGTCAGCCCCAAGACCGTCAGCTACCACCTTTACCGGGCCTTCCCCAAGCTCGGCGTCTCCTCCCGGGTGGAGCTGGCCAGGCTGGACCTAGGAGCGGCGTAGCGCGGGCGCCACGGCGGCGGCGACCGCGAGCGCCACGCATCCGGCGATCACCGCGCCGACCGCCGGCCAGGGCACACTGATCGCGATCGGCCCGGCGATCTGCACCAGCGAGCTCCAGAGCCCGCCCAGGCTGATCGCCGCGACGGCGGCGGCCAGCAGCACGCCGATGGCCACGACCAGGAGCGCCTCGCCGGCGACGTACCTCACCACCTGACCACGAGTCGCGCCGAGCAGTCGCAGCGACGCCCGCTCCGAAGTCCGATCGGAAGCCGCCATCAGCAGGATGTTGACCAGCGAGATCGCGGTGTAGGCGAGGATGATGCCGAGCACCACCAGGAGCCCGAGGCGGCTGGCGGAGCCGCGCCGGTCGCCCGTCTCGCTCACCCAGGCGTCCTTGGTGAGCGCCCGCGCGTTGTGCCCCTGCGTGGACCGCCGCAGAGCGGACTCCACATCCCGCGCCGAGGCTCCTGGCCGCAGCTTCACATAGGCCGTGGTCACCGGCGCGGAGAAGGCGTGTGCCGTGGTGACGTAGGAGTCGGACGGCGCGTTCGGGGCGAGCAGCGCGACCACCTTGAGCGAGATCTCGCTGCCGTCGGCCCGCCACAGCTTCGCGCTCTCGCCGAGTTCGAGTTCCCACGTCTCCGAGACCGCGATGGTCCGGTCGTTCAGCTGAGCCAGGGAGCCCTTGGTCACCGGGATGTCGAGCATGCTCCCGAACCGGGCCGGGTCCACGGCCTCGGTAGGCCGCTGGATCAGCGCGGTCTTGCCCTCAAGGGTGTACATACTGGTCGGGGCCGTGGTCGCGATCTCCACCTCGCGGATGGCCCGCAGCCGCTCGACGAGTTGCCGATCCAGTCCTACGGATCCTTCGGGGAGCACCAGGTAGTCGGCCCGTACGGGTGCCGCCTGCATCGCGGTCTTGGCCGCGTCGGTCATCGCGGCCGCGCCGAGCAGCGCGGCGGCCAGTCCCACCGCCACCAGGACCGGTGCCGCCGTCGCCGCGGTCTGCCTGACGGAGGTGGCCGCGGCGGCGGGCACCAAGGTGGCGCCCGCGCCACGAAGGCGGCTCAGCGGTACGGCGAGCAGCCTGGCGACCGGTCGCACGACGACCGGGGCGAGCAGGCCGACGCCCGCCACGAGCAGCATAAGGATCGGCATGAACGACTTGTTGTTGGTGGCGCCCTGCGGATCGCTCACGGCGTTCACCGCCATGCTGATCAGCGCGGCGGTGAACAGCCCCACGCCGACGAGCAGGCGCCCCCAGGTCATCACCCGAGGCTCGATCGCGGCCTCGCGCATGGCCTCCGCCGGGTGCACCCGACCGGCCCGCCTGGCCGCGACGCTCACGCCTGCCAGCGCGACCACCACGCTCACGGCGAAGGCCGTGACCGCCGGCCAGGTCTGCCTGCTCGGCACCAGCCAGGCAGGCGCCATCCCGAGGCCGACCAGCCAATCCAGAATCGGCCCCGCGGCGTACGGCCCGGCCAGCGCCCCCAGCGCGGAGGCGGCCACGGCGACGAATCCGGCCTCTGCGTACACCATGCGCCGCACCTGGCGGCGGGTCGCGCCGACGGTCCGCAACAGCGCGAACTCGCGCCGCCGCTGCGCCACCGCGAACGCGAACGTCGACGACACCACGAAGACGGCGATGAACACGGCGAATCCGGCGGCGATGCCGACGATCGTATTGGCGTTGTTACGGGCCCGCTCGTCACCCTCGCGGTTGGGGTCCATCAGCGCCCGCTCCTGCCCGGTGAGCACGGGTACGCCGCTCGGCCTCGTCCACAGGGCGAGCGCGTCGATGCGCGGAGACAGCCTGGCGGCCTGGTCGTCGGTGAAGAACACGGTGGGCGGGCCGTCCGTCACACCCACCACGGTGTACGGCTTCGTCCCCGACCGCGTGATCACACTCACCTTGTCGCCCACCCGGGCTCCCGCGCTCACCACGATTTCCCGCGCGGTCCGCGGCGCCCGGCCTTCGACCAGGCGCTGCGGCGCCGTACGGGACGCCGACCAGGGCCGGCCCACCGCGTCCTGTCCCCCCTCACCCTGCCCCTGGCCGCTCGCGACCTGCGCGGGGAAGATCCGGTCGACGACCGCGTCAGGAAAGCGGGCGGCCAGCTCGGCGGTCAGGCCGTGCCTCTCCGCCAGCGGCCGGCTCTGCTCTCCCTGCCACGTGTCCACCCGCAGCCGCTCGTCGGGCACGACCACGTACGGCGCGGCGGCGTAACGCTGCGGGGCGCGGTCGGGAGAGTCCACAGTGGTGGCCAGCACCTGACCCATCGCGGCGATCAG
This sequence comes from Nonomuraea sp. NPDC049129, assembly GCF_040648495.1. Taxonomy (NCBI): domain Bacteria; kingdom Bacillati; phylum Actinomycetota; class Actinomycetes; order Streptosporangiales; family Streptosporangiaceae; genus Nonomuraea; species Nonomuraea sp. NPDC049129. Next base: position 495,952 of record NZ_JBEZDU010000007.1, on the reverse strand, counting down.
GGCGGTGCCGAGCGCGAGTGCGAGGAATGTGCCGACGAAGGAGACCAGGCGAGTACGCAGGGTGTGCCACGCGATGTTCAGCACGACTCCTCCAGCATCAGCATGCGGGCCGAGACGGCCTCAGCCGTGGGGTCGAGCAGCTGGCCGCAGATCCGGCCGTCCGCGAGGAACAGGACCCGGTCCGCGTACGCCGCCGCGGCCGGGTCGTGGGTGACCATCACGACCGTCTGCGCATGCCGGTCCACCAGCGAGCGCAGCAGCCTCAGCACGTCCCGGCTGGTGTTGGTGTCCAGCGCGCCGGTCGGCTCGTCGCCGAAGAGCACGGCGGGCCTGGCGACCAGCGCCCTGGCGATGGCCACGCGCTGCTGCTGGCCGCCGGACAGCTCGGCGGGCCGGTGCCCGGCCCGCTCCGCCAGACCGACCGCGTCCAGGCTCTGCCGTACCAGCTCACGGTCCACCCTGCGGCCCGCCAGCTTCAACGGCAGCGCCACGTTCTGCTCCGCGGTCAGGGAGGGCAGCAGATTGAACGACTGGAACACGAATCCGATGCGGTCGCGGCGCAGCAAGGTCAGCTTCCGCTCCGTCAGCCGGGTCAGGTCCCTGCCGTCCACCATGATCCGCCCCGACGTGGGCTTGTCCAGGCCGGCCGCACACTGCAACAACGTGGACTTGCCCGAGCCGGACGGCCCCATCACGGCGGTGAAGGTGCCCCGGCCGAACCCGACGCTCACGTTGTCGAGCGCGGTGACACCGTGCGCGTAGTGCTTCGTGACCGCCGTCAACTCAACCGCGGAGTCCAAGGCTTCCATGAATTTCACGATCAGAACGCTAGGGACGCCGGCCCGCCCGCGGTATCGGACAAGTGACTAGGACCAGACCTCCGCCGCGTTGTTCCCTTCGCCAGGAGCAGGTGCTTGGCGGCCGATTGGGTGCGACCCATGCGTTCATTTTGATCACACATGAGTTCATCTGGAGCCAACGGAGGGCACCAAGTCGGAACGAACAAACCGACCAAAGGGGACATTCAATGCCCAAAGCGATCATCCCCATCGTGTTCGCCCTTGCGATTACCGTGATGCCTCCCGCGGCGGCCGGCGCACGCACGCACCTGGACGTGAACGAACAGGACCGGACCTTCCTCCGGCAGGCACACCAAGGCAACCTGGCCGAGATCCAGGCCGGACAGGCCGCCCAGGACATGGGCGCCGGCAAGGCGGTCCGGGAGCTGGGCGCCAAACTGGTCAGCGATCACACCAAGATGGACGACGACGTGAGCCGGGTCGCCAAGCAGGTAGGGGTGGACCTGCCCGACAAGCCGAGCGAGGTCCAGCGCCGCCAGCTCGGGGAGCTGGCCGCCAAGAGCGGCGAAGCATTCGACCGAGCATGGCTGGCCGCGCAGATCGCCGGACACCGCCAGAGTCTCGCCAACGGCGCCAAGGAACTGCGGAAGGGATCCTCGCCGGAGGTGAAGCAGCTCGCCACCGATGCCAAGCCCATCGTCCAGACACACCTGGACCTGCTGATGGAAGCCAAGGGCGGCACCTGAGGCGATCAGCTGTAGGTCCGAGCGCGTCAAAGGTCCAGGATGACGTCCTCACGTGGCCGGGAGCAGCAGATGAGCGCGTCGCCTTCGGCGGGTGCGTCGAGTGGCTCGGGCGAGTAGTCGACGCTTCCGGCCAGCAGGCCGCTCTCACAGTTGTGGCAGACGCCGGTGCGGCATGACCAGCGGGTGGGCACGTCACAGGCTTCGGCGAGCTCCAGCAGGCTCGTGTACGCGGTACTCCAGCTCACCGTCAGCCCGCTGCGCGCGAAGGAGACCGCGGGCCCGTCGCCTGGCGGACCCGCGGGCGGGTGCACGGGAGTCACCGAGGCGCCCGTGACACCGGGCGTCAGGGACGGGCCGGCGCCGAAGATCTCCGTACGGACATGGGAGGGAGCGAGCGCGGAGGCGGCGAGCGCGACCGGGAAGTCCCGCATGAGCGCGGGAGGGCCGCACACGTACGTGTCGGCGCCGCGTGGCAGGCCGAGACCGCAGAGCAGGTCGAGGGAGAGCCGGCCCCTGGAGTGGTAGTCGACGCCCTGCCGGTCGCCGGGGGCCGGGCGGCTGTAGCAGACGTGCCGGTGCGCGTTCGCCAGCCGGCCGAGCAGGTCGCGGCTCTCGTCGGCGAAAGGGTGCTCGGTGCCGTCTCGAGCGCCGTACAGCCACCAGACCTCACGAGGGGATCGCTCGGCGGCGAGCGTGTGCAGCATGGCCATCACGGGGGTGGCGCCGATGCCCGCCGAGATGAGGACAACGGGACCGTCACCGGCCACGAGGGTGAAGGCGCCTCGCGGGGCCGCGCACTCGAGAACATCTCCGGTACGCAGATGGGCACGCAGGTATCCGCTGGCCGCCCCGTGCGGCTCCTGCTTGATGCTGAGGCGATACTCCCCGCCGCCCGGCGGGCCGGACAGCGAGTAACTGCGGATGAGCGACGGCCCGCCGCCCTCGGATGGCACCCGAACGGTGAGGAACTGGCCCGGCAACGCGGCAGGAAGCAGGCCGCCGCCGGGCGCGCCAGAACTCGGGTCGCCGTCGGAGGCGGCAGGGAGCGGCGCTCCGTCGGAGGCGGCAGGACGCAGGTCACCGCCGAGCGCGGCAGAACGCGGGTCACCGCCGAGTGCGGCCAGCGTCACGGAGAACACGCTGGCGCTCTCCGCCTCGATCCGCCTCACCCGGAGCGGCCGGAACCCCGGCCAGGCCGGCGGCGGAGAGACGGCGGGGGCCAGCCCCGCGTTGCCGCCCGCCGCGCCGGAAGCGCCGTCGGCCTGGTCGAGCAGCGCCTGCAACGACGTTCTCCAGCCGGGGCTGAGAGCGGGAATGCGCAGCGCCCGCGCGAGCTGCCGACGGGAGTGGCCCGGCAGGTACAGCAGCGCGTCGATGTCGGCGACCGTCACCCCCCTCGGGACCGGAGGCGACCTTGACGAACTCCTGCCCCGCCTCCACCCGGCCCTCGACGAGGACTTTCAGGTAGAACCCCGGCCGCCGGTGGGACACCAGCAACGCGGCCATCTGGGGCTCGCCCATCCGCAACCCCACCCGGTAGCAGGTGACCCGCGGCTGGGTGACCTCGAACAGCGCCTCGCCCACCTGGAACCGGTCTCCGATACAAACCTCGTCGTCCGGCAGCCCATCGACGGTGAAGTTCTCCCCGAACTGCCCGTAGGCGAAGTCGTCGCGGCCGAGGTGCTCCTGCCAGTGGCGGTAGGAGTCGAGCTGGTAGACCAGGACGGCACGGTACTCACCGCCATGCCCGGCCAGATCCCCCTGGCCGTCCCCGTCGACGTTGAGCCGCCGCACCATCCGCGGGCCGGCGACGGCGTACTTCCACACGCCGGTATGCACCGTCTTGCCCTGCCAGGCGACGTCCTGCGGAAGACCCACGTTGACCGATACCAGCCGCGCCATGCGTCCCTCCTCGCGTCAGGGTCCGTGCAGGGGGCGTGGACTACCGAACATACAGAACGAATAGCAATAAAACGGTCAGGTACTGTTCGCCGGAACGGAGGGCGGTGCATTGCCTACCATTAAATTATTAGTTAACTTTCCTTTATGAAGTCGCGCCCCCTAGCCGCGCTCACATTGGCCGCGGCCACCCTCATCACCGCATTCAGTTTCGCCTCGCCCGCACAGGCCGAAATACCCGGCTATGTCAAGCAGGGCACCTACGGCTGGCCCGACCAATGCGCCGGGATCGGCTACAACGGTCAGACCAACCACACCTGGCGCCAGTACTACTGCGAAACCGTCATCCCGACCAACTGGAACGCCCCGGGCCTTTACTACCTGTGGGTGCAGTACTAAAACAGCAGCTCTAGGCCGGATCGGCACCGTCAGCGAAGTGCGCCAGAACCATCTCGACCAGTGCGGCCACGTCGGCGTCGACCATCGGCTCGCCGGTCATGCCCATCCGGTGGAGCAAGGTCCCGACGACGACGTCAATGAAGAACAGGACCCGATTCTCCGGCTCGCCCAGCGCTTTCTGGAGCGCGAGCCGGTACGGGTCCTGCAACCGCGCGGACAGCGTCTCGCGTACGGCCGGATCACTGACGGCGTCACTGAACACGCCCGCGAACGCGTCGCCCACCCCGGGCTCGCCGATCTTGCCGCGATCCAGTGAATGGCCGGCGTCGCGGCGAAGACCACGTCATTGAGGCCGGCGCGGCCGACCGGGTGGCCTGGCGGATGTGGTCGCCCTCCGCGACACGGGGAGCCGCACGCGGACCTGGCGGACCGCCGTCTTCGGTGAGAGCACCGGCTCGATGGTCACCGCCCTGGCCGCGATCCGGGCCAGGAAGTCCGGCCTGCCCTTGCGGGCGCAGGTGCTGGCCAACTCCCCGGTCGACCTGACCTCGGCAGGGTTCGACCACGCCTCGATGCGCCAGTACGCCAACAGCCCGGCCCTCACCCTGACGCAGATGCGGTTCTTCCAGCAGCTCGCCGTTCCGCCGGGAACGGATCCTCGCGCGTTGTCGCCGCTGTACGCCGACGACCTGAGCGGGCTGGCCCCAGCGCTCGTGGTGGTGCCGACCATCGATCCGGTGGCCGATCACGGCCGCTGCTACGCCGAGCGACTGCGGGCGGCCGGGACGCCCGCGCGGCTCACCGAATATCCGGGAGCGACGCACGCGTTCCTCAGCATGCCGGGCGTGGTGCCGCAGGCCAAGGCCGCGCGGGCGGAGATCGTCGAGTTCCTCCGCGATGCCTTCGCCGGGTGACGGGCTCGGCTGAGACCGGCAGCAGCCGCTCGTACGCCTCCTCGGCCCGCGCCCGGTCGTCGCCGCCGCCGCCGCAAAGAACGCAAGCGCGCCGCCTCTCCGGCAAAACGTATATAGGTGCCTTTCAGCTAATTGCCAGAGGTTCGTCTTCGGGACCACCTCGCCCACGGGTAAAGTTATAGTCAAATTTTTGGAGCGAGTTGCAACGCCCTGACCTGCGGATATATCGCTCGTAGACTCGATGGGGCGCCTGCTCTTGGTCAATTCTTTGCCAATACGTGTGGGCGCGCTGAGGGAGCTACTACCGTTATGCGTGGGCATTAAAAAAGGGCCCAGCCCCCTCTCGCGAAGGGGACCGGGCCCTCGATGCCCAGCCGGGCCTGAGCCCATCACCAGGTACCTGTTTTCTCTGGTTCCAGCGTACCGACTGATGGGGCTGGAGACTTCCCTCCCTCAGGTCCGGCGTCATCCATTCGATCGGCTTTGGAGGCGCTGGTGAGCAATTTCTCCTTGTTTGTGCAGGTCCCTAGTGAATGGGGCAAGCATGTGGGGGTTCTCGTGATCATGATCGTGATCATCATTGCGGTGACGCTCGGTGTAGACATGGCCGACCTGCCATTCCGGGTCTGACCCACAGCTAGGAAGCTCAACTCCCCCGCGCCCGCCAAATGGGTGTGGGGGCGTCTGCATGCCACGGAAGCTGCGGGTGTCCCAGTGAGCTACGGATGTTCCTTCGCGGCGCTGGAGGCGGTGGGATATGTGTCATCTTCCCCGGTCGGCCTGACGAGGCTGTCGATCATGTTCATTCCGCTCCTGAGGCTAACCCGTCGCGCCATCAGGTCGCGTCACGGCGACCACACTCACGAGCCGTTCCAGGCCGTCAAAGTCCTTGGGGTTCGCGGTGAACAAGGGCAGCTCGTTACTGGCGGCTGTCGCGGCGATCATCAAGTCGGCGGTCCGGCTTCGTGGCTGTCGGCCCTGCGCGTACACGACAGCACAGATCTGCCCGAACATGCGGGCGGCGTCGGCGTCGTACGGCAGTGGGTCACCAAATGCCGCTTCGGCATACTGGAGCACCGCGACCCTTCCCGCGCGCCTGACCGGATCATCCGTGGCGTATGGGCCACGCGACAGCTCGCCAAGCGTGACGGCGGTGATCGCTGACTCCGCGGGCAGTTCGGCGGGATCAAAGAGCTTGAAGGCGGCCACGATGCTGGTGTCGAGAACGCCCCGCTCATGCCGGGTCACAGGCCGGTCCCGCCGAACGGATCGCGTAGCTCGTCATCGATCATCGTGTCCAGATCAGCCCGTACCTCGTCCCAGTCAATAGCCGGGGCGGTGGCGAAAACGGCCTGCGCCTCAGCTGTGGGAACGAACCGGCGGCGCTTGATCGGCTTCACTTCGGCCAGCGGCTCGCCGTTGATCGTCAGTATGTATCGCTTTCCCTCGCGAAGGCCGCGCGTGACGCTTCCAGAGTCATTGACGAACTGGCGCACGCTCACCTCGGTCGGTCGAGGCATCGGAGCATCCATGGCTCAATTGTACCCCTACGTACCACGGCGTACTACGGATTATATGTACAGGTAACCGGGATCCAGTCGGACACGATCCACATGCCAGCCGTCCACACCCCCGAGAGACCGCAAAGCGCTAGATACCATGACGCTTCAGCCGCAGGCGTACGTGCGAATGACCTGGAAAGGCGTGATCGAGATGCGGGTGCTCGTCTCGGTGGACATGGAGGGAATCGCCGGGGTGGTCGATGGCGATGATGTCATTCCCGGCCACAGCGAATACGAGCGCAACCGCAAACTGCTTACGGCGGAGGCCAGCGCAGCCGTCCGCGGCGTCCACCCCTACGAGGCAGGCGCCCAGGTGCTGGTCACCGAGGCCCACGCGCGTTTCCGCAATCTTCTCCCCGAACTGCTGGACCGGCGTGCCGAATTACTGCGTGGCGCGCCCAAACCCGGCGGAATGATGGCTGGACTGGCGGACAGTATCGACGCGGTCGCGCTGCTGCACCCCGACGAGGCATGCGACAGGATCGAACAGGCGATACCCGAGGCATTGGCCGGCCGCGGCACCGTCCGTCCGCTGCGTTTCGACGGCCCGGTGCGGTTGGAAGTACGGGTGCACCGGCCGCGGATGACCGAGCACGCGCTGCTGGTGCCGGGAATGGAGCTCGAAGACGGCTGCACGCTGCGCTACGCGGCACCGGACTTCCCGACCGCGTACCAGGTCATTGAACTCATCGCCACGCTCGGCGCCGTCTGATATCGATCCGAGCCGATGAATATTCAGAGGTTGCGGAGTGATCGGAGCTCGCTGATCACATCTGCGCCGGTGGGCGCGTGATCCGGGTCCACCAGCCACTGCAGCATCAGACCGGTCAGCAACGCGAGCGGCACGGAACCGCCGAGCCCTTCGCGTCCCTGGCGTTGCCCTTTGGCGAGGTGTTCACGTACCTCTGGTGATCGCTCGGCCTGCACTACGGCCTCGAGTTGGGCCACCCACAACGCCCGATGAGTGGTGAAGCTGTCGATCAGCGTCTGCCAGCGCTCTTCCGGCTCGTCGGACGGGGTGCGACGGGCGAGTTCGGCGCCGAGTTCGTCAACCGCCTCCACCAGGGCCTGGGTGAGCAGGGCATCTTTGGAGCCGAAGTGGTAGCCGATGGCGGCGTGACTCACTCCAGCGGCCGAGGCGATGTCCCGGACGGTCGTGCGAGCCCAGCCGCGTTCGATCAGGCATCGCTTGGCGCCGGCCAGCAGATCCTCTCGGTTTCCCATACGGCTCAGCATACCGAAGAACTTGCCCAAACGGTCTATCCATTTGGTTTGACCAAATGGGCAAGACGCGTTTACGGTCATCTCCATGACCAAGACGACGGTTCTGATCTCGGGCGCCAGCGTGGCCGGGCCCGCCCTCGCCTACTTCCTGCACCGCGACGGGTACGAGGTGACCGTGATCGAGCGCGCCCCGCACCTGCGCGACAGCGGCTACGCGGTGGACTTCCGCGGCCAGGCACTCGGCGTGCTGGAGGAGATGGGCATCCTCGCCGAGGTCCGGGCGCACGACACGAAGATGCGCGGCACCACGCTGGTGGGCGAGACCGGCGCCGAGGTCGGGCAACTGCCCGCGGAGGCGTTCGCCGGCGAGCTGGAGGTGCCCAAGCAGGAGCTGACCCGGATCCTGCACCGCATCACCGCGGACAACGTGACGTACGTGTTCGACGACTCCATCAGCGCGCTGACTCAGCACGAGTCCGGCGTCACGGTCGAGTTCGAGCGCGACACCACCCGCGACTTCGACCTTGTGATCGGCGCCGACGGCGTCTACTCCAAGGTCCGACGGCTGACCTTCGGCCCGCACGCCGACGCGCTGCGGCACCTGGGCCTTTCCGGAGCCGGGTTCAGCACACCCAACTACCTCGGGCTCGACCGCACCGGACTGCTCCAGCAGACCCCGAACACGGCGATTTACCTGTTCGGCCTCGACGCGGCGGCCCCTCTCACGGTCAGTCTTTCCTTCGCCACCACCTCCCCCGCGCTGGACCGCCGCGACCGCCAGGAACAGGAACAGGCCGTGCGGGCCGCCTTCGCCGAGCACGGCTGGGAGGCGCCCCGGCTGCTGAAGGCGATGAGCGAAGCCGACGACTTCTACTTCGGTTCCTCCTGTCAGGTCCACCTGGACCACTGGTCCCACGGCCGGGTCACGCTGGTCGGCGACGCGGGCTACTGCGCCGCGCCCACCAGCGGCATGGGCACCTCGCAGGCACTGATCGGAGCATGGACGCTGGCCCGCGGCCTGGCCGAGGCGGACGGCGACCACACGACCGCCTTCGCCGCGTACGAGGCGGAACTGCGGCCTTATGTCACGGAGAACCAGGTGAAAGGCCGGCAAGCCGCGGCAATGTTCGGAGGGCACGCCACCTCGGCGGGCTCCGAACCGCACACAACTTAAACCGCCCCCGTCTGCCGACGACTCAAGCTCTGACCGGCGGCGTCGTCCACATCAAGGACAGGCGGGGCGAACTCACGAACGCCGCTACCACGACGGTTTCACCGTCCCTGGGCCACCAGGGCCGCAACGCTGGGTGTCGGCTTGACCACGAAGAAGTTCGGTCGGAACAGGATCCTCTGGTGACGCACCCTCGCCTACCCTCTGGTCGAAGTCGGGAAATGCGAAGATGGTCATCATGAGCATGAAGCGGCAGGGCGAAGTCTTGAACGAACTGGCCATGGCGATCCGCGACATGCGAATTCCAGACGCGCCGCACATCCAGGAGGCTTCGGTTGAGCCGTACCTTGATGCCGATGGCGAGGCAGCACTCCGAGCTGTGATCATTATGGACACGCCCGACGAGAACGGGTGGCCAGCCGAATTTACCCATGCGTTGCGTAGGGAGGTGAACAAGCTTGCCGCTCAACGCCAGATCGATGAGCACGTCTACGTCAAGCTGTTCACCCCGGAAGAATTCCAAGCCCGGGAAGACGTCGACGAGCCGCTCGAAGACAACAGCACAGGCGTTATTGACCAGGCCCTGACCAGGGACCAGCAGGACTGGCCGTGAGGCGAGACTTCAAGGCAGACGACTACCTCCATCTGGCCGACACCCTCGCAGGCCGTACCGCCGGGTGCGGACGTCCTTGGACCGCCTACTTGAGGCGTGCTACCTCAACGGCCTACTATGCGCTCTTCCACGAGCTCGTACAGCATGGCGCGAGGCGCGCGGCCAGGAATGGGCCGGTCGAGCATCAGCAAGCCATCGGCCGCTGGTATGCCCATGGCAACTTCAAGAAGGTCGCCCGATGGGTGGAGGACATCGCGGCCGGCCGTACGCCACCGAGTCCGGTTCGGCTTCTTCTGGTTGATTCCGCTTCCTGGCGCGTTCCGGTGGATCTGGAAGTGCTGGCCAGCGCGTTCAACGAGCTTCTGGAAGCCAGACATGGCGCGGACCACGACCCTGCCTTCGATGCAACCCGCCTGGACACACTCGGTCACATCAATACGGCTCGCTCCGGCATCGAGGCCATCAAGCGTATGGACAAGGCCGACCTTCATCAATTCGACATGTTCTGCCTGCTCGCCCTCGGTGGCGTCCCCGGGCTTACCCCGGCAGGCCGGTCCCGCCGCCGACGCTGATCACCAGATGTGCTCCTTCCGGGTTCCGCCGGCGAGCTGCGGAAACCCAGCCCACTGCCACCTCAGGCTCAGCGATCGTGGCGTTCCACGCCTCTACCAATTGGAGGTGCATCGGCTGAACCTCTAACCATCGAGCCCTTCCTCCATGGATCACCAATGATCAACGGCCCAATGCTGGACTCCTGGACTGCTCAATCAGTCAATGGGGACGCGCGGGCGGAGCCCGCGCCAAAGACAAACGCCCGGAGCGAAGCGGAGGCCCTTCAGGGGTCGCGGCTCCGGCGCGACCGGAGACAGCGCCTGAAGCCCTCAAGCGCGAAGCGCCCCGATGAAGCCCTTTGACGCGAAAACGGCGGCACCCACATCGGGTGCCGCCGCATCATGATCAACAGTGGAGGTGGCGGGAATCGAACCCGCGTCCTTCAACCCCAAGACAGGGCTTCTCCGGGCGCAGCCTGCTGTGCTTTTCTCAGCCCCGGCAATCACGCAGGCGTGTCGCCGACGGGCTCAGCCACTGTTTGATTTCCCGCTCTCCCCCGTGGCCGGGTTGAGCGGTTGAGCCTTCTAACGATGCCAGATCCCGGGCCGAAGGCACTCCCGGGCTGACAGTGGCTACGCTACTTAGGCAGCGAGGGCCAGGGAACCCTGGCCGACCACAGTGCGCTTAGAATTGGCACTTGTTGTTTGCGGTCACAGTGTTAACGAGGTTATGTCCGCAGTCCTCGGCCCGCTTCACCTGACTTGCAAAGTCGAAGTCGAAGCCAGTCACCCCCATGTGCAGTTGTCAACACGGCCCCGAAGAGCCGAGCAACATGACCTTACATGCTCCAACACCTGCGGCGTCAACTTGATTCCCTAGACGCCGAAACCCCCGGAAACGCGTAGGCGTTCCCGGGGGCCGACCGGCAGGGTCGAGCCGGTCCGGACGGCAGGACTTCCCCCGAGATGAAGTCCTGAACTCATCACGGCGACTGCACCCGCAACCCCCCGAGCGGGGCAGTCACTGAGTAAGACGCAGCCGGCCGCCCGAACGGTTGCCTAGAGTGACAAGAAATCACTTAGCGTCGCGCAGGCCGGAGAAGAAGTCGCCCGCGACGGCCGCGGGGTCGTAGTTCTTGGCCATGACGGCTATCGCCACGTCACCCTGCCAGCCCACGAACCAGCCCATCCGCTTCTCCTGGTCGCCCGCGGCCGTCACGCCGTAGACCTGGCCGCGGCCGGCCTGGGCGGGCGAGCCGGTGGCGCCGGCGAGCATCATGCCGGTCAGTGCCGTGCGCACCTTGGGGTCGACGGCCACAGGTTGCGGCGGCTTGACCGCGACCGTCTCCGTCGAGGGGTCGGGCGTCTTGGGATCGGTCACCAGCACCGGCGGGTGCCAGGTGCCCGAGGCGATCGCCCCAGCGACGAGGGCCATGCTGAGCGGGCTGACCTCGACGTTCTGGCCCGCGATGGCCCTGGCCTTATCGGCGTCGCTGGTCAACTCGGGCAGCGAGCCGCTGAACGACTTGAGCGGCAGCCGCCAGTCCTTTCCGATGCCGAGTGCCTCGGCACTCTTTTTCAGGGCCGTGGCGTCGACGCGCCGGGCGAGCGAGGCCAGGGCGGTGACGCAGCCCTTGGCGAAGTTGTCCTTGAACGTCGGGGAGGCGCCGATGACCTGGCTCGCCGTCACGAAGTGCGCGCCGCCCACCGTGCGCTCGGCCGGGCAGGCGAGCTTCTGCTTGGTCTTCATCCCGGCTGTGAGCAGCGCGTCGGCGGCCACGATCGAGAAGGCGGTGCCGGCCGGGAACTTGCCGGCGAGGGCGTCCTTCTCCTGGTTGAGGCCCTTCGTGCCCACCGCCAGGATCTCGCCGGTCGACCGGTCGACCGCTACCAGCGCGCTGGTCTCCGCCTGCGCCACGGCGGCTTCGGCGGCGCGCTGCTTGGCGCTGTCGATCGTGGTGCGTACGGGTACGTTCTTGCGGCCGGGCCACTCCTTGAGCTGCGCGACCTCGTTGTCGGTCTTGATGTCGAGGATGATCACCCTGGTCTGCGTGGATCCGGTGAGATAGTCCTGATAGGCCCGCTGGAGCCCGCTCTGTCCGTAGGAGTCGCCCGCCCGCTGCGGGCCGCCGAGTTTCTGCTCGGTCTCCGGGGTCAGCGCGCTGACCTTTCCGACGATGTCCTTGGGGTCGTCGGGCGCGACAGGCTGCTTCTGCTGCTGGATGGAGAGCTGCGGGATCTTGTCGAGCTTGTCCTTCAGCTCGCGGTAGCGTACGGCGCCGAAGTTGGCGAGCTGGACGAACTGCTTCGGCGGCGACGACCTGATCCGGCTCAGCAGCCGGTCCTGGGCGAACCCGGTGATCGCCGAGAGCTGCTCAACAACCTCCTCCGCCTGGTCACCGAGCTGCGACGGGGTGACGCGGACCACGTAGAGGAACTGGGGGCGCTGCAGCGGCGTGCCGTTGCGGTCGACGACCGATTGGCGGGGGTTCGGGTCGGTGGACACGGCGAACCGCTGGCCGTCCTTCAACTGCGGGTGCAGCACGGAAGGCGACCAGCGCACCTTCCACCGGCCGTTCACCAGGTGCAGCGGGAGTACGCCGTCGTAGCCCCAGAGGGGGTTGTTCTCCCCCAGGTCGACCTCGGCGCGGAAGTCGGCCCGCGTCTGGTCGCCGGCCAGGCTGATGCTTTTGATCTTGAATCGGAACGAGGCCGCGTCGAGCTCCGCTTTCGCGTCCGACAGCGCCTTGCGTACGGTCGCCCGGTCACCGTCGGTACGGCCGGCGGCCAGGTCGTAGTCCTCCGACTGCCAGCCCACCAGGAAGTCCCGCACGGCATCGTGCGGGGAGGACTCCTCGAAGCAGGCGGTCAGCGACATGCTCGCGACGGCCAGCGTGACGGTCGCGGCCAGGCCGCGGCGTACGCGGCCCAGGCGTACGGGACGGCTCATCGGTTGCGGTGCCGCACTGCCCGGGCCATCTCGCGCTTGGCCTGCTGCTCCGCCAGCGTCTGCCGCTTGTCCCAGTCCTTCTTACCGCGGGCGATGCCGATCTCGATCTTGGCCCGGCCGTCCTTGAAGTAGAGCGACAGCGGCACGATCGTCAGCCCGCCCTCCTTGGTCTTGGCGGCGAGCTTGTCGATCTCCTTGCGGTGGAGCAGGAGCTTGCGCTTGCGACGGGCGGCGTGGTTCGTCCACGTCCCCTGGGTGTATTCGGGGATGTGGACGTTCAGCAACCACGCTTCGCCATCATCGATGGAGGCGTAGCCGTCGGTGAGGGACGCCCGTCCCTCGCGCAACGATTTCACCTCGGTGCCCTGCAGCACGAGTCCCGCCTCGAAGGTGTCCTCGACGTGGTAGTCGTGCCGGGCACGTTTGTTCTGGGCGACGACCTTCCGCCCGGTCTCACGTGGCATGCTCCGACCTTACCGGCGATTCGTCAGACCCTGAGGTAGCGGCGGAGCGTGACGAACGATGCCAGCACACAGATGAACACACCGATCACCATGGTCAGCGTGATCACCGAGGCCACCGAGTCCCAGCCGAGCTGACTGCCGAACGCGAAATAACGCGCGATCTCCTCGAACAGGAAGACCTTCGCGACGATCAGCATCACGGCGGCGATCACCCCGCCCATCAGCCCGGAGATCACGCCCTCCATGACGAAGGGCAGCTGGATATAGAGGTTCGACGCCCCCACCAGCCGCATGATCCCGGTTTCTCGACGGCGGTTGAAGGCCGACAGCCGGACGGTGTTGCCGATCAGCAACGCCGCCGCCAGCACAAGGACGATGGCCACCGCCAGCGCACCGGATCTGAGCTTGTCGAGCAGCCCGAAGAACTGGTTGACCAGGTCCTTCTGGTTCGTCACCTGCGACACGCCGGGCTTGCCCTGCAGCGCCTGCACTATCGGTTGATAGTTGTTGGGGTCCTTCAGCTTGACGCGGAAGGACGTGGGCATGTCGTCGACCTTGGTCGCTTCGACGAGCAGCTTGTTGGCGGCATAGGACTTCTGGAAGTTGGCGTAGGCGTCGGCCTGGTTCTCGTAGATGACCTGTTCGACGCCGGCCATGCCCTGGATCTCGCCCTGGAGTTCCTTGGTCTGCTGGGCGCTGATCGGCTTGCCCTTGCAGCTGGGCATGGTGGGGTTCTTGCCGCACAAGAAGACCGATACCTCGACCTTGTCGTACCAGAAGCCCTGCATCATCGTGACCTGGGCGTTGATCATCAGGCCGATGCCCAGCATCGCCATGCCGACGGCCACGGTGATGACCACCGCGATCGTCATGGTGAGGTTGCGACGGAGGCCGATCCAGACCTCGGAGAAGATGAAGTTCGCCCGCATGTTCTGTCTACTGCTCCCTGTCAGTACGCCTGGCCGTACACGCCACGCGACTGGTCGCGGACGATCTTGCCGTCCTCCAGCTCCACGACACGCTTGCGCATGGAGTCGACGATGGCCGCGTCGTGCGTGGCCATGACGACCGTAGTGCCAGTCCTGTTGATCCGGTCGAGCACCTTCATGATGCCGATGCTCGTCGCGGGGTCGATGTTGCCCGTCGGCTCGTCGGCCAGCAGGATCATGGGCCGGTTGACGAAGGCGCGGGCCATGGCGACGCGCTGCTGCTCGCCGCCTGACAGCTCGTCGGGCATCCGGTGGGCCTTGCCTTCCAGGCCGACCAGCTCGATGACCTCGGGCACCACCTTGCGGATGAACCGCCGTGGTTTACCGATGACCTCGAGCGCGAACGCCACATTCTCGTAGACGTTCTTGTTCGGGAGCAGCCTGAAGTCCTGGAACACGCAGCCGATGCGGCGGCGCAGGTGCGGCACCTTGAAGTTGGACAGGCGGGCCAGATCCTTGCCGGCGACGTGAATCGCCCCGGAGTTGGGCCGCTCCTCCTTCAGAACCAGACGCAGGAAGGTGGACTTGCCTGATCCCGAAGGACCGACGAGGAACACGAACTCGCCCTTGTCCACGTCAACGGAGACATGGTCGAGAGCGGGCCGGTTCTGGTTCGTGTAGACCTTGGTGACATTATCGAAATGGATCACGAGAGCATCACGGCATGCCAGTCTAGGGGTCAGGACGGAAGCGAGGGTGGCACATGCCCACTTCCCGCCACACGCCTATCGGGGACGGCTTTCTTTACTGATGATCGACGTTCCGATTGGCCAGAGCACAGTCTAGGGGGAAGACTGGCATGGAACGTCCATAACGGAAACAAAACGATTGTGCGGCTAGACTTGGGGCTGACATGAGTTGCCAACACCTCGTATGCGCGCAGTGCGCCCACCCCGTGATCGAGGGCCGCTGCCCCCTGTGCCGTGCCAACCGCGAGCGGATGCACAACCACGGCTTCGCCGGGCTGTCACCCGCCCTTATCCTGCTACTGCTGGTCGTGCTGCTCTTCCTGGCCCTGGTGCTCAAGCACCTAAGCGGGCTCTGATTCCTGCCGGCGCATCCAGCGGATCTCCGACTCGATGAACTCATCGATGTCGCCGTCGAGAACGGCGGTCGGGTTGCCCGCCTCCGTGCCCGTGCGCAGATCCTTCACGATCTGGTAGGGGTGCAGCACATAGTTGCGGATCTGCGTGCCCCATGACGTGGTCGAGGCGCCCCGCAGCTCGGACATGCGCTCAGCCTCCTCCTGCCGCTTGCGCTCCAGCAGCTTGGCCTGCAGCACGTTCATCGCCGAGGCGCGGTTCTGGAGCTGCGAGCGCTCGTTCTGGCAGGAGACCACGATGCCGGTCGGCAGGTGGGTGATGCGAACCGCCGAGTCGGTCGTGTTGACGCCCTGGCCGCCGGGTCCCGACGAGCGGTAGACGTCGATGCGGAGCTCGTCCTCGTTGATGTCGATGTGGTCGGTCTGCTCGACGACCGGCACGATGTCGACCCCGGCGAACGAGGTCTGGCGGCGGCCCTGGTTGTCGAACGGGCTGATGCGGACCAGACGGTGGGTGCCGTGCTCGCCACGGAGCGTGCCGTAGGCGTAGGGGGACTTGATCGTGAAGGTGGCCGACTTGATGCCGGCCTCTTCCGCGTAGGAGGTGTCGTAGACCTCGGTCGGGAAGCCCTTGCGCTCGGCCCACCGCAAGTACATCCGCAGCAGCATCTCCGCCCAGTCGGCGGCGTCGACGCCACCGGCCTGCGAGTTGATGGTGAGCAGCGCCTCGCGCGCGTCGTAGGGGCCGGACAGGAGGGTGCGGACCTCCAGCGCGCCGATGTCGGACCGGAGCGAGGCCAGCTCCTTGTCGGCCTCGGTCCTGGTGTCCTCGTCGCCCTCCTCGGCGGCCAGCTCGTAGAGGACGCTGAGGTCGTCGAGGCGGCGCACCAGCCCTTCGACGCGGTTGAGCTCACCCTGCATGTGCGAGAGCTTGCTGGTGACCTTCTGGGCCTGCTCAGGGTCATCCCACAGGTCGGGCGCGGCTACCTGCCCCTCCAGCTCCTCGATCTGCTTGCGCATGGCGCCGAGGTCGAGCACGTCCTGGATGCTCCGCAGGGTGCCCGCGAGCTCGTTGATCTCTTCTGCTGGATCGATACCTGCCACGTTTCCTTAGGGTACGCGACCCTCGCGGGCCCGAATAACATGGCCACGTGCGTAGTTACGGTCGGCGGAAGGTGCTGGCGCTCGCCGCCGGCCTGCTGGCCGCGGCGGTCGGCTGCTCGGCCGCGCCACAACCCGAGCCCAGTCAGGTGGCGGCGACCACGGCGAAGTCCGTGACCCCGACGCCCTCGGCGGAGACCCCGCTGATCACGCCGGCCGACGCGGCCAAGGCGTTCGCCACGTTCACCGCCACGGACGACCTGCTGCGCGCCGGGGGCGACCTGCGGCTGGCAATGGAGCTGACCCGCGACGCGGAGGCGCAGCTCACCTCGTCCGCGTTCCTGTCGACGGGCAACCGGCCGCCGCGCTACACGTGGGGCGCGCCGACGCTGTTCGTCCCGCGGTTCAAGCAGAGTGAGACGGCGGTCTGGTTCACGGTGCTGGCCACGCGCAACGGCCATCCGACGCTGCTGACGTTCGCCAATGCCGACGCCAAGAGCGACGACTGGCGGCTCAGCTCGGCGACGCAGCTGCTGCCGGGGCAGGACCCGCCCCGCATCCAGCTCGACGCGGAGGGCTACGCGACGGTGCTGGCGCCCGACGACAAGAGCATCACCATCAGTCCGCAGTTCATGGGCCCGCTGCACGCCACGGTGGCGGAGGCGGGCGAGACGGGCGTGGCGGCCGGCCTGCTCGAACGGGGCCCCTACACCACGGACGTGGCGGAGCAGATCACCACCGACCGGGAACGCGCCAAGATCGGCGGGTTCAGCTACGACTCGATCTTCAGCGCCGGCGACTACCCGGTCTACGCGCTGCGCATGGTGGGCGGCGGGGCGCTGATCCAATACGCGATGACGCGCACGACGACGACCACGGTGGAGACGGACAAGGCGGATTTCGTCCCGGTGCCTGAGTCGGCCCGCTGGCTCTATCACAACGACAGGGCGCGCCGCTTCCTGAAGACGACGGAGATCAACCAGTACGCGACGGTCGTCCCACCGTCCGGCACCCCGACCCCGGCCACCATCATCGCCCACACCGGCGCCCTCACCAAGGCCGTGGGCGGCGACCCCTAAACCCATTTCTTTCTTTTACGGCAGGCACGGTGGGCACCACCCGCCGTACGGGGCTGGGCCCTGTCCAGGGGCACGCTCCTCCGGTGGAGGCGGTTGAGCGCCGTTACGTGCGCATTCTTGGCCCCGGCCGTGGTCGTCCCTGACCCACCGCACAGAGCCGGGCCACGCTGCTCCGGCGGAGATGGCCGAGCGCCGTGACGTGCGTTTTCTTGGCAATGGCCTGCCACAGTGGTGATGGCTACGCGTCGGTCTCTCGTAGGCGTTGGAGGGCCTTGTGGGAGGGGGTTCCGGGGGCGGCGGTGTAGAGGACCAGGCGTTGGTCCGCGCCGGCTATGGGGAGGAAGTCGCAGTCGAGTTCGATCGGGCCTGCGATGGGGTGGGTCATGTGCTTCGTCAGGGTGCGCTGGACCTCGATGTCACGGGTCGCCCACAGCTCGGCGAAAAGAGGGCTGCGCTCTTTCAGGTCGTCGACCAGGGATCTGATGTCGGCGTCCCCTGGGTAGCGGCCGGTGGCTCGGAGGTCGGCCACGCATTTGCGGGCGAGTTGGAGCTTGTCGGCCGGCGTGGCCTGATTGCCGAAGAGCCAGCGCAGCGTGTTGCGTTCTCGGGATGGCGTCTCTGACAGGTCGCCGATCAGGGCGACCAGCATGCGGTTCCAGGCGAGTACGTCATAGCCGGCGTTGATCACCATGGCCGGGACGTCAGTGAGGCGGTCCAGCAGGCGCCGGACGTTGGCGGGCACCTCGCGCGCGGGCTCGGGGCGGGCCGGGGAGTGGTCGGCCAACCGAAGCAGGTAGTCGTGCTCGTCGCCCGTCAGCCGCAACACCCGGCCGAGCGCGGTGAGAACCTGGTCCGACGGGTGCGGGCCGCGGCCCTGTTCCAGCCTGATGTAGTAGTCGACGGAGATGCCCGCCAGCAGCGCGACCTCCTCGCGGCGCAGCCCAGGGGTCTGCCGGCGCGGGCCGGGCGCCAGCCCCACCTCCGCGGGCTGGATCCGGCTCCTCCGGCTACGCAGAAAGCCGCCGAGTTCCTCCCTGTTCATCCCAACCATGATGACCCAGCCCGCCCAGGGCTGGTACCGCGAGTCCCAGCCCTGGCGGTGCCTACCCTCTCGATACGGCCCCGGACCAGCATGTCCGCATGACGATCCTGGTAACCGGGGCCCGCGGACACGTGGCCCGGAGTCTCATACGGCAGCTCCTGGCGGCCGGCCGGCAGGTCCGCGCCGCCAGCAAAGATCCCGCCGCCACCCACCTGCCCGCCGGCGTGGACGTGGTCGACGCGGGCAGTGCGGCACTCGCGCTGGCCGGCGTCGACCGGATGTTCCTCTACGCCGACCGGCAGGGGCTGGACGCCTTCCTGGCGAAGGCCCGCGAGGCCGGAGTGCGCCACGTCGTCCTCCTGTCGGCCGCTCTGGCGGACCCTGCGGCCACGGACGCGATCGCCCGCATGCACGGCGTGGCGGAAGAGTCGGTGACCGCCTCAGGGCTCTCCTGGACCGTCCTGCGGCCCGGCGCCTTCGCCACCAACACCCTCGGATGGGCGCCGGAGATCATCGCGGAAGGCAAGGTCACCAGTCCATTCCCTGACACCCACTCGGCCCCCATCCACGAAGCCGACATAGCCGAAATCGCACTGAAAGCCCTGACAGAAGATGGCCACGAGAACGCCGTCTACAAGTTGACCGGCCCCGATTCCCTCACCCAACGCGACCAGATGAACACGATCGCGCGAGTGATCGGCAAGCCGATCGAGTGGCGCCTACAGGACTTGGAAGCCCACCGCCAGACTCTGTCCCGCTGGGGCTCACCGGAAGTAGTGGATTCACTCGTCCAAAACTCCATAGCGGCCATAAACACCCCAGAAACGCCATCAACCACATTCACCGACCTAACCGGCAAACCCCCAAGAACCTTTGCCCAGTGGACAGAAGACCACAAGCACGCCTTCACGACCACGAACTAACCAGGGGCCGAGAAGGCCCCCGACGGGGCGCAAGACGCGATCATGGCCGGGGTCAAGAACACGCACGTCACGGCGCTCAGCCACCTCCACCGGAGAGGCGCGCCCCTGGACGGGGGCCAGCTTTGCGCGGCGGGTGGGGGCTGCCCGCGGCCGGGGCCAAGAAGACGCACGTCACGGCGCCCAGCCACCTCCACCGGAGGAGCGTGCCCCTGGACAGGCCCCAGCGCCGTACGGCGACTGGGGCCCACCGGGCCTGCCGTAAAAGATCGAAAAGGTTGTAAAAGCGATCAGCCTTCGGTGTGGGGGAGGCTGCTTGAGGCGACTAGCGTGCGGATCGCGCGGAGGGCCACGGAAAGCGTCGCCAGGTCGAAGTTGTCGCTTTCCCAGATCTCCGAGAGCGTCTGACGGGCCCTGTGGACCGCCGCCGAGTTCGCCTCCGTCCAGCGGGCCAGGCGCTCCTCCGGAGACAGCCCAGGCGTGCTGTGGGCCAGCACATCCCGGGTCAGCGAGGCGTGGGCCGCGTACAGGTCGTCCCTGAGTGCCGCCCGCGCCATCGAGTTCCAGCGGTTGTCACGCGGCAGCGCGATCACCCGCTCCCTGAGGAGGGCCAGCTGGAGGCGGTCGGCGAGGTCGAAGTACACCTCCGCCGCCTCGTTGACCGGACGCCCCGTGAGCGACGAGATCTCCACCAGGTCGAACGTCGAATAGGCGGGCACCATGGCCGCCACCCGCTCCGCCAGGTCCAGCGGCACGCCGCGGGCCGCGAAGGAGTCGCGGCGCTCCTCGAAGGCCACCAGGTCGGGTCCGGCGAGCAGCTTCGGGATGTGGGCGAGCAGGCCGTTCACGCCCTTGACGAAGAAGCTCACCGAGCCGGCCAGGTCGAGCGGCGGGCGGCGGTTGCCGAGCAGCCAGCGCGTGCCACGCTCGGCCAGTTTCCTGGCCTCCAGCAGCATCGCGATCTGGATCGAGGTGTCGGCCTTGTTGTCCAGCGCTTCCACCGCGCGGTGGAAGCTGGCCAGGTCGAACACCTCGCGGGCGACGAGGTAGGCGCGGACGATGTCGGGCGTCGAGGCGCCGGTCTCCTCGCTGAAGCGGAACATGAACGTGGTGCCCATCGAGTTGACCAGCTCGTTCACCACCGTGGTGGTGATGATCTCGCGGCGCAGCGGGTGGGCGTCCATGTACGGCCGGAACCGTTCGCGCAGCGCCGACGGGAAGTACGACACCAGCCACGAGGCCAGGTAGGGGTCGTCGGGCAGGTCGGAGGCGAGCAGTTCGGCGTCGGCCACCAGCTTGGTGTAGGCCAGCAGCACCGAGAACTCGGGCGCCGTCAGACCCAGCCGGGCCTGGCGGCGTTCGGCCAGGATCTTGTCGGAGGGCAGGAACTCCAGCTCCCGGTTGACCAGCCCGTCACGCTCCAGGCGCCGCAGGTAGCGGGAGTGGATGTGGAGCATCTCGGGGGCCTGGGCACGGGTCGCGGCCAGCACCACGTTCTGGGCGTAGTTGTCACGCAGCACCAGGTCGGCGACCTCGTCGGTCATCGAGGTGAAGACCTGGTTGCGCTGCTTGTCGGTCAGCTCGCCGTCGCGGACGACCTGGTCGAGCAGGATCTTGATGTTCACCTCGTGGTCGGAGGTGTCGACCCCGGCCGAGTTGTCGATGAAGTCGGTGTTGACCAGCCCGCCGCCGCGCGCGAACTCGATGCGGGCCAGCTGGGTGAACCCCAGGTTGCCGCCCTCGCCGATGACCTTGCAGCGCAGGTCTCCGGCGTCGACCCGCAGCGGGTCGTTGGCCTTGTCGCCCACGTCGGCGTTGGACTCGGTGCCCGCCTTGACGTAGGTGCCGATGCCGCCGTTCCACAGCAGGTCCACGGGGGCCCGGAGGATGGCGCTGATCAGGTCGTTCGGCGCCATCGAGGTGACCGCCGCGGGGATGGAGAGCGCCTCGCGGATCTGCGGCGTGATCTTGATGGACTTGGCCGTACGCGGGTAGACGCCGCCGCCCGCCGAGATCAGCTCGGTGTTGTAGTCCGCCCAGGAGCTGCGTGGCAGGTCGAAGAGCCGTTGCCGCTCGGCGAAGCTGCGGGCGGTGTCGGGGTCGGGGTCGATGAAGATGTGCCGGTGGTCGAAGGCGGCCACCAGCCGTATGTGCCGCGACAGCAGCATGCCGTTGCCGAACACGTCGCCCGACATGTCGCCGATGCCGGCCACGGTGAAGTCGGTGGTCTGTATGTCGGTCCCGATCGTGCGGAAGTGGTACTTGACCGACTCCCAGGCGCCGCGCGCGGTGATGCCCATCGCCTTGTGGTCGTAGCCGATCGAGCCGCCGGAGGCGAAGGCGTCACCGAGCCAGAAGCCGTACTCCTTGGCCACGCCGTTGGCGATGTCGGAGAAGGTCGCGGTGCCCTTGTCGGCGGCGACCACCAGGTAGGGGTCGTCGCCGTCGTGCCTGACGACGTCCGGCGGGGGCACGACCTTGCCGTCGACCAGGTTGTCGGTGACGTCGAGCAGTCCGGAGATGAACATCCGGTAGCACGCCACGCCCTCGGCGAGCATCTCTTCGCGCCCTCCGCCCGCAGGCGGACGCTTCACGACAAATCCGCCCTTGGACCCAGTGGGCACGATAACGGTATTTTTCACCATCTGGGCTTTGACCAGCCCGAGGATCTCGGTCCGGAAGTCCTCCATCCGGTCCGACCACCGCAACCCGCCTCTGGCCACCTTGCCGAAGCGCAGGTGCACGCCCTCGACCCGGGCCGAGTAGACGAAGATCTCGTACTTCGGCCGCGGCAGCGGCAGCACGCTGATCGCCTGCGGGTCGAACTTCAGCGAGATGTACGGCTTGCGGCGCCCGCCGACGGTCTGGAAGTAGTTGGTACGCAGCGTCGCCTGGATCATCTCCAGGTACGCCCGCAGGATCCGGTCCTCGTCGAGCGAGGCGACCTCGTCGAGCGCGCCCAGGATCTCCTCGTTGAGCGCGTCGGCCAGGTCGGTCCGCACGTCGTCGCCGCGCCGGGGGTCGAGCCGCGCCTCGAACAGCCGCACCAGCAGCCGGGCCAGCCGTACGTTGCCCGTCAGCACCCGCTCCATGTAGCGCTGGGAGAAGGCGGAGCCCGCCTGGCGCAGGTATTGGGCGTAGACGCGCAGGATCTCGACCTGCTCCCAGGTCAGTCCGGCCCGCAGGACGAGGGCGTTGAAGTTGTCGGCCTGGACCTCGCCCTTCCACAGCGCGATGAGGCCGTCCTGGAAGAGCCGCTTGAAGTCCTTCCTGTCGACCTCGTCGTTCGGCGTGTAGCGCAGGCCGAAGTCGTAGATCCAGGCGTTCTTGGTGGCGGGGTCGTTGTCCCTGTCGATCTCGTACGGCCGCTCGTCCACGACCTCGACGCCGAGCCGCTGGATCAGCGGGAGCGCCCGCGACAGTGAGATGGGCGAGCCCAGCTTGTAGATCTTCAGCCGCCGCTCGCCCTCGGCCGCGTCGTACGGCTCGTAGAGGTTGAGGCCGATCTCGTTCTCGTCGGCGCCGACCAGCTCCTCCAGGCGGCGCAGGTCCACCACGGCCATCTCCGGAGGGAAGTCGGCCTTGTAGCCCTCGGGGAAGGCCGACTGGTAGCGCCTGGTCAGCTTGGGGGCCTCCGCCTCGGAGGTCTGCTCCGCCAGCGCCGTGGCCAGGTCGTCCTCCCACGACCGGGTGATCGCGGCCAGCCGCGACTCCAGCTCCTGCACGTCGACGCCCGGCGGCGGCAGCTGCCTGCCGCGCTCGCCGCGGATGACCACATGCAGCCGGGCCAGGGCGGACTCGCCGATCATCGCGCTGTAGTCGAGCGTCTTGCCGCCCAGCGCCTTGAGCAGGAGCTCCTGCATCTTGTAGCGCACCTGGGTGGTGTAGCGGTCGCGCGGCAGGTAGATCAGGCAGGAGATGTAGCGGCCGTAGTCGTCGCGGCGCAGGAACAGCTTGACCTGCTTGCGCTCGCGCAGCCGCAGCACGCCGAGCGCGATCGGCAGCAGCTGGTCGAGCGAGGTCTGGAAGAGCTCGTCGCGCGGGAAGGTCTCCAGGATCTCGATCAGGTCCTTGCCGTCGTGGCTGTCGGGAGCCAGCCCGGCCTGCTCCAGCACGTCGGCGAGCTTGCGCCTGAGCACCGGGATCCTGGAGATCGACTCGCTGTAGGCCACGTGCGTGAACAGGCCGAGGAACCGGCGCTCGCCGATCACCTCGCCCTCCGGCGAGAACAGCTTCACCCCGATGTAGTCGAGGTAGGCCGCGCGGTGCACGGTCGCCCGGGAGTTTGCCTTGGTGATGATCAGCAGTTGCTTCTCGCGCGCCTTGGCGCGTACCTCGGGGGGCAGTACGGAGAAGCTCTCCGAGCCGATCTTGTCGTCCCGCAGGATGCCCAGCGCCGCGCCGGGCAGCGCGCGCAGCGCGTCGCCCTCGTCGGTCTGCTCCAGGCGGTATTCGCGGTAGCCGAGGAAGGTGAAGTGCCCGTCGGCGAGCCAGCGCAGCAGGTCGAGACTGTCCTCGACCTCCGCGGGCTCCAGCGGCGGCGGGTTCAGCGTGAGGTCCTCGGCGGTCTGTACGGCCACCCCCCGCATCTTCCTGAAGTCCTCGACCGCCTGCCGTACGTCGGACAGGACCCGCTGAAGGTCGGCCTCCAGCTGCCCGAGCACCTCGGGGTCGGTCTGCCGGTCGATCTCGAAGTGCATCCAGGACTCGACCAGCATCTGGCCGGTGACGTCCTCCTGGCCCCGGCCGAGCATCTTGCCGGTCATGTCACGGCGTACCCGCATCTGCGGGTGGACCACCAGGTAGGTGTTGATGTCATGCCTGGCGAGCTCCATCGTCACCGAGTCGACCAGGAAGGACATGTCGTCGGTGACCACCTCCACCACGGAGTGACCCGGGTCCCAGCCGTTCTCCTCGAGGGTCGGCGTGTAGACGCGGACCATGGCCCGGCCCTGGGGGCGTACCTCGGCCAGCTGCTTCTGCGACATCGCCGGGCCGTACACGTCAACGGGGCTGCGGTCGAGCAGGTCCTCCGGCGCGATGTGCCGGTAGTAGACGCGCAGGAAGGCCAGCGCGTCCTCGGGGCTCACATGGTCGCTGCCCGCCGCGCATCGTTGCGCGGCTCGCTGGAGCAACTCATCCTTGGCCTCGTCGAGCGGCATTTCGCTCTCACTCCTTTGTGAGGGTTCGCCATGGCTTGTCATAGCCAGGCCCTTAGTTCCCACAACAGTGGGAAGTAGTGCAGGCGGGTCCTGCCTCGCAGGTAGGGGGCTCCCGTCGAGCCGCCGGTGCCCGATTTGGTGCCGATCTGCCGTTCGACCATCTGCACGTGGCGGGTCCGCCACTGGGCGGCGGTCTCGTCGTGGGTCAGCAGATCTTCGGCCAGTTGCCACAGGTCGTCGTGCGACCCGCGGTCCCTCGCCACGGCCAGCAGCGTGCCCATGATCTCGTCGTCGGAGACCGGCAGCCCACGCTGGGAAAGGGCGGTGAGATAAGCATCCCACAGTGTCGGCTCGTCGAGCCGGCGGCGCAGCCTGGTGAGCTCGGCGTCGTCGGCGTCCCTGAGCCGGCCGAGGTAGCTCGGATCCTTCAGCCCCGACAGGAACTCCAGCTCGCGAAACTGCACCGACTGGAAACCGCTCGCCGGGGCGAGCCTGGCCCGGAACTCCAGAAAGTCCTGGGGCGTCATCGTCTCCAGCACCTCGACCTGCTCGATCAGCACCCGCTCCACCGCGTGCACCCGCTTGAACACGTGCCTGGCCTGCCAGAGCTCGCCCTGGAACATGGCCTCGCGGCCGGCCTCCAGCTCGTGCAGCAGCAGCTTGAACCAGAGCTCGTAGACCTGGTGGATGGTGATGAACAGCAGCTCGTCAGGCGCCTCGGACTGAGGCCGTTGCTGGTCGAGCAATTCGGGCAGGCGAAGGTAGCCGCCATAGGAGAGCCGGCCGCCCTCCTCGCCGAATCGCCTGTCGGGAGGAACGGCCGCATCACCGTCGATGCCCACCGAACACCTCCCCAAGCCGCCCGGTCTGCTCGACCGGGCGTATGCGCCTCGCCGTACCGATATCACCCGAAAAGGGGAAAAAGGTCAACGTGACATCGACATCGGCGGGTCGTCCTCAGCAGCTGAGGGCAGGTGTTTGAGCTCGTCGAGTCGGCTCGGAATCTCGGCCATGTCCTGGAGCTCCGCCTGGCACCTTGCGCATGTGTCGAGGTGGCGCTCGAACTCCTCTAGTTCCTCTTCGTCGAGGACACCGAGGACGTAGGCGGCCACCCCTTCATGCATTACCCGGCTACCCCCTTGTCCTGCAGAAGCACACGGAGAGCCCGGATCCCGTAGTAGAGCCTGGACTTCACCGTGCCCGGCGGAATCCCCAGAATCTCCGCCGCTTCACTTATCGTACGGTCCCGAAGGTAGGTCTGCTCAATGACTTCCCGGTGTTCGTCCGACAGGCTCCGCAGCGCGTCAGCGACCACCATGGCCGAGAGCGCCCGCTCCGAGCCGTCAGGCACCGCCAGCATGTCGACTTCCGGCGGCTCGACCTCGTGAGGCCGAACACTCTTACGCCGGCGACCGTCGATGACGATACGGCGGGCCACTGTCAGTAGCCATGCCCAGATGAGGCTGGGCTCCCATTGCAGTCTTGCCGAGTGACGCCAGGCTCTAACGATCGTCTCTTGAACGACGTCTTCGGCCCATTGAAGATCGTTCCCGGTCGACTTGCGTACGTGGCGCAGCAGAGGGCCGCCGAACTCCTGGTAGAGCACCGCAATGCGGTGTTCCGCCTCGGCATCCGCACTCTCTAACCTGCCGGCGAGATGACCTAGCACGGGGCACATCTTTACACCTTCGTTATCACTCCGGTAGTCACTCCGATAACTCCAGTCATTTCTGACTATTTGGACCCCTTGAGTGAACCGGTCCCCGAAGGCCCGCGTACCTCCGATCATGCACAGGCTTTTGCGCGGCGAACTGCTCATGTTCGGCGGCTTCGCAGTGGCTGCCACGGTCACGATCCTGCTGGTCCTGCCACCAGGAAGCTCCGCAGGATCCACTCAGTACACGCAGTCGGCCGCCGGTCCTCTCGGGCCGGCAGACCGCGACCTGCTAGTCAGAGTACGCCAGGCAGGCCTCTGGGAGATTCCTGTTGGCCAATGGGCCCAGACACGGGCCGAGTCAGCGAGCGTGAAGGAGACCGGGAGGCACCTGGTCGAAGATCACACGAAGCTGGACGAGGCGACTCGCGCGCTCGCCGCGAAACTCGGCGTGCCCATCCCAGACGTGGCCAATGCCGATCAGCAGAGCTGGATGGCCCAGCTGTCCGCGGAGAAGGGTCCCGCCTTCGACAAGGACTTCGCCAACCTGTTGCGAGCCGCGCACGGCAAGGTCTTCGCCGTCGTGGCAGATGTGCGGGCGGGGACTCGCAACACCGAGATCAGGAAGTTCGCCAACACCGCCAACACGGTGGTGCTGAAGCACATGACGCTGCTGGAAGGCACTGGCCTGGTCGACTTCGGCGACCTTCCCGAGCCCCCCACGCCCTCACCGGTTCCACCCGTCGCAACGGCGGTCGATACGAGGAGACAGTAATGAGGAGATCCAGACGCACGGCCGCGGCCGTGTCCGCCCTGGCCGTGATGGCCAGCGGCCTGGTGTCCGCGGCCGTGATCGGCGTCGGTCCGGCGCTTGCGGACCATTGCGATCCGGCACAGCAGGGCAAGCCGTCTCAATCACCGACGCAACAAAGGCGACAGCAGCAGGCCCCGGACAACCAGGACCAGCAACAGCAGCAGGACCAGGGCCAGCAGCAGGACAACAACCAGGATCAGCAGCAACAGGACCAGCAGGGTCAGCAGGACCAGGGTCAGCAACAGCAACAGGACCAGCAGGGCCAGCAGCAGGACCAGGGTCAGCAACAGCAGCAGCAAGGCGGCGGAGCCCTCTTGGCCGCGCCGACCCCGGAGCCGCAGGACACCGGCAACGGCCAGGACCAGCAGAACAACAACCAGGACCAGAACAACAACAACCAGGATCAGCAGCAGGACCAGCAAGGTCAGCAGGACCAGGGCCAGCAGCAGCAACAGGACCAGGGTCAGCAGCAGCAGTTCCGCCGCCGGGGCAACAACAACAACCAGAACCCGACGAAGAGCCCGTCCGCGTCCCCCTCCCCCACCGAGAGCGACCACGACGAGGGCGAGTGCGCCGACCTCGGCCCGTTCGTCGAGGACTTCGTCGACATCCGCCAGGTCGGCCGCGGCCAGCTCGCCAACCCCCAGTTCGGTAGGAACGGCTCCAGGGGCACCTTCGTCTCCGCATGTGGGACGAACGGCAACAAGCACAACAACCCTGACAACTTCATCGTCGCTCCGGGCGTGAGCAACGGCGCTCACCACCTGCACGACTACGTGGGCAACCTGACGACGGACGGGTTCTCGACGGACCAGAGTCTCGCCGCGGGAGGCACCACCTGCCGGTTCGGCGACAAGTCGGCCTACTTCTGGCCAGTGCTCCGCGACCGCAAGGTGGACGTCAACACCAACGACCAGGACGGCAACGTCGGCCAGGTCCTGCGGGCCCGCCAGGTGACCCTCCAGTTCCGCGGCAACGCCACGTCCAGGGTGGTCGCGATGCCGAGGTTCCTGAGGATCATCACCGGTGACGCGAAGGCGGCCACGAACGGCGGAGCGAACGCGAAGGCCGCGTGGACGTGTACCGGCTTCCAGAACCGCATCACTAATAACAAATATCCACTCTGCCCACGCGGCAGCCAAGTCGTCCGTATTCTAGATTTCCCAAGCTGCTGGGATGGACAGAACACCGACAGCGCCAACCACCGCACGCACATAGTGTTCCCGGGCCAGGGTGGCGCCTGCCCGCAGGGAACGAAGGCCGTCCCACAGCTGCGTATGTCCCTCACGTACTCGGTTCCACAGGGACCGTCCTTCGCCGTGGACGCGTTCCCTGAGCAGAAGCACAATCCGGTGACCGATCACGCAGACTTCGCCAACGTGATGTCTGACCAGCTCATGAACTTCGTGGTCAGCTGCATCAACCGCGGACGTCGTTGCTGACGTAGATCGGCCCTCCCGAGTCGCACCCTCAATCGACGACCATGGAGGGAATCGATGCTCCACAGAAGACTGCCCCGGCATGCTCCGAGCAAGCTGGACTCCAGGTGGGTCCGGTTCGGGGTAAGCGCCGTGCTGGCCGCGCTGGTTCTGGCGGGGTTCGCCCTGACCAGGACCGACAGCGGGATCTCAGTGCTCGGCCAAGGGGTGGCTTTCCTCGAGTTCTACGCGGGCGTGTTCGCCCTGGTGCTGCTGAGTGCGACGGTCGGGCTCGGCCTGCTCACCACCGAACGCGTCTTCCTGTCCCCGTCCAACAGGGTCAGGGCACAGCTGGCACACCGGGCCACAGCGATGATCGGGATGGCCTACCTGGTCACGCACATCACCCTCATGGTCAGTCTGGGGCATGCCCCACTGGCCGCGACAGTGGTCCCAATTGCCGGTATCTATGTGGGATTCGGCGCTGTAGCCTTCGACATGATGGTGATCATCGTTGTGTCGGGAATGGTCCGAGGACGGTTCGCGGTGACGGCCAAGCCATGGATATGGCGGACGCTCCACGCCACCGCGTACCTGTCCTGGCCCGTGGCCATCATGCATGGCCTGACCGCGGGCCGTCCTCCGGCGCCTTGGGTGGCGTGGTCCTACATCGCCTGCCTCGCGGCGGTCGGTGGGGCGTTGCTCGTCCGAGTGCTCGCCACCACGCTCAGGCCGGCTCTCCAGCCGGAATGGGTGAAGACGATGGAGGTCGACACCTCACCGGTCGAGCGGCCGGTGGACGTCAACGCGCCGGTTAGCCTCGACGCGGCGCGCAGGAAGTACCGGGAGGCGGGATGAGACCGCACAGGAATGCCCAGGAGGCGCCAGAGTGATCCCGCATAGAGTCCCACGCGTGTTACGCGTGGGCCCGGCCCGGCTGACCGCCGGGCTGGAGCACACCAGGCGGATCGATCTGCCGGCGCACCGGACGCTTCACGGCGAGCCGGTGTTGCGCGATATCGAGACGCTGATCGCCCAGGTGAACGAGGTCGACATGCGCGGCCGAGGCGGAGCGGCGTTCCCCGTCGGCCGCAAGCTGCGCGCCGTCGCCGACGCCGCCGGGGCACGCGAGAGTGTCGTGCTGGTCAACGGCTCGGAGGGCGAGCCGGCCAGCTTCAAGGACACCATGATGCTCATCCGCAACCCGCACCTCGTGCTCGACGGAGCGGTCCTCGCCGCCGAGGCCCTGCACGCGCGCGAGGTCGTCGTGGCGATCGGATCCGGCGGCGAGGTGGCCGAGTCATCGGTCTCCGCGGCCGTGGCCGAGCGCCGCGCCGCCAATGTGGCGGGCGGCCAGGAGAGCCACGTGAAGATCCGGGTGGTCGGCCTGGAGGAGCGGTTCATCTCGGGCGAGGGCGGCGCGCTGGTACGCGGCGTGAACGGCGACGTGGCCATCCCCAACGGCCGCAAGAAGCGCGCCGCCGAGAGCGGCGTGGACGGCCTGCCCACGCTGCTGTCGAACACGGAGACCTTCGCCCAGCTCGCCCTGCTCGCCGAGTTCGGCCCCGAAGGGTACGCCGAGTACGGCACCGCCAAGGAACCCGGCACCGTCCTGCTCAGCGTGAGCGGCGGCGCCACCAACCCCGCCGTCGTGGAGGCGCCCACGGGCACCCCGCTGATCGACGTCCTCGACCTGTGCGAGGCGGAGATCGGCGACGGCGTCCTCATGGGCGGCTACCACGGCGCCTGGATGAGCTACGAGAACGCCCTCTCCGCGGTGATCTCGCGCGAAGGCATGAAGAAGATGGGCAGCGAGCTGGGTGCCGGGATCATCGTCCCGCTCGGCGACTCGACCTGCCCACTCGGCGAGACCACCCGGGTGGCGGCCTACCTCGCCGCCCAGTCCTCGGGCCAGTGCGGCCCCTGCCGCCTCGGGCTGCCCGACGTGGCCCGGGCCCTGCTCGCGCTGGTCGAGGGCACCGGGTCCACGGACGCGGTGCGCCGCACCGTACGCGCCGTCGAGCGAAGAGGCGCCTGCTTCCACCCCGACGGCACCGCCAGGTTCGTCCTCTCCTCCCTGGACGCCTTCGAGAGCGACATCGCCCTTCACCTGGAGTACGGCTCCTGCGGCCGGCCGGTCCGCGGCGTGCTGCCTCTCCCGGAGCACGAGGACGAGCCCGAGTACCGCCTGGACGTGGACTGGACCCGTTGCGAGGGCCACGGCCTGTGCGCGCACCTGCTGCCGGAATTCGTGGAACTGGACGAATACGGCTTCCCGTCCTTCAAGACCGTGCCGGGCTGGATGGCGAAGGAGGCGCGTCGGGCCGTCGACATGTGCCCCGCGCTGGCCCTGCGCCTCAATGAGTCCATAGCGGTACGGGCGGCGGGTTAATCCCCCGGTCCGTCCGCCTGAGCGCGCTCAGGCGGACGGACCGGGCTCCTCTCGTACTGACCGGGCCCCTCCGGCACCGGCACCGGGCTTGCCTGGTTACGCATTTGTGACCAACCTGGCGGCTTCCGGGGTCGTCTCACCGATCGGTTCACCACGATCACCAGGAGACGACCATGGACCGCCGCGACTTCCTCCGCGCCGCCACGCTGGCACCGGTACTGGGGCTGGTCTCCGTACCGCCCGCGCTCGCCTCCTCCGCCCCCGACTGGCCGGGGTTACGCCGCCGCCTCACCGGCAGGCTCGTCCTGCCGGCCGACGCGGGGTACGGCGCGGCGCGGCGGCTGTTCAATCCCGCCTTCGACAGCATCAGGCCGGGCGGCGTCGCCTATTGCGCGACCCCCGCGGATGTCTCCGCGTGCCTGTCCTTCGTCCGCGCGAACCGCCTGCCCGTCACCGCCCGCTCGGGCGGCCACTCCTACGCGGGCTGGTCCACCGGCACCGGCCTGGTGATCGACGTCTCCCGGATGAACTCCGTCAGTCACGCCGCCGGCCGCGCCACCGTGGGCGCCGGGGCCAAGCTGGTCGACGTCTACGACAAGCTGGGCCGCGCCGGCGTGAGCATCCCCGCCGGTTCGTGCCCCACGGTCGGAGTGAGTGGCCTGGCGCTGGGCGGCGGGATCGGCGTGGTCTCCAGGAAGTACGGCCTGACCTGCGACACGCTCGAGTCCGTACGGATCGTCACGGCCGACGGCCGCCTCCTGACCTGCGACGCCGACCACCACCCCGACCTCTACTGGGCGTGCAGGGGCGGTGGCGGCGGGAACTTCGGCGTGGCGGTGTCCTTCACCTTCCGCACGCACAAGACCCGCGACACCACCGTGTTCTTCCTGCACTGGCCGTGGGCCAAGGCCGAGGCGGCGGTCAAGGCCTGGCAGTCCTGGGCGCCCACCGCGCCGGACGAGCTGTGGTCCACGCTGCACCTGACTCGGAACAACGGGCTGGACGTGCAGATCGGCGGTACGTACCTGGGCGGGAAGGCGGCGCTCGACCGCCTCCTGGCGCCACTCGTCGCCCAGATCGGCCGCCCCTCCTCCCGCTACGCCTCCACGACGTCCTACACGCACGCCATGATGGTCATGGCGGGCTGCTCCTCACTCTCGGTCGCGCAGTGCCACCTACCTGGCCAGACCGCCGCGGGCCGCCTCAGCAGGGACACCTTCGCCGCCAAGTCGCATCTGGCCTACCAGAAGCTGTCGGCGGCCGGGATCAGGGCGCTGGTCGCCGGGGTGGCCCGAGCGGGAGAGCACACCGTACAACTGGACGCGCTGGGCGGCGCGGTCGCCCGGGTCCGCCCGGACGCCACCGCCTTCCCGCACCGGGCGGCGCTGTTCGGCGTCCAGTACTACTCGAAAGGCACCGGCCGGGCCTGGCTGCGCGGCATCCACGGCGACATGCGGGCGTATCTGGGCGATCACGCGTACGTGAACTACATCGACCCGGACCTGACCGACTGGCGGACCGCCTACTACGGAGCCAACGCGCCACGCCTGGCCGCCGTGAAGGCCGCCTACGATCCCGGCCGGGTCTTCCACCTGCCCCAAGGTGTGTAAATCGGTCGCCGGACCGGGCCGTGAGCTGGGAAGATCGGTAACATGCGCAACTGGCCGCTCTTCGGGCTATCCGTGACCACCCCCCGTCTCGAACTCCGCATACCGTCGCTCGCGGACCTCGACGAGCTCGGAGACCGAGCGGCCGAAGGCGTACACGAGCCGGGCTACATGCCGTTCCTGTTCCCGTGGTCCGACGCCGAGCCGCAGGAGCGGGCCAAGGCCACCGTCCGCTACCACTTCCGCACCTGGGCCGAGTTCAGCCGGGAGAAGTGGACGCTGGAGTTCGCGGTGGTCTCGGAGGGCCAGGTGGTCGGCGTGCAGGCACTGATGGCCTCCGACTTCCTGGTCACGCGGGAGGCCGGCACGGGCTCGTGGCTCGGCAAACGCTTCCAGGGCAGGGGCATCGGCAGGGAGATGCGCGCGGCCGTACTCCACCTGGCCTTCGAGGGTTTGGGCGCCGAGTACGCGACGACGGAGGCCTTCCACGACAACCACGCCTCACTCGCGGTGACACGCCGCCTCGGCTACCACGAGGACGGCATCATCCTGCACAACCGCAAGGGCACAGTGGCAACGGGCCGCCGCTTCCGCCTACCCCGGTCCGACTGGAAGCCGATGAACGGCATCGAAATCCACAACCTGGACCCCTGCCTACCCCTCTTCGGTCTCTAGCAAGGGCCGGTGACCATTCCCTGGGTGAGGTCGTCCGCGACGGCCTCGGGATCGCGCAGGTCCGCCTGCCCGTACCCACCGCCGCCTCCCGACTCGCAGCGCAGCACGTCCCCCGCACTGACCGGCAGCGCGTTGACCTTGAGCATCTCGCGCTGCCGCGGCGTGCCGGGGTTGAGCGTGACGCGCGGCGGCGCGCCGGCCGCGCCCCCGGCCAGACCCCACGCGGGAGTGACCGAGCGCTCGAACCACAGCGACAACGAGGTGTCGCCGATGAACTCGTACTCGCGGACCACGCCGTTGCCCCCGCGCCACTGTCCCTGGCCGCCGGTGTTGGGGCGGACCTCGTAGCGGGTGACGCGGACCGGGAAGAGCGTTTCGAGCACCTCGATCGGCATGTCGCGCAGCGACCCGTTCACGTTGTTGATCAGGCAGGTCTCGCCGTCGCCACCCTCCCAGGCGCCCCAGCCGCCGACGGTGGCCTCCTGCGAGACGTACAGCTTGCCGGTACGCGGGTCGGTGCCGGTGAACTGGACGATGAGGGAGTCGCCGTAGGAGGCCGCGGCGGCTTTGCCGGGCACGACCGGGGCCAGCGCCTTGACGACGAGGTCGATGAGCAGGCCGAGGTGGGAGTAGTAGTACTGGCAGGCGGCGGGCGACTGGGCCGCCAGCATGGAGCCCGGCCTGGTGGCCACGTCGAGGGGACGGAACGAGCCGCCGTTGAGCGGCACGTCGGCGCTGATGAGCAGCTTGTACGCGACGCGGACGGCGGCGACCGCCTGGGCCGCTCCGCAGTTGACCGGCCCGGTCGCCTGGTCGGCGCAGTCGGTGAGGTCGACGTGGACGCGCTCTCCCTCGACGGTCACGGTGACGTTGACCGGCAGCGGGGTGGCCAGGTCGATGCCGTCGTTGTCGAGGAACCCGCCGGCGGTGTAGGTGCCGTCGGGGATGGCGGCGACGGCCTGGAGTTCGAGGCGCTCGGTCTGGGCGAAGATCTCGTCACGGGCGGCCATCACGGTCGCCACGCCCCAGCGCCCGACGATCTCGGCCAGGCGGCGCTGTCCGGTCATCGCGCAGGCGACCTGGGCACGCATGTCGCCGAGCGTGGCGTGGGGGAAGCGGACGTTCCGGGCGATGACCTCGTGCAGGTCGCGGCAGGGCGCGCCGTTCTCGTAGACCTTCATCGGGCCCATGCGCAGGCCCTCCTGGAAGATCGAGGTGGAGTCCATGGAGCCGCCGGGGTCCTTGGAGCCCATGTCGAGCCAGTGGGCGCGCGAGGCGGCGAACCCCACGAGCTCGCCGCCGACGAAGATCGGGCCGTAGACCGTGACGTCGTTGAGGTGCGTGCCGCCGATGTAGGAGTCGTTGAGCACCCAGACGTCGCCCTCCTGCCAGACGTCACGGCCGAACATCCGCTCGGTCTCGCGGGTGCAGACCTCCAGGTTGCCGAGGAAGATCGGCAGGCCGCTCGACTGGCCGAGAACGTTGTGGTCGCGGTCCATGAGCGCGACGGCGCAGTCCTTGGCCTCGTAGATGACCGGCGTGTAGGAGGAGCGGATGAGGGTGGTGTTCATGTCTTCCGCCGCCTGGAGGAGCGCGCAGCGGATGATCTCTGTGGTCACGGGGTCGATCATGAGGTCACCTTGATGATCAGGAAGCCGTTGGCGTCGACGGTGGCCAGGCAGCCGGGCGGGATGACGGTGGTGGCCGTCTCCTCCACCACGATGGCGGGCCCCTCAACCTCGCCGTCCAGGGCGCTTCTGCGCAGGACGGCGGTGCGGTGCACCTGCCCGTCGAAGATCACATCGCGTACGGCGGGCGGGTGCGTCTCGCGTACCGGAGCCGCGGTGGCGGCCTTGGGGAAGGTGCCGAAGCCGGTGCTGCGCAGCATGACGAACTCGACCGGCGCCTCGGGCGTGGCATGGCCATATCTGCTGGTGTGGGCCTCGGCGTAGCGCCGCGCGATGGCCTGGAGGAAGCCGGGCGCAGCGGGCTCTGTGGCGTCCAGGAGCGGGATCGTGAGCGTGTAGTCCTGTCCCTCGTAACGCATGTCCAGTGCGTGCTCGACCCGCCGCCGGTCGAGGGGGACGCCCTGGCTGTCGAGCGCGGCCATGGCGTCGCGTTCGAGCTCGGCCAGCCGCGCCGCCAGGTGCTCGCCGTCGAGGTCGTCCTGCGCGCGGAAGTACGGATGGGTGAGGTCGCGCCGTACGTCGGCCTCCAGCATCCCCCACGCGGAGAAGGCGCCGGGGAAGCGCGGCACGACCACCTCGCCGATGCCGAGCTCGCGGGCGATGAAGACGGCGTGCATGGCGCCCGCGCCGCCGAAGGCGACCAGGGCGAACTCGCGCGGCTCCACGCCGTGCTCGACCGTGAGCGTACGGATGGCCTGGGCCATCTTGGCGTTGGCGACGTCGCAGATGCCCTCGGCCAGCTGGAGCGGATCCATGTCGAGGGTCTCGGCGAGCGTGGCGACGGCCGTCCCCGCCGCCTCGACGTCCAGCTCCATCAGACCGCCGGCGAACCAGGCGGGGTCGACGCGGCCCAGCACGACGTTGGCGTCGGTCACGGTCGGCCGGTCGCCGCCTCTGCCGTAACAGGCGGGCCCCGGCACGGCCCCCGCCGACTCGGGGCCGACGCGCAGCGCGCCCGCCTCGGCGTAGGCGATGGAGCCGCCGCCCGCGCCGATGGTGTGCAGGTTCACGATCGGCATCAGGACGGGGAAGCCCTCGATGTGCGCCTCGGCGCTGATGTCCGGGCGGCCGTTGACGACGAGGGAGACGTCGAAGGAGGTGCCGCCCATGTCCACGCAGATGGCGTTCTCGCGGCCGAGCAGGCGGGCCGCGGCGACCCCGCCCATCGTGCCGCCGACGGGGCCAGACAGCAGCGTCTGCAGGGGCCGCCGCATCGCGAAACCCGCGTTGACCAGGCCGCCGGAGGACTGCATCACGTGTACGGGCACGGCCAGGCCGCGCTCGGCGAAGCGCCGCTCGATCCGCGACAGGTAGCTGCGCACGACCGGTCCGGCGTAGGCCTCGAGAACGGCGGAGGAGGTGCGCTCGTACTCGCGCCACTCCCTGGCCACCTCGTGGCTGAGCACGATCAGGACGTCGTCGCCGAGCTCCTGCCTGAGGATCTCGCCCGCGCGGAGCTCGTGGGCCGGGTTGGCGAAGGAGAACAGCAGCGTGACCGCGACGGCGTCGAAGCCCTCGGCCTTCGCGCGGTGGGCGGCCCGTCGTACGGCCTGCTCGTCGAGCGGCTGGAGCTCCGCGCCGCGCCAGTCGAGCCGGCCCGCCGCCTCCATGACGTCGGCACGGGGCACCAACGGCGTCGGTTTGCGGTAGCGCAGGTCGAACATGCGGTCGCGGTTGCCGCGGGCGATCTGGTAGACGTCGCGCGCGCCGGCGCTGGTCAGCAGCAGGACCTTGGCGCCCTTGCGTTCGAGCAGGGCGTTGAGACCCTGGGTGGTGCCGTGCACGAAGAAGGAGATGAGGGTCGGGTCGTCGACCACGCGGCCGAGCGCGGCGAAGACGCCCTCGGCGAGATCTCCGGGGGTGGTCGGCGCCTTCGAGGCCAGCACGGCACTGGTCTGCTCGTCGTAGCAGACCACGTCGGTGAAGGTACCGCCGATGTCCATGGCGACGCGAAAAGTCATGGCCGCACCGTATGCGGTCCCGGCCGTCCGCAGGTGTGCCGGGTGCACGGCTTTCGCGCCTGCTTCATGCGTGACGCACCCCTTCGCGGGCTAAGGCGCCACCCCGACAGACGCGGGTGGCGGGCAGGCGTGGCGGCGGTATCTGCCGGGCGCGGTGCCGTACTCGCGCTTGAAGGCGTTGGCGAAGGCGAACTCGGAGGTGTAGCCGACGCGCGCGGAGATCTCGCTCAGTGAGTCCTCCGACTCGCGGAGCAGGCGGGCGGCCGTGGCCAGGCGCCACCACGTGACGTAGCTGAGCGGCGGCTGGCCGATCAAGCTGGTGAAGCGGCGGGAGAAGGCCGCGCGGGAGAGCCCGGCCTTGCCGCCGAGCGTCTCGACCGTCCAGGGATGCGCGGGATCGCGGTGGATCGCGTTGAGCGCCACGCTGATCGAGGGGTCGGCCAGGGCGGTGGCCCAGCCGCCGACCTCGCACTGTCCGGGCTCGGTGTCGAGCCAGGCGCGCAGGATGTACAGCAGCAGCATGTCGAGCAGTGAGGTGACGACGGTGTCGGCGCCCAGGCGCGGACTGCCGATCTCGCTGCCCAGCAGGTCGACGGCGGCGCGGAGCTCGGGATGGTGGCCGAGGCGGGCGGGCAGGTGGACCATGTCGGGCAGGTCGCGCAGGATCGGATGGGCCCGGCTGGGGTCGAGCCGGTAGCCGCCGCAGAGCAGGACCGTGGCCGCGCCGGGCCCCTCCATGGAGGCCGAGGCGAACAGGTCCCGCTCCTCCAGCGGGTCGCAGTCAGGGTCGGCCAGCGGGGTGGCCGGGCTGTCGGCCATCGCGTAGCCGTGGCCGTGCGGGAAGAAGACCACGTCGCCGACGCTCAGCTGGACGGGGTCGCCGTCCGGCGGGATGAGCCACGGGGAGCCTTGGATGATCACCTGGAAGCCCGCCGAGCCGGGAGCCGAGGGGAACCACTGGCCCCAGGGGGCGTGCCATTCGACGAGCGCGGACCGGGGCTGTCCGGTGCGCATGATGGCGATCACATCGCTGAGCACGTCCATGGTCGAAGTCTAGCCTGCGAGACGCTCGCGTATAAAAGGCAGATACCCAAGCATTGGCCATCTCGCACCGGGCTCCTACCGTTGTTCCCCATGAGCCCAACCATGAGCGCCGCCCGAATCCACGAGTACGGCGACGCGTCCGTGATCCGCTACGACCGGATCCCGCGGCCCTCGCCGGGGCCCGGGGAGGTGCTGGTCCAGGTGGCCGCCACCTCGTTCAACCCGTCCGAGGTGGGGTTGCGGGCCGGGTTCCTGCGGGACCTGCTCCCGGTCACCCTGCCGTACACGCTGGGCCTGGATCTCGCCGGCACGGTCGTCGAGGTGGGCGCGGACGTACAAGGGCCCGCCGTCGGCGACCGGGTCATCGGCCTCGTGGAGGGGGCGGCGGCCGAGTACACGGTGGCGGCGGCGAGTTCGCTGGTCAGGGCGCCGGAGCGGCTCCCGCTGGCGGACGCCGCCGCCATCCCGGTCGCCGGGCTCACCGCCTGGCAGGCGGTCCACGAGCACGCCCGCGTCGAACCGGGGCAGCGGGTGCTGATCAACGGGGCGGGCGGCGGGGTGGGGTTGTTCGCCGTGCAACTGGCCAAGCTGGCGGGCGCGACCGTGATCGCGACGGCCGGTCCGCGCAGCGCGGCAGCGGTACGACGCTACGGCGCCGACGAGGTCGTCGACTACACCACTTTGTCAGCACTTACTTCGACCCCGTTGCCCGGCGGCATGGACGTGGTGCTCAACCTGGCGGCCATCGGGCCGGAGCAGGCGGCGACGCTGGCCACGCTGGGCGAGGTGATCGTCACCATCGCCACCCCGATCGACGCGCCCCGAGCCACCCACTTCGTGGCCCGCAACGACCCGGCGCACCTGGCCCGGCTGGTGGCGCTGATCGACAAGGGCGAGCTCGTGGTGGAGATCGCCGAGACATACCCACTGACCGGCCTCGACGAGGTTCATCGCCGGGCCGAGGCCGGGCAGACACGCGGAAAAATCATCATTCAAGGGGATAAATAATGATCAAGATTGGCATCATCATCGGCAGCACCCGGCCGGGCCGCAACGGGGACACCGTGGCCGAGTGGGTGCACGACCTGGCCGCCAAGCGCGGCGACGCCGAGTTCGAGGTGGTGGACCTGCGGGACTTCGACCTGCCGCACCTGGACGAGGCGTTCCCGGCGGCCTATGGCCAGTACGAACACCCCCACACCCGTGCCTGGTCGGAGCGCATCGCCTCGTTCGACGGCTTTGTGTTCGTGACCCCGGAATACAACAGCTCCACCTCGGGCGTGCTGAAGAACGCGATCGACTTCCTCTACGCCGAGTGGGCGGACAAGGCGGCCGGGTTCGTCAGCTACGGAGTCGACGGCGGCGCCCGCGCGGCCGAGCACCTCAGGCAGGTGCTCGGCCGGGTCAAGGTCGCCGACGTACCGGCTCAGGTCACGCTCTCGCTGCACACGGACTTCGAGGGGTTCACCGACTTCAAGCCCGCCGCGCACCGCGAGGAGATGGTCGCCACGATGCTGGACCAGATCGTCTCCTGGGGTACCGCGCTGCGCCCGCTCAGGGCGGCCTGAAGCGGGCTCAAGGCTTGAAGCGGGCTCAAGGCTTGAAGTGGCGCAGCACCTCCGGGTTGGCCATGGCGTCGGGGTTGGCCGCCTGCTCGACCGGGGTGCCGAGGAGGATCTTGCGTACCGGCACCTCTAGCTTCTTGCCCGACAGCGTGCGCGGGATGCCGGGCACCGCGTGGATCTCGTTGGGCACGTGCCGGGGTGACAGCTCCTGCCGCAGGGCCGTACGCAGGGCCTCGACCAGCGAGTCCGACAGCGTGACGCCCTCGGCCAGCGTGAGGTAGAGCAGCAGCCGCCCCTCCTGCCCGAGCTGGCCGGTGTCGATCACGAGGCTGTCGACGATCTCGTCGAACCGCTCGACGACCCGGTAGAACTCGCTGGTGCCCATCCGGACGCCACCCCGGTTCAGCGTCGAGTCGGAGCGGCCGTAGATCACGCAGCTGCCGTCCTCGTTCAGCTTGATCCAGTCGCCGTGCCGCCACACGCCCGGGTAGACGTCGAAGTAGCTCTCGCGGTAGCGGTCACCGTCGGGGTCGTTCCAGAACATGACCGGCATCGACGGCATCGGCTGCGTGAGCACGAGCTCGCCCACCTCCCCCACGACCGGCTCGCCCAGGGGGTTGAACGACTCCACCCGCGCCCCCAGCGACCGGCAGGGGATGATGCCCGCCCGGATCGGATGCAGCACGGTCGCGCCGACGAACCCGGTGCACACGTCGGTGCCGCCGGAGAACGACCCGAGCGGGATCCCCGGCAGCTGCGCGGCCACCCAGGCGAACCCTTCGGGCGGCAGCGGCGACCCGGTCGAGCCGATGCCGCGCAGCGCCTCCAGCCCCTCGGGCGTGATCCCGGCCTTCAGCGAGGCCATGATGTACGGCGCGCCGACCCCGAAGTAGGTCACCCCTTCCGAGGCGGCGATCCGCCACAGCACCGCGGCGGAGGGGTAGGCGGCCGAGCCGTCGTACAGCACCGGGGTGGCGCCCACCAGCAGGCCGCCGATGAGGTAGTTCCACATCATCCAGCCCGTGGTGGTGTACCAGAAGAACACGTCCCCTTCTCCGAGATCCTGGTGGAAGGAGAGCGACTTGAGGTGTTCGAGGATCACTCCCCCGTGCCCGTGCACGATGGGCTTGGGCAGCCCGGTCGTACCACTGGAGTAGAGGATCCACAGCGGGTGGCCGAACGGCACCCGCTCGAACTCCAGCGGCCCCTCCTCCGCGCGCAGCCCCTCCCAGCCGATCACCTCGCCGTGCGGCACGGAGTCGGTGTGCGCGGCGCCGGGCTCGGCCTGCTGCGGCGGCTGCCCCTCCTCGGCCGCCGAAAGGTACGGGATCCAGACGGTCGCGCGGAGCGTGGGCAGCTCGGCGGCGATCTCGTTGACGGCCGCCGACCGGTCGTAGCTCTTGCCGTTGTAGTGGTAGCCGTCGACCGCGATCAGCACCTTGGGCTCGATCTGCTTGAACCGGTCGACGATGCTCGGCACGCCGAAGTCCGGGGAGCCGGCCGACCAGATCGCGCCGAGGGACGCGGTGGCCAGGAAGGCGACCAGGGCCTGCGGGATGTTCGGCAGGTAGCCGGCCACGCGGTCGCCGCGCCCGACGCCGAGGCGGACCAGGCCCGCCCGGACCCGGGCGACCTCCTCGCGCAGCTCGGCATAGGTCAGCTCCTGGCGGGCGCCGTCCTCCGATATGAAGACGATCGCGGTGCCGTCACGTTCGCGCAGCGCGTTCTCGGCGTAATTGACGGAGCTGCCGGTGAACCATTCGGCGCCCGGCATCGTCCCGGTCATGACGGGCCCGTCACCACGTTCGCCGATGACCTCGAAGTAGTCCCAGATCGACGTCCAGAACTCCGCCGGACTGTCGACCGACCAGCGCCACACCTCCTCGTAGTCCGACCCCGCCCGGCCCAGCCACTCCAGATAGTGAGTCAGCCTGGCGCGCGCGATGACGTCTTCGGTCGGTTCCCAGAGAAGTGTGCCTTCAGCAACCATGTGCCCATCCTGTCGGCCGGTAGGGGCAATGTCATACCCGAACCGCCACATAACTTGCTACCGGCGTAGGTGGTCCACCGCCATACGCGCGGCCGTGCCGATCACCGCGTCGGCGCGCGGCTGGTTGAGCGCGGTGCTGACCGAGCGGGTGAACACCGCCACCGCGTACTGGCCGCCGTCGGGATACTCGACCACGCCCGCCTCGTTGCGGAGTGTCGGGAGCGTCCCGGTCTTCCCGCTGACCTCCACGTCGTCGTACGGGAAGCCGGAAGCCAGCCGGTGCGGCCAGACCTGCAGATTCAGGACGTTGCGCATCCAGGCGCACGATTCCGGCGAGGCCGCCTGATCACGCCAGATCAGGCCGAACAGCGCGGCCGTCTCGCGCGGCGTGGCGCTGTTGGCGCGCGGGGGGTCGAGCACCCGCAGCCGCGCGACGTCCTCAGGATCGAGGTACGGCCAGCCGTGCCCGGCGTCCTCGGCCATGCTCTCGTAGATGTCCCGGCAGCTCTGCCGCACCCGCGTCTCGGGCAGCCCGAACCCGTCGAGCATCGCGTTGACCTCCTCGCGCCCGACCCTGGCCAGCAGCGCGTCGGCGGCGGTGTTGTCGCTCAGCGTGATCATCAGGTGGCCCAGGTCGCGCAGGGAGATCGTGACGTCGTCGAGCATCGCGCACAGGCCGGTGGGCCCGGTCACCCGGTCGGCGGCCCCCACGGTCACCCGGCTCGCCGGATCGAGCAGCCCGGCGTCGGCCTGGCGGCAGAACTCCACCATCAGCGGCACCTTGAACATCGAGGCGGTCGGCAGCGGCACGTCGGAGCCGAGCCCGAACTCCCGGCCCGAGCGCAGGTCGGTCGCGTGCAGCCACCCGGTCACGCCCGCCGCGCCGAACAGCGCGGCCAGATCCGGCTCGTTCATGCCAGCATCCCGGGTCTGCGGCTGATGTGCCGCACGGGCGTCGCGGCCTCGTCCGTCATCCCGGCGCTCTCTTTCAGCGTTCGTACGGCCACCGCCGAGAAGCCGGCGACCGCGTCCGTCTCCACTCGCCAGGCCGTGGAGACCCGGGAACTGATCGGCGAGCCTAGCAGCGGGCGCCAGACGATCCCAGGGTGGTCCATCCTGGCCCCGAACGCCACCGCCGCCCCGGCGAGCACCAGGCCGAGCCCGGCGCCCTGATGCACCTGGGCGGGCACGTAGCCGTGGCGGCGGCACTCCGCCAGCGTCACGGCGTGCAGCCCCGGCTCCCCCTCCTTGGGCGGCATCAGCAGCTCGCGGCCCGCCAGGTCGGCCAGGTGCACCTCCCCGGCCACGGCCAGGGGGTCCCCCTCGGCCAGCAGCACGCCCTGCGGCTGCACCAGCACCTGCCCGAACCGCAGCCCCGGCGCGTTGATCGGGTGGCGCACGATGCCGACGTCGATGGCGCCTTCGGTCAGCGCGGCCACCTGATCGGCCGTCCAGATCTCCGCCGGCGTCAGACGTACGTCCGGATTGCTCGCGCGGAAGCCCTCGACCAGGGCGGCGATCACCGCGGCGGCCAGGTCGGGCGGGACGCCGAGCTTGAGCGCCCCGCCCCCGCCGTGGCGGACGAGCTCGCGCAGCCGGTCGGCCCTGGTCACGATCTCGCGGGCCTCGCCGAGCAGCAGGCGGCCCGCCTCGGTCAGCCGGACCTGCCGGGCGGAACGGTCGAAGAGCCGCACGCCGAGCTCCTCCTCCAGGCGCTTGATCCGCTGGCTGAGCGGCGGCTGGGCCATGCCGAGCCGGATCGCGGCATTGCCGAAGTGGAGTTCCTCCGCCACCACGGTGAAGTAGCGCAGATGCCGGACAAGGTCCATGACCAGCAACTATATCCACATTTATATCTATGTGGCGCTCATATCGGTATTGGACACCACGCAGCGGGCTCTGGTGTGCTCGGCCCCATGGGGTCACCAAGGGGGACAATGTTCATGAATCTTCAGCCGGAATCGCCGCCCAGGCGAAAACGCCGCTGGCCGTGGATCACCGCCGCCGTGCTGGTCCCCGCCGTCGCGGCGGCCGGCACCATCTGGGTGCTGCGTACGAAGGGCACTCCGGAGGAGACGGCGGACTCGTACCTGTCCGCCTGGTCCGTCCAGAACTATGCGCGGATGCGGGAGCTCGTCGCCGACCCGCCCGCCGACTTCGAGCGCTGGCACCAGCGCTTCCGCGCCGACCTCAAGCTCACCGGCGCGACCTTCACGCGCGACACGGCCGCCGCGGACGGTGTGATCACCTTCCGCGCCGGCCTCACCGGCCCGAAGAGCTGGACGTACGACGGCAGGCTCAAGCTCGTGGAACGCGGCGGCGGATGGCAGGTCGACTGGACCCCCGCCGCCATCAACCCCTCGCTCAAGCAGGGCAGGTCCCTGCGGCTGGTCACGGAGAAGGCCGCGACGGTCCCGGTGCTGGCGGCCGACGGCAGCCGCGTGGACACCCCGGACGCGCCCGGCTCGGTGCTGCAGCTCGTCGAAGGGCTCAAGCAGACCTATCCGGACCGGCTCGCCGACGGGCAGTCCCGCAGGATCGACCTCTACCAGGGCGAGCGGTTCCTCCAGACCATGGTCAAGCCGGCGGCGCGGACGCCGTTCCACACCACGATCGACCTCAAGGTGCACCGGGCGGGCGCCGCCGCGCTCGACGGCGTGCGCAAGCCGGCCTCGCTGGTCGCCGTCCGGCCGTCGACCGGCGAGATCCTGTCGGTGGTCAACAAGCCGGGCGGGTTCAACCGGGCGCTGCTCGGCAAGTACCCGCCCGGCTCGACGTTCAAGGTCGTGACGGCCTCCGCGCTGGTCGCGGACGGGGCGGAGGCGAACGAGCAGGTCGAGTGCCCGCCCGAGCAGAACATCGGCGGCTTCCCCTTCCACAACGCGGGCTTCCACG
Source organism: Nonomuraea sp. NPDC049129 (assembly GCF_040648495.1). NCBI lineage: Bacteria > Bacillati > Actinomycetota > Actinomycetes > Streptosporangiales > Streptosporangiaceae > Nonomuraea > Nonomuraea sp. NPDC049129. Next base: position 451,621 of record NZ_JBEZDU010000007.1, on the reverse strand, counting down.
ACTACGGCAGGCTCTCCTTCCGCGACGCCTTCGCCCACTCGTGCAACACCACGTTCGGCGCCATGGGGGTGGCCAAGCTCGGGAACGGCCGGCTCGCCGAGGTGGCCGGCGCGTTCGGCTTCGGCTCCGCGATCACGCCGGGCGTGCCGGCGGTGAAGGCCGAGTTCCCGGCGCCGAAGGACGACACCGACCTGGCCTCCGCCTCGATCGGGCAGGGCAGGGTGCTGGCCAGCCCGCTCAACATGGCATCGGTGGCCGCCGCCATCGCCGACGGCTCCTGGCGCCCGCCCCGGCTGGTCGCCCAGGAGCTGGTGCCGGACCGCACCCTCCGGCCGCGCCCCTTGGAGGACGGCGTGGTGCGGGCCCTGCGTGAGCTCATGCCCGCCGTCGTCACGGACGGAACCGCCCAGGCGGTGCGGTTCCCCTCCGGTACGGCCGGCAAGACCGGGACGGCGGAGTACGGCTCGGGCAAGGAGCCGCCGGCGCACTCCTGGTTCATCGGCTACCGGGGGGACCTGGCGTTCGCGGTGATCGTGGAGGGCGGTGGCGCGGGCTCCGCGGTGGCGGCCCCGATCGCGGCCCGCTTCCTCGGCGGGCTGAGCTGATGTGCGGGCTGAGCTGATGTGCGGCCTGGCTGATGTGCGGCCTGGTGGTCAGGTCAGGGGCTGACCGGTCTGCGGTCGACCGGCGTGGTGAGGCCCGCGACCGCGGCCACCACCTCCGAGGCGTTGGACAGATCGGGCAGCACGAGGTCGGCCCCGGCCTCGCGCAACTCGCTCGCCATCGACCGGCCCGAGGCCACCCCGATCATCGCCGCCCCGCCGATCTTGGCGGCCTGCACGTCACGCGTCGAGTCGCCGATCACCACGGTGTTGGCCGCGGTGAACGGCATGCCGAAGCGCGCCTTGGCCCGCCCTTGGGCGACCTGGAGCAGCGTCGCCTTGGGATAGACCTCCTCGCCGTAGCCACCGAGCTCGAAGTCGACGTACTTGTCCAGCCCGAACGCCTTGAGCTTGTGCACGGCGTTGCTTTTGATCGTGCCGGTGAGCACCGACTGGACCACGCCCTCGAGCCCGGCGACGGCCTTGAGCGCCTCCTTGGCCCCCGCCATCACGTGGCCCTCGGTGGCCAGCCGCTTGCGCCGGTCGGCGAAGGCCATCGCCAGCGCGGACAGGAATCTCGGCAGGGTGTCGTCCTCGGTGACGATGCCGTTGACCGCGAGGGTCTCGAAGACGATCTCGGAGTCGGGCCGGCCGCGCGCCGGCGCCAGCTTGAGCAGCGGACGCCCCGTCACGGCGCGGAACGCCTCGGCGTAGGCGTCCCTGGTCACGATCGCGACGTCGACCAAGGTGAGGTCGATGTTCCAGAGCACAAGGCGTTTGATGGCGACCTCCTGTGGGGGATCCAGCCAGGGTACGGCTATCTGCCCGCCCAGGGCTGCCTGCTGGGGGATTCAGGCATAGGTGAGGGCTTGCGCGAGGGTGTCGACGACCGGCAGGCCGGTGGCCTCCAGCTCGGCGCGCGTCGTCATGCCGCCGGTGTAGAGGACGGCCCTGGCGCCCACGTGCTTGGCGGCGAGCCCGTCGTCGACGCTGTCGCCGATCACCAGGATCTCGCGGGCCTCGACGTCGATGGCCTCGATGTGCGCGGTCAGGTGCGCGGCCTTCTCGCCCCCGGTCAGCCCCACCAGGCCGTCGACCCTGGTGAAGTGCCGGGTGATGCCGAAGGACTCGATCAGCGGCACCAGGTGGGTGTGCGGGGCCATCGAGCAGAGCGACTGGGTGCCCGTCCAGCTGGTGAGCGACAGCTCGGCGTCGGCGGCCAGCCCGCAGGCGACGCTGAGACGGAAGTAGTGCTCATGGAAGCCGTTGTCGAGCAGCTCCCACTCGCCCTCGTTGAGCGGGCGGCCGAGCAGCCGCTCGTAGGCGACCCAGATGGGCCGGGTGTAGACCGCGCGGAAGTCGTCAGCGGTCAGCGGCGGCAAATCGTACGACCGGAAGACCTCGTTGGTGGCCCCGACCACGGCGTCGATGTCGTGGAACAGCGTGCCGTTCCAGTCCCAGATGATGTGCTTTGTCATGTCACGATCAGTTTAACGGGCGGGTGTGACATCCCGGTGAACGGCGAAGCCGCAGCCTGTTGGCCGCGGCTTCACCCGTGACTGCGGGTCAGACCCGCACTACAGAGGTGCGGCTAGCCGCAGGCCTTGGCGGTGGTGCCGGCGCCGTTCTGGCCGCCCCGGCCGCCGTTCCACTGGACGCTGGCGCCGCCCCAGGCGCACATGTTGTTGGCCGAGAGCATGTTGCCCCAGTGACGGCCGCCGTTGCCCTTCTTGAAGGCGAACCGGTCGTACCTGCCGTCCGCGGTGTAGACGCTGATGCTGCCGGACGCGGACGTGGCCGTCTTGATCTCGATCCAGTTGGTCTTGCACCTGCCCGACCACCAGAGCTGGATCGTGCCGACCTTGCCGTTGGCCCGGCTGTTGATCGAGCCGGTCTTCACGATCTTGGCTGAGTTGCCGCAGCCGGTCTTGTAGGGGTCCTTGTGGTCGTACGGCTTCGCGGTCGCCTGCGCACTGGCGGGAGAGATCGTGAGCAGGGCCGCCGCCACCGCGCCGACCGCGATGGCCGTCACTCGAAACTTCACTGGAACCGACTCCTTGAGTCCGGGATGGGGTCCGTCTGGACCTTAGCGAGAAGTTTCAAGAAATGGTCAAGGTACTGTGAGCTATTTAACGCGTACCTAACGTGTCTGCAGCAGATCGGGAATCTCCTGCGTGGCGAACCACATGAGCTCGTGCGCCTCGGCGCCGTCCACGGTGAAGCGGGCGTCGTCGTCGCCTCCGTCAGCGGCGGGGAGGGCGGCGACCGCGGCCTGGATGTCCGGGATCGCGTAGAGGTCGTCGACGTGGACCGCGGCCACCTTGCCCAGCGGAACCGGCGCCGTCACGCGTACTCGGGCCCGTTCTTCCAGGTCGGCGCCGATGGAGAGGGTGCCGTCGGGCACCTCGGCGACGACGACCACCCGTCGGGAAGCCGCCTCGACGCCGTCGGCGCGGTCGGCGGCCAGCCGGCGCAGCGAGGCGCGGGCGGCCTCGGTGAGGGCCACGTATTCGAGCTCCTCGGTGTCACCCGAGGCGTACCACTCGGTCAGCGCGGGGGTCACCGCGTAGCCGGTCAGCGGGGCCGGGCCTAGCTCCCCCGCCTCGACCGCTCGGGCCAGCGCGGGGAGCGTGCACGGCAAATAGACGCGCATCACGAACCTTTCACAGCGTGCAAGGGCTCTATCATGCCCGTCGCAACGGAAGTTGGAGCAGAGTCTCGAGTTCCGCGATGGTCGAATCGGCGTCGCGGTGGTGGATGCCCGCCATGCCGAGGCCCCGAGCGGCCAGGATGTTGACCTCGATGTCGTCGATGAACACGCACGCCTCGCCGGGCAGCCCGACCCGGCCGAGCGCGTGCTCGAAGATGCGCGGCTCCGGCTTGCGCATGCCGACCTCTCCGGAGATCACGACCGCGTCGAAGAGCTCGTCCCAGTCGTCCCGGGGATAGACGTTGGACCAGGAGTTGGACAGCAGGCACGTCTTGACGCCGTTGCGCTTGACGTCGCGCAGCATGTCGTACATCACCTCGACCCGCTCGAAGCCCGCGAACATCCGCTCCAGCAGCCCCTCGGCCTCGGGCGAGACCCCGTCGACGGTCAGCAGCCGGGCGGCCAGGTCGCGCTCGAACGCGGCCCCGTCGATCTCCCCGCGCTCCAGCGCGTTGACGACGCTCTCCTGCTCGCCGCCGTAGGCCTGGTCGATCAGCTCGCGCATGACGGCTCGGTAGTGACGGTCGTCGATGCGGTCCGCCTCGATCCACTTGCCGATGGAGACAGAGAGACTGGTGGTGAGCACGCCACCCCAGTCGATCAGTACCCCTGTGATCAAGGCTCCTCCTTGGAATCCCGTTCTAGGGTAGTTGAGCGTCGCACATCACCCGCAGACCCACACAAACCCCGGATAAAAGACGGCCAAATTCCCTGGCTATGGTGAGGTTCCATTGAGCTGACCCCATGGAGGGACCGCCGTGCGGACGACGATCCTGATCACCTCGGATGAGTTCAAAGCTCCTGGTACGGAGCTGTTCGACTTCGACCCGATACTCCCCGGCGGGCCGGAATGGCTGACCAAGCCCACGCTGCTCGCCCTGCTCTCCTCGATCATCGTCATCGCCCTGTGCTGGGGCGCCTTCGCCAAGCCGAAACTGGTCCCCCGAGGCTGGCAGAACCTCGGCGAGTACGCCTACGTGTTCGTCCGCGAACAGGTGGCCAAGCCCAATCTCGGCAAGGACGCCGACCGCTGGATGGGCCTGCTCCTCACGATCTTCCTGACCGTGCTGGTCTGGAATCTGATGGGCGTCGTCCCGTTCATCCAGTTCCCGGTCGCCGCGCACATCGACTTCCCTCTCGGGCTGGCGCTCAGCGTGTACGTCGTCAAGGTCTTCCTCGGCGTCAAGCACCACGGCGTGCGCGGCTACCTGAAGGGCGTGGTGTACCTCGAGGGCCTACCCGGCTGGGCCTACGGCATCTACGCCCCGCTGATCCTCGCCGAGACCTTCATCAACTCGCTGTTCACGCACTTCATCCGGCTGTTCGCGAACATGTTCGCCGGCCATCTCCTGCTGGCCTTCTTCAGCTCGGTCGGCTTCTGGTTCCTGTTCGAGCGGCTCACCGTGCTCGGCGCGGGCATCGGCGTCCTAGGCGTGGCGATGACGATACTGATGACCGCGTTCGAGATGTTCATCCAGTTCCTGCAGGCGTTCCTGTTCGCCCTGCTCGCCGCGATGTTCATCGCGAGCGGGCTGAAGGGCTCGCACTGAAGCGCACGCGGGCGGCCTGGTACTAGCGGGCGGCGCGGGCGGCCACCTTGCGGTGTTCCGTGCTGCGGAGCACCTTGGCCGCCTGCGCGGCCGACGCCACGGGCGCCTTGGGCAGCAGTCCGCGGGCCTGCTTGAGCTTGAGCAGCCGCGTCACCGACTGGTCGAGCCGCTCCTGCGAGATCTTGCCCGACTTCACCGCCGCCAGCACCGCGTTGTAGGCCACGGGCAGGTTGTTCGGCATGAGCAGCAGGTCGGCACCCGCCTGGATGGCCCGTACGGGGATCTCGGCGTCGCTGTATTTCTTGCGCACCCCGTCCATGTTGAGGGCGTCCGTGGAGATCACGCCCTGGAAGCCGAGCTTGTTACGGAGCAGCCCGGTCAGGATGGGCTTGGACAGCGTCGCAGGGTCGCGTGACGGGTCGAGCTTGGGGAAGACGATGTGCGCGCTCATCACGGCGTCGACGCCGGCGGCGATCGCGGCCTTGAACGGCGGCGCGTCGATCCGCTCCCACTGCTCCTTCGTGTGCTTGATCACCGGCAGCCCGGTGTGGCTGTCGATATTGGTGTCGCCGTGGCCGGGGAAGTGCTTGGCGGTGGCGGCGACCTTGGCGTCATTGAAGCCCTTGACCGACGCGGCCACCATCTTGGCCACCTCGCCGGGCTGGTCGCCGAAGGCGCGCTTGCCGATGACCGGGTTCCTCGGGTCGATGTTCACGTCAGCGACCGGGGCGAAGTCCAGGTTGACGCCGACCGCGCGCAACTCCTCGCCGGTGGCCCTGGCCACGGCTCGCGCGTTCGCGGTGTCCTTGGTCGAGCCTATGACCGAGGCGCCGGGGAAGTCGGTCATCAGCGCGCCCATCCTGGACACCAGGCCGTTCTCCTGGTCGGTGCCGATCAGGAGTGGCACGTCCTTCGACGCCTGCTGCAGCCCGTTGGTCAGGTCGACGACCTGGCCGACACCCTGGATGTTCGCCGGGAAGAGGATCACGCCGCCGAGGTGGTATTTGGCGACCACCTTGGCCGGGGTCTGCGCGCCGTACCTCGCCTGGTTCTCGCCCGACACACTGCCGGGGCCCGTGCCGTACAGGACGGGCATGAACAGCTGGCCGACCTTCTCCTGCACGCTCATCTTCGACAGGACGCCCGGCAACCCGCTGCCCTGGCCGGCCGACGACGAGCTCTGCTGAACCGTGGACGGAGGCGCCACCTCCGGCCGGGTCGCCGGAGCCGCACCCACCGGGCCGCCACCACCCCCGGCGCATGCCGCGAGAGCCATCACGAGGAGCCCGGCCGTGCCTGTCCGTCGAAACATGCTCTCAAAGGTATCCATGCCGCGGGACCCCTGAGCCACACAGCCGACAAATGTCCCCTTCCTCCCGGTCCGGTCGGAGCCCCCGCCCTCCCGGTCCGGTCAGAGCCCCAGCTCGACCAGGCCCGGCAGGTGGGAGCGGGCCGCCGCGCGGGCGTGCGCCGCCGTAGCCGCTCCCCGCGCGGCCTGGGCGGCCAGCTGGCACTGGTCGAGTGTGTGCGCCCCCAGCCCGGTCCGTACGGCGGGCAGCGCCGCGGCCCCCATGGACAGCGTGGACACCCCGAGGCCCACGAGCACGCAGGCCATGGCCGGATCGGCGGCCGACTCCCCGCAGACGCCGCACGGCTTGCCGTTGTCGGAGGCGGCCGTAGCGGTCATGGCGATCAGGTCGAGCAGCGCGGGCTGCCACGGGTCCTGCAGCGAACCCAGCGCGGCGGAGTGGCGATCGGCGGCGAAGGCGTACTGGGCCAGGTCATTGGTCCCGATCGACACGAAATCGACCACAGTGACCAGGCTCTCCGCCCGCAGCGCCGCCGCCGGGATCTCGATCATCACGCCCGCCTGCGGGAGCCCCCTGGCGTGGCAGGCGTCGGCGAACCAGTGGGCCTCCTGGGCCGTGGCGACCATCGGCGCCATCACGTGAAGCTCGGCCGCCGCCGCACTGGCTCGCACCGCACCCGACCGGTTCACCGCCGCCGCCACGGACAGCGCTTCCAGCTGGGCGGCCATCACCTCGGGGAATCTCTCGAACAGGCGCACGCCACGCTCGCCCAGGGCCGGGTTCGGCTCGGGCGCGGCGGACGGCAGGAATGCCAGCGGTTTGTCGGCGCCGGCGTCCAGCGTCCGCACCACCACCTTTCCGCCGGGAAACGCGGCCAGCGCCGCCCGGTAGGCCGCCTCCTGCTCCGCCACGGACGGCGCCTCGGTCCGCCCGAGGAACAGGAACTCGGTCCGGTACAGCCCCACACCCTCGGCTCCGGCGACCAGCGCCGCGTCGAGATCGTCCGGGCCGCCGATGTTGGCCAGCAGTTGCACCCGGAAGTCGTCCCGGGTCCGGCCGGGGCCGCCGGTCGTCATGCGTCGCCGCCTGGCCTCGTGCGCGCTGACGTGCCGGGCGATGTCGGACTCGGTGGGCTCCAGCCGTACTTCCCCGGTGTTGCCGTCGACCAGCACCCGGGTGCCGGCCGGGATCTCCGTCGCGCCCGGACAGGCCACGACGGCGGGCACGCCCATCGCCCTGGACAGGATCGCGGTGTGGCTGGTCGGCCCGCCCGCCTCGGTCACGAACGCGGCCACGGCGTCCTTCGACAGCAACGCGGTGTCGGCAGGCGCCAGATCGCCGGCGATCAGCACATACGGCTCACCCGTACCCGGAACGGGTGGCGGGGCCGGCAGGGGGTGGCCCGTGAGGCGGGCGATCACGCGGTCCCTGATGTCGTCCAGGTCGGCGACCCGCTCGCCGAGGTACCCACCCGCACTCAGCAGCATGTCCCGATATTTCGCGAAAGCTTGGTAAACGGCCCGAGGAGCCGCGACGCCCTGGTCGATCAGGGCCTTGACCCCCACCACCAGCCCGGGGTCCTCGGCGATCAGCGCCTGGGCCTTGAGGATCTCCTTGGCCTCGCCGCCGGCCCGGTTGCCCCGGGCCTCCAGCTCCCCCGCGACCTGTCCGAGCGCCGCCACCGCGCGTTCGCGCTCCGGCTCCGGCGGGCCCTCGTAGGTGGAGCCTGCGGGGGGTTCGGGGACGGCCCCGGTCAGCACGTACGCGGGCCCGGTCCCGATCCCCGGGCTGACCCCGGCCCCCCGCAGGTTCATGGTGTCCCGGCGATCGCCGCCAGTGCGTCCAGCACCTCGTCGGCGCCCTCACCCTCGGCCTTGATCACGATGTCCTCGCCCTGCCGGACGTCCAGCCCCAGGATCTGCAGGATGCTCTTGCCGTTGACGGGCTGGCCGGTCACCCCCTTGCTCACGGTGATGTCCATCGGGGCCTTGACGGCGGTCTGCACGAATGTCGCCGCCGGACGGGCGTGCAGGCCCACTTCCGCCGCCACGGTGACCTTGCGCTCGGCCATGTACTCCTCCTTGTCCAACCGGTCCGGACCACCCGGCCCCGGCACTTGCCCCATAGCTCTTTCAGTCCCACAGGAAGAGCTCGTCGCCGGCGTGTACGCGCCCGCCGGTCACGGCCGTCACCGAACCGGCGGGCGCGTCGAGCGCGACCACCGGGCAGACCGGCGAGCGGCCACCGGCCTCGATCGCGGCCGGGTCCCAGGCCACCACGGGCTGGCCCGCACGAACTCTGTCGCCCTCGGCCGCGAGCAACTCGAAGCCCTTCCCCTTCAGCTGGACCGTGTCGATGCCCAGATGCACCAGCACGCCTTTGCCGTCATCCCCGACGATGACATAGGCATGCGGATGCAATTTCATGATTTTCCCGGATATTGGGGCTACGGCCTTGCCGGGTTCCCGCGCCGGATCGATCGCCGTTCCCGGCCCCACCATGCCCGCGGAGAACACCGGGTCGGGCACCGCCGACAGCCCCACGGCCACCCCCTCGACCGGGGCGAGAACAGTCGTCATGGTCTCGCCCTCTAGCCGATGATGTCCTCGATGTCGCTGGCGATCGTGTCCGCCTCGGGCCCGACGACGACCTGCACCACGTTGCCCGCGGCCATGACGCCGTGCGCCCCCGCCGCCTTGAGCGCGGCCTGGTCGACCTTGGAGACGTCACGCACCTCCGTACGCAACCGGGTGATGCAGGGTTCGATGTCGATGATGTTGCCCGCACCGCCGAGCCCCGCGATGATCGCGCTGGCATCAGCCGCCATCCGTCCTCCTCGTAACGTTACGACCAGGCTAAACGTCAGTCGGTCTGGGTCACCTTGTTGAGCCCGCGCGGCGCGTCGGGGTCGATGCCCAGCCTCCGGGCCAGCGCCTCGGTGAGCAACTGCCCCGGCACGATGAGGCCCATGGGCGCGACCCACTCGGGCAGGTCGGGGCCGTTGAGCGCCGCCGTACCCGCCCGGGCCAGCGCCGGGCCGCCGCCGATGGTGAAGGCCGCGGCGCCCGCGGCGACGACCCGTTCGGCGAGTGCGACCGTACCGGACAGCGTCGGGCTGTTCTCGGCGGCGACCAGCAGGGCGGGGGTGTCGGCGTCGACCACGGCGATCGGCCCGTGCAGCAGGTCGGCGTACGACAGGCCCATGGCGTGCAGGTAGCACGCCTCCTTGAGCTTGAGCGCGGTCTCCAGCGCGGTGGAGAAGGCCAGCCCGCGCGCGGAGACCACGGCCCCCTGCTTGTCGGCCAGGCCCTCGACGACCGCGTCGAGGTCGCCCGGCTCGGCGATCAGCTTCTCGACCGCGTCCGGGACCTGCTGGAGGTCGGTCGCGTCCACGTCGGCGCCGAGGCCGAGCGCGAGCACGGCCAGCGCGGCGAGCTGGGTGGTGTAGGTCTTCGTGGCCGGGACCGCCTTCTCCTCACCCGCCAGCGTGCACAGCGCCAGGTCGGCGGCCTGGGCGAGCGGGCTGTCCGGGCCGCCGTTGGTCACGCCGACCGTACTGGCGCCGCAGTCCTTGGCCCAGGTCAGCGTCTCGACGATCTCCTCGGTCCGGCCGGACTGCGAGATGGCGACGGCCAGCACGCCGTCGAGGTCCAGCTTGCGCTTGTACGTCGTCGCGACGGACGGGGCGGCGAGCGCGGCCAGCCGCCCGGCGTGGGCTTCGACCAGGTAGCGGCCGTAGACTGCGGCATTGTCGGAGGTGCCACGCGCGATGAACAGGAGCTGGCGGGTCCGCTCGCCCAGTGCTCTCACCTCGTCGACCCTGGGGAGCAGGGAATCGAGCGTGGCCCGCAGCGCCTCAGGCTGCTCGGCGATCTCGCTGCGCATCTTGGTGGTCATCATCCCTCAAATCGTTACCGGGCAGACTTGACCCTGTTTTGCGACATGTGGTCTAGTCCGGACTAGACCAGTACGAACCATAGCCCATCGCCCAGGTCAGATCGAGGGGAGGATCCGTGGCGCACATCGATCCGGACAGCCCGGTGCCCAAGTACTTCCAGCTGCGCGAGATCCTGCTGGACCTGATCGACAGCGACGAGCTGAGCATCGGCGCCGCCATCCCGTCTGAGCGCGAGCTCTGCCAGCGCTTCGGCCTTTCCAGGATGACAGTCCGGCAGGCGGTCGACCACCTGGTGTCCGAGGGCCGCCTGCACCGGGTGCCGGGCAAGGGCACGTTCGTGGCCAGGCCAAAGATCGAGCTCGCGCTGCAGCTCACGTCGTTCAGCGACGACATGCGGGCGCGCGGCATGGAGCCGGGCTCGCGCGACCTCGACCGGCGGGTCGTACGCGCCAGCGCCCACCTGGCCAAGGAGCTGGGCATCCAGCCGGGCGAGGAAGTGCACTTCATCGAGCGGCTGCGCACCGCCGACGGCGAGCCGCTGTCCATCGAGCGCGCGCACATCCCGGTCAAGCTCGCGCCCGACCTGGCCGAGCACGACCTGTCGGGCAGGTCGCTCTACGAGCTGCTGGAGAGCCGCTACGGGCTGGTCATGGACGCCGGCGAGCTGACCATCGACGGGGGCATCGCCGATCCGAGCGACGCCGATCTGCTCAAACTCCCCCGGGGCGGGGCCGTACTACTGTTGCAGCGCAGATCCTTCTCCGGCGGCATCTGCGCGGAGCTGGGCGTGTCCACCTATCGCGCGGACCGCTACCAGCTGCGCACCATTCTGGAAATGCCCACCAGACGGGGCTGAGGGCCCGACCCGGAGGAACGCCCGGTGAACGAGACCACCGCCGCCAGGCCTTCGCCGTTCTCACGCGTGATGAACGTGCTCCAGCGCCTGGGCCGCTCGCTCATGCTGCCCATCGCCGCCCTGCCCGCGGCCGCGCTGCTGCTCCGCTTCGGCCAGCCCGACATGCTCGGCTCCAACGGCGCCGAGCCGGGCGGCCTGGCCGATGTGGCCGGCTTCGGCTGGATGAACCAGGTCGCCGAGGTGCTGGCCGCCGCCGGTGCGGCGCTGTTCGAGAACCTGCCGCTGCTGTTCGCGGTGGGGGTGGCGATCGGGTTCGCCCGCAAGTCCGACGGCTCGACCGCGCTCGCCGCGGTGGTCGGTTACCTGGTGTTCGACCGCGTGACCAAGGTGATGTTCTTCGGCTCGGCGATCAGGGACACGGTCCTGATCAAGGCGGTCCAGCCCCAGGGCATCAAAGAGATCATCAACTACGGCATGCAGAACCCCACCCAGGTGCTCGGCGGCATCATGATCGGGCTGGTCACCGCCGTGCTGTGGCAGCGCTTCCACCGGATCAAGCTGCCGTCCTGGCTGGCCTTCTTCGGCGGGCGCCGGTTCGTACCCATCATCACCTCGATCGTGGCGCTGCTCCTCGGCGTGCTCATCGGCTGGGTGTGGCCGATTCTCGGCGAGTGGATCGGCCACGCGGGCGAGGCTCTGACCACGCTCGGACCGCTGGGCACCGGCATCTACGGCCTGATCAACCGGCTGCTGATCCCGCTCGGCCTGCACCACTTCGTCAACTCGATCGTCTGGTACGTGGTGCCGCAGTGCGAGGTCGGCGGCCAGGTCCTCGGCGGCGACTGGAACTGCTACTTCGGCGGCGCCCCGCACTCCGGCCAGTTCATGGCCGGGTTCTTCCCGATCATGATGTTCGCGCTGCCGGCCGCCGCGCTGGCCATGTGGCGGGCCGCGCCCCCGCACCGGCGGGCGGCCGTGGGCGGCATCATGCTGTCGGCCGGGCTGGCCTCGTTCGTCACCGGGATCACCGAGCCGATCGAGTTCGCGTTCATTTTCGTGGCGCCGGTGCTGCTGGCCGTACACGCTGTGCTGACCGGGCTGGCGATGGCGCTGACCACACTCATCGGCGGGCAACTCGGCTTCGGCTTCTCGGCGGGATTGCTGGACATGCTGCTGAACGCCAGCAAGTCGAACACCCACAACCTGCCGGGCATCCTCCTGCTCGGGGTGATCTATGGGGTGGTCTATTACGTGGTGTTCAGCTTCCTCATCCGCAAACTGAACATCATGACCCCTGGCCGAGAGCCCGAACCAGACGTCGATTCGGGCGAGCCGCCCTCGTAGCTCCTGGGCGGGCCGTCATAACTGGTGACCCAGTCCGTTGAGCTCGGCCAGTCGCGTTCGGGGCGGTGGGGGTGAATAGCGATGTCCAGCGCCCACAGCTTCGGCGCCGGGCGAACCCTTGCTCGACAGCGCCAGCGAACACACCTCGGGCACCGCGGCGAGGAACGCGCAATCCTCTACGTCGACCACCCGGCTCTCCTGCACCCGTGGACCCGCCTGCATGGCCCGCGCCCGGGAGGGCCGGTCGTCGCTGTGCGTGGCATGCTCGACGGGCAACTGCGGCAGGTCCGCGTCGACCCACAGATTCTCGCCGTCACCGTCGGCGATGCCGTACAGCGCGCGGAGGTCCGGAGGTGGCACGACGCCGAGACTCTTCTCCACCTCGGCAAGGTCCTCCTCGTACCCGAGGATCTGCGCCATCAGCCGCCGGTAGGAGTGGAAGAGCCACACCGCCTCGTCCGGATCACCAGCGGGAACCGCGGACTCAGGCGCCCCTTCCTGCTCGTCACCCCGATCGGGCAGGACGAAATCTTCATCGATCACATAAAGGCACGGCGGCTTCTGCCGGGAGGACTTCGCCATGCCGCCGCAACCTAGCAGCCGTCCCCGACATACTGATCATCTCCGCACGTTTGGTGGTATGTCCCTGTGCGCTTAGCCATTGATTGCCACACAGCGCCGCAGATGGATTACGGACCGCGACACCCGAATCGACATCAGTGGCTCCGACGATAGAGGCCGCCCGAATTCGTTGGAGACAGCCCATAGGCGACTGGCACAGGACCGAAATCCCAGATAGCACCTCTCAGCACCACTCCAACTTCCGGTGATCTTTCTCGCCAATCACCTCGAATCGGTGGGCTGAGCGGGAAAGTTGGTGGGCGATGTATTCGGGGGCCGGGCCGGAAACTCCTTGTACTGTCCCTCTCTCCCTATGACATCGGAGGCCCCATGTCATCCCTTCCGCACGCCGCCATTTCCGACCCGCTCGTGTGGGGACCGCCGGGAGTCGGTCCCGACGAGCGCAAGCTGCGACTGCTCGGGCAGGCACTGGCCGAGGTGCTCTCGGGGCGGCGGCCGCCCGAGAGCGTCGCCGACCGGCTCACCGACCGGGCCTACCGCGACCTCGTCAAGGCGGGGCGGATGATCGAGACGAAACGAGCGCCGTTCGTGGGGAGCCCGCACGTGAAGGAGCCCAAGGACGGCGCGGTCGAGATGTGCCTCCTCGTCCACTGCGGCGAACGCAGCCACGTACTCGCCGTACGGCTTGAGCGGCGCGGCGTCCAATGGCTGTGCACGGACTTCGAAACCGCCTGACAAGACTTCGAAACCGCCTGACAACCGGAAGAAGGCCCCCGCCGACAGGCGAGGGCCTTCTCCCAGAACCGGACCGGTGCGTTATGCCTGGGCGTTCTTGGGATCGCCGTGGCAGCGCTTGTACTTCTTGCCCGAGCCGCAGGGGCAGGGCGCGTTGCGCTCGACGTTGCCGTAGGCGGCGCGCTCGGCCGACGTGCTGCGGACCCGGGTGTGCTCGACCTCGCCCGCCTCACCCGGCGCGGAGTATTCGAGCTCGGCGGGCCGCTCGGGCCCACGCAGGCCGCGCGCGATGATCGAGCGGGTCTCCGCCATCATCGCGTCCTCTTCCTCGACGATCGGGTTCTCCTGAACCTCGACCTCGATGTTGAACAGGAAGCCGACCGAGTCCTCCTTGATGCCCTCGAGCATCGCGGCGAACATCTCGAAGCCCTCGCGCTGGTATTCGATCTGCGGGTCCTTCTGCGCGTAGGCCCGCATGCCGATGCCCTCGCGCAGGTAGTCCATCTCATAGAGGTGCTCGCGCCACTTGCGGTCCAGGACCGACAGGATGACGCGCCGCTCGAACTCGCGGGTGGCGTCGGCGCCGAGCTCCTCCTCACGCCTGGCGTAGGCCTCCAGCGCGTCCTTCTTGATCTTCGTGCTGATGAACTCGGCGCTGAGCTCCTCGCGGCCGCCGGCCTCCTCGACCACGTTGTCGATGGTGACCGTGACGGGGTAGAGCTCGCCGAACGCCTTCCACAGCTTGTCGAGGTCCCACTCCTCGGCGAAGCCCTCGGCCGTGGCGCCCGCGACGTAGCCGTCGATCACCTCGCCGATGAAGCCCTGCACCTGCTCGTGCAGGTCGGCGCCCTCCAGCACGCGGTGGCGCTCGGCGTAGATCACCTTGCGCTGCCGGTTCATGACCTCGTCGTACTTGAGAACTTCCTTGCGGATCTCGAAGTTCTGCTGCTCGACCTGGTGCTGGGCGGAGGCGATGGCCTTGGAGACGATGCCGGACTCGATCGGCTGCTCGTCGGGGATGTTGAGCCTGGTCATGATCATCTCGACCCTGGCCGAGTTGAACAGGCGCATCAGGTCGTCGCCGAGCGAGAGGTAGAAACGCGACTCGCCCGGGTCGCCCTGGCGGCCGGAACGACCGCGGAGCTGGTTGTCGATGCGGCGCGACTCGTGCCGCTCGGTGCCGAGGACGTAGAGGCCGCCGAGCTCGGTGACCTCGTCGTGCTCGGCCTTGACGGCCGCCTTGGCCTTCTCGAGCGCCTCGGGCCACGCCTTCTCGTATTCTTCTGGCGTTTCGAGCGGGTCGAGGCCGCGCTGGCGCAGCTCAAGGTCGGCGCGGAACTCGGAGTTGCCGCCGAGCATGATGTCGGTGCCTCGACCGGCCATGTTGGTGGCGACGGTGACGGCGCCCTTGCGGCCCGCCTCGGCGACGATCGCGGCCTCACGCGCGTGGTTCTTCGCGTTGAGCACCTCGTGCTGGACGCCGCGGCGCTTGAGCGCCTTGGACAGCCGCTCGGACTTCTCGACCGAGGTGGTGCCGACCAGCACCGGCTGGCCGACGTCGTAGCGCTCCTTGATGTCCTCCACGACCGCGGCGAACTTGGCGTCCTCGGTCTTGTAGACGACGTCGGCCTGGTCCTTGCGGATCATCGGACGGTTCGTCGGGATCGGGACCACGCCGAGCTTGTACGTCTGGTGGAACTCGTTCGCCTCGGTGACGGCGGTGCCGGTCATGCCGGACAGCTTCTTGTAGAGGCGGAAGTAGTTCTGCAGGGTGACCGTGGCGAGAGTCTGGTTCTCGTCCTTGATCTTCACGCCCTCTTTGGCCTCGATGGCCTGGTGCATGCCCTCGTTGTAGCGGCGGCCGTGCAGGATGCGGCCGGTGAACTCGTCGACGATGAGCACCTCACCCTCGGCGACGATGTAGTCCTTGTCCTTCTTGAACAGCTCCTTGGCCTTCAGAGCGTTGTTCAGGAAGCCGACCAGGTGGGTGTGCTCGGCCTTGTAGAGGTTGTCGATGCCCAGCCAGTCCTCGACCTTGGCGACACCGGACTCCAGCACGCCGACCGTGCGCTTCTTCTCGTCGACGATGTAGTCGCCGGTGCTCTCCTCGTCGGGCGACTTGGCCTCGACGCCCCTACGCAGCCGCGGCACGATCTTGGCGAACTCGGTGTACCACTTACCCGACTGCTCCCCCGGGCCGGAGATGATCAGCGGGGTGCGCGCCTCGTCGATGAGGATGGAGTCGACCTCGTCGACGATCGCGAAGTGGTGGCCGCGCTGCACGCACTCGTCCAGCGACCACGCCATGTTGTCGCGCAGGTAGTCGAAGCCGAACTCGTTGTTGGTGCCGTAGGTGATGTCCGCCTCGTACTGCTTGCGCCGCTCTTCCGGGGCCTGCCCGGCCAGGATCATGCCGACCTCGAGACCGAGGAATCGGTAGATGCGGCCCATGTTCTCGGCGCCGACCTTGACCAGGTAGTCGTTGACCGTGATGACGTGGACGCCGTTGCCGGCGAGCGCGTTGAGGTAGGCAGGGAGAGTACAGGTGAGGGTCTTGCCCTCGCCGGTCTTCATCTCCGAGATGTTGCCCATGTGAAGGCTCGCGCCGCCCATGATCTGCACGTCGAAGTGACGCTGACCGAGCACGCGGCGGGCCGCCTCGCGCACGGTCGCGAACGCTTCGGGAAGCAGATCGTCGAGGGTTTCGCCGTCCGCGAGCCGCTGCTTGAATTCGTCCGTCAGAGCGCGCAACTCCGCGTCGGACAGGCTCGTGAAGTCGTCCTCGATGGAGTTGACCTGATCGGCGATCCGCTTGAGCTTGCGCAGGGTCTTGCCTTCGCCGGCACGTAGGATCTTGTCGAGAATGGCTGCCACTTTATGTAAAGCTCCTCGCAGGTCTACCCCGGCGGCGCCGCCAGGAGGAGAGGCTGAGACAAACTTCCCCGTTGCCATCGTAGGCGGTTCAGCAACCAGACACAGCCACCGCGACGACGAGAGCGTCGGGCATGTCTGGGAGAATGGGGTTCAGGCAGAGCGTATGCCGGTAAGCCCGTGGTTTGCACCGTTAGCGGGATATCCGGCAAAGGGAAGGATTTGTGATGGTTGAGGGGCGCAAGTCAGAGCACACGGAGAATCTCGGTAACCATGGCGGCCGCGCGTCCTCATGGCTCGCGGTGACCGTGATGCTGCTCGGCACCGTCGTCGCCGGCTATGGGATGACCGCCGCCAACTGGACGCTCATCTGGATCGGCGCCGGAGTGTTCGTCGTGGGCGGAATCCTCGCCCTCGTCTTCGACATCTTCACCGACGTCGTGATCGACGCGCCCAGGGCGGGACTCCACGCGGAAGACCACCGCTGAGCCTCCGGCGAACCTCGGGGACGCCCGAACCTCCGGCACCCTACCCCTCCAGGCCGCCTGAGCCTCCGACACAGAAGCGGAAGGCCGCCGCTCGCGTACGCGCGCTACGCGGCGGACCCCGCTCCCGTGCGCCACGCGTCGCAGGACCCCGCTGACGTACGCGTCCCGGCTCACGTGCGCGTCACGCGGGCGGACGGACCATCGCCCATCCGGGCATCGCAGCGACCCCTCTCATTCGGGCGCCACGCGGCGGACCTCTCTCATGCGTCTCATACGGGCGTCACACGGCGGGCCATCGCTCGTCCAGGCGTCACAGCGGACGCCCGCCCATGCCAGGCATCAGGCGGCGGGCCATCGTCTCCTCTTTTCCTCCCGTCGGTTTCTGTCGGTGGCCGCCGCTAGCATCGCGGCATGCATAGCCGTACCAATGTGCTGATATGACGGATCTGACGGCCGACGAGGCGCGGCGGCTGATCCTGCGCGCCCAGGGCCTGCTCGGCGCCGACGCCCGCCGAGGCGGCGTGCACGGCATGCTCCGCAGGCTCGGCGCGATCCAGCTCGACACGATCTCGGTCCTGGCCCGCTCCCACGAGCTCGTCGCCTACGCGCGCCTGGGCGCGGTGGGCAGGCCCAAGGTCGAGCGGGCCTACTGGCACAATCCCGCCCAGAGCTTCGAATACTGGTGCCACGCCGCCTGCATCCTGCCGATCGAGCACTGGCCCCTCTACTCCTTCAGGCGGCGCGCCTACCGCAATCGTCGCTACCGCTGGCACGAGGTGCCCGACCACGTGGACAAGCTGCTGGAGCAGGTACGCGCCTCGGGCCCGCTCACCACCTCCGACGTCGGCGGCGCCAAGAACGGCGGCCCCTGGTGGGACTGGTCCGACTCGAAGATCGGCCTGGAATGGCTGCTGGACATCGGCGAGCTCGTCTGCAGCCGCCGCGTCGGCTGGCGCCGGGTCTATGACCTCTCCGAGCGCGTGGTCCCCGCCGAACTCCAGGCCGAGGACCTTTCCGACGAGGAGTGCATCGTACGGCTGGCGGCCATCGCCGGTGCCTCGCTGGGCGTGGCGACCCGGGGCGACCTGATCGACTTCCTGCGGCTCAAGGGGAGGTTCGCCGCCATCCTCGACGAGACGCTGCTCAGCGGGGCCACGGGGCTGGTGCCCGTACGCGTGACCGGCTGGCCCTCGACCAGGGGGCAGACCAACGCGTGGGCCGATCCGGCGGCTCTGGAGTCGGCGCCGCGCGGGCGGCACCGGACGACGCTGGTGTCGCCGTTCGACTCGCTCATCTGGCATCGCGGCCGGACCGAGCGGGTCTTCGGCTTCAACTACACGCTCGAGCTCTATGTACCCAAGCACAAGCGGGTGCACGGCTACTTCACGATGCCGGTGCTGGCCGGTGGCCGGCTGATCGGCCGAGTGGACCCGGCCCGCGACGGCACCACGCTGGTGGCCAGACAGCTCAGCCTGGAGCCGGGCCTCACCGGCGCCAAGTGGGCCGACGCCCTCAGCGACGCGCTGTGGTCGGCCGCCGAGTGGGTGGGCTGCGACACCGTACGAGTCGAACGCGCCGACCCCGCCCTCATCGCCCACTTGGAGACAGACCCCAGATAGGACCTCGGACCAGACCCCGGGAGTGCTCCAGCCGGACCTCGGGTCGGACACCAGGTGTGCCCGACCCCCAGTCCGACCTCGGGCCGGTCGGACCTCGGACCGGGCACACTTCGGACCGGGCACACCTCGGACCGAAAGCCAGGTAGCCCCCGGTCGGACGGACCGGGGGGCGGACCTCGGGTAATCGCCGTCTGAAGCCGGGGCAGGACTGACCGCCACTCCGTCGCCTAATGGGCGGCGAGTGGCGACAAAGCCTCATCGCCTACTTGCGTCCGTTGCCGACGAATCACCGCCACGCCCGCCGAGAGGACGGGTAGGTCGTCGGCAGCCACCACGATCACCGCAGGGCATGCGGCCGGACGCGCCACGCTCACCGCAGGTGCAGACGGTCGGCAGCCGCCACACTCGTCGAGGACGCAGGCAATCTGCACCCGCCATGTCCCACCGCAGGGACTGGTGGGCACAGCCGTTACGCCCACCGAGGGGCGCGTAGGTGGCCGATAGCCGTCACGCTCACCGCGGGCGTAGACGCTCGTCACCCGGCACGCCCACCGAGGGGGCGGGCGATCCGTAGCCGCCGCGCCCGCCCGAGGGCGATGTCAGGTGATCTCCAGCATGCGCTCGCGTACCGCGTAGACCACAGCCTCCATGCGCGAGTGGAGCTGCAGCTTGTCGAGGATGTTGCGGACGTGGTTCTTGACCGTGTTCTCGGAGATGAAGAGCTGCTTGGCGATCTCGCGGTTGTTCATCCCCTTGGCCACCAGGCGCAGCACCTCCATCTCCCGCTCGGTCAGCCGCGGCACGGGGAGCTGGGGTGGGCGTTCGCTCTCCTTCTTGCTCATGTTCGCGAACTCGTTGATGAGTTTTGCGGCCATGGCCGGATTGATGAGCGACTGGCCCTCGTGAACTCCGCGCACGGCGGCGGGGACGTCGTTGATCTGCACGTCCTTGAGCAGATAGCCGGTCGCGCCCGCCTTGATGGCCTCGAAGAGGTCTTCTTCCTCGTCGCTGACCGTCAGCATGATGATGCGGGTGCTCGGCACCGAGGCCTTGATGCCTTTGGCCGCCTCGATGCCGTCGCGCCGCGGCATGCGTACGTCCATGAGCACCACGTCGGGCATGAGGCGGTCGGCCAGTTCGACCGCCTCATGCCCGTCGCTCGCCTCACCGACCACCTCGATGTCTGGCTCGGCGGCCAGCGCCAGAGCCAGGCTCCGCCTGATCAGCTCGTGATCGTCCACGATCAGGACGCGGATCGGCTCGCCTCCTGACGGGCGCGCCTCGCCGGACTCCGTCACCAGGCCTCCTCGATCAGCCTGGAGACCGCCATCTCCGCGCTTCGCTCGCTCATGACCTGACTGAGCTCGCTCACGTCTCCTCCTCGTCGGGGGGCCAGAGCCGTTGGACCGCCAATGATGGCATGTCTCACGCGGTCCTAGGGTGGTCGAGAAGATCTTTTAGCGCTGCGTCACGGCTCTACGAGCCGAAGTACGCCATAGTTGTAGCCGCGCCGGTTGTAAACGACACACGGCTGGCCACTCTCCTTGTCACGGAACAGATAGAAGTCGTGGCCGACCAGCTCCATCTCGAGGAGGGC
The DNA here is from genome assembly GCF_040648495.1 of Nonomuraea sp. NPDC049129. Classification (NCBI taxonomy): domain Bacteria; kingdom Bacillati; phylum Actinomycetota; class Actinomycetes; order Streptosporangiales; family Streptosporangiaceae; genus Nonomuraea; species Nonomuraea sp. NPDC049129. The sequence goes on along the minus strand of NZ_JBEZDU010000007.1, from coordinate 431,459 downwards.
CTGGTCGATGGTCATGGGTTCCGCTTTGTGGTGCTTCTCTCGTACGATGAGCGGCCCGTCGCCGTCCATCTCGATGGGGACGATGTCGTCATACTGCTTGTCGTCGGGGAGCTCTTCTTCTTCGTCGAACTCCGGTACGACCTCGGCCTTGCGCGGTGGCGCCAGGTCGGCGGCTTCGGGCAGCGTCGCGGTGATCTCCGCGACGGAGGGCGGGGCGTGGTTGCCGTGGTGCACCTTGCGCCGGTCGGACAGGCGCCTGAGCCGGCCTTCCAGTTTGTCCAGCGCCATGTCCAGGGCGGCGAATCGATCGTCGGCGGAAGCCTCCGCGCGAATGGCGGGTCCTCGAGAGTGAATGGTCAGCTCGACGCGCTCTCGCTGGCTGGCGATGCGCGGATTGCGCTCCTTCGACACCTCCACATCAACTCGAATGAGCTTGTTGTCCAGACGCTCGATCCTGGCCAGCTTGGTCTCCACCTGGTCTCGGAACCGATCACTCACTCCTGTGTGCCGGCCCTTGACGATGATGTCCATGCAACAGCCCCCCTTCGTCTAACGACTGAGAAAGAGCGCCCGACGACGTGCTTGCCGGGCGGGGTCTTCCGTCTGCCTCTCTGCTGTCACCGTTACCCTCTTCCGACGTTCCGTCACCGGGTTCTCGGGTGGCACCCGCCCGGCCGACCTGGTCTTCGACCCCACATCCGCCTGCTGAGGATTTCGCGGCTCTGATGCCACTACTGCCCTTCTCTCCTGACGGGGGACATCTGGACCCCCGGGAAGGCAGGACTTACCCCTAAGCCGCACCGTGATCGGTCGACAAAGAGTCGCCTTACGTGGACCGTTTTGCCTGCGGCTGGCATCGGCTAGCAGAGCCGGGACTCCCGGCCCTGCGCAACCACGGACCCGAACGGGTGCCATGTCAGAACGCTATCCGCATCGGAGACGAATGTCAGCCTAGGGATCGGTCAAACGATCACTTTCTGTGATTTTCCTCCGATGTGACTCACGTGACGGATGCCCCTTTTTGCGTACGCCGGGCCACATATCCCCCTCCCTCACGGAGGCCTGAGCTGCCCCACCGCTGCCCAGCGGGTAGGCACATGTGACGTCCAAGTGAGAGCAGAAAAATGATCTCTCTTTACTCAGTGTGACCGTAATGGATTGCAAGATCTTCGGCGTGTCGCGGCCACGGTCACCGCCAGCAGGACGTCAACGCCGTGCACCCGGAGTGTCCTGGCGGCTTCGGCCAGTGTGGAGCCCGTGGTCACAATGTCGTCCACGAGTAGCACAGGGGCCGCTGGGCGGGCCTTCGCGGCGGGGGTGACCCGAAGTGAGGCGGCGAGGTTGGCGGCCCGCTGCGTGGCGCTCAGGCCCGCCTGGTCGCCAACCTGACGCGCCTGTCCGAGCGCGGGCCACAGCTCCGCCCGGTGACCGAACGCCGCCAGCTGCCGCACAGCCAGCGCGGCCAGCCTGCCGACCGGGTCGTGACCCCTCGACCGGAGAGCTCGACGGGCGCTGGGCACGGGGACGACCGCCACAGCCACAGGTGTGGCGGGCCGGTCCCCGAGGGGTGTGGCGAGGCGGTCCCCGAGGGGTGTGGCAGGGCGGTCCGCCGCAGCGTGACCGGCGGTGAAGGCCAGGGCGTGGCAGGCGGTGAAGGCCAGGGCCGTCGCCAGGGGATGGGCCAGCGTGGTCTGGCCACGCTCCTTGTAGGCGACGATCGCCTCGCGCACGGCCCCCGTGTAGTCGGCGGCCGACCAGCACTCGGGGAGGCCGTCGGGGGCGGGTCTCGGCATGCGGCGGGCCGGGACGGGGTCCAGACAGGTCCCGCACAGGCGCGGGCCCTTGGTGCCACAGCCCAGGCAGCGCTGGGGAAGGGCCAGGTCAGCAAGGTCGGCGAGAGCGGCGAACACGAGGACCAGCATGCCCGCCGACCCCGACAATTTCCGCCCACGAACGGCCCCCGCACGGACGGCCAGTCACCGTCCCCATCAGCCCAAGGACGGCCCCGCCTGAGCGGCGGATCCGTCCCCCCGGAACCCGGTGGTCCAGATGTCCCCTGTCAGGAGAAGGGGCGCCCCTGGCGGGCGGGCAGCTACCGCCCTATCAACCCAGGAATGACCCCCACACGAATGGCGGATCGCCGTCCGGTCAGCACCGGCATGGCGGCCAGTCGCAGCCCGGCCGACTCTGGGGGGAGCTTCCAGCCGACCACGGGAAGCGTCCGATCAGCCCAGGCGGAAGCGTCCGGTCAGCCCAGGGGGAACAGCGGGGTGTCGGCGTCTGCGGCGATCTTGGAGGTCCAGTTCTGCTTGTCCAGGTTGGACTCCAGGATCTCGTTCTTCTTCTGGGTCCCCGCCAGGATCCGCTCACCCTGCGCGGCCAGCGTCCGCAGTCGCGTGTCCGACGGCAGCTTGGTGATCGTGCCATCGCCCACGTTGATCTCCTTGACCACCGGCCCGGCCTTGCTCTGCGACAGCACCACCAGGTGCTCGCCGTCGCGCCAGGCCAGGTCCCGGATCTTCTCGTCGTCGACCGTGCTCAATGTCTGGAAATTTCCGAGCATGACGGCGGCGCCGCTTCCCGTGATGGCGCCGACCCGGATCTCGTGCTCGCCGATCGTCACCGCCACCCGCACCCCGTCCCTGGCGATCCGCAGCCGCGTGACGTCGAACCCGTCGAGGCTGGGCGCGGCGATGCGTTCAGGCCCGCGCCCAGCGCCCGGATTGCACCGCAGCACGGCGCCGTTCCGGCGGTCGTACGTCCATAGGGTGCCATCCCGATGCCAGGAAGGCGGCGTGAGATCCGCGCTCGCGCCCTGAATCCACTGCTGCCAGCGGCCGTCCGCCGCCGCCGTGGTCACCCAGATGCCGCCCGCGCTCGACTTGGCGGCGATGAGGTCGGCGCCCTGGCCGACGGAGAAGCCGCCGACCGCCACGGCGAAGCCCGAGTACTGGTTGTTCGCCTGGCCGGCGGGTCCGGCCACGGGCCGGCCGGGGCCCTCGGTGGCCATCGCGTAGACGGCGCCCTTGCTGGTGTAGTAGGCGGCGTTCGAGGAGGTGCCCAGCCAGGGGTCGCTGATGTTGGGCGGGATGGTCATGGCCTCTGAGGAGTAGAACGGCTCGCCGTCCAGCTGCACCTCGATGTACCGGCCGTTGGCCACGTTGTTGCTGGTCAGGCTCCATCTGAGCTGGGCCTGGAGTCCCCTGGTGAAGATGCCGCCCGGGTCGATGGGACCGCTGAGGTTGATCACCACGCGGTCGTCCCCGGCCCGTACGGACTCGACCCGCGTGCCGTGCGGGAAGACGTTCTCCACGGCGCCCTGCAGCGCCTTGCTCGGGCCCTTGAGCAGCCGTTCGATGATCGTCTTGGCGAAGCTCTCGGTGGGCTTGAGCCGCAGCCGGACCCGGTCGACGACGAGCATGTCCGAGTTGGCGCCGCCGCTGCCGGGGGTGCCGTTCAGGTAGTAGAGGTTCGTCGGCCGGTACGCGCGGGTGACGTCCGCCTCGGTGAGCAGGAGGCCGCCGACCAGCGACTTGACCCGATAGTCGCCCTGCTGGTCCTTGACCAGCGTGAACGGTTTGTCGACCCCCCCGGAGGTGGGCACGTAGGTGTCGTCGTTCTCGATGCGGGCGACCTGGGTGCCGGAGAGGGTGACGGTGATCTCCTTGTCACCGATCTTCCCCTCCACGTCGTACTTCACCAGGTTGTCGAGGACCGTCACCGGACCGCCGGGCTTCCACGCCTGCCGCGCCTCAGGAGTCAGGTACTTCGCCAGGATCTCCGGATCGTCGGCGTAAGCGGCCATGGCGGCCTGCAGGCCCGTCACCACCTGCTCCGGCGACCAGCCGGCCTGCGGCGGGATGGCGACCATGCGCTGGAACGGCTTGTTCATCGGGTCGCCGCCATCGGCCTCGCCGACCGGGAACGGACCGCCCACGGGGATCACCGCGCAGGCCGAGCTCCAGAGGAGAGCCGCGACGACGGCGGCGGCAACGCCGAGCCGCCTGATCCGCAACAAAACCGAAGGACTAGTCCTCGTCATAACCAGCCCCGTCCGCCGAGGCGGGCAGCAGCACCGGCGTCATCTGCCCGCGCCACGTACGCCGCATCTCGATCTCCGGTGGCACCAGCGACAGCGGCGACCCCTTCAGGTCGGTCCCGGCCACCCGGGGCAGCGTCAGCCGGAACTGCGAGCCCTCCCCCTGCTGCCCCCACGCCTGCAGCCAGCCGCCGTGCAGGGAGGCGTCCTCACGCGAGATGGCCAGGCCCAGCCCGGTGCCGCCGATCGTCCGCGCCCGTGACGGGTCGGCGCGCCAGAACCGGTCGAACACCATGGTTTCCTCGCCCGCCTTCAGGCCGATCCCGTGATCTCGTACGGCGACCGCCACCGCGTCCCGGTCGGCGCCCACCGTCACCACGACGTCCCTGCCCTCGCCGTGCTCGATGGCGTTGAACAGCAGGTTGCGCAGGATGCGCTCGACCCGCCGGTTGTCGATCTCCGCCATGCACGGCTCGTTGGGCAGCCGCAGCTCGAAGCGGGTGGAGTGGCGCTCGGCCAGCGCCTCGGAGTCGCCGATCGCGCGCAGCACCACGTCACGTACGTCGACCGGGTCGAGGTCGAGCGTGGCGGCGCCGGCGTCGTAGCGGCTGATCTCCAGCAGGTCGGCCAGCATCGACTCGAACCGCTCCAGCTGGGCCTGCATGAGCTCGGCCGAGCGGGCGGCCATCGGGTCGAAGTCCTCGCGGGCGTCGTAGAGCAGGTCGGCGGCCATCCGGACCGTGGTCAGCGGGGTACGCAGCTCGTGGGAGACGTCGGACACGAACTGCCGCTGGACCTGGGACAGCTCCTCCAGCTGGTGGATCTTCAGTGCCAGGTTGACGGCCATCTCGTTGAACGAGGTGGCCAGGCGGGCCAGGTCGTCCTCACCGCGTACCTTGAGCCGCTCGTCGAGCTTGCCCGCCGCCAGGCGCTCGGCCGCCTCGCGGGCCAGCCGGACCGGGCTGACCACCTGCCGGGCGACCAGGTAGGCGATGGCGGCCAGCAGCACCACGAGGCCCAGGCCCACCACGGCGATGGCGAGCCGGACGTTGGACAGCATCCGCTCTTCCTCGCTGATCGGGAAGAAGTGGTAGACCTCGTAGTTCTCGCCGTTGAGGAGGCTGACCACGCCGGCGATGACCAGCGTGGGCGTGGGCTGGCTCTCACCGGTGAACGTGATGGGCGCGGTGAAGCGGTACGGCTTGTCGAAGATGAACTTCCGCTCGTCGCGCCGCAGGGCCTGCTGCAGTGCCAGCGGCACGTCCTCCGGCGTGACGTTGCCCGAGGCGCGCGATCTGCCGGGGTTGGAGGTGTTGAGCACCAGCACCTCGTAGCGCTTCTTGGAGCCGTTCTCGCCGGAGCCGGTGATGGTGTCCATCACCTCGTCGAGCGGGTCGGCGGGCGCGTTGCCGCTCGCGTCGGAGGTCGACTTGGCCTGGTCGTCGGGCTTCTGGCTGAGCGCGTCGGCGATCTGCACGCGGTCGGCGAGCGCCTCGGTGGCCGACGACTGCTGGCGGCTCTCGATGACCGACCGGTTGATCTGGTCGGACAGGAAGACGCCGAGCACGACCACCACGGTCACGGAGATCACCAGCGTGCTGGTGACCACCTGGAGCTGGAGCGAGCGCCGCCATACGCTCCGTGCCCTGCCCGCCGCACGCCGCGTCCGCCGCCGGACCCCGCCGAGAATCTGGCGGAGAGTACGGCGACGGAGTCGTTTCTGGCTAGTCGGGGGCATGGCAGGGTCGGGCGCCGGTCAGGCCGGCCCGGCTTTGTAGCCCACACCACGGACCGTGACCACGATCTCGGGGTGCTCGGGGTCCTTCTCGATCTTCGCCCGGAGCCGCTGAACGTGCACGTTGACCAGGCGCGTGTCGGCCGCGTGCCGGTAGCCCCAGACCTGCTCCAGCAGGACCTCACGGGTGAAGACCTGGCGCGGCTTGCGGGCCAACGCGACGAGCAGGTCGAACTCGAGCGGCGTCAGGTTGATGGTCTCCTCGCCGCGCTTGACCGAGTGGCCGGCCACGTCGATGGTGATGTCGCCGATCTGCAGGATCTCCGGAGTGGGCTCGTCGGTACGGCGCAGCCGCGCCCGCACCCTGGCCACGAGCTCCTTCGGCTTGAACGGCTTGACGATGTAGTCGTCGGCCCCCGACTCCAGACCGAGCACGACGTCGATCGTGTCGCTCTTGGCGGTGAGCATGACGATGGGCACCCCCGACTCCGCCCGGATCCTGCGCGCCACGTCGATGCCGTCGGCCCCCGGCAGCATCAGGTCGAGCAACACCAGGTCCGGGCGCGTGTCCCGGAAAGCGTCGAGGGCTTTGTCCCCGTCTGAGACAAAGGATGGCTCGAAGCCTTCGCCGCGCAACACGATGCCCAGCATCTCGGCGAGAGCGGCGTCGTCATCGACGACCAGCACGCGACCTTTCATGGCCCCTCATTCGTTCTACGCATTCTGGGACATACCCGCACGATCGCTGAAGGTTACCCTTAGTTGGCCCATGCGTGGGACATGAGACCCGCAAAAGACGAGTTTTAGACTTGCATCCGCGACCGCAATCTCAGTCTGCGGTAACGGAACGACTTTCGGCCATCCTTCGATGAGATCCTTGCGCCGGAACGCCCTGGAATGCGGGCGAGTTGCGCCGGCGAATCGTACGCACGACACCAATGCCCCGCCCACCATGCCAGGATTGGGATATGTCAGACGGTCACGGTCCCTCGCCCGAGACGCCACCAGGCTGGGCTCCAGAACAGCCCCCTCCCTACGGCGCCCCGCAGACCTCGCCGTGGACCGCCCCCGGCTTCGAGCACCAACAGCCGCAGCAACCGCCACCCGGCTCCGGTCCGCAACCGCCCTATCAGCAGCCGCCGCCCGGCTACGGCTACATGCCGCACCCGCCCGCACTGCGCCCGGGGATCATACCCCTACGGCCGCTGGGGCTGGGCGACATCCTCGACGGAACGATCAAACTCATCCGGTCCAACCCCAAGGCCGTGCTGGGCCTCTCGGCGGTCGCCGCCCTGCTCGGGGCCGTCCCGATCGCGATCGGGCAGGTGTTCGCCTTCGACACCATGCGCGGCGTGCTGAACGATCCGGCCTCGGCGGAGCAGGCGGACGTGACCGGCCTGTACGGCGGCTTCATCGCCCAGTACGGCGGCGCGCTCGTCTCCTACGCGGTCAGCTTCGTCGTGGTGACACTGCTGACCGGCGTGCTGATGCGGATACTCGGCCGCGCCGTGTTCGGCGGCAAGATCTCCGCCGGAGAGGCGTGGCAGCTGACCAAGAGCCGCGTCCCGGCGCTGTTCGGCGTGGTGGGGCTGATGGCCGTCATCATGCTGGTCCCGCTGGTCGTCATCGCGCTGATCATCGTCGCGGTCATCGCGACCGGCGCGGGCGACGACTCGCCCGCCGCGGCCGGCGGCGTGCTCGTGATCACCGGGCTGCTGCTCATCCTGTACCTCGCCTACGTGCTGTACTTCAGGACCCGCTTCGCGCTCGCGGCGCCGGCCGTGGTGCTGGAGGGAAGGGGCCCCATCGATGCCCTGCGGCGCTCCTGGAACCTCGTGACCGGCGACTTCTGGCGGGTGCTCGGCATCCTGCTGCTCACCTCGCTGCTGGTCGGGCTCGTCGCGGGCATCCTGGAGGTGCCCTTCACCATCGCCGGCACCCTCTTCGGCCTGCTCGGCGAGTCGGCGGGCGCCACCGTGCTGTCCACGGTGCTGATCACCATCGGCGGCACGCTCGGCGCGATGATCACCTATCCGTTCGAGGCGGGCGTCTCGGGCCTGCTCTACGCCGACCGGCGGATGCGCAGCGAGGCGTTCGACCTGGTGCTGCAGACGGCGGCGATCGAGCAGCAGCGTCAGGGCTGGGTGCACGCCTCGGCCGACGAGCTCTGGCACCCGTCCAACTCCGCCAGGCCGTGACGCCGATCGACAGGGGGGAGGCCGCGCGCAGGGCCGCGGATGAGCTCCTCAAGCCCGGATACGAGAAGGAATCACTGCTGGACCAGGCGTACCGGCGCTTCACGCAGTTCGTCGGCGATCTCATGGACGCGGCCACGGGCGGCGGCACGACCGGCGGCATCATCTCCGCCGTCGTGATCGTACTGATCATCGGCGGGGTCATCGCGCTGGTCGTATGGCAGCTCCGCAAGACCTCGCGGGCGAACGCGACGGCGGCGGACGGCCTGTTCGGCGAGCGGAGGATGACCGCCGCCGAGCACCGCCAGGCGGCCGAACGGCTGGCCACCCAGGGCCGCTGGACCGAGGCGATCCAGGAACGGCTGCGCGCCATCGCCCGCGACCTGGAGGAGCGGGCCCTGGTCGACGGGCTGCCCGGACGCACGGCCGACGAACTGGCCGCCGAGGCGGGCCAGGCGCTGCCCGCCTTCGCCGCGGAACTGACGGCCGCCGCCCGCTCGTTCGACGACGTGACCTACGGCGACGTGCCGGGCACCCGGGAGGCGTACACCGCCATGAGCGAGCTCGACGAGCGGCTCCGCCAGGCCAGACCGGTCCCGCTGGCCGGGAGGACCCCATGAGCGTCAGGCCGGTCCCGCCGAGCGGGAGGACCCCATGAGCGCCAGACCGGTCCCGCCGACCGGGGGAACCTCATGAGCCTCGACATGCGCCCCCAGGAGACCGGCGAGTCCTACTCCACCGCCCCGACCGTGCGCTCGACCTGGCGGGCGAGCCGGATGATCGTCCTGCTCGGCGCGCTCATCGTGCTCGCCGCGGTCCTCAGCGTGCTGCTCAAACCGGACTCCCGCCCGGCCCGCCACCTGGATCCCGCCGACTCCTCGCTGTCGGGCTCGATGGCGCTGGCCGCGCTGCTGCGCGACCGCGGTGTCACCGTCGACCGGGTCGACTCGTCGGGGGCGGCCGCCGCGAAGGCGAACGGTGCCACACCGGGCGACCGGCTGCTGCTGATCACCGACGCGACCTACGCCAACACCCGCGAGCTGGCCGCGATCCAGGGCGACCGGGTGATCGTCGGCAACGTCTTCGACCTCGACGAGCTGGCCCCCGGCGTACGGCCGGAGCGGGGCAGCGCCCGCGAGCGCTCCCGCGAGCCGGAGTGCTCATTGCCCGCCGCCAAGGCCGCGGGCAGCGCGTTCATCGGCGGCAGCGCGTTCGCCGGACCGTCCGGCGCCATCGGCTGCTACCCGGCGGGCGACGGATCGACGCTGGTCAGCTACCCCAACGCGGGCGGCACCACGACGGTCCTGGGCAGCGGCGAGTTCATGACCAACCAGCGCCTGGCCGAGGACGGCAACGCCGCGCTCGCCCTCAACCTGCTGGGCTCGGCCAAGGCCGTGACCTGGCTGGTGGCGCCCGAGACGCCGCCGGTGGGCGAGCTGCCCGGCGAGGCCGGTCAGTCCATCTACGAACTGATGCCCGCGGGCATCCCCTGGGCCGTGCTGATGTCGGTCATCACGGTGGCGCTGGTGGCGTTCTGGCGGGGCCGGCGGCTGGGGCCGGTCGTGACCGAGCGGTTGCCCGTCGTCGTGCGGGCCGCGGAGACGGTCGAGGGACGCGGGCGGCTCTACCGGGCCAGACGGGCCAGGGGCAGGGCGGCCGACTCGCTCAGGGCCGGCACGATCGACCGGCTCACGCCCCGGCTCGGCCTCGGCTCCGGCTCGGGGCGGCACGAGCTGGTGGCCGCCATCGCCGTACGGACCGGCCAGGACCCGCAGGAGATCGGCGCCGCGTTGTACGGCCCGCCCCCCGCCGACGACGCCGGGCTCGTCGGCCTGGCACGCTACTTGGACGTCATCGAGAGGACCGTCAGTGAACATTGAGGAGACCGCCCACGTGCCCGGCGGTGACGCGGCCAGGGACGCGCTCAGCGCGCTGCGCGCCGAGGTGTCCAAGGCCGTGGTGGGCCAGGACGCCGTGGTGACCGGGCTGGTCATCGCGTTGCTGTGCAGGGGGCACGTGCTGCTCGAAGGCGTGCCGGGCGTGGCCAAGACGCTCATGGTCCGCACGCTGTCCGCCGCGCTCTCGCTGGACTTCAAGCGGGTGCAGTTCACGCCCGACCTGATGCCGGGCGACGTGACCGGCTCGTTGATCTACGACGCGAAGACGGCGCGGTTCGAGTTCCGCGAGGGGCCGGTGTTCACCAACCTGCTGCTGGCCGACGAGATCAACCGCACCCCGCCGAAGACCCAGGCCGCGCTGCTGGAGGCGATGGAGGAGCGGCAGGTCAGCGTGGAGGGCGACGCGCGCAAGCTGCCCGACCCGTTCGTGGTGTGCGCGACGCAGAACCCGATCGAGTACGAGGGCACCTACCAGCTGCCGGAGGCGCAACTCGACCGGTTCCAGCTCAAGCTGACCGTGCCGCTGCCACCGCGCGACCAGGAGATCATGGTCCTCGAACGGCACGCGCGCGGCTTCGACCCGCGCGACCTGTCCGAGATCAAGCCCGTCGCCACCGCCCAGGACCTCGAAGCGGGCCGCGAGGCGGTGTCGAAGGTGCACGTGGCGCCCGAGGTGCTCGGCTACATCGTGGACGTCTCCCGGGCCACCAGGAACTCTCCGTCGCTCCAGCTCGGCGTCTCACCGCGTGGCGCGACCGCGCTCCTGGCCGCCTCTCGGGCATGGGCGTGGCTGTCGGGCCGCGCCTACGTCACGCCCGACGACGTCAAGGCGCTGGCCAGGCCCGCCCTGCGGCACCGGATCCAGTTGCGGCCCGAGGCCGAGCTGGAGGGCGCGACCTCCGACGGCCTGCTCGACGGCATCCTGGCCTCGGTCCCGGTCCCGCGCTGATGGCTCTGACGGGACGCGCCGGGCTGGTGGCGGCGATCGGCATCGTGGTCGTGCTGCTGGCGCCCGATCCGGGACCCGCGGTCGCGGGCGTCTGCCTGCTGCTGGCCGCCGCGATCATCGTGGACCTGGTGTTCGCGGGCGCGGTCCGCCCGCTGCGCTTCCACCGCTCGGGCGACCGGCTGGTCCGGCTCGGCGGCCAGGCGACGGTCGAGCTGGTGGTGGAGAACCCGGGCGGCAGGCGCGTACGCGGTCTGCTGCGCGACGCCTGGCCGCCCTCCGCGGGCGCCTCACCGCGCTCCCAGCGGCTCGACGTGCCCGCCGGAGAGCGCCGCAAGCTCGTCGTGACGCTCACCCCGACCAGGCGCGGCGACCGCGAGTCCGTGGCGCTCACCGTGCGCTCGCTCGGGCCGCTCGGCCTGGCCGCCCGTCAGGGCACCCACCGGGCGCCGTGGTCGGTGCGCGTGCTGCCGCCGTTCCTGTCGCGCAAGCACCTGCCCTCCCGGCTGGCCAGGTTGCGTGAGCTCGACGGCCAGCACCCGGCCCTGGTACGCGGGCAGGGCACCGAGTTCGACTCGCTGCGCGAGTACGTGGTGGGCGACGACGTACGCTCGATCGACTGGCGGGCCACCGCGCGCCGCCACGACGTGGTCGTGCGCACCTGGCGTCCGGAACGCGACCGGCGGGTGCTGATCGTGCTCGACACCGGCCGCACCTCCGCCGGCCGGGTGGGCGACGCCCCGACGCCGATGGCCGGTGCTCAAGCCGGCGCCGGTGGGCTGCTGGTCAAGCCGGATCCCCGGCCGGTGCCGGGCTGGCCCCGGCTCGACTGGTCGATGGACGCCGCGCTGCTGCTGGCCGCGCTCGCCGCCAAGGCGGGCGACCAGGTGGACTTCCTCGCCTACGACCGGGCCGTACGCGCCTGGGTGGCCGGCGCCTCGCGCACCGAGCTGCTGTCCTCGCTGGTCAACGCGATGGCGCCGATCGAGGCGGAGCTGATCGAGGCCGACTCGCAGGGCATGGTCGCGGCGGTCCTGTCCCGGGCCAAGCGGCGCTGCCTGGTCGTACTGCTCACCGACCTCAACTCGGCCGCGCTCGAAGAGGGGCTGATGCCGGTGCTGCCGCAGCTGTCCGCGCGCCACCTGGTGCTGGTCGCGGGCGTCTCCGATCCGCGCGTGGCGGCGATGGCGGCCCAGAAGGACACGGCCGAGCAGGTGTACGACGCCGCGGCGGCCGAGCACACACAGCTGGGGCGGCGGCGCATCACCGCCCGGCTGCGCCGCCACGGCGTCGAGGTGGTGGACGCGCCCCCGGAGGACATCGCCCCGGCCCTCGCGGACGCGTACCTGGCGCTGAAGGCCGCCGGCCGCCTGTAGCCGGCCTGTGGTCGAGCTCAGGCGCTGGGGGCCACGTCCGGGGCGCGTTCGAGGTCGCCGGTCTCGTTCTGGCGCAGGGCCCGCCTGCCGAAGACGATCACGTACGCGAGGAAGGCCCCTTCGGCGAGCACCCCGATGCCCACCCGCACCGGGGTCGGCAGCCCGGACGGCGTGACGAACGCCTCGATGAGCCCTGACACGAACAGCACCCCGACCAGCCCGAGCGCCACGCTGACCACCGCCCGGCCCTGCTCCGCCAGCGCCTCGACCCGCCTGCGCGGCCCGGGGTCGATGACCGTCCAGCCCAGCCGCATGCCGACGGCCGCCGCCAGGAAGACCGCGGTCAGCTCCAGCAGGCCGTGCGGGGTGATCAGCCCGAAGAAGATGTCCAGCTTGCCGCGGGAGGCCATCAGCCCGGCGGAGACGCCGAGGTTGGCGGCGTTCGACCAGAGCAGCACGGGAATCGGCAGGCCCAGGAGGATCGCGTAGATGATGACCTGCGCCGAGACCCACGCGTTGTTGATCCACACGTGTCCGGCGAAGGAGGCGGCCGGGTTCTCCGAGTAGTAGTCGGCGAAGTCGTGCTCGACGAGCTGCGTGATCTCGTCGGGCGAGGCGATGGAGGTCTGCACCTGGGGATTGCTCGCCACCCACGCGCCGAGCACCCACGAGACGGCGATGAACGCCAGCGACGTGGCCAGCCACCACCACCTGGCCCGGTAGGCCACCACCGGGAACGACACGGTGACGAACCTGACGAACTCCCGCCAGGCGGGCGTGTGCGCGCCCGTCACCGCCGACCGCGCCCTGGCCACCAGCGCGGACAGGCGGCCGGTCAGCATCGCGTCCGCGGAGGACGAGCGGACGATCGACAGATGCGTGGACACCCGCTGGTAGAGGTCGACCAGCTCGTCGACCTCGGGACCGGTCAGGGAGGAGCGGCGTTTGATCAAGTGCTCCAATCTGTCCCATACCGGGCGGTGTGCGGTGACGAACGCATCGATGTCCACCCGACCATTGTGGCCGGTCATCCATCGGGTCAATGCCGTTAGGCTCCACGTATGTCAGAGGTTGTGACCGGTGACGCCGTCGTCGTCGAGGTACGGGTGGCCCAGATGCCGTCCCGCGCCCTGGCGCTCATCATCGACATGGCGGTCCAGATGACCGTCCTGATCGCCACGTACGTAGCATTGCAAGCGTTCTTCCTGGTCACCGACACGGCGCTGTTCGCGGCCGTGTCGATCGTGCTGCTCGTGCTGGTGATCGTGGGCTACCCGGTCATCTTCGAGACGGTGAGCAGAGGGCGGAGCCTCGGCAAGCTGGCGCTCGGGCTGCGGGTGGTCAGCGACGACGGGAGCCCCGAACGGTTCAGGCAGGCGCTGTTCCGGGGGCTGGCCGGGCTGGTGGAGTTCTGGATGTTCTCCGGGGCGCCGGCGTTGATCTCCTCGCTGGTCTCCCAGCGGGGCAAGCGGCTGGGCGACATCTTCGCGGGCACGATCGTGATCTCGGAGCGCGGGCCGCGATCCGACGGGCATCTGATCATGATGCCGCCGCCGCTGGCCGCCTGGGCCGCGACGCTGGAGCTCTCCCAGCTGCCTGAGGAGGTGGCGACGGCCGCCCGGCAGTACGTCTCCCGCTGGCACGACCTGTCGCCGCAGATCCAGCACGAGGTGGGGATGCGCATCGCGGCTCAGGTGGCGGCGTTCGTCTCGCCGGCCGCGCCGTCCGGGGTGCCGCCGCACGCGTACCTGAGCGCCGTCCTGGCCGAGCGTCGCAGGCGCGACCAGGTACGGCTGGCCCAGCGCAACGGCATGACGCCCCCGGCCCAACCTGGACCTTTCCCCCAGCCGGGGCCCTTTGCGCAACCGGGGGCGTACCAGGCGCCTCAGCCGGGGTACCAAGCGCCCTATCCGCCGACGACGCCGCCCGCTCAGCCGTACCAACCTCAGGCCGCCCAGCCGTACCAGCCGCAGGCGCCGAGTGCGCCGGAGTCGCCGCCGCAGGCGACTCCGGGTGGGTTCGTGCCGCCCCAGTAACCCGGCGGGTCAGTAGGCGTACTGGGTCTGGGTGTTGAGGACCTTCAGCCGCTTCGCAGCGGCCGGGTCGGTCCGCTGGTCGGTGATGGTCAGCACGTCCAGGCCCTTCTGGATGTCGCTGCTGTAGATGTGGCCGTTGTAGTAGTAGGCCGACCAGGAGCCGCCGAGGTTCTGGGGCTTCAGCGGGCCGCGGTCGAAGTAGCCGATCTCCGCGGGCGCCGACGAGTCGGTGAAGTCCCAGATCGACACGCCGCCCTGGTACCACGCCTGGACCATGATGTCGCGGCCCGCGACCGGGATCAGCGAGCCGTTGTGCGCCACGCAGTTCTCGTCCCCGGTCTGGTTGCGCGGGATCTTGTAGTAGCTCTTGAACGCGAGCTGGCCGTCGGTGATGTCATAGACCGCGTCCGCGCCCCGCTGGGGACCGACCGCCGCGTTGCAGGCGGCCATGACGCCCCCGCCCAGTTCGTCGGTGAAGACGACCTTGGTGCCGGTGTTGTTGAACGTCGCCGAGTGCCAGAACGCGAAGTTCTCGTCGGTGACCCTGGCCGTGACCTTCGGGTGCTCCCTGTCGGAGATGTCCATGAGCACGCCGTCGCCCATGCAGGCGCCCGCGGCCAGGTCCTTGGCCGGGAACACGGTGATGTCGTGGCAGCCGGTCGTGGGGGCGAGCAGGTCCTCCTGCTTCTCGTTGCCGCCGTCGGGGAAGAGCACCGGGCGCGCGACGACCTTGGCAGAGGTGGGCTTGCCGAGCGGCACCTTGACGATCGAGATCCGGTCGTGCGGCGGCTTGCAGTCGGGGTACGACTTGGCGGGCCCGTACGACGAGACGTACAGGTAGACGGCCGTGCTCTTCTTGCCCGGCCGCGTCTTGTCGGGCACGAGCGTGTGCGTGTGCGAGCCGCAGGCGGTCTCGATGGACTTGATGTACTTGGGCCGCTTCTTGTCGCTGATGTCGAAGATCCGGATGCCCTCCCACGCCGACTTCACGCTGGGCGTCTCGGCGTCGGCCTTGCAGGAGTCATTGGTCATCGACTCGTCCACCGACAGGAAGAGCAGGTCGCCCTGGACCGAGACGTCGTTCTGGGCGGCGGGGCAGGTGACGCGGCTGACGACCGCCGGCTTGGCCGGGTTCTTGATGTCGTAGATCGTGAAGCCGTGATAGTTGCCCTGGAAGGCGTAGTCACCCTGGAAGGCCAGGTCGGTGTCGTAGGCTTCGGAGTCCTTGAACGGCCCCTGTTTCGGGACGTTGGCGACGAGCTTGACGTTGGCGCTGGCCTTGACGCCGTCCGACGCCTGGGCCGGTAGCACCGGCAGCACCAGCAACGCCGCTCCCGCCACGATCAAGGCGCGGCCGAATCTGGACACCACGAAGGACCTCCTGGTTTGGGTTGGCACTAGCCGCATCACTATGACAGGAAAAATCAGTAACTAGGGGGCGTCGCGGCAATGATGAAGTCGGTGGGTTCGGTGCCCGTGTTCAGATAGCGGTGCGGCAGCGAGGAGTCGAAATAGCAGCTGTCGCCCGCCTCGAGTTCATGGTTGATGCCTGAGACCTCGACGACGAGCCGCCCCCGCAGCACCATCACGCACTCCTCCGACGGATGCGTCCACGGCTCGGCGGCCGACGAGCCACCGGGCAGCAGGTGCCCCTCCAGGACCTCCAGCAGTCCGCGACCCGGCGACACGCGCGTGTAGGTGATCCCGTCGGCCGGCGACTTGACCCGCACCCTGGCGTCGGCGCGAATCACCGCCACAAGGGCCGGATCCGACTCCTGGAACAGGCTGAACAGCGGCAGCCCCAACGCCTTGGCGATCTTCCGCAGGGTCTCCAGACTGGGGTCGTCCCGATTGCGCTCGACCTGGCTGAGCAACGCGCTCGGCACCCCCGAGGCAGTCGCGAGCTGCGCCACGGTGAGATTACGTTCGGACCGGAGCTCGCGAATTCTGGTGCCAATCATCCGGCGATCCTATCGATGTAGCGTGATTGAAGGTTTATTGAATTCAAGGAAATCAGCTGACAGGCGGCCCGGAATGTTACATATGTTAAACGCTGCCCAATTCCGGGCGGAGTTTCCGTCGCTGGCCGACACCGTGCATCTGGCGACTTGCAGCCAGGGCGCCCTGTCCGCCCAGCTGGCGTACTCGCTGCAGGAGATCGGCTACTCGCTCCGCGACAAGGGCGCTCCCTGGGAGGTGTGGATGGCCGAGGTCGAGTGGGCCCGCGAGCGGTTCGCCCGGCTCATCGGGGCCTCCCCCGGCGAGATCGCGGTGCTCTCGTGCGCGTCGGAGGCCGCCTTCCAGGTCGCCTCGTCGCTCGACTGGTCGAGCCGCCCCGGCATCGTGACCAACGACCTGGAGTTCCCGTCGATCGCGCACGTCTGGCTGGCCCAGGGCGGACGCGGCGCCCAGGTGCGAGTGGCCGCGGACATGGGCGAGTACGTCGAGGCCGGAGCGTACGCGCGGGTGGTGGACGAACGCGTCAACCTGGTGTCGGTCCCGCTGATCACCTACCGCAACGGCGCCCGCCTGCCCGCCCAGGACGTCGTACGGCTGGCGCACGAGCAGGGGGCGCGGGTGTTCGTGGACGCCTACCAGGCCACCGGGGTCACCCCGATCGACGTTCGCGCGCTCGGCTGCGACTATCTGGCCTCGGGCTCACTGAAGTACCTGCTCGGCCTGCCCGGCATCGCGTTCCTCTACGTGCGCGACGGCCTGGAGCATCAGCGCGACCCGGAGCTGACGGGCTGGTTCGGCCGGGTGAACCCGTTCGCGTTCGACACCCGGCTGCTGGACTTCCCCGGGGACGCGCGGCGCTTCGAGACCGGCACGCCGCCCGTGCCGTCGGCCTACGCGGCCAACGCCGGGTTCGATCTCATCGAGCGGGTGGACCCGCGGGCCGTACAGGATCATGTGTCGGAGCTCGTCGAGGAGCTGGCCGAGCGGCTGGCAGCGGCGGGCGAGCGGGTGGCGAGCCCGGCCGGCGCGCGCGGGCCGCAGGTGGCGATAGCGGACGACGACCCCCAGGGGCTGGCCGCCCGGCTGGCCGAGCGGCGCATCGTGACCGCGCCGCGCGGCGACCTGCTGCGCATGTCGTTCCACTACTACAACGACCGGTCCGACGTGGCGGCCGTCGCGGACGCCATCAGCCTCTGCCGCAAGTCCTGAGGCTCCGCCGGTACAACGGAGGCCTCAGGACTTCCGCCAGTACGGCGGAGCCGGGGGGGCTCCGCCGTACCAGGTGGCCGGATCAGTGCCAGGTGGCCGAATTTAGTGCCAGATGGCGGGATCAGCGCCGGGTGGCCGGCTCAGTCGTCGTAGCCCCAGCCCCACTCGCGGTAGGACTGCTGGGTCTGGACGTTCAGCTGATCGGCGTGCACCCGTGCGGCGCCGTCGGTCAGCCGGTCATTGATCTTGATGACGTCCAGGCCCTCGTGGAAGTCGGCGGCGTAGATGTAGCCGTTGTAGTAGTACGCCGACCACACGCCACCGCCGCTGTTGTCGGCGCGGGGGCCGCGCTCGAAGTAGCCGATCTCCTTCGGCGCGGCCGAGTTGGTGAAATCCCAGATCGAGACCCCGCCCATGTACCACGCCTGGACCATGATGTCCTTGCCCTTGACCGGGATCAACGAGCCGTTGTGCGCCACGCAGTTCTCGCTGTCGGCCTGGTAGCGCGGGATCTTGAAGTAGCTCTTGAAGACGAGCCGGCCGTGCGAGATGTCATAGATCGCGTCGGCGCCGCGGTTCGGCCCGGTGGCCTCGTTGCAGGTGGCCGCGCCGCCGCCGCCGAGCTCGTCGGTGAAGACGACCTTCTTGGCGTCGTTGCTGAACGTCGCCGAGTGCCAGAAAGCGAAGTTCGGGTCGGTGGTCCTGGCCGTGACCTTCGGGTTCAGCCGGTCGGAGATGTCGAACAGCACGCCGTCGCCCATGCAGGCGCCCGCCGCGATGTCCTTCTCCGCGTACACGGTGATGTCGTGGCAGCCGCTGGTCGGGATGAGCAGCCCCGGCTGGGTCTCGTTGCCGCCGTCGGGGAAGACGACCGGGGTGGCCGCGACGGCCGCCGCGGTCGGGTTCTTCAGC
Organism: Nonomuraea sp. NPDC049129; assembly: GCF_040648495.1. Lineage (NCBI taxonomy): Bacteria > Bacillati > Actinomycetota > Actinomycetes > Streptosporangiales > Streptosporangiaceae > Nonomuraea > Nonomuraea sp. NPDC049129. The sequence continues at coordinate 413,154 of NZ_JBEZDU010000007.1, read as the reverse complement.
GGCACCTTGACGATCGAGATCTTGTCGTGCGGCGGCAGGCAGTCGGGGAAGGTCGCGTTCGGGTTGTACGACTGCACGTAGATGTAGACGTTCTTCTTCTTGTCCCAGCCCTTGCCCGGCACCAGCGTCAGCGTGTGCGAGCCGCAGTTCGTCTCGACGGACTTGATGTACTTGGGCGCGGTCTTGTCGCTGATGTCGAAGATCCGGATGCCCTCCCAGGCCTCCTTGTGATCCGCCGACAGAGCCGTGCTGTTGCAGGAGTCGTCGCTGCGCGAGGAGTCGACGGCGGTGAAGAGCAGATTGCCGTAGACGGTGACATCCATCTGGCTTCCAGGACACACGACCGAACTGACCGGCGTGGCCTTCTTCGGGTTCCGGATGTCGTAGATGGAGAAGCCGCCGTAGTTGCCCACGTAGGCGTAGTCACCCTGGAAGGCGATGTCGGTGTTGATGGTGGCGGCGATCGGCGCCGGCTTGGGGATGTTCAGCACGTGGGTCACGTTCGGGCTGGTCACCACGGTGTCGGCCGGCGGGATGTCGGCGGCCAACGCGGGCAGCGCCGTCAGTCCTAACGCGACGGCGGCTCCGGCCGCGACCAGGGTCCTGCGAAGGGTCAGCACCCTCGGGCTCCTTCCGGGTCATAAGGCACACATAAATGACAAGATTCTGACCCGGACTGTCAGCTCTCGCCTAGCAAGCACTGTGTCAATAAATTTGCTGACTTGCCCTATTTCCTTGGAGTCGGAGAGGCGTCTATAGTGCGACGTCGCGACTCCCCGCGGTCAAGGAGGTCAGGTGCGCTACGCACTAACCGTCGGCACCTGCGCCATCCTGCTCGTCACCGGCTGTTCGGGGGGCACCTCCGCGGCCCCGCCCGCCCCGACCGCCGACGCCACGGCGCCCGTCATCGCTCCCGGACGACCCGGCGAGGAGGCCAGGACGCTGAGCCCGAGCGAGGCCGCCACCGCCGTACCGCCCCAGAAGGCCAACGCGGCCGACGTCCGCTACATGCAGAACATGATCATCCACCACCGCCAGGCCCTCGACATGGCCCTGCTGGCCGCCTCGCGGTCGGCGAACGACGGGGTGAAGCGCCTGGCGTCGCGGATCAACCAGGTGCAGGGCCCGGAGATCGCCATGATGACGGACTGGCTGAAGGCCCAGGGCCAGCAGGTGCCCGACCACCACGCCGCCCACGAGGGCATGCCGGGCATGGCCACGCCGGAGCAGATGGAGAGCCTCAAGGCGGCCAAGGGCCCGGCGTTCGACCAGCTGTTCGTCCAGCTGATGACCGCTCACCACCAGGGCGCGATCACCATGTCGACCGAGGTCATCACCCAAGGCTCGCACCTGCGCGTCCAGGAGATCGCCGAGGACATCTCGGTGAGCCAGGCGGCGGAAATCCGGCGGATGGGCCAACTGCTCTAGCAGCCGGACCCACCAGGAGGGCGCTCTAGAAGCCGCCCCCAGGAATGTGCCCTGGAAACCAGGAATATTGGCCTAGGAACCGACCCGCCAGGAATGCAGATATTCCTCCTGCTCGCCGGTGAGCGTGTCGATCCCGATCCCGGCGGCGGCCAGCTTGAGCCTGGCCACCTCGTGGTCGATCTCCTCGGGTACGTCGTAGACGCCCGGCATCAGCCGCGCCCGCTCCTCGGCCAGCCAGGCGACGGCCAGCGCCTGCGCCGAGAACGACATGTCCATCACGGCCGCCGGATGCCCCTCGGCCGCGGTCAGATTGACCAGCCGCCCTTCGGCCAGCAACAGCAGCCGCCGCCCGTCCGCCAGCACGTACTCGTCGGTGTTGGGCCGGACCCCGCGGTGGACCTCCTCGGCCAGCTCGTCCAGGGCCCGCACGTCGATCTCGATGTCGAAATGCCCGGCGTTGGCGAGAATGGCGCCATCCTTCATGAGGGCCAGATGCTCGCCCCGGATGACGTCCCGGTTCCCGGTGACGGTGATGAACAGATCCCCGGCCACGGCGGCCTCCGCCATGGGCCGCACCTCGTATCCCTGGAGGGTGGCGTCCAGCGCCTTGACGGCGTCGATCTCGGTGACGAGCACCCGCGCCCCCAGCCCCTTGGCCCGCTCGGCGACCCCCCGGCCGCAGTAGCCGAACCCGGCCACCACGACGGTCCGCCCGGCCAGCATCATGTTGGTGGCCCGCATGATCCCGTCGAGCGTGGACTGCCCGGTCCCGTAGCGGTTGTCGAACATCCGCTTGGTCCGGGTGTCGTTCACGGCCACGACCGGAAACCGCAAGGCGCTCTCGGCGGCCATCTGCCGCAACCGGATGATCCCGGTAGTGGTCTCCTCGCAACCTCCGGAGACCCCGTCCAGGAGATCGGTCCGCTCGGTATGCAGGATGTTGACCAGATCACACCCGTCATCCAGCACCAGATCAGGCCCCAGATCGAGCGCCTGATGAATATGCCGGTAGTAGGTGGCCCGATCCACCCCTGCCCGGGCGTGAACGGCTATCCCATAGCCGCGCAACGCCTGGGCGACGTCATCCTGCGTGGACAGGGGGTTGGAGGCGGCAAGAGCGATCTCAGCGCCTCCGGCCTTCAACGCCCCCATGAGCACCGCGGTCTCAGCGGTGACATGCAGGCAAGCGGCGATCTTCAACCCGTCGAGCGGCCGGGACACAGCGAACCGCGCCCCCACAGCGGTCAACACAGGCATGGACCGAGCGGCCCAACTGATATGCCGCTCTCCACTCTCCGTAAGATCCACCGCTCCACCCCACACTTCCCCGAAGAAGACGGTCAAGAAGACGCACGTAACGGCGCCCCGCCCCGCATCACCGGAGGAGCGTTCCCCTGGACAGACGCCAACCCCGTGCGGGGTTGGCGCTCACCGTGCTCTGCCGTAAAAAATAGAAATCAGTACCGGTAGTGGTCGGACTTGAACGGGCCCTCGACGGGGACGCCGATGTACTCGGCCTGGACCTTGGTCAGCTCGGTGAGCTTCACGCCCAGGGCGTCCAGGTGCAGGCGGGCGACCTTCTCGTCCAGGTGCTTGGGCAGCACGTAGACGCCGATCGGGTATTCGTCCGTCTTCGTGAACAGCTCGATCTGCGCGATCACCTGGTTGGTGAACGAGTTGGACATGACGAAGCTCGGGTGCCCGGTGGCGCAGCCCAGGTTCATCAGCCGGCCCTCGGCCAGGACGATGATCGAGTGGCCGTCGGCGAACACCCACTCGTCGACCTGCGGCTTGATGTTGCGCTTCTCGACGCCGGGCAGCTTGGCCAGGCCGGCCATGTCGATCTCGTTGTCGAAGTGACCGATGTTGGAGACGATCGCCTGGTGCTTCATCTTCGCCATGTGCGCGGCGGTGATGATGTCGAAGTTGCCCGTCGCGGTGACGAAGATGTCGGCCAGGCCGACGACCTCGTCCAGCGTGGTGACCTGGAAGCCGTCCATGGCCGCCTGGAGCGCGCAGATCGGGTCGATCTCGGTCACGATGACGCGGGCGCCCTGGCCGCGCAGCGCGTCGGCACAGCCCTTGCCCACGTCGCCGTAGCCGCAGACCACGGCCACCTTGCCGCCGATCAGCACGTCGGTGGCGCGGTTGAGGCCGTCGATCACCGAGTGGCGGCAGCCGTACTTGTTGTCGAACTTGGACTTGGTCACCGAGTCGTTGACGTTGATCGCCGGGAACAGCAGCGAGCCGGTCTTGTGCATCTCGTAGAGGCGGTGCACGCCGGTCGTGGTCTCCTCGGTCACGCCCTTGATGCTCTCGGCGATCGCGGTCCACCGCTTGTCGTCGCCGACCGTGCGCTGGAGCAGGTCGATGATGACGTGCCACTCCTCCGGGTCGTCGTCCGTGGCGGACGGGACGGCCCCGGCCTTCTCATACTCGGCGCCCTTGTGGACGAGGAGCGTGGCGTCGCCGCCGTCGTCAAGGATCATGTTGGGGGTCTGGCCGCCCGGCCAGGTGAGCGCCTGCTCGGTGCACCACCAGTATTCCTCCAGCGTCTCGCCCTTCCAGGCGAAGACCGGTACGCCCTTGGGGTCCTCGACGGTGCCCGTGGGGCCGACGACGACCGCGGCGGCGGCGTGGTCCTGGGTGGAGAAGATGTTGCAGCTGACCCAGCGGACCTCGGCGCCGAGCGCGACCAGCGTCTCGATGAGGACGGCGGTCTGGATCGTCATGTGCAGGGAGCCCATGATCCGCGCGCCGGACAGGGGTCGCGCACTTGCGTACTCACGGCGGATGGCCATGAGGCCGGGCATCTCATGCTCGGCGAGCCGGATCTCCTTGCGGCCGAAGTCGGCAAGTGAAAGGTCGGCGACCTTGAAGTCCATCGGGTTTTCCCCTCGCATCACGGAGTTGTCGCGATGAGTTTAGGTGCCGTCCGAGCAAGGTCGCATCTCTACCACCCGAAAACTGACGTAAGAATGTAAGGATGCGCATCACTGAAGCGGCCAGGCGGCTCGGCATGTCCCCGCGAATGCTCCGATACCGGGAAGCTCTGGGCCTTCTGCCGCCGGTCCGGGAGCAGGGTGCGCATCGGCGGTTCGGCACGGACGAGCTCGCGGCCGTGGCTCAGGGGATCGAGCTGGAGAAGCGGTTCGACATCTCGCCCGCCGAATTGGCGTTCGCGTTGCGCGTGCTGAGCGAGCCCGCCGTGGCGGGCGCCGTACGCGATCTCGGGGTGCGAATCGGGCGCATCCAGGCGCCGCGCCGCGCCCTGGACTTCGAGCAGGAGAAGGCGTTGCGCCTCCTGCGAACCTCCGCTCCCGGCCACGCGTCCAAACGGTCATGATGGAACTGCTGATGGCCACCGTGCTCTCCCTCTCCCCGGCGCAGCTGACCGGCGAGGTCAAGGTCTACTTCGCCAAGGGAGACGGCATTCCCGGCAAGGTGGTCGCGGTGACCAGGAAGGCGCCCGATCGCGGCGTCGCCGAGTTCGCGATCGAGCAACTGATCGCGGGCCCGACCAAGGCGGAGCGCGGGAGGGGCCTGCACTCCGAACTGACCGGACGGCTGCGCGGGCCGTCCGACTGCGGCGCCGACTTCAAGCTGAAGATCAAGGACGGCAAGGCCACGCTGCGCTTCTGCCGGACGGTGTGGGGCAGCGGGGTGGGCGGCGACGCGCGTGCCCTGCACACGATCGCCGCCACGTTGAAGCAGTTCAAGTCGGTCAAGAAAGTGATCACGCTGGACAAGGACGGCCGCTGCCTGTTCGACCAGTCGGACGCGGGCACGTCCTGCATAACCGGCCACGAGTAAGGGCCGCTAAGCGGCGGAGGCAGGGGCGTGGAGCTGCTGGGCGAGCCACGGCAGGGCCTGCGGCAGCTCCCTGTTCCAGGTGTTGAAGTTGTGCCCGCCGCTGGGCAGGATCAGCGACGACGCCTGCATCGGCGGCTTCACCGCGGCCAGGAACTGCTGCGTCGACCGGTAGTCGCTTTCGCCCTTCTTGCTGCTGGTGACCAGCACGGTGACCGGCGGCGCGGGCAGGCTGGACAGCCGCCACATGAGGTCATTGCGCTGTTCGACCGCCTTGTCCCCGCCGAACAGGTCACCGGTGGTGCCGTCGATGATCGTCTTGTAGTAGCCCGAGAGCGACACGGCCGCCGAGAACGCGTCCGGATGGGTCATGGTGAGCTTCAGCGCACAGTAGCCGCCGGTCGAGCCACCCAGCACGCCCCAGTAGTCCCGGCCGCTCCCCACCCGGTACGAGGCGATCATGTCCCGCCGCACATCAGTGGCGAAGTACGTCTGCACCTGCGGCCCGTTCGGCACGTCGACGCACTCGGTGTCGCGCGGCAGCACCACACTCGGCCGCATCATCACCAGGATCGTCGGCTTGACCTGGTGCTTGGCGATCGCGCTCGCCATCCGCCCAGGCAGGTCGAGCCGGGTCATGAGGTTGCGCGGGTCGCCCGGGTAGCCGGTCAGCGACAGGATCGCGGGAAAGCGCGCCTGCTTGTCGGTGAAATAGGCCGAGGGCAGGAAGATGTACGCCTCCTCGCTGAGGTGCGTGGTCGGCCCCGGCATCATCACCTGCTCGATCCGCCCGCCCCGTACGGCCCGCTGGGACAGCACCTTGATGCCCGCGCCGACGCCCGCGACCGTGATGGGCGCCGATCCCGTGTCGGTGCCGAGCACGTCGTCCCACGAGCCGTAGAAGCCGAAGTAGGAGTTCCCGATCAGGGCGAGCGCCACCAGCGTTAACAGCTGGTCTCCCGCGAGCACACCCACCCTGCCCAGTACGGCCGGCCAGCCGCGGCCGCTCAGCCGGGGCCACAGCCACACGGTCGCGACCAGCGCCCCTACCGCGAGCACCAGCACGAGAAATTGAAGTTTCACCGAGGTCAGTCCCATATCGCCCTCCACGATAGGCATACTCCGCGCGGCGTAAGCATCGGGTTAAGCCCTTGCGGCAAATCTGTCGGCACGGACCCCGGTTCGGCTCTTCGACCTGATCGCCGGTTGGCCCGGTCTCGGACCGGAATCACCTGATCACCAGCGGCGAGCTAACACGGCCGTTATAGAGCCTCGAATCTAATATGGAGCTGTGAAGAGGCTCGCGCGCCCATGGGTGCCGACTGTCACCGGCTACGCCTCACTGATGATCGGTCTGCTCGACATCATCAGGGCCGTGGCCCCGGGATTCGGTCGCACGAGGATGGGCCAGTGGTCCGATCTGCTGCCCGGCATCGTCACCACGCTCGCGCGGGCGACGGCCCTGATCGTCGGCATCCTGCTGGTGATGCTGGCGCACGGGCTGCGCCGCAGGAAGGCGCGGGCCTGGCGGGCGATGGTGGTGCTGCTGCCGGTGAGCGCGGCCGTAGAGCTCGTCCACCTGCGTCACCTGGTCACGGCCGTGCTCAGCCTGGTCGTCTGCCTGGTGCTGCTGCTGAACAGGCATGAGTTCGTCGCGCTGTCCGACCCCCGCACCCGCTGGCGGGCGCTGTGGAACTTCCTCGGACTCGGCGCCCTCGACCTCGGCCTCGGCTACCTGCTGGTCAGCGCCCACCCGAGGGTCATCGTCGGCGACCCGAGCGTGCTGGACCGGTTCCAGCATGTCGTGTACGGCCTGGTGGGCGTCGAGGGCCCGGTCACCTACACCGACGACCGCGTCTCTGACCTGGTCTACCTCTCGCTGATCGCGCTCGGCACGCTGACCGCGGTCACCTCCCTCTACCTGCTGCTGCGCCCCGAACGCCCGATCTCCGAGCTCACCGAGGACGACGAGCGGCGGCTGCGCGACCTGCTCGGCAGACACGGGCAGCGCGACTCGCTCGGCTACTTCGCGCTCCGCCGCGACAAGAGCGTGCTCTTCTCCCCCTCGGGCAAGGCCGCGATCGCCTACCGGGTCGTCTCGGGCGTCATGCTGGCCAGCGGCGATCCGATCGGCGACCGCGAGGCGTGGCCGGCGGCGATCGACGGGTTCATGGCCAAGGCCAGACGGCACGCCTGGGTGCCCGCGGTGATCGGCTGCGGCGAGGTCGGCGGCGAGGTGTGGACCCGCAGGACCGGAATGTCGGCGCTGGAGCTCGGCGACGAGGCGGTGGTCGAGGTCGCCGACTTCACGCTGGAGGGCCGGGCCATGCGCAACGTCCGCCAGATGGCCAACAGGGTCGAGCGCGGGGGCTACACCTGCCGCGTACGACGGGTCGCCGACCTGACCGGGGACGAGAAGGAACGGATCAAGCAGGCCGCCGTCTCCTGGCGCGGCACCGACACCGAACGCGGCTTCTCCATGGCGCTCGGCCGCTTCGGCGACCCCGCCGACGCCGACTGCGTGGTGGCCACCGCGCACAAGGACGGCGAGATCAGCGCCGTGCTGCACTTCGTGCCGTGGGGGCCGCACGGCATCTCCCTCGACCTGATGCGCAGGGACCGCGACGCCGATCCCGGACTGAACGAGCTGCTGATCGTCAAGACCCTCCAGGCCGCACCCGAGATGGCGATCAAGCAGGTGTCGCTGAACTTCGCGATGTTCCGGGCGGTGCTGGCCAGGGGCGAGCGGCTCGGCGCCGGGCCGGTGCTGCGGGCGTGGCGCGGGTTGCTGGTGTTCCTGTCGCACTGGTTCCAGATCGAGTCGCTGTACCGGTTCAACGCCAAGTTCCGGCCGATCTGGGAGCCGCGGTTCGTGGTCTACCCCAATGCCCGGGATCTGCCGCGGATCGGGGTGTCGGCGTTGCAGGCCGAGGCGTTCATCACGCTGGGCCTGCCCAGCCGCGGCTGGCGCCGCGCCACCCGCCTCATCAGACGCAACACGGCCCCACTCACCTCGTAGCCGCGCACACCCGGGGAGGAGCGCGTCAGGCGGTCGGTGTGTGCGAGCGGTCGAGGTCCGGCTCCAGGTAGATGACCCGGGCGATCGGTACGGCCTCACGGATCCGCCGCTCGGCCTCGTCGATGCCCCTGGCGACCTCGGAGGCCGAGTCGTCGTGCGAAACCGCGATCTTGGCCGCCACCAGCAGCTCCTCCGGCCCGAGGTGCATCGTGCGCATGTGGATCACCCGGTCGACCGCCGGCGTGCTCTCCAGCGCGGTCCGGATCTGGGCCTCCATCTCCGCCGAGGCCCCCTCACCGACCAGCAGCGACTTGGTCTCGATGGCCAGCACGACCGCGATCACGGCCAGCAGCAGGCCGATCATCAGCGTGCCGACCCCGTCCCACACGCCGTCGCCCGTGATGACCGCCATCGCCACGCCGAACAGCGCGAAGATCAGGCCGAGCAGCGCGCCAAGGTCCTCCAGCAGGATGACCGGCAGCTCGGGCGACTTGGACCGGCGGATGAACGTCACCCACGACTGACTGCCGCGCAGCGGGTTGGACTCCCTGATCGCCGTACGGAAGGAGAAACCCTCCGCGATGATCGCGAAGATCAGCACCGCGAACGCCCAGATCGGCGACTCCACATCGTGCGGATGCAGGATCTTGGTGACGCCCTCATAGAGCGAGAACGCCGCACCGATCGTGAACAGCACCACGGCCACCACGAACGCGTAGAAATAGCGCTCGCGCCCATATCCGAAGGGATGCGCCTTGTCCCGCTCCCGCTGCGCCCGCTTGCCGCCGAGCAGCAACAGCAGCTGGTTGCCCGAGTCGGCGACGGAGTGGATGCCTTCGGCGAGCATCGAGGACGACCCGGTGAAGAACGCGGCCACGAACTTCGATACGGCGATCGCCAGGTTGGCGGTCAACGCCGCAATGATCGCTTTGCTACCGCCACTCGCGCTCACCGAAAAACTCCACTCATCATGATCATGTCGTTATAGGCCCGAAAAGGGATCCTATTGCGAAATTCTGGCCTTGAGCTCCGTGATCGCCGGCACAGGGGTCGGATCGACGCCATATCCGAGAGCCAGATAGGTGGCCGCGTAGTCGCCCAGGCCGATCAGCGAGGCGATCCGCTCCAGCGGATGCGTGCCTTCGGCGGACAGCTCGGTGACGGGCACGTCGCGGTCGTTCGCCAGTCGTACGGTCGCCTCGCGGCGCCGCGACACCCGTGGGTCCTCCTCGACGTCGCGCAGCATCACCAGCCTGAGCGTGCGGCTGGCGGCGTCGGCGAAGATGTCGCGCTCGGCCATCGGCCCGTCGAAGGCGGCCACCTGGTTGTGGCCGGTCTCGGGCAGCTCGCCGTAGATCGCCGGGTATTTGGCGTTGGTGTTGAGCTGGCAGGCCAGCCGGTAGCCGGCGACCGCGGCGACGGAGGACGAGCCCCAGATCATCGGCACGCTCTCGGCCAGCTCCATGGCCAGCGCCTTGCCCGGGTTGACGAACGACTCGCTGGACGGGCGGCACCGGTGCGCCATGTCCTCCATCGTCCCGGCCACCCGCTCGTAGAGCTCCTCGTCGGCCTTGACCAGGCCGAGCGAGGCGGCGGACACGATCAGCGGGATCGTCAGCAGCCAGAGGTTGGCGCGGGCCTGCCCGGTCGCGGGCACCGCCACGTAGACGGCGGAGGCCTGTCTGGCGATCGCCTCCAGGGGTGAGTCCGCGCTGCCGACCGCGAGCAGGGAGCAACCGCGCCGCACGGCCTCCATGGCCGCCGACAGCGTCTCCTCGGTGCGGCCCGAGCACGACACCGCGATGACCAGATCGGTGGCGCCCACCCAGCCGGGCAGCTGGTGGGAGCGCAGGGTCATGATGGGCATCGGGGCGCCGTTGCCGCAGACCGCGGCCAGGACGTCGCCCGCGATCGCGGAGCCGCCCATGCCCAGGACCACGATCGCGCGCGGGCGTACTCGGGAGATCAGCCGGTCGACGCCCGCCTCGACCGCGGCGCGGTAGGCGATGCGGACCTGGGCGGCCGAGGCCGCCACCGCCACCAGCATGCCGCCCGGATCGGCCTCAGTGAGATGGTGCTGGTCATCGAGCCGCTCGGGCTCCCAGGTCACGGCTTCCTGGCCTCGTCGACGAGCAGGACGGGAATGTCATCCCTGACCGGGTAGATCAGGCCACATCCCGTGCAGACCAGCTCCTCGGTCTCGCTCTCCGCGCGCAGCGGTGACTTGCACGCCGGGCAGGCCAGAATCTCCAGCAGCCAGTCGTCGATCTTCACACTGACACCCCTCTAACCATGGCGAGGACCTCGTCCCGTATCGCCGTCATCTTGCTCTCGTCAGCCGCCTCGGCGTTGAGCCGCAGCAGCGGCTCGGTGTTGGAGGCGCGCAGGTTGAACCACCAGTCGGCGCCGGTCACGGTGAGCCCGTCGAGCTCGTCGACAGCCCCCCTGGAGCCGAACGCCTCTCGTACGGACTGGAGGGCCGCGTCCTGGTCGGCGACCGTGCTGTTGATCTCGCCCGAGGCGTGGTAGCGCGCATAGGCGCCGATCAGCTCCGACAGCGGGCGGTCCTGCTCGCCGAGCGCGGCCAGCACGTGCATCGCCGCGAGCATGCCGGAGTCGGCGAACCAGAAATCGCGGAAGTAGTAGTGGGCGGAGTGCTCGCCGCCGAAGACCGCGCCCGTGCGGGCCATCTCGGCCTTGATGAACGAATGCCCGACGCGGGTGCGCACCGGCTCGCCGCCGTGCTCGCGGACGATCTCCGGCACCCCCGCCGACGTGATCAGGTTGTGGATGATCGTCGCGCCCGGGTATTTGCCCAGCTCGCGTACGGCTACCAGCGCCGTGACGGCGGACGGCGAGACCGACTCGCCGCGCTCGTCGATCACCCAGCACCGGTCGGCGTCGCCGTCGAAGGCCAGCCCGAGGTCGGCGCCCGTCTCGCGGACGGCTCGCTGCAGATCGCGCAGGTTGGCCGGCTCCAGCGGGTTGGCCTCGTGGTTGGGGAAGGAGCCGTCGAGCTCGAAGTAGAGCGGGATCAGCTCGATCGGCAGGCCCTCGAAGACGGCCGGAACGGTGTGACCGCCCATGCCGTTGCCCGCGTCGGCGACGACCTTCAGCGGCCGGATGCTCGACAGGTCGACCAGCTTGCGCAGGTGGTCGGCGTAGCCCTGGAGCAGGTCCTTCTCGATCAGCGAACCGGTCGGCTCGGCGGCTCTGCCAAGCAGCTCGGCCGCGCGGTCGCGGATCTCGGTGAGGCCGCTGTCGCCGCCGATCGGCACCGCGCCCGCGCGGCACATCTTCATGCCGTTGTATCGGGCCGGGTTGTGGCTGGCGGTGAACATCACACCGGGCAGCCCCAGGCTGCCGCTGGCGTAGTAGAGCAGATCGGTGGAGCCCAACCCGGCGTGCACCACGTCGGCGCCGCGCGAGCGCGCCCCGCGCACGAATGCCGCGGACAGCGGCCCGGATGACTCCCGCATGTCATGCGCGACCACGACCGATCGCGCCCCTGTCACCTCGACGAAGGCCGCCCCCACGGCCTCGGCGGTCGGCTCGTCCAGCTCGTCAGGCACCACGCCGCGAACGTCGTACGCCTTGAAGATCTTGGCGAGGTCGCCCACTCTCCAGCTCCGCCCCTAGGTCGTCACGTGTACGACCGAGCCTACCGGTCGCGATGTTGCTGGGCGGACCGAAGAACGCGCAGGTGCCCCCTCCGCCCGACCTCGACCCCTTGGCCGACCGGCTCGCCGCCACCTGACGGCGCGGGCCTGGCGGCCTCCCTGACGGCGTTGGCCAGCGCCTCGAGGTCGTCGGAGCTGGGCGATGTGCCGTCCGTGGGCAGCCGCACCACTTCCCAGCCGCGGGGAGCGGTCAGTCGCTCGGCGTGTTCGGCGCACAGGTCGTAACAGTGTGGCTCGGCGTACGTCGCCAGAGGGCCGAGAACAGCGGTCGAGTCGGCGTATACGTACGTGAGCGTGAAGACTGCAGGCTGACTGCAGGCGGTGCGGGAACAGCGGCGGACGGGGCTCACGGAGGGACCGTATCTGGTAAGAGTGCGAGGCGCCACTATCTGGGCGCTCTTAACGAGCGTGTCGCCACAATTCGGACACCTGTCGCAGCCTTTCTCCCCAACTGCCCCGAAGCCGCCTCCCCGTACACTTGCCGTGTGAACCAACGGCGTGGCCCCAGACGGCGTGACCGGCACGGTCGCGGCATGCGCGGCCCCCTCGCGCCCTCCCATGTGCCGATCGCCAGATCACGCAGCGAGCGGTTCGACGATCTCGTGCTCGACGCCGTCGACCGGCTCCGGCCGCAGTGGGGCAAGCAGCTGGCGGCGGTGGAGTTCGCGGTCGAGGAGGTGCCGCCGCTGAGCGAGCTCGGCGACGGGCCCCGGCTCGGCTCCGAACCGATCCCGTTCGGCCGCGCCGACGTCGCGCGCGGCCAGGATCCGGCCGCCGTCGTCATCTACCGGCGGCCGCTGGAGGCCCGCGCCCGTGACCGCGACACGCTGGGGGCGCTGGTGCACGACACCGTGGTCGAGCAGGTGGCCACCCTCCTCGGCCTGTCACCCGAGACCGTCGACCCGGGCTACGACGACCGCCGCTGACCGCCTGGACCAGCGCGGCGGTCGAAGGTTTGGCAACCCTTGCCTAGTTGCAGAGAGTAGCCATACGATTACCGTGCGTGTTCATTCGTTCCATGCGAAGGAGAGCATCTGTGGGCAGGCACGAGAAGCCCGACAGCCCGAAGGCCGAGGCCCTCGATCCGAAATCCGCCGCGAGCCGAGAAGCCAGCTCCAACAAGGACCAGAACAAGACCTCCAACGGCGCACACAGCGCCGACTCGAAGGACGGAAAGAAGTAGTGAACGACACGGCGCAGGGGGTTGAACGCCTGATCGAGCACCTCGACGAGTTCGACGACATCGGGCCACGCGTCAAAGGGGCGATCCGCGCGGTGCCCCGCCATCTGTTCATCCCTTCGGTCGCGCTCCCCGTGCCGACCACCCCCGACAGCGCGTACATCATCGACCGCGACGCCGACCCGGACGCCTGGTGGGACGCGGTCTACTCGCCCCACTCCATCGTCACCCAGCTCGACGACGGGGCCACCGACATCAGGGACAAGGTGGGCGGCTACTCCTCTTCGGCCTCGGCGCCGAGCACCGTCGCGGACCTGCTCCAGATCCTGGACACCGTGCCAGGCCGCCGGGTGCTGGAGATCGGCACGGGCACCGGCTGGACCGCCGCCCTGCTGTCCCATCTCGTCGGCGCGGAGAACGTGACCTCGATCGAGGTCGACCCCATGGTGGCGGACCAGGCCGCCAAGAACCTGAGCGCGGCCGGCGTGCACCCGCATCTGATCGTCGGCGACGGCGCGGCCGGCTGCCCGGAGCGGGCGCCGTTCGATCGGGTTCACGTCACCTGCGGCATCCGCACCGTGCCGTACACGTGGGTGGAGCAGTGCCGTCCTGGCGGGGAGATCGTGCTGCCCTACTGTCCCGGGTTCGGCGACAACCACGCCCTGCGGCTCGTCGTCGCCCCGGACGGCACCGCGTACGGCCGCTTCCTCGGCTTCGCCTCGTACATGATGATGCGCTCCCAGCGTCCCGTCGCGGACCGCCCGGCCCGTGGCCCAGAGGACAAACACCGCTTCACCACGCGCGTGGACCCCCGCACGATCGCCTACGCTCCGTCCGGAGCAGACCTCGCCATCTCGTCGCTGACGGGCCTGACCTCGAGCGGCAGTGCGGAACCGGACGAAGACGGAGAGCTGTACCGGATGTGGGTGTCCGACCCCGACGAGGCGTACTCCTGGGCGACCGTGGCGTGGCGACCCAACACAGAGGAGTACGAGGTCTACCAGGTAGGCCGGCGGCCTCTGTGGGAGGAGGTCACCGATGCCTACTTCCGCTGGGTGAGCTGGGGCAAGCCCGGCCGCGACCGGTTCGGCATGACCGTCACTCCCCACGGCCAGCAGATCTGGCTGGACGCCACGCCCATCGGGGAAGCACGGATGACGTGGCCGTCGGCTTCGGGAGCGGGGTCCAGGTTCGGGCGGGTGCCAGCGGCTGTTCGGTGATCGGCGACCCGCCCACCACGCATGCGAAAAGGGGTCCCACGGCAGCCCGTGCGACCCCTTCTCATATATCCCATATATCGCTAACCCTTATATCCCTAAACGGCCTCTCGCTTGATCCTTCTGCGCTCCCGCTCGGACAGCCCACCCCAGATGCCGAACCGCTCATCGTGTTCGAGTGCGTACTCAAGGCACTCCGCACGTACTTCGCATGATCGGCAGACCTTCTTGGCCTCTCGGGTGGAGCCGCCCTTCTCCGGGAAGAACGCCTCCGGATCCGTCTGAGCGCACAGCGCACGCTCCTGCCAGCCGAGTTCTTCAGCGTCAAGCTCATCCTGTGCGATGACCAGATCGGTCACTGCACACCTCCCTGCCGCCCGCCCGCAATGGAGCCCCCCATGGAACGCCTTCCTTACTACCCACCCACAGGAAGGCGTAACAACATGGTTGTAATTACACGCGTGTGCCGTACGTGGAGTCAAGCGGCATGCCGGTATCCGGGGAAAGACCAGATCTCGCCCCGGTGTGCATGGCATGTGATGTTCGCACCCCGGCCTCGTCCCTGTTTCCATGGCGTTGGCCTGGGGTGTTGCAACGTCTGGCAGTGGTCCGAACCGTACCAGGGCGGGAGAGACTTCCGCCCGTGGCCCACCTTCTCTCTAGCCGTGCTTTAACGGTCTCTTACCTGCGTGGCTCGTTGGGGCTGTATATGGCCGTGGGGTCGATCGGGTCGTCTCCCTGCCGGGGCGCGTCGCCACCCAGCGCGTCACCACGGAACATCGACTGGTCGAGCCGGACAGTGGACTCCGCCGGGTGGTCGCCCCATCCGGCCGCCTGGGGCTGCGACTGGTGGTGCGGCTGGTAGGGCTGCGGCTCGTACTGAGCCGGCTGAGGCTCGTAAGGGACCTGATGGGCGGGCGCCTGGTGGGCCGGAGGCTGCGTCGGGTAGCCCGGCTGCTGTTGCTGCGGGTGCCCGAAGGGGTCGTCGTACGGCCTGGCCTGCTGCTGGCTCGCGTAGTCGGGAACGCGCAGGTCGGAGGGGGCGCCGGCCGCCGAGTGCTGGTAGGTCTCGGCCTGCTGGTAGGCGTCCAGGAGCTGCTGGGAACGCGGGTCCACCGGCGGGTCGGGCTCCTGGTAGGCGGCCGGGGTGGCGTACTCGTGACCCGAGAAGCCGGTGAAGGGCTGGCCCTGCGGTTGGCTCTGGGGCTGGCTCTGCGGCTGGTCGAAGGCGTTGTGGCCGAAAGGCTGCTGGCCGAACAGGGGCTGCGGCGGGGCTTGGTTCTGCGCCGGGGGTTGGGCTGGGTCGGCGGGCGCCCACGGGTTCGGCTGGCTGTCGACCGTCTGGTAGGCGTTCGCCTGGCTGTCCATGGGGGCGTAGGCGTTGGGCTTGCTGTCCGCGGGGACGTACGAAGCCGCCTGGCTGTCCGGTGTGCTGAACGGGATCAGCTGGTTGTCCGGCGTGTTGTACGGGATCGCCTGGCTATCCGGGGTGTTGTAGGTGATCGCCTGGTTGGCCGGTGTGTTGAACGGCTGGGAGAAGGCGCTCGGCTGGCTGTCCGCGGGGACGTAGGGGGCGGGCTGGTACTCGGGCTTCGGCTGGTGGCCGCCGTCGGGCGTCGGGAAGCTCGGGTCCGTCTGGCCAAAGCCAGGCTGGGGCTGGGGCTGGGGGAAGCCCTGGTCTGGCTGGTCTCGGTCGGTCGTGGCGGGGAATGCGACGGTGACCGGCTGGGGGGTCGAGGCCGGCTCAGGAGTGTAGGGGGGCTGCTCGGGCTGGCCGCCGAAGCTGGGCGGCTGCTGGCCGTAAGCGGGCTGCTCGGGCGCGCCACCATAACTCGGCGGCTGCTGACCATAGGCGGGCTGCTCAGGCTGGCCGCCAGGGCCCGGAGGCTGCTGGCCGTAGCCCGGCTGCTCCGCCGGAGCTCCGAAGCCGTCCGGCTGGCCACCGAAGCTGGGCGGCTGCTGGGCATAACCGGCCTGACCGGCCTGCTCCGCCACAGCCGGACCGCCGTAACTGGGTGGCTGCTGTCCATAACCCGGCTGCTCACCGCCGTAGCTCGGCGGCTGCTGGCCATAAGCAGGTTGCTCAGGCTGGCCGCCAGGGCCCGCAGGCTGCTGGGCGTAGCCGGGCTGCTCGGGCTGGCCGCCATAGCTGGGGGGTTGCTGACCGTAAGACTGCTGATCGGGGAGTTGCTGACCGTACGGCTGCTGCTGGCTGGGGGGCTGCTGACCGTAAGGGGCGTTGGGGAACTGCTGGCCGTACCCCTGCTGGGGCTGGACGGCGGGGCGGTCGGGCAGGACCTGTGGGAGCAGGTAGACCAGCGCGATGGCCGTCAGCGCGAGCACCGGCACGCCCCTGATCACGAACTCCGCCGTCAGCCGCGCACCGCTGCCCGCGAAGAGCCCGAGGATCAGCGTGATCGCGCCGAACAGGGTGGCGATGCCGAGCATGGCCGCCGCGCCGAACGCGACCGGCTTGGCCTGGGACGACGGTGTGCCGACCTTGGTGAGCAGCACTACCGAGCCGAGGAGCAGCGCCGTGGTGACGGGGCTGGTGAAGTTCGCGAAGTTGCTGAAGGCACGGTCCGCGAAGGAGAGGTCGGCGACCACGGAGCCCGAAGAGCTGACCAGGACCTTGCCGATGGCCACGAGGATGTTCAGTCCGCCGCCGGCGAGCATGAGCCAGGCGGCCGGCTCCCTCAGCCGGGCGACGTCAAGTTTGCTCACAAGTACCCCCATCGGACCCTTTGGCCCGAAGGGAGTTTGCCACATCGATGACTTTGGCGGCGGATGTCCGAGCAACCTCTTACGTGCTAGACGTCCACATAAAGCATGGTTTGCTGGGTTTTTCGGAGACCGAAGCGTTGTAAAGCCGCCTCCCGAGACAGGCGTGTCGGTGGCCGGTGCGAGACTGGTCCGCATGCACATCGTGTCCCTCGCCGGCGGCATCGGCGGCGCCCGCTTCCTGCGTGGCCTGCGGGCGACGGCCCCCGACGCCCAGATCACCGTCATCGGCAACACGGGCGACGACATCACCCTGTTCGGCCTGCGCGTCTGCCCTGACCTCGACACTGTCATGTACACCCTGGGCGGCGGCATCGACGAGGAACAGGGCTGGGGCCGCGCCAAGGAGTCCCATGCCGTCAAGGAGGAGCTGGCCGCCTACGGGGTCGAACCGCAGTGGTTCGGGCTGGGCGACCGCGACTTCGCCACGCACATCGTCCGGTCGCAGATGCTGGAGGCCGGCTACCCGCTCTCCCAGATCACCGAGGCGCTGTGCGCGCGCTGGCAGCCGGGCGTGCGCCTGCTGCCGATGAGCGACGACCGCTGCGAGACGCACGTCGTGGTCTCCGACGAGCGCGGGCGGCGGGCGATCCACTTCCAGGAGTGGTGGGTACGCCTGCGCGCCGCCATCCCCGCCGAGTCGATCGCGCTGGTCGGGGTCGAGACCGCCAAGCCGGCGCCCGGCGTGCTGGAGGCCATCGCGGAAGCCGACGTGGTGATCCTGCCGCCGTCCAACCCGGTGGTGAGCATCGGCACGATCCTTCAGGTGCCGGGCATCCGCGAGGCGCTGCTGGCCAAGACCGTGGTGGGCGTCTCCCCCATCATCGGCGGGGCGCCGGTGCGCGGCATGGCCGACGCCTGCCTGACCGCGATCGGCGTCGAGACCAGCGCCCAGGCGGTGCTGGACCTCTACGGCGCGGAGCTGATCGACGGCTGGCTGGTCGCCGAGGAGGATTCCAGCGTCGCTCTCGACGGGGTCAGGGTGGAGTCACGCCCGCTGATCATGCACGACGCCGACGCGGCGGCCGACATCGCCCGCGCCACCCTCGACCTGGCCCTGGAGCTCGCCCGATGACCCCCATGAGTCCGGCCGGTCGTGTCGAGGTGTTCGGAGTCCCGGGCATCGGTGAGGTGCGGCCAGGTGACGACATCGCGGCCCTGCTCGGCGACGCCGACCTGCGTGACGGCGACATTCTCGTCATCACCTCCAAGATCGTGAGCAAGGCCGAGGGCCGGGTCCGCCAGGCCCCCGACCGCCTGGCCGCCATCGCCGAAGAGACCGAGCGCGTGGTGGCCAGGCGCGGCGACACCGTCATCTCGCAGACCCGCCACGGCTTCGTCATGGCCGCCGCCGGGGTCGACGCCTCCAACACCGCCCCCGGCACGGTCCTGCTGCTCCCCGAGGACTCCGACGCCTCCGCCCAGCGCATCCGCGCGGCCCTGGCGACCCGCGCACGGGTGGGCGTGATCATCTCCGACACCTTCGGCCGCCCGTGGCGCCACGGGCTGACCGACGTGGCGATCGGCGCCGCCGGCGTGACCCCGCTCGAAGACCTGCGCGGCGGCGCCGACACCCACGGCAACCCGCTCAACGCCACCGTGACCGCCCTGATCGACGAGATCGCCGCCGCCGCCGAGCTGGTCAAGGGCAAGCTCGCGGGCGTGCCCATGGCCGTCGTACGCGGCCTGTCCCACCTGGTGACCGAGGAGGACGGGCCGGGCGTCCGGGCGCTGGTCCGGCCGGCCGACGAGGACATGTTCCGCTATGGCTCGCGTGACGTGGTGTTCGCCCGCCGGACGATCAGGGAGTTCTCCGCCGAGCCGGTCGACTCCGATGCCGTACGCCGGGCGGTGGCGGCGGGCATCGCCGCGCCGGCGCCGCACCATACGACCCCGTGGCGGTTCGTGCTCGTGGAGTCGGCGCAGACGAAGGTGAAGCTGCTCGACGCCATGCGTGATGCCTGGATCGCCGACCTGCGGGCCGACGGGTTCACCGAGGAGTCGATCACCAAGCGGGTCAGGCGCGGTGACGTGCTGCGCAACGCCCCCTACCTGGTCGTGCCGTGCCTGGTGATGGAGGGCTCACACACCTACCGTGACGAGCGGCGCAACGCCTCCGAACGCGAGATGTTCATCGTGGCGACGGGCGCGGGCGTCGAGAACTTCCTCATCCAGCTGGCCGTCGAGGGACTCGGCTCGGCGTGGGTGTCGTCCACGATGTTCTGCCGCCCGGTGGTGCGCGAGGTGCTCGACCTGCCGGAGTCGTGGGACCCGATGGGCTGCGTCGCGGTGGGCCACGCGGCGGCCCCGCCCCGGGACCGTCCGCCCCGCGATCCCCAGGACTTCATCCTGACGCGCTGACAGCCAGTCAAAGGCAGTCAAGGGGCCATTTACCGTTAATAAGGTTTCCTTTACATTCGGAGCATCCCCCCATGTAAAGGAGCACTCCATGAGAAGGATGCTCACGTTACTCACCGTGGCGGTGGTCTCGATCGCCGCCATGGTCTACGTCGCCGAGCCGGCCCTTGCGCACGGCTACATCAACTCCCCGCCCAGCCGTCAGGCGTTCTGCGCGCAGGGTCAGGTGCCCAACTGCGGCGACATCATCTACGAGCCGCAGAGCGTGGAAGGGCCGAAGGGGCTGCGTAACTGCCACGCCAACAACGCCCGCTTCGCCCAGCTCAGCGACGAGTCCAAGCCCTGGCCGGTCACCTCGGTCGGCAACTCGGTGACCTTCAGGTGGACGCTCACCGCCAGGCACTCCACCAGCACCTGGGAGTACTTCATCGGCAACACCCGGGTCGCCTCGTTCAACGACGGAGGAGCCCAGCCACCGGCGACGGTCACCCACACCGTGAACTTCGCCGGCTACAGCGGCCGGCAGAAGGTCCTGGCGATCTGGAACATCGCCGACACGTCCAACGCCTTCTACTCCTGCGTCGACCTGAGGTTCGGCGGCGGCGGCGGGAACCCGACCCCCACACCCACTCCGACCCCCACCCCGACGCCCACGCCGACCCCGACGGTGACCTCGCCGGGTGGCACCTGGGCGCCGAATGTCGCGTACGCGGTGGGCGCGATGGTCACGTACGCCGGGCTGTCGTACAAGTGCATCCAGGCGCACACCTCACTCCCCGGATGGGAGCCGCCGAACGTACCGGCGCTATGGCAGCGCGTCTAGCGCGGAGTTCACGAGCGAGCGAGGGGGTGCCGGGGCTTCCCGGCGCCCCCTCATTACGTGGTCGGCTTGCAGGTGGGGTGGCACAGGCGGCGGGCGAGCGCGGCGAGGAAGACGTCGATGATCTCGTCCGGCTGCTGGGCGATGTGCAGGGAGCCGTTCGTGACCGACGTGATGTCGGACAGGCTCGCCCGGTCCGCGTTGCCGAAGGCGATGATGACGATCTGGATGGGCTTGTTCGGGTCCCACTCCTCGCGGAGCTTGCTGATCAGCTGCGGCAGCTTGATGCCGCGACCGTCGTCCTTGCCCGCGGTGATCACCAGGAGCGTGTTGTTCATCTCCGCGCGATACTTGCCCGCGACCTCGTGGAAGCCGCCGAGTATCGCGTCGTAGAGCGAGCTGTCACGGTCGGGATGCGCGGTGATCGTGGTGGTGAGCTGGTCGAGTACGCTCCTGCGGACCAGCTGGCCGCTCTCGGGGCGGTTGATCGGTCCCATGCTGACGCGCTGCTGGTAGCCCTTGGCCTGGCCGAGCCCGACGGCGAACTCCCACAGCCCCATGTACGTGGTGTCGGGGAAGAGCCGCAGCCCGATCTTGGCCGCGGCCAGCGAGACGCCCAGCCGGGTGGTGTCCTTCAGCTTCTCGGCCATGTGCTTGGAGGTGTCGGCGAGCACCAGGATGTTCGTCGGCGGCGCCAGCCTGCTCCACGCCTGCAGTGCCTCGTCGATGTCCTCGGGCGACACCGAGGGCCGGGTCTTCGGGGCGCCCGTCGGGATCTCCGGCCCCGGCGAGATCGGGCCCTGCGCGCCGTCGCCCGAGTGGAAGCCGGCCCGCCGTACCAGATCCTGGGCCTCGGCGCCGCGTAGCCAGTCGGCGAAGAGCGTCGAGGCTTCGGCGACCGTGGGGTCGGTGGCGGTGACGACGTACGGGTAGTCGAGATTGATCGTGCCCTCACGCGGGCGCAGCGCGACGACCGGATCGGCCGACGGCTGCTGGTTGTGCGTCCACACCGACTGCTCGGGCACGATGACCACCGGCCGCTGCCAGAACGTGTGGTCGTCCACAGCGGCCAGCATCGAGCGATAGTCGGGCGCCGAGCCCGCCTGCGCCCAGCGGACGAACGCGGTCAGCGCCTTGTCGGCCTCGGGCCCGTTGCCCACGACGTCCCTGGCGGCGGCGACCGTGGCGATGCCCGCGCCGACCAGCGACGGGTCGGGCACGCGTACGATGTCGGGCTCGTTGGCGTTGGGCGTGAGCCGGCCCCGCACGGTGGAGGGGAAGACCATCCGCCAGTTCATCTCGGTCTTGCCGACGGAGAAGCGCTGCGCCAGCGACGACCGCGTGGCGAACACCAGCGGCGACGTCGCCACCACGCTCTCCCCCGTGGGCAGCGCGCTCGCGCCCTGCTTGCGGGCTAACCGGATCCAGGCGGAGGAGTCGGCGATCCAGCCGTCGGGCCGCTCGCGCAGCACGCCGGCCCGGTCGCCGATCAGCGTACGCAGCACGGTGGCCGGAGGCTGCTCGGTGACCTGGACGAGCACGCACCGGCCGCCGATCGAGTTCTTGGCGTCGTTGAACTTCCCGGCCGCCTCCATGGCCGCCGGAGCGATGTCCACCGCGGCGGCCACGCTGACCAGAACAGGCTCTCGTGTCGTGCACAGCGCGCCGGCTCCGCCGAAGAGCACGACCACGGTGGCGGTGACGATGGCCAGCGCCCCCGCCCCCGCCAGCAGGCCGCGTTGCAGTGCCTTCCTGCGGCGCTGCTCGGCGGGCAGCGCCGCCCGGTGTCGACCCAGCCGCACGGTGCACCTCTCTTCGGGGACTGCCGATTCTTCCAGCGCCGCCCACGACTGGCGCAAGACTCGGTAGAACTTGTTATAACTACGCCATCGGGAGTACCCGCCTGACGCTCTGGCAGACACCGTCGCTCGCCGCCGACGCGGCCAGCCGCTCGTCGTCGGGCCGGCCGTACTCCGTCGTCCGCTGCCGCACCGGCCGGCCGGTGACCTCGACCATCGCGCGCAGCTCGCTGATCGTCTTGTACGAGCCGTTCTCCGACCCGGCCATCCGGCTGATGGTCTCCTCCATCAGCGTGCCGCCGAGGTCGTTCACCCCGCCCTGGAGCACCTGGTGGCACAGGTCGTCCTGGAGCTTGACCCAGGAGCACTGGATGTTGGAGATCGCGCCGTGCAGCAGGATCCTGGCCAGCGCGTGCACGGCCCGGTTCTCCTGCGCGGTCGGGCCCGGCCGGGCGACGCCCGCCAGGTAGATCGGCGAGCTTGTGTGCACGAACGGCAGCAGCACGAACTCCGAGAACCCGCCGGTCTCCTCCTGCAGCCGCCTGATCAGCTTGATGTGCCTGACCCAGTGCACGTGGGTGTCCACGTGGCCGTACATCATCGTGGACGTCGTCGGGATGCCCACCCGGTGCGCGGTGGTGATGACGTCGATCCACTCCTTGGTGGGCAGCTTGCCCTTGGTGAGCACCCAGCGGACGTCGTCGTCGAGGATCTCCGCCGCGGTGCCCGGCAGCGAGTCGACGCCCGCCTCCTTGGCCGCGTGCAGCCAGTCCTCGATGGACAGGTTCGTCCGGCTGGCGCCGTTGATGACCTCCATCGGGGAGAAGGCGTGCACATGCATGCCCGGCGTCCTGGCCTTGACCGCCTTGGCGAGGTCGAAGTAGGCGGTGCCCGGCAGGTCGGGGTGAATGCCGCCCTGCATGCACACCTCGGTCGCCCCGGCCCGCCACGCCTCCTCCGCACGGTCGGCCACCTGGTCCAGGCTGAGCGTGTAGGCGTCGGCATCGGTCCTGCGCTGGGCGAACGCGCAGAAGCGGCAGCCGGTGTAGCAGACGTTGGTGAAGTTGATGTTCCTGTTGACGACGTACGTCACCTCGTCGCCGACCGCCTGCGCGCGCAGGTCGTCGGCGATGCGGGCCAGCTCGTCGAGCGCCCCGCCGTCGGCCGACAGCAACGCCACGGCCTCGGCCTCACTCAACCCCGCCGGATCCGCCTCCGCCCGCCGCAACGCCGCCCGCACCTCGGACGGCGTATGCCCCCCAGCCGCGCCGGAGTCCAGGCGCTCGCGCAGGGCCTCCCAGTCTCCGTAGACGTTGTCGAAGTCGTCGCGCCGGTCGTTGGTCCGGCCCGTCGTGTCCACCTCGACGTGCAGATCCACCCGTCCAGAAGCCGCGAATCCCCCATCCGGCTCCTGCCACGGCCGCCCCTGGAGCACCGCGTCCTCCCGCGCCAGCCCCGTGACCGGATCCGCCAGTGCCGCCACGTGCGCGAACAGCCGAGGGTCCAGCCACGGCTCCCCCGCCAGCACATACTCCGGATAGATCGTCAGCCGCTCCCGCAGCTGGAACCCCGCCTCCCCGGTCCGTGCCGCCAGGTCGTCGATCTGCGGCCACGGCCGCTCGGGGTTGACGTGGTCGGGCGTCAGCGGCGACACCCCGCCCCAGTCGTCGATCCCGGCCCGGATCATCAGCTCGTACTCGGCGTCGACCAGGTTCGGCGGCGCCTGCAGCCGTACCCGGGGCCCCAGGACGAGCCGGGCCACCGCGATCGTGGCGGCCAGCTCCTGCAGGTCGGCGTCCGGCAGGCCGCGCATGGCGGTGTCGGGCTTGGCGCGGAAGTTCTGGACGATGACCTCCTGGACACCGCCGTACTCGCGCGCCACCCGCCGGATCGCGAAGATCGACTCGGCTCGGTCCTCGATGGTCTCGCCGATGCCGATCAGGATCCCGGTGGTGAACGGCACGTTCGAGCGGCCCGCGTCCTCCAGCACGCGTAGCCGTACCGCCGGATCCTTGTCCGGAGACCCGTAGTGGGCCGCCCCCTTCTCCTCGAACAGCCGCCGCGAGGTCGTCTCCAGCATCATGCCCATCGACGGCGCGACCGGCTTGAGCCGCTGCAGGTCGCGCCAGCTCAGCACGCCGGGGTTCAGGTGCGGCAGCAGCCCGGTCTCCTCCAGCACCCTGATCGCCATCGCGCGCACGTACGACAGCGTGTCGTCATAGCCGTGCGCGTCGAGCCACTCGCGGGCCTGGTGCCAGCGGTCCTCGGGCCGGTCCCCCAGCGTGAACAGCGCCTCCTTGCACCCCATCGCCGCCCCCTGGGCGGCGATCTCCAGCACCTCGTCAGGACTCAGGAACGGCGCGGGCAGTTTGTTCGGCGCCGTCGCGAACGTGCAGTAACCGCAACGGTCCCGGCAGAGCCTGGTCAACGGGATGAACACTTTCCTGCTGTACGTGATGACGCCCTCCCTCCCGACCGCCGTCAATCCGGCATCCCGGATCCGGGAGGCGTGTTCGAGCAACGCGTCAAGGTGCTCATCGCGGGCGTGGAGCAGCACGGCCGCCTCGGTGACGTCGAGGGTCTTGCCGTCGCGGGCCCGGGCGAGAGCACGGCGGAGTGCGGAATCACTTACGAGACTCATACCGGCACACTACGACGGGCTGGGTTCACGACCCGCACCTAGGGGAGGGTCAAAAGGCGCGGTAGTCGCGCACCGGCATTCTCGGCCCGCGCGCGGGCGGCCGCAGCCCGGTGAGGTAGATCAGGACCGTCGCCCGGTGCCGGTGGCCCATGTAGGGCTCCAGCAGCCGCATCATGCCAGGATCGTCGGTCTTCTCGCCGGTCAGCGTGTAGCCCACCAGCGTGGCCAGGTGGAAGTCGCCCACGCTCACAGCGTCGGGATCGCCGAAGGCCCGCTGACGCACCTCCGCCGACGTCCACACCCCGATGCCCGGCAGAGCCCGCAGCAACCGGTCGAGCTCCTCGCTGGTGGCGGCGGCCTCCAGCTTGGCGGCGTGCCAGGCCGCCGTGGCGATCGTCCTGGCCCGCACGGCCTCGGCACCGGCCCGATGCCAGTGCCAGGACGGCACCTCCCGCCACACGCCCGTCTCGGGCACGACCCGCATCCCGTCGGGCGCGGGTCCCGGAGCGGGCTCCCCATAGCGGTTCAGCAACCACCGCCAGGCCCGCCACGCCTCACGCCCGACGACCTTCTGCTCAAGTACGGCAGGCACCAGGGCCTCCATGACCCGGCCCGTCCTGCCGATGCGCAACCCCGCGTGCTTCCTGGCCACGTCCTCCAGCACGGCGTGTCGCACGCTGAACCCCGAGGCGTCGTCATCGGCCCCGAGCAGCGCGGGCAACGCCTCAAGCAGCCACGCGGCGCCCGGCCCCCAGGCCTGTCCGCACACGCTCCCCGCCCGGATGCTCACCCGCAGCGTGCCGGGCCCATCGGGGGTGCGGGAGGTGCGCCACACGGCACCGTCGTGCGTGGTGCGCCAGGTGGGATCGCCGGTGCCGCGCCGGTGCGGGCCCAGCACAAGGCCCAGGTCCAGCGCACCCTCGGGCACCCACCAACGCTCCATCACTCCTACAGTCTGCCGCCCCTGTCGGCCTCCGAGTGCCGGTGGCCCTAACGGTCTGCCCCCCTGCCCTGTATGGCGGGTGGCGGGTGCCCACCGCTTGCCGTACAGGAAGAAAAAAGGGTTTAGACGTCGCTTGAATAGCGAACAGCGCGCTCAGGAAGCTCGATGCCAGGCCAAATGCGTACACCTGCCTGGAGTTCGTTGCCCGGGCCCACCACCGCGCCGTCGCCGATCACCGCGTCGCACACCACCGCGCCCGCGCACACCCGCGCCCCCCGGCCCACCACCGAGTCCGTCACGGACGCGCCCGCGTGGATCACGCAGTCGTCGGCCAGCACGCTGCCCAGCACCGAGGCGCCCGCCTCGACCACGACGCGCGCCCCCACCGTCGAGCCGCCCTGCACCTTGGCCTCCGGCGAGACCACGGCCCCGTCGAGCGCCAGGTATTCGCCGGTCGGGCCGGGCAGCGCGGGCGAGGCCAGCCGGCCGAGCACCAGGTCGCGCGAGCCGCGGACGAACGCGGCGGGCGTGCCGACGTCGAGCCAGTAGGTGCGGTCGGCGTAGCCCAGCACGAGCTCGCCCGACTCGATGAGCCCCGGGAAGGTCTGTCGCTCGACGGACACGACCTCGCCCCTGGGGATCTGGTCGATGACCGAGCGGGTGAACACGTAGCAGCCCGCGTTGATGCGGTTGGTCACCGGGTTGGGCGTCTTCTCCAGGAAGTCGGTCACCCGCCCGTCGTCGTCGGTGGGCACGCAGCCGAACCGGGTCGGATCGTCGACCTCCGTCAGATGGAGCGTTACAGCAGCGGAACGGTCCACATGGGTGCGAACCTGGTCGCCTATGTCGTGGCCGGACAGGATGTCGCCGTTGAGTATGAGCACGGGATCGCCAGGACCCGAGGTGAGCGCCTCGGCGGCGTTGCGGATCGCGCCGCCGGTGCCGAGCGGCGTCTCCTCGGTCATGTATTCGAGCGAGAGCCCGAACGCCTCCCCGTCACCGAAGACGGGCTCGAACATCGAGGCTTTGTAGGAGGTCGCGAAGACGATCCGGCGCACCCCGAAGGATCGGGCACGGGCCAGTTGATGTGCCAGGAACGGCACTCCGGCGGTGGGAAGCAGCGGCTTGGGCGTGCCCAGTGTCAGCGGACGCAGGCGCGTGCCCTGCCCTCCGACCAGGAGGATCGCCTCAAGGTCTGGCAAAGAGCTCTCCATCACTCGGTGAGGTTATCCAACTATTCGATCGCGCGCTGGTAGGAGCTGAGATGCGCCTCCACGGACGCCTCCCAGGTGAACTCGCGGGCTCTGGCCAGACCCGCCTCGCGTAGCTGCAGCCGCCGCTCGGTGGAGGCGAGCAGCTGGCCCAGCTCTCTGGCGATGCTGTCGGCGTCGGGCTCGGTGTAGGCGACCGCGTCGCCGCCCACCTCGGGCAGCGAGGTGCGGTGGGTGGTGAGCACCGGCGCGCCGCAGGCCATCGCCTCCAGCACGGGCAGCCCGAACCCCTCGCCGCGCGACGGGAACGCCACCACGACCGCCCCGCCGAGGAACCCCGGCAGGTCCGGGATGCTCAGGTAGCCCGGCCGCACCACCTTGACGGTGGCCTCGACCTCCCGGCAGGCCTCGTCGACGTCGTCCTCGTGGACCCCGCCGCCGAGCACCAGCGCGGGCGGGTGGTCCAGGCTCTTGACGGCCATGGCGAAGCCGCGGATCAGGTTGGGCACGTTCTTGCGCGGGTCGAGCGCGCCGAGGAAGGCCACGTACGGCTGGCCGTGCAGGCCGCACCTGGTGACCGCGCGGAGCATCTCGGCGTCGCTCGGCGGGTGGAAGACCCGCTGGTCCACGCCGTGGTAGGCGACGTCGATGCGGGTCGGATCGGCGGCGAGCACGCGGATCAGCTCGTCCCTGGTCGCCTTGGACGGCACGATGACGCGGGTGGCGTGACGTACGGAGGTGCGGGTGGCGGACCTGAAGAACGAGGCCCGGACCGGGCTGTGCTGGTCGGGCTCGGTGAACCAGGTGACGTCGTGCACGGTCACCACCGTGGGCAGGCCCGCGCGGATCGGCATCGAGTAGTAGGGGGCGTGGATGACCTGCGCCCCCGCCTGGCGGGCGAGCAGCGGCACTCCGGTCTGCTCCCAGGCGAGCCTGGCCGCCCGGTTGGTGATGGCGACGGGGCCCGGCATGATCCGGGCCGAGGGCGCGAGCCGCCCATAGCGGTCGGCGTCGGCGCGCTGGCAGACCACCGCGAGGTCGGCACCCGCCCGGTCGAGACCGGCGACGAGCCCGTCCACGTATCTGATCAACGCCCCACGGTCCGCGGGGACCGCCGCGGCGTCGACGAGCACTCGAGGCATTACGAAGATCTTCTCCCCTCAAGATCAACGTGGGACCTTTCGCCCCCCTCTACGGTTCAGCTTATGACCACTGAGCCCCAAATCGTGGTCCAAATCACACCGAGTCGCGCCGAGCTGCGATTCCCGCCATACCCGCGCAGATCAGGTCGCCAATGATGATGACGATCCGCGATGAAAGAGCCACGGCGATGGCCGGCCCGGCGGGCATCACCGGCGACAGCACGCCCACCATGACCACTTCCCGCACACCGGCACCGGCGGGAACGACGAACGACATGATGCCCAGGGACCACGACAGGGCGAAGGCGCCGATGGCGAAGAGCAGGCCGCTCTGCGGCACGATGAAGTAGAGGTGCACGCCGTAGGAGATCCAGCCGGCCAGGGCCCAGCCGAGCGCGGTGAGCATGCCGCGCCGGGTCAGCCGGCGTTCGAGGGGCTCGCGCTTGAGCTTACGCAGCCCGAACCCGATCAGCCCGTTGATCACCTTGGGCTCCAGCAGCACCAGCAGCACGGGGACGAGGAGCAGCAGCCAGCCGAACCGGTCCCAGCCGAGCGTGGCCAGCGTGACGAGCAGGCCGCTGGCCAGCTGGATCGGCATCATCAGGAAGAACGCCGCCGCGCTGCGCGGGCGGGGCACGCCGAGGTCGCGGCCCATCTCCATCTGGGCCAGGACCGGCCAGACCGCGCCGGGGATGTACTTGCCGAGCTGGCCGACGAAGAACACCTTGGCGGCGGGGCGCAGGGGCAGCGGCGAGCCGAGGTCGGCCAGCAGGGTGCGCCAGGTCATCATGGCGCACAACAGCGCGGCCACCACCCCGACCAGGGAGGCGGCGAGCAGCGGCCAGCTCAGCCGGGCGAACCCGGCGACCACGGCGTCCCACTGCGACGCCACGGCCCACCCGCCGAACCCGAGGGCGACCAGCAGGAACCCGAACCGCACGGCCTTCCGCAAGCCGGGCGCCTTGCCGGATGTGCCGGGCTTGATGGTGCTCACAGCGGGCGGACCCGCTCGGGCGGCTGCGGGAGGTCGGCGCCCGCCGGGCGCCGGGGCGTCTTCGTCGCCACCCACAGGTAGGTGGGCACGATCGGCAGGAGCAGGCGCAGCACCGCGCGCGGGGTGCGCGCCAGCACGGTTCGCACCACGCGGCCCAGCGCGCCAGGGAACAGCTCGGACCCGGCGAACCGCGTCGGCGTGGCCAGCACCGGGAAGGTGTAGTCCCACACGTGGAAGGCCCGCAGCATCCGGCGCAGCCCGCGCCGGGTGCGGTAGCGCTCGTAGTAGTGGTCGGCGCGACCGAAGGCGCGCACGTAGCGGTCGGCGAGCGCGGGCGGCAGGTAGGACAGGAAGGGCAGCTTGTAGTGCGGCTCCATGACGCCGAGCCGGTTGCCCAGCCCCAGGTAGAGCACGCCGTCGTCGGACAGCACCCGGTGCATCTCGGCGATCACGGCGTCGGGGTCGACCACGTGCTCGTAGATGTGGTTGAACACCAGCACGTCGAGCGAGCCGTCGGGGAAGGGCAGCGCGGTGCCGTCGCCGCAGACGAACGCCACCCGCTCACCGAACCGGTCGGCCGCCTTGCGCAGCCCGGGCACGTCGATGTCGATGCCCAGCGTGTGCTCGGCCCCGGCGCCGGCCAGCTCGTCGGCGATGAACCCGGCCGAGCAGCCGACGTCGCCGACGGTCAGCCCGCCGAGCGGGCCGTGGAAGTGCTCCACCACCGCGATGATCTTGGCGGCCTTGCGCCGGCGTTTCTCCTCGTCAAGCATCGCCGACTGGAACTCGGAGTACTCCAACTGCGCGACCCGTTCCTTACCCACGCCGCCCAACAGTACCCGCGTACGAGAGGCGCCGAACGATCGAAGACCCGATCGTCTGGCTATCCGTGACCGCCCCCGGTTAGCCTTGGCCAATGCTCCGCCGCCTGCTGCGCGTCGTCCTGGCGCTGGTCGCGCTCGGTTTCCTCGGCTACGGACTGGCCAGGAACTGGGGTGAGACCACCGCGGCCGTGACCGCGTTGTCGCCGTGGGCGGTGCTCGGGGCCTTCGCCGCGGTGCTGGCCGGGCAGTTCTGCATGCTGCTCGCCTGGCGCGGGGTGCTGGCCGGGCTCGGGTCGCCGCTGCCGTTGCCGGTGGCCGGGCGGATCATGTTCGTGGGCCAGCTCGGCAAGTACATCCCCGGCTCTGTGTGGGCGTACGCGGCGATGATGGAGCTCGGCCGCGACCACGGCAGCCCGCCGCGCCGGACGTTCGCCTGCATCTCGCTGTCCCTGGTGATCAACCTGGGGGTCGCGCTGTCGATCGCCGCCGCGACGCTGGCGACGCAACAGGCCGTGCGCCAGGCGTGGTACCTCCTGCTGCTGGTCCCCGTGATCATCGTGTGCCTGCATCCCAAGGTGCTCACCTGGGGTCTCAACCTGGCCCTGCGTCTGGCGCGCAAGGAGCCGCTCGAAAGCGTGCTGCCCGGCCGTACCGTGCTGGTCGCGGTGGGCTGGACCGCTTTGGGCTGGTTCGTGTACGGCCTGCACACCTGGCTGCTGTCGGGCAGGTGGGACCTCTACGTGGTGGCGACCGGGGCCTACGCGTTCGCCTGGGCCACCGGGCTGCTGACGTTCGTCGTGCCCGCCGGGGTCGGGGTGCGCGAGGGCGCCATGATCCTCGTGCTCTCGCCGCTGCTCGGCACCGGCCCGGCCTACGCGGTGGCGGTGGTGTCGCGGGTGGC
The DNA here is from genome assembly GCF_040648495.1 of Nonomuraea sp. NPDC049129. Lineage (NCBI taxonomy): Bacteria > Bacillati > Actinomycetota > Actinomycetes > Streptosporangiales > Streptosporangiaceae > Nonomuraea > Nonomuraea sp. NPDC049129. Next base: position 382,406 of record NZ_JBEZDU010000007.1, on the reverse strand, counting down.
GTTCACCCTGGGCGACGCCGTCGCCGCGGGCATCGCCTTCCTGCTGGGCCGTCAGGCGTCGAGGAGCACCGCGGAGTACGACGACCAGAACGGCTCCGGGTCGACCGCCTTGACGCCCGACCGCAACCGCTCGGGCTCGCCCGGGGCGTAGAACCGCTTGATCGCCCCGTTGAGCGCCTCGACGTCGTCCGGCTCGACCAGCAGCCCGTCGACGCCGTCCGTGATGTGGTCGGCGAGCGCGCCGACACGGGTGGCGATCACCGGCACGCCGTGCTCGTGCCCGAGCCAGACGTTCTGGCTGGCGGTCGCGTTGCGGTAGGGCAGGACGAGCGCGTCCGCCGCGGCGAACAGCTTCGGCACGTCCTCGGCGGCCACGTAACCGGGCCGGAGCTCCACCCGGTCGCCGATGCCCAGCTCACCGATCAACGCCTGGGTCCCGTCGAGCCCGCCCCAGAACTCACCCGCCACGGTCAGCCCGACCCCCTCCGGCAGGGCGCGCAGCAGCAGGTCGAGCCCCTTGTACGGCCGGACGATGCCGAAGAACAGCAGCCGCCCGTGCACCTCGGCGGAACGCTCCCCGGTCGTGGACGGCAGATGCGGCGGCAGCCCGGCCACGCTGACAGGCTTGCCGGTCAGGGACGCCGCCAGCTCCGCCTGCTGGTCGGAGTGGGTGAGCACGGCGTCGACCCGGTTGAGCAGCGCCTTCATCAGCGGCCGGTCGTAGGGCTTGCGCTCGTGCGGCAGCACGTTGTGGCACAGGGCGACGGTCCTGGCCTTGCCGCCCAGGCCGTACAGGATGCCGAGGTAGGCCGGGACCTGCACCGGGCTCAGGACGGCCAGGATCACCAGGTCGGCCGAGCGCAGCCGGCGCCCGCACGCCACCCAGCCGCCGGGATTGCGCCAGTCGAGCCGGCGCAGCGTCTTGGGGAAGGGGGTGCCCTCGGGCGCCGAGATCGTCTGCTGCCCCGGATAGAGGAAGGCCGGGTATTGCGCCCGCCATGACTCGATCACCACGTCGTGGCCGAGTGCCGTCAGCCGGTGCGCCAGCTCGGTGGTGTGCTGCGCCCCGCCCCCTTTGTAGGGATAGGTGGGGCCGACGATGGCGATGCGCACGCTATTCGCCCCGCGAGCGCACGATCAGGTCGGCCAGCAGCGCCACGGACCCGATGAGCAGTCCCGACAGGAAGATCATGACGGTGTTGGCCGGGAAGTAGAACGGATGCTGGATCATGTCCCAGATCCCCTTGACGAACCCGATCGCCACCAGCCACAACGCGGGCGGCATGAGCACCTTGAGCGGGTTGAAGTACATGATCATCCGCAGCACCTGCAGGATGTAGCGGTAGGCGTCGGATACGAAGCTGAACTTCGACTTGCCCGCCCGCTTGGCGTAGCCGATCGGCATGTAGTAGACGTCGTGCTGGTTCGACAGGAACGACAGCGTGATCGTCGTGACGCAGGAGAACCCGGGCGGCAGCAGCCGCAGATAGGGCTTGGCCACCGACTTGCGGAACGCGCGCAGCCCGGAGTTGAGGTCGGGGATCTTCTGCCCGGCGAGCTGCTCGGCCACCTTGCGGATCACCCACTTGGCCGGGACACGCAGCAGCTTGTGCGACCCCTCCTCGCTGGTGCGGGCGCCGACCACCTGGTCGACGGTCGTGTCCTTCTCCAGGATCTGGACCAGCTCGGGGATGCGCTCGTTGGGGTAGGTCATGTCCGCGTCGGTCCAGACGACGATCTCGCCCCTGGCCTCCTGCGTGCCGATGCGGCGCACGGTGCCCGACCCGCCGTTGCGGTGGAAGGCGCGGATCCGCAGGTGCTCGAACCGGGGCGCGGCCTCCTGCAGCCTGGCCAGCGTCTCGTCGGTGGAGCAGTCGTCGACCGCCACCAGCTCATAGGTGTAGCCGCTGGAGTCCATCGCCTTGGTGATGCGCTCGACCTCGTCGATGACGTGATCCTGCTCGTTGTAGCAGGGCAAGACGATCGTGACGTATGGCGCTTCTTCCACGGCGTTTCCACTCTGGGGGGTCTCAGACGTGCTCACGTGCGTCGAGGGTACTCTGCCCAGCAGGGAGAAAAGTCCACACACGGGTCAGGCAACGGCCATCCACACGCTGATCCCGAACCCCCAGGTGCCGTTCGGCGCGTCGATGAGCGAGCGCTCGTCCTGCCGGGACACCAAGGCCATGACCTGCGTCTTCGGACCGTACGGGGCGACCTGGCCCGCTTCGGCGGCCAGCAGGACCGGGACGCGTCCGACGGCGCGGACGCGCTCGATCAGGCGGCGCACGTCTTCTTCCTTTGCCGTATTCTTCCCGGCCTCCACCAGAACCTGGGCCGTCGGGCGGTCGCACATGCCCCGGACGACCTGGGTGAACCGGTTGGCCGTCACCCGCTCGATGATCAGCACCGAGGCGTTCGGCGGGATCTTGGCGCACATCGCCTCGACGGCCGCTCGCTCGCCCCGCTCCACCGGGGTGAACGCGGTCCCGATCGAGGTGATGGCCGGTGGCACCAGGATGAGCAGGGCGCCCACGACGGCGATCCACCGGCCGTACCCACGCATGGGCGCCCGGGTGCGCACCCACTCCAGCCCCCACACCGCCAGCAGGATCATCCCGGGGATCACCACCGGGACCAGCCGGCGCGCGGCCCACGGATGGTCGGGGGTGATCTCCGGGCGCAGCAGCGTGGTCACCGTGGTCCAGCCGATGACGGCCAGCGGCAGCAGCCACTCGGCCGGGGTGCCGTTCCTGAGCAGCCGCCGCACCAGCACCGCCGCGGCGAGCGTGGCCAGGACGATCACGGGGATGCCGACGTACCAGCTCACCCAGTGCAGGGACAGCTCCGAGTACAGCCGGGTGCCGTCGACGGGCAGGCCGTTGGCCTTCTGCGTCTGTCTGATGAACTCGGAGGTGAGCCGGTCTTCCTGCGTCGTGGCCACCCGTCGCACGGTCTGCAGCCACGGCCTCACGGCCAGTCCCACCATGACCAGGACGACCAGCGCGGCTCCCACGTTCGGAAGCCACCTGGGCAGCCGGATGCGGGCCAGCCGGGGCGCGGCGAGCGCGCCCGCCAGGGTGAGCAGGAGAACGGCGGCGCAGATGGCCAGCAGCGGATTGACCGACTTGGACAGATGGGACATATACGGCCGCGCCAGCACGTACGCCGCCAGCAGCCCCAACCCCGCACCGGTCGCGAGCCCGGCCAGGAGCGGCAACCCGAGCGCCCCCTGGGGCCTGCCGAGGCGCCGCCAGGCGATCAGCGCCCCGGCGAACGCCAGGACCGGCAGCACGTCACGCAGCCCGTCGATCCTGACCAGCACGGCCAGCCCGAACACCAGCCCGCCCAGCCCCGCCGCCCAGCCCCGCGACCTGTCCTCCCGCGACAGAGCGTCGTGGACCAGCGCCAGGCCGCCGAACAGCAGCACCAGCGAGGGGATCTCGCTGAAGGTGGTCCGCGAGGTGTAGAGGATCGGCAGACTCACCGCGAAGGCCAGCGCCGCCACCGGCGCCCAGCGTCCACCGGCGAGCCGGCCCACCACCCCCGCCAGCGTGAGCACGGCCAGCGCCCCCAGCACGGCCGGTGTCAGCAGCATGGCGCCGAGCCCGCCGAGCCAGTCACCCGCGGCGAACAGCAGCGGCGGTCCCGGCATGAACTGCGGCACCACCGCCCCGTCCGCGGGGTAGAACCCGATGCTGTCGAACTTGAGCGCCGGATCGAGCCCGCCGAACGCCTCCACCTGCGGGGTGATCGGCAGCGAGCCGTGCCGGGCCAGCCAGATGGCGTACTGCGCGTACGTGGCGGGGTCACGCCTGACGATCAACTGCTCGGTGTGCGTGATCGCGTTGAACACACCCGACCCCACCGCGACGGCGACGACCGCGCCGACCTGCCGCCCGGTCGCCTCGACGACCTTCAGCGGCCCGCGAACGGCGAAGCGGCACAGCAGCCCGATCACCACCACGCCGAGCACCAGCGCGGGCACCGGCTGGTACCAGCCTGCCAGCAGCAGCGGCAGCGCGGCGAGCAGCCAGCCGGCCACGATCAGGGCAGGCAGGATCGAGACCACGGCGAGCACCCGGCCCGCCGAGGGCCTGCGCGTCCGGTCCGGCCAGGCGATTCTCATCGGTGATCGCGAGCGTATCCAACGCGCGGGCCCCGCGACGCAGCCACGGGCCTTCGGCGCGTCAGGTGTGTCTGGTGAGCGCGGTGGGACTCCGCGGCACGTCCGGTGTGGGCGCCGGTTACGCGAGATCGCCAGAAACGCGGGTAGCGTACGCGACGTGCCGGTGAAGCGGGAGCGGGAGAACGTACAGGTGGAGGAGGCGACGCCCGTCGGCGCCCCCGCCCGGACGGCCTCGCTGGTGCGGCGGCACGGCTGGTTCCTGGCGATCCTGACCCTGGGCACCGCGCTTCGGGTGATCACGATGCTGGGCTACCGCCCGGCCCTGTGGTTCCCCGACTCCTACACCTACATCGTCACCGTCTTCCATCCGCGCCCCGACCTGGTGCGTCCGGCCGGTTACTCGGCCTTCATGAAGGCGCTCGAACCGTTCCACTCGTTCGGCGCGGTCACCGCCGCGCAGCACCTGCTCGGCCTGGCGACCGGCGTGCTGGTCTACTGGTGCGCGCGCCGGGCGCCCAGGTGGGCGGCGACGCTGGCCACGGTGCCGGTGCTGCTGGACGCCTACCAGATCGAGCTGGAGCACCTGCTCGTCTCCGACACGCTCTTCATGTTCCTGATCGTCGCCGCGGTCGCGCTCACCCTGGCCGACCGGTCCGTGGTGGTCGCCGTCGGGCTGCTGCTGGCCGCCGCCACGCTCACCAGGACCGTCGGCCAGCCGCTGATCGTCGTCGTGGCGGCCTGGTTCCTGCTGCGCAGGCGGGTGGGGCCGGCCGGGGTGGTGGTCGTGGCCGCGCTGGCGCCGATCCTCGCGTACGGGGGCTGGTTCTACGCCACCTACCACCGCGTCGGCATCGTCGGGGCGAACGGCGCGTTCCTGTACGCCCGGACGATGTCGTTCGCCGACTGCGCGAAGATGGACCCTCCACCGGATCTCAAGGTGCTCTGCGATCCCCGGCCGCCCGATCAGCGGCCGCCCTCGCAGGAGTACATCTGGGCCAAGGACTCCCCGCTCGTCGCGCTGCCCGACATCACCTTCACCCAGCAGACCGACGAGCTGGCGGCCAGGTTCGCCTCGCTGGCCATCCGCAAGCAGCCGCTCGACTACGCCGCCTCCGTGCTGTCGGAGCTGGGCCGTTCGTTCGTCTGGGGCCGCCCGGTCTACCCCGACCACGAGATCTACGACTACTACGAGTTCCCCGCCACCTCGCCGCCGCCGCCCGGCCGGTGGGCCGCGCAGCTGGGCGTCGACCTGGGCAAGCGCTACGAGCAGGGGCCGATCGGCACCGAGGTCGTCGAGCCGTACGCGGGCTGGATGCGCGCCTACCAGGACGTGGCCCGGCTGCCGGGGACCGTGTTGCTGGCCGTCCTGCTCGTCCCGCCCGCCCTGGCGATCAGGCGGCGACGCTCCAGGTCCGTGAGAGGGATTTATCAGCCGCCCGCGTGGCTGCTGCCCTGGTCGACGTCGGTACTTCTGCTGGTGATGCCCGCCGCGGTGGCCGAGTTCGACTACCGGTACGTCCTGCCGGCCGTACCCCTGGCCTGCCTGGCGGCGGCCCTGACCACCCGCCTCGACCTGGGCAAATCCTAAGAGTTTGCCCAGGATATTCCACGATATGTCCAGCTCTGAGTATGCTTTTGCCCGGTAACATCACGCCTGAGTCACGGTCGATTCTCTTGGTCATGGCTGCGGGCACGCCGTCCGTGACCTAGTCTCGTGGCGCAGAACGACCGAGCCGACCGGACTGGGCGAGGGGGCGCATGAGTGACCATTGGAGCGTGTCCGTGGAGGACCGCAGGGTCGCCTCTACACAGCCCGGCAGCCGGATGTCGCGCCGGGCGGCGGCGTCGAACCCTCCTCCGCCGCCACCCGAGGATTTGCCGCCCCGCGGCCACCGCGGCGGCGGTAACGGCGGCGGCAACAAGATGCGCGTGCTGGCCTGGATCAGCATCGCGACCACTTCGCTCATGGTCGCCGGCGCGCTGACCGGATACACGCTCTACCGCGACGCCTTCAGCAACATCAACCAGAAGGGCTTCAAGGAAGACATCCTCACCCCCCGGCCTCCGGACACCGGCGCGCTCAACGTGCTGCTGGTCGGCTCCGACACCCGTGCGGGCAAGGGCAACGCGAAATACGGCCAGAAGCTCGCCAGGACGGCCGACGCCGGCGGCAAGCGCACGGACACGATCATCCTGATGCACATCTCGCCCAACCGGGACCAGGCGCGGCTCATCAGCTTCCCGCGTGACTCGATGGTGCAGATCCCCAGGTGCAAGAACGACACCACGAAGCAGGAGATGCCGTCCCGCCGCGACATGATCAACTCGGCGTACAGCTCGGGCGGGGTCGCCTGCACGATGTCCACGCTGGAGACCCTCACCGGCATCCGCATCGACCACTACGTCGAGGTCGATTTCAGCGGCTTCAAGGCCATCGTCGACGCCCTCGACGGCATCGAGATCTGCCTCCAGAACGGCGTCGACGACAAGAACTCCCACCTGAAGCTGCCCCCGGGCAAGAGCCTGCTGAACGGCGAGCAGGCGCTGGGCTACGTCCGGCTGCGCCACTACGGTGACGGCAGCGACATCCAGCGGATCAAGCGTCAGCAGATCTTCCTGAGCAAGGTCGTGCAGAAGGCCACCAGCAGCCAGCTCCTCACCGACATCGGCAAGCTCACGAGCTTCATCAAGGCCACGGCCAAGTCGGTGACGATGGACCCGGAGCTGGCCAACGACACCGCTCAGCTCATCGACATCGCCAAGAGCGCGCAGAAGATGACGGCGGGCGGGGTCAAGTTCACCACGATCCCATGGCAGCCGGACCCCGAGGACAAGAACCGGGTGGTCTGGAAGCAGCCCGACGCCAACGACCTGTTCAACGCGATCAAGAGCGACGTCGAGCTGCCCGAGGCCGCGGCGACGACCAGCACCACCAAGCCCAAGATCAACGTCAAGCCGGAGCAGGTCCAGGTCCAGGTGCTCAACGGCACGACGACGCAGGGCAAGGCCCGCGAGGTCGCCGACCTGCTGAGCAAGGAGGGCTTCAAGGTCACGGGTGTGGGCAACTACCTGGCCGCCGACGGCAAGAGTCAGGCCAACACCCAGGTCCGCTACGCCAAGAAGGCGGCCGACGGCACCGCGTACAGCGACGTGCTGATCAAGGCGATGCAGCCCAAGCCGGCCCCGACGGCGGGCAAGCTCAAGCCGACCACCACCGACGTCTACACCCCTCCGGTGCCCGTGCCCTCGTCGACCCCGGCCACGGCGAACCCGCCCGTGATCCAGCTGATCATCGGCGAGGACTTCAAGTCGGTCAAGGTCACCAAACTCCCCGACAGCGTCACCAACAGCACGATCTCCGCGGACAAGCAGAAGAACGTCTGTACCTGACCTCCAAGTTCCCTGTGTAACCGGGTGTTCTCGCACCGCTAGTGAGACAGGAGCCTCGCGGCCGGGATAATGTGTTGCGGTCGGCGACGCGGGTTCGCCCCACGCGATCAAGGACGCGTGCCGCGTGCTGCCTGTCGCGTTCCCCCGACCCCGAGTGAAGCTGAGCGACTCCGTAGTGTCTGACACGAAGCACTCCCCACCGACCACGACTCCCCAGGGCCCCGGTGACGCCGATGAGGCCACCGGTCCCGCGAGCACAGGAGCTCAGTGGCCGCTGCCGGAGGAGGCTTTCTGGAGTGAGAAGACGGATCCGCACGGCACCACCCCGCCCGAGGCGGGGCAAAAGGAGCCCGAGCCGGAGCCGTCACCCGAGCCCGAGGCACCCAGACGGAAGCGCGACCCTTATCTGGACAACGTCAAGTTCGTCCTGATCGCGTTCGTGATCGTCGGCCACTCGCTGGTGCCGACGCTCAACACCGACTCCGCCAGGTCGCTCTACATCTTCATCTACACCTTCCACATGCCGCTGTTCGTGCTCATCAGTGGCTACCTGTCCAGAAATTTCTGGAACTCCAACGCGAAGACCAACAAACTGGTCGACACGTTCGTCGTGCCGTACGTGATCGTGGAGGTCGGCTACGCGCTGGTCCGGCTTGGTCTGGGGCAGAAGTGGAGCCTCACGATCATCGACCCCGCGTGGATCAACTGGTATCTGCTGGCGCTGCTGTTCTGGCGACTGTCCACACCCGTGTGGAAGCGGATGAAGCACCCGATCCCGGTGGCGATCGCGATCTACCTGTTCGCCGGGTTCTCGCAGATCTCCGGTGACTTCAGCATGGACCGGTTCTTCGGCCTGATGCCGTTCTTCGTCATCGGGCTCGTGATGCAGCCCGAGCACTTCGAATTGCTCGACCGCCGGTGGATCAAGATCGTCTCGGTGTTCGTGGTGCTCGGCGCCGCCGCGGTGTCGATCTTCATCGCGCCCAAGGCGCCGCTCAAGCCCTTCTACTACAAGCACAGCTTCCAGGACATGGACCTGTCCTGGTGGATGGGCCTCGGCGTACGCGCCGGGCTGCTGATCTGCGGACTGGCCATGAGCTATGCCGTCCTGTCGCTGGTGCCCAGGCGTGAGACGTGGTTCACCGATCTCGGCACCCGCACCCTCTACTGCTACCTGCTCCACGGCATCCCCGTCCTCATCGCCAAGGACCAGGGATGGCTGGAGCTGCCCTGGCTGCACGGCCCGCTCGGGGTGCTGGCGATCAGTGCGAGCTGTTTCGCCCTGGCCATCGTGCTGTGCCTCCCCGAGACGCGCACCGTGTTCAAGTGGGTTCTCGAACCCCGCCTAACCTGGCTATACCGCCGCCCTTCAGGAAGTTAAGCGGCAATTCCCCCTGCATTTACGCCGTTGACCGGGTGACCGCGCAGCATCGTCCGCATGCGGGTTTGCGTCGCCACCACCGTCCACCATCCCGAGGACGCCCGGATCATGCACAGGCAGATCCGGGCGCTGCTCGACGCGGGCCACGAGGTGACCTACGTCGCGCCCTTCACCTATTACAACGTGACGCCCGCGATGGGCGTCACCGCGATCGACGTGCCGCGCAATGCCGGCTACGGCCGGGCGCGGGCAGCGCTCCGGCGCGGCCTCAAGCGCGCCGACCTGCTGATGGTGCACGACCACCGGCTGCTGCACGCCCTGCCCTTCCACCACCCGCCCATTGTCTGGGATGTACGGGAGCAGGTCACCGCCAGGCAGATGGCCCGGGCCGAGAGGCGTCACCACGTGATCACCTCCGCCGTGGTGCCGGAAGCCACCCTGGTGTCGGCGGAGCCTCCACCTCCCGGTGACACCAGGGTGGTGCACATCGGGCGCCTGTCCGCCGAGCGCGGCGTCTCCGAGCTCATCGGGCTGGCCGAGCGACTCGTCCCGCACGGCATCCGGATGGACCTGATCGGCGCCAGTGACCGTGAGATCCGGCCGCTGCTGCGGGACGCGCAGCGGGTCGGGCTGCTCGACTGGTTCGGGTACGTCCCGAACCGCCATGCCCTGCGCATGGCCGAGGGCGCCCTGGCCGGCCTGGCCCTGTCGGAGGAAACCGGTCCGAGGACGCCGACCAAGATCCTCGACTACATGGGCCGGGGGCTCCCGGTGATCACCACGCCGCATGGCTCGATGGCCGAGCGCGTCGGGTGCGGGCTCGTGGTGCCGCTCGACGTGGACGCGCTCGTACACGCCGTACTCGATCTCAAGGAGGACCCCGCGCGGCGGGCGGCGCTGGGGGCGCGCGGCCACGCGGAGGCCCGCCTACGGCACCACTGGCCCGATCACGCGGCGGAGTTCGTGACCAGGATGGAGAGGTGGGCCGGGGTCAGCGTGCCCGCCCACTCCCTGGCCGTCTAGGAGGCAGGCCGGGATGACAGTTCCCGGCTGGTCGGGCCCCGGCCCGTGAGCTCTTCAACCGCCGCGTCACGCCAGGCTTGGGGGCAAACCGGGGGTGACGGTCAGACCGGTGGCGCCGCGACGCCGGGCACGAACATGTGGGTTGCGGCCCAGCTGGCCAGCAGGCGGAGCTTGTCCTCGGAGTCGCTGCCGGGTTCGGTGCCGTAGGCCACCAGGGTGAGGTCGTCGGCGGCCAGCGCGAGAGATTCGTAGGTGAGATGGAGGTCGCCCACGACGGGGTGGTGGAAGGGTTTGGCGCCCTTGTGGTGCTGGCGGACGTCGTGGTGGGCCCAGCGGGCGCGGAAGTCGTCGCTGCGGGTGGACAGCTCGCCGATGAGATCGGTGAGGGTCTTGTCGTAGGGGTCGCGGCCGGCCTGGGTGTGCAGGAGGGCGACGGTGTCGTTGGCGGCGCGTTCCCAGTCACCCCAGAACTGGTGGGATCGGGCGTCGAGGAAGATGAACCGGGCGTGGTTGGGGGTGGCGCCGCGGGCGGCTTCGATCATGGGGGCGTACAGGGCGCGGCCGAGCAGGTTGGTGGCCAGGACGTCGCCACGGCCGTTCATGACGAAGGCCGGTGCCTCGGTCATGGCGTCCAGCAGCCGCTGCACATTGGGCCGCACGGTGTGCGGGGCGGGGCGGCGCCGGCGGCGCGGGCCGGGTCCGGCGGTGCGGGCCAGGTCCTCCAGGTGGGTGCGTTCTTCGTCGTTGAATCGCAGGGCGCGGGCCAGGGCGTCCAGGACACTGCCGGAGACCCCGGACAGATCGCCGCGTTCCAGGCGGGAGTAGTACTCCACGCTCACCCCGGCCAGCTGGGCGACCTCGGCGCGGCGCAGGCCGGGCACCCGCCGCCTGCCGGAGGACGGCAGCCCTGCCTGCTGCGGGCTGATCCTGGCCCGGCGGGAGGTCAGGAACTCACGGATCTCGCTGCGGTTGTCCACTTTTCCAGGTTAGGCGGCCTTCCCCCAGGGAGGGGTGCCCTGTCATTACACCTTTAGCCAGTGCCTTCCACCCCGCCTGACCAGCGCTTTTGATGGGTAGTGGCTGATGCCTGAAACGGAGGGCCCTGCCAGGCTCGCGACGGCTTCGAGCCGCGCCCGCGCGCAGGGGGCCGGCCGTTTCGAGCCGCCCCCACCTGCGGGGGGGGCGGCCGTTTCGGAACCGCCCGCCCCTGGGGCGGGTTGGCCGTGCGGACAGAGCATCTGCGAAAAGAGAATCTGAAGGAGTGAAGGTTATGCGTGGTGTGGTGATGCACGCTCCCGGCGACGTTCGAGTGCAGGACCTGGACGACCCGCGGATCATCGAACCGACCGACGCGATCATCCGCGTCACGGCGACCTGCGTGTGCGGGTCGGACCTGTGGCCCTATCGCGGCGTCGAGGAGGTCCACGAGCAGCCCATGGGCCACGAGTACGTCGGCGTGGTCGAACAGGTCGGCAGCGAGGTCAAGACCGTCAAGCCCGGCCAGTTCGTCGTGGGCACGTTCGTCGCCGCCGACGGCACCTGCGAGATCTGCCGCTCGGGCTACCCCTCTTCCTGCGTCCACCGGGTGTTCGTCGGCCAGGTCGGCACTCAGTCCGAGCGCGCCAGGATCCCCTGGGCCGACGGCACCCTGGTGGCCACTCCCGGCGCCCCCGGACCCGACCTGATCCCCAGCCTGCTGGCCGCCTCCGACGTCCTGGGCACCGGCTGGTTCGGGGCGGTGGGAGCCGAGGCCGGCCCCGGCAAGACGGTCGCGGTCGTCGGCGACGGCGCGGTCGGCCTGCTGGCCGTGCTGGCGGCCAAGCAGCTGGGCGCCGAGCGGATCATCGCCATGAGCCGCCACGAGGCGCGCCAGAAGCTGGCCATCGAGTTCGGCGCCACTGACCTCGTCACCGAGCGCGGTGACGAGGGCGTGGCGAAGATCAAGGAACTGACCGGCGGGCTGGGCGCGCACTCGGTCGTCGAGGCGGTCGGCACCCAGGAATCGATGCGGCAGGCCATCGGCTCCGCCCGCCCGGGTGGTCACGTCTGCTTCGTGGGCGTCAACCACGACGTCAACCTCAGCGGTGAGGACCTCTTCTTCGCCCAAGTGCACCTGCTCGGCGGGCCGGCCCCGGTGCACCGGTTCCTGCCCGAGCTGATCCAGCTGATCTGGGACCGGAAGATCGACCCCGGCAAGGTCTTCGACCTCCAGCTGCCCTTGGAAGAGGCCGCCGACGCCTACAAGGCGATGGACGAGCGACGCGCCATCAAGGTGCTCCTGACCGTCTGACCCCGGCCGAGACCGGTCTGCTGTCTGATCACTCTGCGGTGGAACCACTCGGCGCGTCGACTGCTGATGGCGCGTTGCCGCGCAGGATGAACGCGATCGTGTCGCCCAGGCTCCGCTCGATCTGCTCGGCCGGAATCGCGCCGCTCACCGCCACCGTGCCGAAGCCCTGCAGCGTGGCGGTGACCGGCAGGCTGACGCGATCCACCGGCCCCGCGCGGACCTCGCCCCGGCGCTGTCCGTGCTCGATCAACTCCATGGTCAGGGTCTCCAGGCGCTGCTTGGCCGCGATCAGCTGCTCGGAGGCGGCGGTGTCGTGCTTGACGGAGTACATCAGGTCGAGGAGGGCCGCGTTGGCGGTGGCGAAGCCCACGTAGGCGCCCGCGATGGCGGCCAGCCGGTCGGCGAAGGAGTCGTCGGCCCGTTCCAGTGCCCCGCTCATCGCGGTCGCCAGCCGCTCGTGCCCCTCCAGCGCCAGCGCGTCCAGCAGGGCCTGCTTGCTGGTGAAATGGCGGCTCGGCGCGGCCGGACTGACCCCGGCCTCACGGGCCAGCTCGCGTAGTGACAGCGCCCCCGGCCCCTTCGCAGCCAGCGTCTGCTCGGCGCGGGTCAGCAGTGCGGCGCGGAGGTCTCCGTGGTGGTAAGGCCGGGTCTTCATGCTCTTCAGCCTAGCCCTGAGTGAGCGGCGTTCACATTGTTATCACTGCATACATTGGGGTGTGGCGAAGACATCCGGCTGGAACGCGCTGCCTCCGTCTAGGGCCGTTCGAGGTCGTAGGTGACGTCCGCCAGGCGGATCGTCTGGACCAGCGGGTCCTCGATGATCTTCCGCAGCTCGCCGATCGTGGCCAGCGAGTCCACATAGGCGTAGGCCAGACCGTCGTTCGCGGCTTTGCGGAGGCGGGCCAGGCTCAGGTCGAAGTCGTGCAGGTTGTCGTCGTCGTAGTCCTTGAGGATGCCCACCCAGCGGCGGAAATTCGCGAGGTCCATCTTGATCGCCTCGTCGGGCAGGATCTGGTGATCCTTCTTGGTCGTCAGTTCGGGCATCGGGGCTCTGTCCCACGTCGTCATCCCGCCCCACGTGATGGGAATCGAACTGGGGCGCCGCTCATACACCACCTTGTCGACGGAGCCCCGGTATCTGGCGGTGAAGGCGCTGAGTTCATCGGCGGTAAGTGGCTTGGCGAATTCGATCACGGCCAGCGCATTGAGCCGCTCGGGCAGCCTGGCGAGGACCTTGCGGCTGTCGTCCTTGCGCTGGCTACCGGTGCTCACGTTGGCCAGGGCTCTGCTGAGGGTGGTGTTGGCGCCGTTGCCGAGCGGCAGCCTGCCCACGTGGCCGAAGAAGTCCTGGGTGATGATGTGCTCCGCGCCTCCGTAGCCGGCGACGAACCCGCCGGTGGCCCGCACCGGGTTGACGGAAACGGTGAACGACATCGACAGCGGCGTGGTGGCGCCCGTTTCCCGGACCTCGATGTCATAGCCGGGGTTGTAGATCTTGAAGGCGGTGCCGAGCACGTCCGTCATGCGCATTTCCCGGTCGCCGCGCCGCTGGATCAGGCTGGAGCCGACCGTCGCCACCAGGACGAGCACGACCAGCGCCGCCAGGACCATCGTGGCCGTACGCGTGAGGCCCCGCCGCACGGCCCGGCGGGTCGCCTTCCGGTCGAAGTCGGGCATGGGCAGCAGATCTTCGTCAGTCATGGGGAACTCCGTAGATATCGGCGAAGGCGGCTCTGGCCCGCCACACGGCGGTCTTGATCGTGGCGTGCTTCTTGCCGGTCATCGCGGCCACCTCGACCAGCGAGAAGCCCTCGAAGTAGACCAGGGCGAGGAGCCTGCGGTGCTGCTCGGGCAGCCTCTCCAGGGCGTCGCGCACGGCCAGCGACTCGGCGTGCAGCGCGGGCACGCCGAGCTCGTCGGGGTCGGGCAGGGCCAGCTCGCGGCGGTGGCGCCGGACATGGTCGACCAGGACGTTGCGGGCGATGGTGAGCAGCCAGGCGGCCGCGTTCTCGCCGCGCCAGCCGAGCAGCGCCCGGGTCGCCTTGACGAATGTCTCCTGGGCCAGGTCTTCCGCGAGGTGGGGGTCACGGGTGCGGCGTAACAGGAACCCGCACACGAGCGCCCAGTGCTCTCGGTACAGCTCCTCGATGATGATGCCCTCCGCGTTCTTGCGATTGTCACAACAGAGCAGACGCGATCGGGGCAGGAATGGTCACACGGCTTTCCGGTTGATGTACTGGACTCATGTCTTCGCATCTGATCCAGGGCCGCACGGTGAGCATGCCCGTCCAGGTGAGAGACGCCACGGTCTGCAGCGTCATGTATCCCGTACGGGCCGACGCCGCCAGGGCGGTGATCGCCTACTCGGGGCTGGACGTGGCCGAGGTGTTCCCGGGCAAGGCCATCTGCGTGCTGGTGTTCGTCGATTACCGGGAGAGCGATCTGGACGCCTACCACGAGGTAGGCGTGGCGTTCCTGGTGCGTCCGCCGGGCGTGGCGCAATCGGTCGGGCTGGGCGATCTGCGGCGGGCCGGGGTGTTCATCCACTGGCTACCGGTCGATCAGGAGTTCACCTTGGACGCGGGCCGCCGCATCTGGGGCTTTCCGAAGGAGCTGGCCGACATCGACCTGCGGCTCGACTCGGCGTACAAACGCTGCGTCCTGCGCAGGGACGGGCGGCTGGTGCTCGACCTGCTGCTCAGACCGGGCCTGCCCGCGCCGGGCGCGGGCGCGCTGGTGCCGCTGGACGCCTTCACGCATCGGGAGGGCGTGACGCGGCGCGTCCCGTGGTCGGTGACGGCCCGGGGCGTCCGCGTACGGCCCGGCGGCGCGCTGATCCGCCTGGGCAACCACCCGATCGCCAAGGAGCTGAGCGAGCTCGGCCTGCCGAAGCGCCCCCTGCTCACCACCACGGTCGCCCACGCCGCCATGACCTTCGGCGACGCGATGGCCATCTAGGCCCGGGCGCTCCACCGTCCGTCGACGCGGCTGATCCGCACCGGGTGGTCGAAGCACTTGCTCACCAGGTCGGTGGTCAGCACCTCGTCCACCGGCCCCGACGCCATGCACTCGCCCTCCCGCAGCAGCAGCGCGTGGGTGGTGCTGGCGGGCAGCTCCTCCAGATGGTGGGTCACCAGTACGGTGGCCAGCGCCGGGTGCTCCCGGCGCAGCACGTCAAGGCTGGCGAGCAGTTGCTCTCGGGCGGCCAGGTCCAGCCCCGTGGCGGGCTCGTCGAGCAGCAGCAGCCGCGGCCTGGGCATGAGAGCGCGCGCGATCAGCGCCCGGCCCCGCTCGCCCTGGGACAGGTACGGCCAGTGTGCCTCGGCCTTGCGCGCCATCCCCATCATCCCGATCAGCCGCAGGGCCTGCTCCTCCTGCTCGGCGGTGGGCTGCCAGCGAGGGACGAGCTCGATGGTGTTGGTGGCCCCGGTCAGCACGAGGTCGCGCACCCTGAGATTGGACTCCAGCGAATGGCGTGGATTGACGTGTCCCAGGAAGGAGCGGAGCTCGCGCATGTCGACCCGGCCGAGCCGATGCCCCAGGACCTCGACAACACCTCGCGTGGGGTGCTTCACCGCCCCCAGGAGGTCGAGCAGCGTGCTCTTCCCGGCCCCATTGGGCCCCAGCAGGGCCCAATGCTCGCCCGGCCCGACCGTCAGAGAGATCGAGCGCAACAGGGAGGTGCCATCACGCACCACATCAACCTCGACGGCACGCAGAACGGGCCCACCGGCAACAGGATCCATCTACGCAGGCTATCAACAGTCATCAGATGTCTGAGGACTGACCGGTCCTCAGACGATCGGCGGGCGGCCCAGCTTCACCATGCGCCACGCGGTACGCCAGGCCATCGGGCGGCGCTCGCCGGCCGGTGTCCGCAGTCCCTCGAAGAACCCGGTGAACCACGCCTTGATCGCCACCCCGGATCGGCGCTCCCTGATCAGCGTCAGCACCACCCAGTCGAGCAGGTAGAGCGCCGCCAGCGGCCACGGCAGGTTGCGCCGCGCCAGCCAGACCCGGTTGCGCGCGTTGAGCCGGTAGAACTCGGCGTGGCGCGTCGGCGGGACCTGCGGGTGGTACATGACCGTCTCGGCGTCGTACTCGATCCGGTAGCCCTCACCCAGCAGCCGCCAGGCCAGGTCGGTCTCCTCGTGAGCGTAGAAGAACTGCTCCGGCAGGCCGCCCACCTGGAGGAAGGCCGAGCGGCGGATCGCCGAGGCGCCCCCGAGGAAGGTGGTGACCGGCGAGGATCGTTCGGGGTCGCCCGCGCGCAGGCGCGGGACGTGGCGCCGCTGGCCGATGCCGCCTTCGGGGTCCATCACCCGGAAGGAGATGACCGCGAGGTCGGGCTCGGTGGCGAAGCGGTCACGGACGTGGGAGACGACCTTCTGGTTGGCGTACCAGCCGTCGTCGTCGAGGAACAGCACGACATCACCGGAGCACTCCTCGACGCCGCGGTTGCGGCCGGCCGGGATGCCGGTGTTGCGTTCGAGCCGGACCGTCTTCACGGTCGCGGACGAGCCCACGGGTGGCGTCGCCGACACCTCGGGCACGTCGGCGCCGTTGCCCACGATCACCACCTCGACGTCGCCGTCGATCTGGTGCAGCGCGGACTCGACCGCCCGGTTCAGCTCCGCGACCCGGTTGCCCATGGTGAGGATGACGCACGATATCTTCAACGGGTCATCGTCCTGACGCGTCGAGAACACGGGCGGAGCATTCTTTCATGATCACCGAGTCTGCTGGTATGCATATTTCCTGATATTGGTGGAGCCAAGCGTATCGGAACCGAAGGTGAACCCCCGCCAAACTGCGGACGTCCGATCAATACGACGAGCGAGGGGCCTCGCCGGTTCCGATGTGTGCTCACGCAAGCCGCCTCGATGCCAGGATGCTGACCAGGTGCAGGACGGTCTGCAGGACCGCGGCCACGAAACAGGCGATGAGCAAAACGCGCGAGGCGAGTAGATCGCCCGCGACGGCGTCGATCACCGCGGCTACGACCGCGAGCATGGACAGCTCGATCGGCTGCACGATCCGGTGGAACTTCGTCGCCCCCACCACCCGCCGGGCCAGGCCCAGCAGCCCGGACCGCAACTCCCCCGCGGACGCCTCGGTGGCGGTCGGCAGACCCCCCTTGGCTCTGGCCACGTCCACGAGGTCGGTCTCGGCCTTGATGAGGATCGCGCCGAGCGCGGCGGCGACGCCGAGCACGGTGTACCAGTCGGGCAGCACGGCCGACGTCCGCCAGCCCAGCCCGATCAGCAGCGCGGCCTCGGTGAAGTAGGCGCCGACGCGGTCGAGGTAGACGCCGACCAGCGAGGTACGGCCCGTCCAGCGGGCCAGCTCACCGTCGGAGCAGTCCAGCAGCAGATAGACCTGTACGAGCAGAGCGGCGCCCACGGCGGCCCACAGCCCCGGCAGAGCCAGTACGACCCCGGCCACGATCCCGGCCAGCGTCATCACCCAGGTGAGCTGGTTGGGCGTGATGGAGGTCTTGGCCGTCAGCCAGGTGACGTAGATGGACAGCCGGCGCATGTAGAGCACGCCGGCCCAATGCTCACCGTTTCTGCGCTCGAGGTGTCCGGCGGGCTGGGCGACCCGCCGGATCTCAGCGACCGAAGGCCCGGACATAGTCCCCCACCCGATCGCGGACCTCGGACTCCGACATGCGCAGGTGCTCCAGGATCGTGTAGCGGCCGGGACGGGTGGCAGGTGCCAGCGTGACGGCCTCGGCGAACTGCTCGCCGCTCAGGCCGATGTCGGCCGGGACGACGGGCAGCTCATGCTGTCGCAGGCAGTCAGTGACCTGCTTGAGCCGGGCGGCGTCCTCCCTGAGGAAGAAGCAGAAGGCGGCACCGATCCCGGCGAGCTCGCCGTGATTGGAGGTGCCGGGGAAGAGCTGATCCACGGCATGAAGGATCTCATGGTCTCCACCACTCGCGGGCCGAGACGACCCGGCGATGACCATCGACATGCCCGACAGAATCAGCGATTCGGCCAGAACCGTCAGGAAGGCATCGGACTCGATGGAGTCGGTCCGGCCGACCAGCGCCTCGGCCGCCATGCGGGCCATCGAGCAGGCCAGCCCGTCGATGGGCTCGCCGCGCTCCACGTTGCCGAGCTGCCAGTCGTCGATGGCCGACAGGTTGCTGACCACGTCGCCGACCCCCGAGCGGACCAGCGACTCGGGAGCGCTGTGCACGAAGTCGAGGTCGACCAGGACCGCCAGCGGCATCGGCACGCCGAACGTGCCCTTGCCGCCCTCGTACACCAGCGAGGCCGTGGGCGAGCAGATGCCGTCGTGGGAGAGGTTCGTGGCCACGGCGACCATCGGGATGCCCGCCAGCGAGGCGGCGTATTTGGTCGCGTCGATGGTCCTGCCGCCGCCGACGCCGACGACCACCTCGTAGGCGCCCTTGCGCAGGTCGGCGCCGAGCGAGACGGCCGCGTCGACCGAGCCGTCGGACACCCTGAACACCTCGGCCTCGCCGAGCGTGGGCGCGATCAGGCCCTCGATGTGGTCGCCCTGCCCGGGGCCCACGGCGACAGCGACCCGGCCGGAGGTCGCCACCCGGGTGTCGGCCAGTAATGCGCCGAGCTCCGCCACCGCGCCCCGCCTGACCATGATGGCCAGGGGCGCGGGCAGCATCCGCGCTAGAAGCGGCATGCCCGCCTCCTCAGTAGCGAACGGCTATGGTACGAGCCTTGGCCAGGTCGTCGTGGTTGTCCACCTCGACCCAGTCGACCTCTCCGATGGGCGCGACGTGGATCCGCTCGCCGCGCGCCACCATCTCCTGGTAGCCGTCCTCGTAGTAGAGCTGCGGATCGCGCTCGAAGGTGGCCTGCAGCGCGTCGGCCAGGCGCTCGGCGGCGCCGGGGCGGATGAGCGTGGCGCCGATGTACTCGCCGTAGGCGGTGGCCGGGTCCATCAGCTTGGTGATCCGCTTGAGGTCGTCGCCGTCGAGGGTGACCTTCATCTCCTCGTCGGCCAGCCGCTTCACGTTGTCGACCGCGAGCAGGATGTCGCTGGTCTCGGGCGCCGACAGCAGCGTCTTCTCGACCGAGACGGGGTGCACGGTGTCGCCGTTGACCAGCAGCGCGCCCTGCGCGAAGTAATCGCGCGCGCACCACAGGGAGTAGGCGTTGTTCCACTCCTCGGCCTTGTCGTTGTGCACAAGGGTGAGCTTGACGCCGTGCCGCTTCTCCAGCTCATCCTTCCGCTCGTGTACGGCCTGCGCCGCGTAACCGACGACGATCACGACCTCGCGCAGGTCCACCTCGGCGAGGTTGCGCAGCGAGATGTCCATGATCGTGGTCTCACCGTCGACCGGCACCAATGCCTTCGGCAGCGTGTCGGTGTACGGTCGCAGGCGTCGTCCGGCTCCAGCGGCCAGCACCATTCCCAGCAACGTGCACTCCTCAGTCGAGCATCTACTCCGTAGGACCCAAAGGTTAGTTGGCTTTTGGCCCTCACCGGGTAATCGACCGTTAGTCTCGCGTTTCCGTAGCGGTCGCGGCCACCCCCGAGGGAGAGGTGGCGAGCCAGCAGGTGAGGCTCTCCCACCCGAACAGAACCCACAGATACGCGGCGAGCAGCACGAACCCGCCGGTCACCACGCCCACGATCGCCGCCAGTGAGATCACGATCATCCGCCCCTCCCAGCCCAGCCCGTACGTGCTCAGCCACGGCGGCGGATAGGCGCGCTGGCGCAGGCGATAGATCAGGTCGTAGTGGTGGAAGGCCAGCGCGCCGAGCAGCACGAAGATCAGCACCGGTGGCACGTCGTGGGCGAAGCCGCAGGCCGCGATGAAGGTGTATTCGATCAACCGCAGGATCGGCGGCACCAGCCAGTCGATGCGGCCGTCATGCGGATGGGAGCTGCCCGGCCCGGCCAGCAGCAGCGTCACGGCCGGCGCGAAGACCGCCAGCCCGTCGGACCCCGCCACGCCGATCAGCAGCAGCACGCCGATCACGAACGCCCCGGCGATCAGCGGGGGCAGCGGCGGAAGCTGCCCGGACACGAGCGCGCCCATGCCGCGCGACAGCGGCCCGTCGTCGCGGTAGGCCACGACGTTGCTGCTCGGCACGGGCGTCATCTGCACCGAGGTCATCGCGCGGACCTCGCGATCCGGCCGAGGAGCAGGTAGACGGTCGCCACGCCGCCCCAGCCGAGGAGCGCGACGAAGGTGACCCGGGCGTTGTACACGCCGGCGGTGATCGCGATCAGCGCCATCCGCTCCCCGATCGGCAACACGATCGCTTTCTTCATCCACCGGAGGACCTTCTCTCGCTCCATGCGGTGTGCCAGGCGGAGGACTCCCGGCTTGGGTACGCCGTGATGCTCTCCCTCGGCCGAGTTGAGCAGCGAGCTCACCGGCTTGGCACCCAGGGCGCCGGCCCGGTTCGCGTCGGCCACCCCGCCCGCGAAGGAGTAGTTGATCGAATGCCGTACCGTCTGCAGGATCATCGCGGCGACGGCGAGATACCAGATGCCGTCAGGGCCGCCCTCGCTCAGCGGCAGCCCGGCGGCGTAGCCGAAGGCGAGCCCCACATAGACGACATACTCCTTCAGCCGGTCGGCCATGCTGTCGAGCCACGCGCCCAGCGGCGTGAAGGCGCGGGTGTAGCGGGCCAGCTGGCCGTCGAGGCAGTCGCAGGCGAACGACAGGTAGAGCAGCCCGGCCCCGGCGAGCTGCGCCCCGCGGTTGCCCGCCCCGAACCAGACCGCCGACAGCACGGCCAGGCCGATCGAGATGCCGGTGACGGCGTTCGGCGTGAGCTTCAGCCGGGCGGCGGGGCGGATGAGATGGCGGGTCCAGGACGAGACGAGGTAGGTGCTGACGAAGCCGTCGTCCGCCTTGACCGAGGTGTCGAGGCGTACCTGGGACTCGTCGACGTCGGCGAGCCTGCTGACCGCGGTGTCCGCCGAGACCTGGCCGGTCACCCGGTCGCAGTGCAGCTGCCCGATCCCGGCGGCGCGTACCTTCACCCCCGATCTGACCAGGCCCACCAGCAGCAGGTCGACCGCCTCGACGGTGGTGACCGGGCCGAGCTTGCCGGTCTCGGCCAGGTCGGCCAGCTCCTCGGCGACGTCGGCCAGCGCGATCAGGTCGGCCTGACCGGCCTGGAGCACGCCGCGGAAGGTGGCGTTGGCCTCGGGCACGAGGTGGAAGGAGCTGCCGGCCGCGACGATCTTGCCGCCCTCGACCCGCACCGGCGGCCGCATCGGCGCGGCCGTGGCGTCGTAGGAGACCAGGGCGCTCGTGTCGCGCTTGGGATGCTCCAGGAGCAGCGAGAGTGCCTCGGTGTGGGTGACGAGGTCGGCGGGCAGCACGGCCAGCGTCCCCGGCGCGGCGCGCGCGAGCTTGGCCACGCCGCGCAGGTCGGTGCTGAGGCCGCCGAGCCCGTCATTCGGCGACACCACCTGGACGTCGAGGACGGACAGCTCGGCCAGCTGGCCGTTGAGCCGGTCGAGCAGCGTGCCGTCGGCACAGGACAGTCTGCAAGCGGGCGTCGTGGCGAGCAGCACCACCGAGGTGGTCGCGCTCTCGCGGGTCAGTGAATCGGTCACGGCGCAGGTCTCCTCCCGGTCGCGAGGGAGTGCGTGGACACAGCGTAGCGACAGGGCAACGCGATATCACGGAACCGGACCGTTACGCTCCCCCTATGGAATCTCGGCTGCGCTCCGTAGGGGTGGTCCTGGCAGGTGGCGTGGGTCAGCGTGTCGGCCTCAACACCCCCAAGCAGCTCATCAAGATCGCCGGTAGGACGATCCTGGAGCACACGCTCGCCCTGTTCAACGGCTCGCCCGACATCGACGAGGTCGTGGTGCTGATGGCTCCAGGCTTCGCCGACACGGTCAAGGAGATCGTGGAAAGGGGCGGTTTCGACAAGGTCAGTCAGATCGTCGAGGGCGGTGCGAGCCGCCCTGAGAGCACGTGGCGCGCGCTCAAGGCCCTGGGCCCGAGGGAGTGCAACGTGCTTCTGCACGACGCTGTACGGCCCCTCCTGGAGCCCCGGATCATCACGGAGTGTGTCAGGGCCCTGCAGACGCATTCGGCCGTGGGCGTGGCGATCCCGAGCTCCGACACCGTCGTGGTGGCCGCCCCTGGGCCTCATGGCGAGACCATCCACGACATTCCCGACCGATCCCGGCTGCGGCGCGTCCAGACGCCGCAGTGCTTCCGCCTGTCGCTGATCCGCGAGGCGTACGAGCGGGCCTTCGCCGACCCCGACTTCGACCGGCGGCCGGCCACCGACGACTGCGGCGTGCTGCTGCGCTACCTGCCCGACATCCCGATCCACATCGTGCCGGGCAACGAGAGCAACATGAAGATCACCCATCCGGTCGACGTGTACATCGCCGACAAGCTCCTCCAGCTGGCCGCCACCAGCGCGCCCGTTCCCGACCCGAGGGACTACCGGGAGGCGCTCGACGGCCGGACCATGGTGGTCTTCGGCGGCGGCTACGGCATCGGCGCCGACGTCGTCGAGCTGGCCACCGGCCACGGCGCCCGCGTGCACTCCTTCTCGCGTACCCAGAACGGCGTGCGGGTGGAGGACTACGACCAGGTGGCCAAGGCGCTGGCACAGGTGGGCCGGATCGACTACGTGGTCAACACCGCGGACGTGCTGCACATGGGCAAACTCGCCGAGGTCACCGACGAGACCATCGCCGAGGCGGTGGGCGTCAACTACCTGGGCCCGGTCAACGTGGCCCGCGCCGCCTACCCGTACCTGCGCGAGAGCGCGGGCCGCCTGCTGCTCTACACCTCTTCCAGTTACACCAGGGGCCGGGCCGACTACAGTCTCTACTCCTCGACGAAGG
Source organism: Nonomuraea sp. NPDC049129 (assembly GCF_040648495.1). Classification (NCBI taxonomy): domain Bacteria; kingdom Bacillati; phylum Actinomycetota; class Actinomycetes; order Streptosporangiales; family Streptosporangiaceae; genus Nonomuraea; species Nonomuraea sp. NPDC049129. The sequence goes on along the minus strand of NZ_JBEZDU010000007.1, from coordinate 359,361 downwards.
CCGCCGTCGTCAACCTCACGCAGGCGCTCGCCGACGAATGGGCCCCCGACGGCATCCGGGTCAACTGCATCAACCCCGAGCGCACCGGCACACCCACGCGCGAGCGCGCGTTCGGCGAAGAGCCTCCGCACACCCTGCTCTCACCGCGCGCGGTCGCCCAGACCTCGCTGGACGTGCTCATCTCCGACCTGACCGGGCAAGTGATAGACGTGCGCCTGAACGACGCTTGACCCGCTCAGGCCGGAGTTTCCGGAGGGGATGACCAGGTTCAGCGCGGCGGTCGAGCGAGTCTGCGCGGGCTCGTGAGGAAGCCCCAGCCCCAGGACATGTGCATGGCGGCGTACACGATCGGCAGTCTGGCCTTCACCGCCCCCGGCAGCCCGCTGCCGGTCAGGACGGACCCGGCCACGATCGCGACGGCGTAGCCGCCGGGCGCGATCAGCGCGAGGGGGAAGAACGGCGAGACGAGCAGCCCGAGCAGGATCGCCAGCACCGCGGCGGGGGGCGCCAGGTAGCGCAGGTTGATCGTGCCCTCGTGGGTGCGCGAAACCACCCGGCGCCAGCGCCCGTAGTGGAAGTACTGCTTGGCCAGCGCCTTCACATTGGGACGGGGGCGGTAGGAGACCCGCATGCGCGGCTGGAACCAGACCAGCCCGCCGGTCTGGCGGATGCGGTGGTTCATCTCCCAGTCCTGGGCCCGCTGGAAGTGCTCGTCGTAGCCGCCGACCCGGTCGAGCGCCGCGCGCCTGAACACCCCCAGGTAGACGGTGTCGGCGGGGCCCGCCGTGCCGCCCACATGGAAGGCGGCCGCGCCCACGCCGATCTTGGAGGTCATCGCGCACGCGACGGCCTTCTCGAACGGCGTGATGCCCTCGGCCGCCATGACGCCGCCGACGTTGTCGGCGCCGGTCTCCCTCAGCGTCTCCACGGCGACGCGCAGGTAGTCGGAGGGCAGCATGGCGTGCCCGTCGACCCTGGCGATGATGCCGTTGCGGGAGGCGCCGATGGCGGCGTTGAGCGCGTTGGGCGTGCGACCTGTGGGGTTGGGCACCACGGTCACCCGCCGGTCGGCCGCCGCGATGGCGTCGGCGACCTCTTGGGTACGGTCATGTGAGGGCCCCACGGCGAGAACGACTTCGATCTCACCTGGGTAGCTCTGGGCGAGGACCATGTCTACGGCCTCGCGTAGATGCCGCTCCTCATTGAGGACCGGCATGACGACGGAGATGGGCGGCCAGCCGTGCGTCTCCGCTGGCGCGTGCGGCGAGTCGGGGAACTGCTTCATGGCGGGGCTCACGCTACTGTACGAGCAGGGGAGGACGGCAATCCCGCGGTGGCACGAGGGGGGCAGGGCATGCGCGACCCGGGCGAGGAGGACGCTGGAGTACACGTGGGCGGCGACGCCTACGGTGGCGTCAAGCTCGTGGGCAGGCGCACGCGCAGGCCGCTCAAGAGCGCCAAGGCCCGGCGCCGGAATCTGATCCTCTCGGGTGTGCTGTCCGTGGGCGTCCTGGCCGGCACCGGCGTGGTGTGGGCGGCGCCGACGCGGATCGGCACGGTCGACGCGGGCGTGACCGAGGCGGCCCCCCGCGGCGCCATGAACATCCTGCTCGTCGGCGTCGACAAGCGCGACGACCTCACCCGCAAGCAGCAGAACGAGCTCAAGCTGGGCCGCGAGTCGGGCCAGCGCACCGACACCATGATGGTGATCCACCTGTCGGAGGACCACAGCAGGGTCACCGTGGTGAGCCTGCCGCGCGACACCTGGCTGACCATCCCCGGCAAGGGCGATCACAAGATCAACTCGGCCTACCAGTTCGGCGGCCCCAAGCTCGCCCGCCAGACCGTCGAGCAGGCCACCGGGTTGCGGATCAACCGCTACATCGAGGTCAACGTCCTCGGCTTCATCAACGTGGTCGACTCCCTCGGCGGCGTCACCGTCTGCACGCCCGTGCCCATCAAGGACCCCAAGGCCGGGCTCGACCTCGCGGCCGGCACCCACGAGTTGAAGGGCGTCCAGGCGCTCGGCTACGCCCGCACCCGCGCCACCGCCCGCTCCGACCTCGACCGCATCGACCGGCAGCAGCAGGTCATCTCGGCGCTGCTGAACCGCGCGCTCAGCGCCAGCACACTGGCGAACCCGGCCCGGCTCAACTCGTTCGTCAACTCCACGCTGAGCACGATCAAGGTCGATCCCGACGACGACCTGATCGGGCTGGCCACCCAGCTCAGGGATGTCTCGCTGGACAACGTGAAGTTCGCCGACGTGCCGCTGGCCAACGTGGACTTCAAGGCGCCGACCGGGGAGTCGGCGGTGCTCTGGGACAAGCAGGCTTCCCGTGACCTGTTCGCCAAGATCAAGGCCGACGAGGACCTGTCCAAGCCCAGCCCCACTCCCAGTTCGTCCGCTTCGTCCTCTGCCAAGCCCACCATTCCGCCGGATCGGATCGCGCTCAAGGTGCTCAACGGCACGCTCATCACCGGTCTCGGCGCCCGCACCAAGACGGCGCTGGTCGCCGCCGGGTTCAACGTCTCCGGCACGCCGGGCAACACCAAGCGCAAGGACTACAAGAAGACGGTCGTACGTTATGGGCCCGGTCGCGAGGACTCGGCCCGCACGGTCGCCGCGGCCATCCCCGGCGCCGATCTCGTCCAGATGGACGAGGACGGCATCGAGGTGATCGTCGGCAGCGACCAGCCGAAGATCGGTAAAGTGAAGACCTCGACCACGCCAAGCGCCAAGCCCACAACTACGCCTGTAACTAAAACGGCGACCCAGAACATATGTAAGAAATAGGCATATCCGCCAGCCGTTCGGGCACGTGACAGCCATGGTGGTCAGGTCGTGGCGAGAGGAACCGCTCACTGTCTTGCATGCCGTCGGAGACCTCGACGTGGCCGGCGCCCCGCGCCTCCAAGCCGCGCTCGACCAGGTGCTGGCCTCCGCCGACCCCCCGAAACTGGTGCTGGATCTGACCGACGTGCCCTTCTGCGACTCCGTGGGGCTGGGTGTGCTGGTGGCCACCCACAACCACGTGCAGCACGCGCACGGCAGGCTCATCCTGGTCCTCGCGCCCGGCATGATCAGTCATCTGCTGACGATCACGAACCTCGACCGGCACTTCGAGACCTGCTCGTCGCTGCTGGAGGCACGGGCGGCGCTCGGGGCGGCGGCCTGAGATCGAGCATTTGTGGAAGGTGTGCTAAACGATGTTCATGACATTCGGGTTCATGAAATTCGGCGCGCATCTTCCAGCGGTCTCGTAGGGAGCCAGTCACGTTGTTCGATCAGTTCCCCGAGCCTGCCCGCAGTCAACTGGCCACGGCCTTCGACGAGGGCAAGACGCGGCCGGAGTGGTGTTTCACGGAGGGCCCGGCGCGGCTGGCGTTCTGGGCGCCCTACCGCGGCGCGGACCCGGTGATCACCTGGCAGTTCGAGCCCGGCCCCGACCCCGACCGCGCCGCCGGCCTGCTGCGCCGCGGCCTGTCGGAGATGGGCCTGGACAAGATCATCCACGACATCTCCCTCAAACCCGGCCTCACCCCGCTCGTCGACCGGGCCGTCGAACACCAGGCGCTCCTCAGCGCCGGGTTCGTGATGGAGGTCGAGCGGCTCATGCTCGAATGGGCGGCCGGGAGTGACGTACCGGTCGATCCGGGCCGGCTGACCTACCGCCCCGCCCGCGGCCTTGGCGCCGCCTCCATACTCGACCTGCTGGTACGCATCTCGGAAGGGTCGCTCGACTACGACACGCAGGTGGAGCTGGCCACGGCCGGTGCCGAGCACGAGGCCCGGTGGATGTACGACGACCTGGTCAACCGCAAGGGCAAGCCCGACTGGTTCGTCGTCGGCTACCTGGGCGATGACCCGGTGGGACTGGTGGCGCCGGACGATCATTCCATCGCCTACATCGGCGTGGTGCCCGAGCACCGGGGCCACGGCTACGTCAACGACCTGCTGGCCAAGGGCACCGCGACGCTGGCCGAGACGGGCGTCGAACGCATCGTGGCGGCCACGGACGTGGGCAACACCCCCACGGCCAACGCGTTCCGGCGCGCGGGCTATGCGGAGGTCGGCCGGCTTTTCCGCTATTACTGGAGGAGATCTTGAAACTTGGTGTCATGTTCGACCGCGCCCTGCCGCCGGAGGAGCTGATCCCCTTCGCCAAGGAGCTGGACGGCACGGCGGTCGACGACCTGTGGGTAGTGGAGGACCTGGGCTGGACCGGCGCCATCTCCTCGGCCGCCACCGCCCTGGCGGCCACGTCCCGCCTGCGCGTGGGCATCGGCATCACCCCCGCTCCCCTGCGCAACCCGATGCTCCTGGCCATGGAGCTGGCCAACCTGGCCCGGCTCCACCCCGGCCGCCTGGCCGCCGGGATCGGTCACGGCGTACGTGACTGGATGCGCCAGGTGGGCGTCGCACCCCCGTCACCTCTGGCGCTCCTGGAGGAGACGATCACCTCGGTCCGCGGCCTCCTCCGGGGCGAGACGGTGACCCTGCACGGCCGCTCCGTACACCTGGACGGCGTCTCCCTGGTCCATCCGCCCGCCGAACCGCCTCCGGTCCTGGCCGGCGTCCTCGGCCCCCGCTCCCTCGCCCTGTCCGGCCGGGTGGCGCAGGGCACGATCCTCCCGGAGGGCTTCAGCCCCGAACAGCTCCCCACCCTCGTGAGCCACATCGACGCCCCGGCCGACCACGAGGTGGTGACCTTCATCCACCTGTACATCGGCCCCGACGCGCGGGAGGCGACCTGGGACGTCGCCGTGGGACAGGCCGGGTTCCTCAAGGTACGGCCGGAGGAGGTCGTCATGGCCAGGGGCTCCGCTTCGGAGGCCGCCGACATGGTGCGGCAGATGTGGGCGGCGGGCGCCCAGACGGTGGCGGTACGACCGTTCGGCGCGGATCCGCTGTCACATGTGACGAAGCTCTTGGCGGCCTTGTAGCGCCTATACCGTCAGGATCTTGGGGCCTGGAGGCTTGGGTACGTCAGCTGTTGTCGCCGCCGCTGCCGAACTCCCCCTCCACCCGCCGCACGATCTCCATGCTCCTGGGCAGGTAGGCGGCGTAGAAGTCCTTGCCGCACTCCAGGTCGTCGAGCGCGGCCTTGATCTCCCTGCTCAGGTATTGCCGGGCGGTGCCCACCGGAATGCGCGGCTCGTAGTACTGCCCGGCGGGCAGCCCCTTATCGGGAATGTCATCGTTCAGGGCGAGCTGCTGCTTCTGGGCCTCGAACTCCTGGCCGCCCCGCCGGCTCATGTCCACCGGCCTGAGGGAGGCCACCTGGTGTCCCTTGCTCTTGAGGCAGTCGCCCATGGCCGAGGCCAGCCCGACGAGCTTGGGGTCCACGTTGAGGTCGCGGTCCAGCCGCTGGGCGATCAGCTCGTTCTCCTGCTTGGCCCAATCCTCGTCGGACGTGATGACCTTGCCGGTGACCTGCTTGAGCCCCTGTGATCTGCACGCGGTCAGCGCCTTGCCGTAGGCGGCCCGCTGGGCGGGCGACAGCTGATTTTTGATGGCGAAGTTGGGGCTGTCCGACTCGCGCCAAAGAACACGCTTCTCCCTCTGCTCGGGGTGGACGAAGTCGACAAAGACCCCGAAGCCCTGCTCCGTACGCTCCTTCTTCATCGCCTCGTAGTCGCCCAGATTTGCCCTGTCGGCATCCTCGGAGATCTTCACCTCCGGGACCCAGGCGACGTACTTGAAGCCGCGCTGCTTCATGCAGTCCGCCACGACTGTCTGGATCCGCCGGGGCTGGTCGGTCCTACCGCCGCTCACGACGACCGGGGCCACCGGCGGGGCGGCGGCGCAGCCCGCGGCGAGGCCGAGCCCCACGAGAGCCAGAGTGCATCTCTTGATCATGACATGGAAGGATACACCGTTTAACGAAGCATGTGCAGAAGGCGGCCGAACGGCGGATGCCCAATCAGTCGAATGGCCGATGGCGACGCCCGGCCGCCAAGCCACGATCGCTACATGAGGCGAATCACGGCAATACCCAAGGCCCCCCTGACCGCCTTAGCGCTGGCAGGGCTGACCGGACTAATCGCACTGACTGGATGCTCAATAGAACTGGACGCCAAAGAGGTACACACCGCCCAGTCCTTCCCCTACAGCGGCCCCCAGCTCACCATCAAGTCCTCGCTCGGCGGCCTCCGCATCATGCCCGGCACCGGCGCGACCGTGCAGGTGGAACGCTGGCTCCGCGGCAAGGCGACCAACGAGGGCAACGCGTCGTGGTCTCTGAGGGACGGCACCCTCCGCCTGAGCGCCAACTGCACGGTGGTCTTCGGCGACTGCGGCGCCCGCTACCACGTCAAGGTGCCGCCCGGTATGCGCCTCGTCGTAGAGGGGGACGACGACGGCATCATCCTCCAGAACCTCACCCAGGACGTGGACGTCTCGAACGGCGGCTCGATCAAGGCGTACGACACCTCCGGCAAGCTCCGCCTCCTGAGCGACGACGCCACCATCTCCGGCGAACGCCTCAAATCCCCCAACGTCCGCGTCCGCTCGAACACCGGCGCCATCGACCTGTCCTTCGTCACACCCCCGACCAACCTGGACCTCCTGTCCAAGGACGGCTGGGTGACGGCGACCGTACCCGACGGGGCCTACCGGGTCACAACGAAGAGCCAGGACGGACGCGAGCGGTCGGAGATCAAGAGCACGGAGAGCGACCGGACCATCGTCGCGAGAAGCGGCACGGGAGACGTACGGATCCTCGCCAAGTAGGGCCCCCTCCGACCGGCGGGGCTGTGCGCGCGCCAGAGGCGTAAATTGATTTACACTTATTTCAGTAAGTTGATCTACGTTGTTCTCCGTAAACTGGTTTACGCTAACCCTCTGGATCACGCCCAGCAAGAGAGTCACACATGCGTAAACCAGCCGCCATCGTGGGCAGGGACCGCCAGTGGCGGACCATGGAACGCTTCCTGCTGGACAGCGTCCCTCGCATCGCCCTGTTCTCCGCCACCGGATTCACTCCCGACCTCGTTGAGGCAGCGGGCTCTCGCCCCGACACGGTGCTCGTGGATCTGAAGCGGCTGTACGGGCTGAGCTGACCTGATTTCGCGTCGGCCACGATCGGGGCCGCCTCGCGAAATAGGCGTCCGAAGCTTGAACAAAGCGCAGACATCAGCCTTGGTAGAGGCGGTCAAGCCCGACAAGCATGATCCGGGAGTCGGCATCGGCAGCCGTCGTCAACTCTCCCGTGAAACCACATCCCCCGTAACAGGCCAGGACAGTGTCACGCGTGTCATAACCCTTCTTATCGAGCAGTGTACGAGCCCTGGCCAGGCGTTCCAGGTGATGGTGGCTTATCACCTCACCCCATTTGACCTCACCGAGCGACAGGATTTTCCGCGGCAGCCCGGGCTCTTGCCCGGCGAGAACCGCGACGTCGATCTCGATCTGGGTCCGCTTCGCGGGATCACCCACCACTCCTGACCCCACCTCAGCCGGAAAGCCGCCGTACAGCGTTTCCCCCGCGCCCAGCGCGAAGTCCCGGCACAGGGATTTAAAGTGCGGACCCACGACCTGAGCGAGGAATGTCTGCCGCACGGACCCCCACACCCTCTCCGCCCGGTGAATCTCCAGTTCCGGCCAGCGCCGCCGCATGATGGCCTCATAGAACGTGATCAGCGGCTCCACAATGCGATAACGGAACCGCCCGGACCTGAACAGGTCGGGCTCGCGCGCGACCAACGCACAATCCTCAAGAACTTTCAGAGGGTGAGTGATCTGATCGGACCTGCGTCCGACGTAATTGGCGATCCCGCCGTTGGTGGTGTTGCCACTGGCGATGGCGGCCAGCACCGAGTGATACAAAGCGGGATCCCGGATATCCGATTCCTCCGCCAGCAGGTATCTCGCCTCGCGGAAGAGCGGAGTCTGCGGATTCAGAACCGTCCTGATGACCCAATCATCGAAATCCGCCAGGCCCGCCGGCACATCTCCCCGCGTGAACTCGTACCATAAGCCGGCGTCCCACCGAGAATCGTGTGCACGAGTACGGCCAGCCGCGGGTCCGTGATTCCCCAAAACTCGGCGGCGTCCCTATAGCGAAAGGGGTGGATGACGAGTTCGAGACCGGCCCTTCCGCGCAACGGCGCCTGCCCCGCAAGCAGACCGCCCATCACGGACATCGCCGACCCGCAGAGCACCAATCGCGCCTTACTGTCCCGCCCGCTGCCTCCCGGCCCTAGCTCCCGCTGGATGATCGACGGCGGCGCCGGCGAGGTTCGGGACAGGAATGGGAACTCATCGAGTCGGCCACACCGCCTGGATGATGTGTTCACGAACATGTTCGTTACGAACGCGTTCGTGGTACTGTGCTCTTCATGAGCACGAGCGACAGCGCCCAGCAGCCATCCCGCAGCCGCCGCGAACGCCCGGCCAAACCCGCGTTGACCAGGCAGGGGATCATCGACGCCGCGCTGACGATCATGCGTGACGAGGGTCTGCACAAGGTGACGATGCGCCGTATCGCCATCGCCCTCGACACCGGGCCCGCCTCGCTCTACGTCTACGTCCGCAACACCGAGGACCTGCACGCCCAGATCCTCGACGCCCTGCTCGGCTCGATCACGGTGCCCGCCCCCGATGCCGGGACCTGGCGCGACCGCCTCAAGGCCCTGCTGAACAGCTACCGCGACGTGCTGTTCCAATATCCGGATATCGCCAGGATGGCGCTCTCCACCCAACCCAGCGGCCCCAACTACATGGCACTGGTCGAGGCGGTGCTCGCCCTGCTCGGCGAAGGCGGCGTGACCGGGCGGGCGGCGGCGTGGGGCCTAGATCTCTTGCTGCTGTATCCGACCGCGTCCGCCGTCGAGCACAGCCCAAGATCGGCGGCCCAGGAGGCCGCCGACCTCTCCGCGCTGGGCGAGCAGATCGCCGCCGCGGATCCAGCTCGCTACCCGCACATCGCCGGACTCGGCGACGAGCTCATCTCGGGCGACGGGGCCAGCCGCTCCGACTGGGCGTTCCACGTCCTGGTCGACGGCATCCTCGCCGCCATCCCCCGTACCCCTCACGCATAGGAGCCAGCATGTCCGCACGTTCCATCGCGATCGTCGGCGCCGGCCTCAGTGGCCTGGTCCTGGCACGCGTCCTGCAGATGCACGGCATCGAGTCCACCGTGTACGAGGGCGAGTCCGCCGCCGATGCCCGCAGCCAGGGCGGCTTCCTAGACATGCACGAGGAGTCCGGCCAGTACGCGCTGCGCGAAGCCGGCCTCTACGAGCGGTTCCGCCGGCTCACCCAACCACAGGGCGAGACCCTGCGCGTCCTCGACAAAGCGGGCACGGTCTTCATCCACCACGAGCCCGAGGGCGGCTATGGCGGGCGCCCCGAAATCGACCGGGCCGCACTGCGCAACCTGCTCATCGAGTCCCTCGACCCCGGCCGTATCGCCTGGGACCACAGGGTTACCACGGCCCGCCGGCTCGCCGACGGCCGGCACGAGCTGACCTTCGCCAACGGCAGGAGCACCACCGTCGACCTGCTGATCGGCGCGGACGGCACCTGGTCCAAGGTACGCCCCTTGGTCTCGCCTGCCACCCCGCGATACTGCGGAATCTCCTACCTGGAGCTGCAACTCACTGATGTCGCGACACGCCACCCTGAATCGGCCACCGTCGTCGGTCCCGGCAGCATGTTCGCCCTGTCCGACGGCAAGGCCCTGATGGGCCACGGCGGCACCGACATCCACCTTGGCGCCTCACTACGGGTGCCGCAGGACTGGACGACCACCTCCGGCGTCGACTGGTCCGACGCGTCCGCGGCCCGCGAAGCCCTGCTCAAGGAGTTCGCCGGCTGGAGCACCGAACTGACCGACCTCATCCGCAACTGTGACGACACGATCGTCCCGCGACTGATCTACGCCCTGCCGACCGGCCACTCCTGGCCCCGGACCCCCGGCGTGACGCTGGTGGGCGACGCCGCGCATGTGATGTCGCCGTACGCCGGCGAGGGCGCCAACCTCGCCCTGCTCGACGGCGCCGAACTGGCGCTGGCCATCGTCGCCCATGGGGACGACGTGGAGGCCGCGCTGACCCAGTACGAGACGGCCATGTTCCCCCGCGCGACCGCCTCGGCCGAAGGGTCCGCCCAAGGTCTGGACATGTGCTTCGCCCCGGACTCGCCGCGCGCCATGGTCGACTTCTTCGGCAGCGCCGGCGTACCCGTGGAGGAGCACTGAGCCGACGGCGGCAGCTACGCTCGCGCGGCGGCGCGCTGGCCGTAGACGTGGACCGTCTGCCCACGGTAGCCGGTGTCGCGCAGGTGACGGTGACCGATGCGTTCGGCCACCGAAAGGGAGCGCACGTTGCCGGGCAGGATGAGGGAGATCACCTCATCGGCGCCCAGCGCGCCGAAACAGTAACCGAGGGATGCACGAGCCGCCTCGGTGGCGTAGCCCTTGCCCCAGTGCTCGCGAGCCAGGCACCACCCGACGCCCAGCCCGGGGAAGCCGTGCGGTCGCCACGGCCCGGCACGACCGACGAACCGGCCCGTGGCCTTCTCGACGAGCGCCCAGTGCGAGTAGCCGCGGATCTCCCGATGTCCGATGAACGTGGCCAGACTCCGCCAGGCATCAGCCGGCGAGGTCCCCACAGTCTCCGCCAGCCCGCCGGTCACCTCGGGGTCGGCGAGCATCCTGGCGTAGTCGTCGAAGTCGTCGCCGGTCAGCGGCCGCATCACCAGCCGCTCGGTTTCGATCACGGTCATGACGAGGAGTATGTGCCACGCGCCGCCGGCGCCTCAACCGGCCACCGCCCCTGCCCTGACGGGTCTCACAGGTTCCTCGCGATGGTGACCTGGGGTCGCTGATCGTAGAAATCGCCCCACGTGCGCATGTCCGGATCTGTGGGATAGCGGTCATTGTGGACCTCTCACCGGGGCCGCCAGGCTTGACGCCGTGAAAGATCTGGTGGTCGCCCTGCTCTCAGGGCCGATCGGCACGCTGCTGGTGCCGGGATACGCGCCGCCGGACGGCGACCGCCCCGGCGTGGCGTACCTGAACCTGCTGCACAGCATCGGCACTCACGCCCGCCGGGCGGCGTCGGTGTGCGGCGGACCCGGCGTGTACGCGGAGATCAAGCGAATGTGATCCCGGCCGCGTTACGGGAGGCCCCGCCGACCGGGGCTGACCATGGCGTCGGTGTGTACCGGCGCGCTGCTGCTGGGCGCGGCGGGCCTGGTCCGGGACCGCCGTGCACCACGCACCACCGCAGCAAGGACAAGCTGGCCGAGTAAGCGGCCAGGTCATCAGCGGACCGGGCGATGGCGTTCACGACGGAGAGCCGCGAGGAGGAGCGGGTGCTGGAGGCGGCAATGGCTCAGGGTGCCGCGGACCCCGTGGCGGGGTGGCGGCACGTCCGGGATCGCGCAGCATGGGGGTGTCGATCGGCCCGGGGCGGACATGCGGGCGAGACCGCTTGCGATCGTCAGCGGTCCCGCCCAGAGCATCATCAGCCGCAGTGCACACCAGACAAGAGGCGGGATTCATCCTTGACGCCCGCCTCAACATCGAGGCATTTGCCGGGAGCTGAGACGTACACCGGCCCTGCGTACTGCGCATAATTCCCCGCGTCGACGTCGGCCCACCACCCACCACCAGCAACCATGATCTTCACCGACTTCCAGGTGGTGGTTCCCGCCGTGGAGCCGTAGCCGTAAGTGAGGGCGCAGTTCTTGTTCGAGCTGGAGTTGTAGTGGACCTCCAGAGTGCCCACCCTCGTACCGGTCTTCGGGATGGCGTAGACGCCGACCCTGGTGTACCCGCTGCCGCAGGGACCGGCCGCACCGGCCGGCGTGGCTCCCACCATCAGCGAGGAAGCGACTGTGGCCGCGCTTACCAGGGCAGCAAGTTTCGTGCGCATCAGCATCCTTGTCCTTCCGGGCCTGTCACTGTCTCTCGCAAGCCCCATGGGTTTAGCCGGCGACCGTACTACATTCAACGTAGTATGGTCAATGCGGTGTGTCGCCACACCCAGCCCGGAGCCGACATCGCCCCAGCCGTCTCAAGAACGGCCCTCAACAGAGGCAAGAGGAGTCAGCCGCTGGTTGGACATGTCCAGAACGCGGACCCGCTGGTCACACCGTCTGTCCGCATTCAAGATCGACATAAGCGTGAATGAGCGGCGGTTATGCTTCCCGACGTCTCGCATCACTTCTCGTACGCTCGCATCAAGCCGATTCCGGCACTTCCACGGAACGGCGACGGACCAGGAACGGAGCTTGGAGGCCGCTGTGGCGATGCCCAAGAAAGGATCACGGCTCATCACCGTCGGCGACACCGCCTTCCGCTGGCGAGTCCGACACAAGTCCACCCAACGCCAGGGCGACAACTGGTCTCCACTCACCTTCACCGTTGAGCGAGCCGAGGAGCCGGGGAACGTTCTTGTGGTGTCTCTCCCCTGCGCCCGGCCGGACAACTGGCAAGGAGAGCGAACAATCGCCATCCGCCCGGTCCTCGTCGCCGGATGCGTCCAGAGAGCCCTCGAACAGGGCTGGAACTCCGGCCAACGGGGCACGCCGTTCACCCTCACCGTTACCGAGGACGAACTACCCGGCCTCCTGGGCGAGCCGCCGCAATACCTGATCCCCTTCCTCTGGGGCATGATCCCGGAAGGTGGCGGCATCGAAGACCTCCCCCGATGCACTCAGATCTGGAGCCGAACCGACCAGCTGCCTTCTGATCAGTAGCGGCAGTGCTCCGGTGCCGGCGTTGTATTGGCGTTGCCTCGTCGTCGCGCTGGTGGGACGATCACAGGCCATGTCGCTCAACGGTAGATCGCAAAAGGATCTGGCGGCCGCGGTGAACGTGCTGACCGCCCGCTGGGCAACGACCTGCTCCGGCGAGTCGGCCGTCATGTCCGGAGTGGGCGCCTGGCCGCTGCTGGCATATCTCGCGACAGCGGCCGACGGTCCGGGACGGGTCGAACTGCAAGACGCCATCGGAATGGACGCCACCGCAGCCGCCCCAGCAGCGCGGGCCGTCCTGGCGGCTCTGAACGCCTCGCCAGCGATCAAGGCGGCATTGGGATTGTGGACCAGGCACGACCTGCCGCTACGGCCGACCTGGGCCGCGGCGCTGCCCGCGGGCATGCGCGGCGAGCTGACAGGAGACACGTCCGCAGATCAGCTCCAGCTCGACGCGTGGGCGGCTCGCCAGACCGATGGAGCAATCCCCACCATGCCCGTCTCCGTGACCGAGGAGACGCTACTCGTCCTGGCCAGCGCGCTCACCGTCCGTACCACCTGGCTCCGCCCATTCACCGAAGGTGCCACTCTCGTCGAGGCAGGCCCGTGGGCCGACCGGAAGATCGTCGTTTTGCGGCGCAGCACGCGAGTCCTCAACCGTGTCCAGGTGGCCGATACACCGGCCGGTCCGCTGACCATGTTCCGCATCATGGGCACAGGCGGGATCGACGTGCACCTCCTGCTCGGCCACGATTTCCGGAAGGTCGCCGACGTGCTCAACCCCGCCCGGGGGCACTTCCCCGGGATCAGTACTGAGCCACTTGCCATCGCCCAGGCTCGCCAGAACGCCACCGCCACGTTCCAAGCGCACGGCTTCGAAGCCGCCGCAGTGACTGCGATGGGTGCCGTCGCAGCTGGCATCGCGCCACGGCCTCCTTACCGAGCCAGAAGAGTCGACGTCGACTTCACGCGTCCTTTTGGTTTCCTCGCCGTCGACCGTCGAAGCCGGCTCATCCTGACCGCCGGCTGGGTCGCGGAACCCGAGACCGAGCACCCAGAAGAGATCTAAGAACGCACCCGAGACGCTGCGGCCGGGCGAGGTCCGAGGGAGGACCGCGCCCGGCACTTCCTCATGATTTGACCCTATAATCGGCTCGACGACCTATGACGACACACGCCGAACCCTCACAAGACGCCTCCGCGCAGCTGGTTGACGTGTTCAAGGCGCTCGCCAACCCCGTACGGCTCCAGGTGCTCCAGTGGTTGCGCGATCCCGAGCACCATTTCCCGATGGAGCAGGCGATCGCCGACCCGTACGAGGTCGGTGTGTGCGTGAGCCACATCCAGGCCAAGACCGGGCTCGCGCAGTCGACCGTCTCCGCCTACATGGCATCGTTGCAGCGTGCCGGGCTGGTCCGCGCCACCCGCGTCGGGAAGTGGACGCACTACCGGCGTGACGAGGAGCGCATCGCCCGGCTCGTCGACGTGCTCGGACGCTCGCTCTAACAACCTCACCCAATGCTCCCTGCGCTGCGACGTTTTGCCTCATATCGACAATATGCGATACTTCGCTGCGTTCCTGGTCATGGTTGAGGCGGTTCCGTACCGTCGGATAGGCAGGAGAAGACATGGGCGCGATCAATGGGATGGATCTGGGGCGCTTCGGGGTCTGGACGTTCGACTTCGAAGACCAGCCCGCGAGCATGATGCGAGAGTCCATCCAGGAGCTCGAAGAGCTCGGCTGGCCGGCGTTCTGGATCCCGGAGCGGGACGGACGTGAGGCGATGACGCACGCCGGATTCCTGCTGTCGTGCACCGAACGCATCAGTGTCATCAACGGCATCGCGCGGATCTGGTCCCGCGAGCCGCGGTGGACCCAGGGGGCGGCATTGCTCCTGGCCGACGCCTACCCGGATCGCCACCTGCTCGGCCTCGGTTTCGGAGGCGAGCGGCCCGGGACCAAGCCCTTGCAGGCGATGAGCGAATACCTGGACGAAATGGACGCCACAACGAGCGCCAATCCCGCGCCTCGGGCGCCGATGCGACGCCTGCTGGCGGCGTACGGACCAAAGATGCTGGAAATGGCCCGTGATCGGTCCGAAGGCGCTCATACCTACCACGTGACGGTGCGGCACACGGCACAGGCGCGGGAGGTGCTGGGCGGCAGCCCGTTCCTCGGCGTCGAGCAGGCGGTGCTCCTGGAGAGCGACCCGGACAAGGCGCGGGCGATCGCGCGCGAGCACCTGCACGTGTACTTCACGACGAAGTACAACATCGCCAAGTTCCTCCGCCTGGGCTACACCGAAGCCGACATCGATGGCGGCCGTGGCAGCGACCGGCTCGTCGACGACCTCGTGTACTGGGGCGACCTCGACACGGTCGTCGGCAAGCTGCACCACCACCTGGACGCCGGCGCCGATCACATCGGCATCCAGGTCCTCGGCATCGAACCCGGCCAATCGGCCATGCCGCAGTGGCGCCGGCTAGCCGAGGCGCTGCTGCCCAAGCGCGCCGCCTAGGCGGTGTGCTCCGAACACAGGCAGCCGACCCCCTTCTCGATCCACTCCTGGCCGTCCCACTCAGGATGCCGCGCGATCATCAGGGCCGCCACCTCTGCGGCGATCGTCTCCTCGCTCATGGCGGAGTCGCGGCGTACCCAGGTCTCGTCACGCAGCAACTGAAGATAGTCCCGTACGTCGGCCAGGAGCTGAGGACCGCCCACATCGCCATGGCCGGGCACCACCACCCGCGGGCTTTCGGCGGCCAGCCGATCCATCACCGCCAGCCAGCGGGTGCCCGACACATCGGTGTCATGCGGCGGGAACCAGGGGAAAATGGCGAACTGCCCGGCCTCCACCAGATCGCCGGTGAACATCACCCCCGCGTCCGGGACAGTGATCACCTGATCACCTTTGCTGTGAGCCCGGCCGGTGGCCCGCAACTCGACCACCCGACCGCCGAGGTCCAGGTCATGCTCATGGTCGTAGACGACATCGGGAGTCGCCAATCGGACCCCCTCAAGCCGACGCGCGACCGACTCCCCAAGCCCCTTGAACATCTCGATATAGCCGGGCCCCTTCACCTTCAGGTCCTCGGCCTGCGCCCGGTTGATCAGGAACGTCGCCTCCCCCGCGAACACCTGAGCGCCGAACGCGTGCTCGGGATGAAAATGCGTCGTGGTCAGGTACAGCTTGCGCCCGTTGGCGAAGTCGGCCGCGAACTTCAACACGGTTTCGGCGTTCGCCGTACCCATACCGGTATCTACGACAAGGACCGAATGCGTACCGCCGATGAGACCGATGTTCGGCACCAGCGGCACCCGCCGGTTCGGAATCACCACCAGATCGCGGGCGAGCTCCTGTACGTCAGTGACCTGAACAACGGGGTCGGCCACCACAAACTCGGCCATACGGACTCCTCAGAAGTGGCAGATTTCGGTCTAACCACTCCATCGCGAGACGCTCGGAGGCGTCCAACACCGATTCCGCACGCCCGATGCCGTACGGGTATCGTCGCCGCTGATGGACCTACGCACGCTGCGCTACTTCGTGGCCGTCGCCGAAGAGCTCCACTTCGGCCGCGCCGCCGTACGCCTGCACATGACACAGCCGCCACTGAGCAGGGCCATCAAGCAGCTGGAGACCGACCTCGGCGCCGTCCTGCTGCACCGATCACCCACCGGAGTCTCGCTCACGCCGGCCGGAGCAGCACTCTACGACGAGGCGCGCACCCTGCTGGAGCAGGCAGATCAGGCCCGCATCAGGGTCGCCGCCGCGGCAGGCACGGCCACCATGACGATCGGAACCCTGGCCGACAGCGCCGAACAGGCCGGCACCCAACTCGCCGCCGCCTTTCGGCAGCGCCATCCAGGCTTGAACGTCCGCATTCGCGAAGCCGACTTCACCGATCCGACCACCGGACTGCGCTCCGGCCTCGTCGATGTGGCCCTCACCCGGGCACCGTTCGACGAAACCGGCATCACCACCCATGTCCTGCGCTCCGACCCCGTCGGAGTGGTCCTGCGCGCCGACGACCCACTGGCCGGCCGTGACCGCCTGCGCCTGGACGACCTCGCCGACCGCCGCTGGTTCCAGCTACCGGAAGGTATCGACCCCGTCTGGCGGGCGTTCTGGAGCCACCCCATGGGCCTGGGCCAGGACGGTCCGGTGGTACGAACCGTCCACGAGTGTCTTCAGGCGGTCCTGTGGAACGGCACAGTCGGGCTGACCACGCTCGCCCACGCCCTTCCGGAGGGTCTCGTCGCGGTTCCGCTGCTCGACATGCCGCCCAGCCGTTTGGTGGTCGCTTGGAACAGCACCGACACCAGCCCGCTCATCCGCTCATTCCGGCAAATCGCCGCCGCTGTCTACCGCCGTGCCAGCTAGTTAGCGACAGTGGCTGTGGTGCTTGACGGGAGCAGCCACCGAGCCGCAGGTAGCGGCGGGCACCCCGTTGGGGGTGTATTGCGCCCGCGACGGGCGGCAGGCCACCGTGGACACCGCCCGGGGACTTGTGCCATTGCTCTTACCCGCAGCCCTGGGATCCGCGTTTCTGGAGCCCATATTCCGACCACAGTCGCGCCTTCCGGGACAGGCACCCCAAGTCGTACGCCTGGGCCACCCCCGGCATCCGCGCCAGCCGACGGCTCGGCGAGTCCAAGTCGGCCTTGGGCCGCATCGACAGCCGGTACGACTCGGGCATGTCCGACACCCTGGTGGCCGCGACGAGCGCCTTGTTGTCCGCGTACGTCTTGACGAAGTTCCGGTAGGCCGCCCTCTGGTCTTCGTACACGTACGATTCGAGCCCGGGGACCCGCTCGATGACGGCGACGATCGCCTTCCTCTCTTTGACCGTGACCGCCGACTTGTTCGCCTTGCCCCGTCCATGCGCGCAGGCAGGCCAATCCGAGCCCTTCATACATAGAAATACGGATATTTCCGGCACCAACGGAGCATCGACGTGATTCTTTGCCTGGTCGACGGCGAGCCCCACCCCTGGCCGTCGGTTCGCCAAGAGCACGATCCGGGTTCGGTCGGCCGCTCCCCTGACCCGCACGCGGAACGACTCCGGCATGTCTTTGGCACGCACACTCGCCAGCACCTTCTTCTGCCTGGCGAACTCCTGGCGAAAGCTCGCGTACGCCGTGGCCCGGCTCACGAAGCGCACCTCGGTCACCTCAGGCCTGCCATTCAGGAACGTCTCGACGTCCCGCCTCTGCTTCGCCGTGGCGTACCGCTTGTGGCATCCGTCCGCAGACGGCGTACACAGGAAGACCGCGATCTCCCCGTCGTCGCTGATGTTGATCTCCGGGGTCGGGACCGCCTCGGCGGCCACGACCGGCCCGGTCATTCCTGAGAGCGCCACGACGGCCGAGACCGTCAGGCGCCATAACCAGCGCTTCACCGCACTCCTCGCTTGACGATCAGGGGTTCAGATACGCAGCCCAGCATCATCGCCTCGACCACGATCCGCGGATGGAGGGCTGTGATCATGTTAGCGACGTCGTCGTATCCCGCTGCTGTATATAGCTCCGCGGTCAGCCCCAACGCCCTCTATCCAGTGACTGCACCAGTCAGTAGGCAGAATCCGCACAAATCACGTTCCCCCAAGACATCTGCTCGCCTGCCCGAGCTGCCGCCGCCAAGCTCGTTGTGGTGGAGGTGATCCCGGCCGCGCTGCTTATCGCCGCTGCAGTCTGGGCGTCGGGTTTCAAGCAGGAGCATGATCGATGTCAGGATGAGGACAGTAGCGATCACGAGCTCATCGGAGGGCGACGATTGACACCGCACAGCGCTCCCAACGACCAACTGCCGATCTCGTCGCAGCAGCGCCTTGTGCTGATCATCGTGGCCAGCGTCGGTGCGATCGTCATGTTGGTGATCGCGTTCCTCGGTCTCGTCGAGATCGCCTGGGCCGGGGTGTGCGGTGGTAACACCTGTGCCAAGGGGTGGCACGTCAACCTCCTGGAGGCGGCACTCGTCCTGCCTCCCATCGCCGCCCTGCTCTTCGCTTATTACTGCTCGTTCTCCAGAGCGGGGATCGTCGGCAGGCTGCTCATGGCCCAAGCTCTGGCCTTCTCGGCGGCTGTGACCGTGTGGTTCGTCGCGGAGCGGATCCTCATACATGTCGAGGACCTCGCCCGCTTCGGATGAATTTCCGCCCGCCCACCCCTGGAGATCTTTTCGGCGTGGCCCAGGCACGCCGCTACCCCCATCGACATGAGCGACGCCGAGCGGGAAACCATCGAACCGGTCATGCCCTGGCCGATAAGTGAATATCCGGAAGAGAAGTTTCGCCTGAGCCCATAACGCCTATGTGCATTGCGGTCGACAATCACAGCGGGACCGGGATGCCCAGCATGCGAACGCGCCTGACAGTTGTGCTCAATGACCGCCGGATCAATACGCGGTGATCGTGGAACGGCCTTCGGGTCGTCGATGCCGCGGGGGAGCAGACGACGCCGTCCGGTACCATCGCGAACGTGCCGAACCCAATGCGCGTTGCGCTTGCAACGTTTGGTGTTGAAGAGTTCGCTGTCCTGCACGCGGCATGCGTCGACGCTGGCCACATTCCCGCTGCGTATGTCTACTGCCGTTCCATGAAGCCCAACAGCAGCACGGATGCTTATGCCGCTGCGGCGATCGGTCAGATCGTTACTGCGTTGCCGCCTGGGATGGATTTCCTGCTACCAGGTAATCCGGAGGGACTGGCGTACGAACTGGCCGGATACAACCTGGACCTGCTGGTGGTCTATGGCTTCAACTGGAAGCTTCCCGCTGCCGTTCTTAAAACGCCTCGGCTGGGCGTGATCAATATTCACACCTCGCTGTTGCCCAAGTACCGGGGTCCGGCGCCGGTGCTGTGGGCCATCCGCAATGGCGATTCCGAGATCGGGCTAACGATCCATCGAATGGACGAGCGATTCGACAGTGGTCCGATCCTGGCTCAGCGCGGCGGTATCCCGCTCGATGAGGATGTCACGCCCCAGTCGCTGTGGCCGCGGATCCATCCTGTGCTCGCCAACCTGCTCGCCAGCGCCATGGATCAGGTGGTACGGCGTGTTCCCGGGGTGCCGCAGAATGAGGCCGGCAAATCCACCGCCGGATTCATCGAGCCGGAGTTCTCTGTAGTGGACTGGTCTCGGTCAGCGCGAGAAGTGCACAACCAGGTGCGGATGTACGCGTTCATAGGTCGTGATCATGCACCGGTGGCCCGAGTGGGCGGCCGAGATTTGCGGGTATTCCGCACATGCTTGGAACCAGCGGAGGGTTTGCGGGTCGAATGCGCAGACGCCCCGATCTGGATTGTGGACTCGACTCCCGCAATGCCTAGCTAAGGCGCTGACGCAGCGCGGCCGCTCGGGGATCGGTGAAACTAGCGAGCAGGTCGAGAGCCCGTCCCCGGAGCGTCTGTGCCTCCTCCGCGGAACCAATATGGTCCAACGCATCTGCAAGGCGGTGCAGCGTCTGGGCCAGGTTCCACCGGTCGTCCAGGTGCTGGTGGGTGCTGGCGGCCGTGCGATAGAAGTCGGCGGCCTCTTCAAAACGACCCATTTGCTGATAGGCCTGCCCAGCACCATCGAGCGCGAAGGCTTCCCGGCTGCGGTCGCCGAGTCGCCGCTGGATTGAGGCGGCCTGCTGATAGGCCACCAGCGCCGCCTCGGGCTGTCCGGCGGCGCGCTGCACATTCCCCAACTCGACCAACCAGTGAGCCCGCCACACCTGGTTGTCTTCATCTTCCGCGATGCGGAGCGCCTGATCGATGGAATCGCGGGCGTTTGCGATGTCGCCGAGTTCTCGCTGCGCCCAGCTCAGGTGGTACAGCGCATTGCCCTCGCTGGCTCGGTCCGCGAGGTCACGGAACACGGAAAGCACCTCGACCAGGATGTCGATCGCTGCCTGTGGTTGTTGTATCTCGCAAAGAGCCTCGGCGAGGTTGCTCCGCATCAGCGCTTCCCAGCGGCGTTCGCCGAGGCTGGAGAAGATCTCACCAGCCTGCTCAAAGAACGATCGGGCATCGTCCAGTTGCCGGCGGCGCAGCCCGAGCAAGCCAAGCGTGTTGAGAGACACCGCTTCACCGAACCGGTCGCCTATGCTTCGGCGGATGGCCAGCGCCGCCAAATGGTTGGTCTCCGCTTCCTCGAGCCGACGAGATTGGAAGTACGCCCTACCAAGGCTTTCCAGCGCATTGGCCTGGCCACTGCGATCGCCGTCTCGCTCAGCGGAATCGACTCCGATGCTGCTGGTGGTGAGCCAGTCGTCGAAGGCGTTCTGGTGCATGAAGATGGCGCCGAGGACGGCAGCAAGCTGCCACGCGCTCTTGTGCAAGTTCGCCTCGGCGGCGGTCTGGGTCGCCGCGACGAGGTTCGCCCTTTCGATCTGATACCACCGCATTGCGGTGTCGTAGCTGTCGAAAGCGAGCGGTGCCACGTCGGTCGGGACCGGCTCTCTCAGCTTGTACCGGTCGAATGGAGCGATGCGCGTCTGCGCGGCGTCGGCGGTGTGCAGGTACCAGCCGAGAACACGTTGCGATGACTCGGCCCGAGTCTCAGGCGATTCGAGATGGCGGACCTGGTCGACAGCATAGGCGCGCAGCAAATCGTGGAACTCGTACCGCCCCGGCGCCGGCTGTTCCAACAGGTGCGCACCGACTAGAACCTCGAGTTGCTGACGGGCTTGCAGGGCGCTGATTCCGGCAATTGCTGCGGCTGCTGGTAGCCCGAACTCGCTTCCTGGATGCAGGCCGAGGAGACGGAACAGCCGAGCCGCCGGTTCCGGCAGCGCCCGGTAGGACCAGGCGAACACGGTTCGGACCGCGTCGGCATCGTCGTCGCCCTCGGCGGTGAGAGCGTCCCACAGGGCTGACTCGTCTCGCAGATCGGCGATCAGCTCGACGAGCCGCATCATCGGCCGGCTCGCCGCACGTTCGGCGGCGATACGTAGCGCGAGCGGGAGTCGGGCGCAAAGCCTGGCCAACTCGACCAACTCGTGGCGTTGGTCGAGCTTTCGGTATCGAGCGATCAGGGTCGACAGTAAAGCGACGGCGTCTTCTTCCGGCAGAATGTCCAGGCTGAGGCGGAAGGCACCATCGCGGGCGACCAGGCCAGACAGCCGGCTCCGGCTGGTCACCACGACCAAGCACGTGGCCGCGCCCGGCAGCAACGGCCGAACCTGACCGGCGGTCGCGGCGTTGTCCAGGATCACCAGCATCCTGCGGGTGGCCAGCAGTGACCGGTAGAGCGAAGCTCGGTCCTCCAGATGAACCGGTATCGATGTCGCGGGAACGCCCAGGTCACGGAGGAATCGGTCGAGGACCTGTTCCGGTATTGCGGGCTGGCCAGGGTCGTAGCCGCGCAGGTTCACATACAACTGGCCATCGGGAAAGTGGGCGCGGACGCTATGCGCCCAATGCAGCGCCAAGGATGTCTTGCCCACTCCGGCGGTGCCGGTGATGACAGTGACGGCCGGAGCGAGCGGGTCCTCCTGGTTTTCGGTTATCCCCCTGCTGAGCGTTTCCAGATCGGCATGTCGATTGACGAACCCTCGTACATCCCCGGGAAGCTGCGAGGGCGTCACCGCGAAGGAAGGCGCGGTCTGGTGGAAGTGCACCCCGCCATGTACGTCCCGGGCCTGGACAATATCGCCGAGCCGGACGCCTCCAGCCGGTTGACATGGCGTGCCACATCATCCTGGCTGTCGAACTCCTTATCTGGCATCACGGTATCCCTGGTCAGACTCTGCGACAGCTACGGTTGACGGGGTGCTGGGAGCGCCGCGACGTGGCTGGCGAAGAACGACTCCAAGGGCTGACCCACCTCGTACAGGTCTTGGATAAACCGCTGGCAGCGCACGATGAGGTCGCGGTCGACGAATCGGCGTACCGACTCCAGCACTCCATCGTTGTCGTAAATAGCCTCGTACATCACGGCGTCACCAAGGGTGTATATCTCTGGGAGCGGGGCGTCATTCTCGAAGTCCGCGACCTGGTCCGGAGTCACAACTCGCACGCTGCCTCCGCATTGATCGCGGACCCTTAGCGCGTGCAGCTCCCATTGCAGGTACGGGGTGATCGGTTCTTCGACGACCCGGACACGGCAGGCAACGAAACCGTATTCCTCGATACGGCGGTGATAGTCAGCCATATCGGCACGTCCGGCTTCGAGAATGCGCAGTGATTCTTCCCAGTCGCCTTTTGCGAACGCTTCCCAACTATCATATCCGGGCTCTTTGAAGCATTGCCGCCGCTCTAGTTTCCAAAAGCCCAGGTCGGCGATCACCCAGAAGTTCTGCTCAAAGTCAGCGTAGTAGGCGTCCAGCTCCATTCGCTCGCCGACGGCGCCGTCGAGCAGATTAATCATCGGGAATGTCCGCTTTCGCCGCCAGGATCGTCTTCCGTGGGATGATAACCAGTCGTTCGCCGGGGTCGACGCTCACTCCATGAGGGAGGCGACCGTTGTACGACTCCGTAAGGTCCGACCCGATGACCGCGATGTCACCATTGTCAAGCTCCCAGATATCTGGGCAGCTCGAATTGCCGGACGTCTGCCCGAGCTCGTGGGATGACTTTCCTATGCGTCGAAGGAAAGATGCGGCTGAATCCGCTTCCCATTTTTCGGCCATGACATTTCCCCTGAGAGATCGTGACCGCATTACTCGTAGCGAGAGTAGCGTAATCGATGTGCGACAGGCAAACGTTCTCATCGTGGGTCTACATCTATAGCTACCTGGGATTCCCTTAGCATGCAAGCAGAATTGCATCACAAGTACCCAAGACGGGAGTTATGGCGACAGACCAGCAAATGGCAGCCGTGACCGCGGCAACCTTGGCGACCAAGGCAGCCGAAGGACTTGCCGAGGGTCGCAAGGCGGCGTTCGAGGCGCTGGTCGGGTTGGTGCGGCGCAAATTCGAAGGTCGCGGTTCCGTGCAGTCCGCGCTCACCGATGCCGAAGCCGATCCGGAAAGTGACGCCAGGGTCGGGGCCCTTCGCCAGGAGTTGGCGCAGGCCGCTACAGAGGATCCTGCGTTCGAGACGGAACTTCGAGGTCTCTGGCGAGCCGCTCCAGTCGCGTCGACCGGGTACGGGCCCCTGACGGAACAACTTCCCGCACCGGTTGGTCAGTCGTCCAATTCCTCCGACGCCACCGTCTCATCCGCGGGCGGGGGCTGGATCTCCGCCTTCATCCCCCAGTCCGATAACCGGAGATCCTCCTCGAAGGCGTAGTACGGCTTTTCTCCGGCGGACTTGTCGAGGCTGTCGTTCGGGTCGTGCCACGCACTCCATGCCCTGCGGACGAGCTGGTCACGGCCGATCCACAACCGCCAGGACACCTTCCAGCTGGCGTACTTGCCCGTGGGCTTGCTGCGGAAGCCGATGCGCATGCCCGGGTTCACCTTGTGGAGTTGCGCGAAGGTGATGGTGCCCTCGTAGAGGGTGGTGCGCACACCGTCGTAGACCCCGGTGGCCCGCTTGCGCGCGGTGGTGGCCAACACCGCTCTTAGCGTGGCAGGGTCGCTGAGGCTGACATGGTGGCCGGACTTCAGAACAAGCTGGCATGGCCACTCGTACGTGACCCAGCTCTTGCCCGGCGGCAGCGGCCGGTCAGGGTCGGGCTTGGCGTACAACTGGTAGCCGCGCTTTCCGATGCAGACGTTACGGGTACCGTCGCGTCCCAGGTTGAAGTTCGTCAGGTCTGTGGCCACGATCTTGCCCTTGCCGAACCCCACGACGCCGCGCACAGGCTTGAAGGCGGACCAACTGCCGTACCAGTTCGCCCGGGTACGCTGGACGATCTTCACCCCATGACCCGGGACGAGCTGGCGCTGAATAGCGCCGGCTGGATCCATCACGGCTTTGGCCCGTACGGCCGGCCCTGCAGTGACCGTGGATGCGGTCACCAGGAGAACCACCACGGCCATTCGTCGCCTCATCACGTAGGGATCTTCGCAGCGACAGATCTCGTCGAAATCACATCTTGATCGGCGACTGGACCTAGCTAGTGCGGGTCCACGATGGATCCCTTGCCCGGCTTGGTGGTGATGAGCCCTCGTTTCCTGAGGGCCTCCATCGCCTTGCGGACAGTGACGCGGGCGACGTCGAACTCTTCTTGTAGCTTCACCTCGGAGATGAGCGTCAGGGTCGGGTAGGTCCCGTCCTCGATGCGCTCCGCCACGACGTTGGCTATCTGCTCCCACTTGTAGAGCCGCGGGTCCCATTCGATCACAGGACGACCTTAGATATCCCTGGACCTGATGCATAGAACAGGCAGGCCTAGCGATGGCATGGCTCCGGGGACCGACGCTGGCGGTATGGCGTCGGCGAGTGGCGGTCGGGAGCTCCAGCGGGTGGAGCCTCTCGTCGTGTGCACCCCGGCTTGTGGTGTCGCGGGTGCGCACCAATCGGCACCCACTCATCGGCGCCCCCGCCACGCAGTGGAGCCGCAGCTGTACGCGCCTACACCTGCGGCTGCGAGATCGTCACTGGTCCCGGTAGCGGGCTATCCTCGGCAGCCTGCGAGCCAATTCCTGCTCGTCGTCGAAGTCCCACTGCTCTCCGTGGGGGATGCCGCCGAGCGCCGGAATCAACGGGAAACCGCTTGAAACGCCGCGTGCACTCACAGCTTCGCCGAGCCCGTCCGGATCCTTTCCGGTCACCTGTTCGTAGGCGTGATACGCCACGTGGGCCAGCTGCTCGAACTCAGGTCGCTCTTCCCTCATCTGCTCCGGATCTTGGCGCTGGCGCTTGGTTGAGCTGCCATATGACTTCTCCAGCTCCAACAGGTGCAGCACCTGGGGCTGCTCGATCAGCCGATCAGGGCAGTCAGTGATGGTGTCGAACGTCTTACGCCCCAAGCTGATGAGCCAGCTCACGAAGTACTCGAAGCCGTCGAGCGAACCCATGCCGAACACGAACCAGTACGTTGCATAAAGATCGATGGTGCAGCCGCGGTTGTGTGTGATCGTCCACCAACTGTCATAGTCGATGATCTCTTCGACCGGGCGGCGAGAGAGCTCGTCTTCCAACCACGCGACACGCGTTTTCCTCGTGTCGGTCTCACGTCCGGAACGCTCGATCAGGTCCCAGAACTCATCGACATCCATGCCGCGTGATGCTGACACCCCTCGGCCACCTTGTAAAGATCACGGATCAGGCTGAGATTGAAGATCAGCCAGTGTTCCGGCGAACCCGGCCCGCCCCACAAGAAGCAGCGGGTCTCCGCACGTCAACGCTTACTTCAACAACTGCCGGGCGATCACCATGCGCTGGATCTGGTTGGTGCCCTCGTAGCCCTCGACGGACAGGTTCGCGCCTCGTCTACCACGCCGCTATGGGCCGGCGATTACTCGTCCGCGTGCTCAGCGGTGACGAAGCTGCCGAGGTTGGGGACGGTGTAGACCCTGCCTGCGTTTCTGAGGCGTTCCATGGCCTTGCGGATGGTAGGGCGGGCAACGCCAAACTCCTCCATCAGCTTGACCTCGGAGATCTTGAACTTGGGCCCCCACTCCCCTGAGTCGATCCGCGCCTGGAGAACTTCGAGGATCTGCTCCCAGCGGGAACGATCCTCATCAAACTCCCACATACGGGTGTGCTCGACATATCTGGCCACATTACAAGGCTAGAGGGGAGCTTCACGGCCCTCCCAAGCGGATCATGAAGCTCCATGGAGCTTAATGGAATAGACAGGCACTTACAGGCTGCCATACTCTGGCGGTATGGCGTCGGTAACTGGTGGTCGAGAGCTCCTCCGGGTGGAGCTTCCCGCCGTGTGCGCCCCGGGGGGTGTCGCGGGGGCAGCCCGAGCGGCACCAGTCAGTCACCAACGCCGTCCCCGATCATGCGGCGCGAGCCATCGCGGGCAGCGTGACGATCCCCTCACGACAGTGACAAGAGACCAAGAGATACGGAGAGCGCGTGACCGACCTCGAGACCTCCCAGGCCTCCACCCAGCAGCTCCCCGAGCGGACGTCACCCTCGTGGACTGGTATCCGTGGTATCCGAGCAGCACAGTCACTCGCGTACGCGCCTACACCTGCGACTGCGCACCAGTCGTCTACGAACTGTGCGCCGCGGGCGGACACACCTACATACGGCGCTGCGACTGGTCCACCTACCCCACCTCGATCATGGAGAGCGAACGCATGATCGACCGTCGCGCCCAAGACCTATGGATGCGCATCATGAGCGGCGAGGCGAGGTAAGCGACACGCGGCACCCGTGGCACTGTCCGTCACCACGACGGCACGGGCTCGTCCTCCGGCAGAAGGTCATTGAAATCCAGGAGATCACGACATCCGCGCGCCGATAGGCCGCTGGTGAGTGACGCCTGGACCTGGGCGGACAACCCCGACGCCGAGCATGTCATCGCAGGGCTTCCTCCGACGGTCATCTTTGAGGTTGAGCGGCTTGCCGACCAACTCGCAGTCCTCGGGTGGCCGCAGTCTCCGGGTTTCGTCTGGCTGAGGATACGGCGAAGCGGCTTTTTGGCTGGGGGTTTGGGGGGCCGCGCCCCCCAATGTCACGGCCTGAGCCCCGGCGAAGACGATGCTTGTAGGGCTATTTGAGGAGTTGCCGGGCCATCACCATGCGCTGGATCTGGTTGGTGCCCTCGTAGATCTGGGTGATCTTGGCGTCGCGCATCATCCGTTCCACCGGGAAGTCCCGTGTGTACCCGTACCCGCCCAGCAACTGCACCGCATCAGTGGTGATCTCCATTGCCGCGTCCGATGCCGCGCACTTCGCGGCGCTCGACAGGAACGTGAGGTCCTTCTGTGGCTGGCCGTGCATGGCCAGTTCGGACTTGGCCGCCGCGTGGTACGTCAGCTGCCGAGCCGCCTCCAGTTTCATCGCCATGTCCGCGACCATGAACTGCAGTCCCTGGAAGTCCGCGATCGGCCGGCCGAACTGCTTGCGTTCCTTGATGTACCCGATGGCGTAGTCGAGTGCTCCCTGGGCGATTCCCAGGGCCTGGGCGGCGATGGTGATGCGGGTGTGGTCGAGGGTCGCCAGGGCGGTCTTGAAGCCGGTGCCCGGGTCGCCGATCATGCGGGAGGCGGGGATGCGGACGTTCTCCAGGATCACCTGGCGGGTGGGTGAGCCCTTGATCCCCAGCTTCTTCTCCTTTGGCCCGAAAGAGACGCCTTCGTCGGATTTTTCCACGATAAAAGCGGAAATGCCGCGAGGGCCGGCCGTCGGGTCCGTGACCGCCATCAGCGTGTAGTACTCCGAGACGCCCGCGTTCGTGATCCACATTTTTGTGCCGTTGAGCACATAGTGGTCGCCGTCCAGCACCGCCCGGGTGCGCATGGCCGCGGCGTCCGAGCCGGCCTCCCCCTCAGAGAGCGCGTACGAGAACATCGCGTCCCCACGGGCCACCGGCGCCAGGTAGCGGGCCTTGAGGTCGGCCGAGGCCGACAGCAGCAGGGGCACCGTGCCGAGTTTGTTCACCGCCGGGATGAGCGAGGACGACGCGCAGGCGCGGGCCACCTCCTCGATCACGATCACCGTGGCCAGCGCGTCCGCCCCGGCGCCCCCGTATTCTTCCGGGACGTGAACGGCGTGCAGGTCAGCCGTCACAAGCGCCTTGTAGACGTCCCAAGGGAACTCCTCGGTCTCGTCCGTCTCCGCGGCGCGCGGGGCGATCTTCTCGTCGGCGAGGGCTCGAATCGTCTCCCGGAGCATGTCGTGCTCTTCGGCGGGCGCGTACAAAGGGAAGTCCATGGCGAAATACTAGGACGTCCGACCATCTTGTTACTAGGCGGTACAGTTTGCGGAAATGCCCAGGTGGCACAGAACGAGGTAGCGCGGGCCGGTAACATGCCTGGCACTCGAAAGGAGCTCTCTCGTGCCATATCGCCTCACGGTGATCGGGACCGGATACCTGGGCATCACGCATGCGTCCTGCATGGCGGATCTAGGATTCGACGTCCTGGGCCTCGATATAGACGCCGACAAGGTTCGCCGGCTCAACAGCGGTGAGCTCCCGATCCACGAACCGGGGCTCGAACCCGTTCTCCGCCGTGGACTCGACTCCGGCCGCCTGCGCTTCACCACGTCCTATGAGGAGGCGGCGGCCTTCGGCGACGTGCACTTCGTCTGTGTGGGCACGCCGCAGAAGCGCGGCGAGTACGCCGCCGACGTCTCCTACATGGACAGCGCCATCGAGTCGCTGGCCCCGCACCTCAACCGTGAGTGCCTGGTGGTGGGCAAGTCGACGGTGCCGGTGGGCACCGCGGAGCGGCTCGCCGACAAGCTGGCCCGGCTCGCCCCGGCCGGTGCCGAGGTCGAGCTCGCCTGGAACCCCGAGTTCCTGCGTGAGGGCTATGCCGTGGAGGACACGCTCAAGCCCGACCGCATCGTGATCGGCGTGCGTTCCGAGCGGGCGGAGAAGGTGCTGCGCGACGTCTACCAGCCGCTCGGGGAGATCCCGATGGTGGTCACCGACTTCGCGACGTCCGAGCTGGTCAAGACGGCCGCCAACGCGTTCCTCGCCACCAAGATCTCCTTCATCAACGCGATGGCCGAGGTCTGCGAGGCCGCCCACGCCGACGTCACAAAGCTGTCGGAGGCACTGTCGTACGACGACCGCATCGGCGGCCGATACCTCAACGCCGGGCTCGGGTTCGGCGGCGGCTGCCTGCCCAAGGACATCCGCGCGTTCATGGCGCGGGCGGGCGAGCTGGGCGCGGACCAGGCGCTGACGTTCCTGCGCGAGGTCGACGCGATCAACCTGCGCCGCCGCGCCCGCATGGTGGACCTGGCGCGTGAGCTGGCGGGCGGTTCCTTCCACGGCTGTACGGTCGGCGTGCTCGGTGCCGCCTTCAAGCCGAACTCCGACGACATCCGCGACTCCCCCGCGCTCGACGTGGCCGTGACGATCGGCCAGCAGGGCGGCCAGGTGACCGTGTACGACCCGATCGCCCTGGACAACGCCCGAAAGGCACACCCCGAGCTGCACTACGGCGAATCGGCCCTGGAGGCCGTCCGAGGGGCACACGTGGTGCTCCTGCTCACGGAGTGGCCGGAATTCGTCGACCTGGACCCGGAGGAGCTCGGCCAGGTGGTCGCGGCCCGCCGCATCGTCGACGGCCGCAACGCCCTGAACACCGAAACCTGGCGCTCGGCGGGCTGGCACTACCGCGCCCTGGGCCGCCCCTAAAGCACCCCAAGAACCCCAAAGCGCCATAAAGCACCAAGTCCACGCTTGCCGGCCGAAAGGCAGCCGCCCAACGGCCGGCCGGCGAGGTGCTAACCGCCCAGCCGAGCCGCTTCGGCGCGCAGGCGTTCGCCCTTGGCATGGGCCTGTTCCTTCAGCTCGCCCTGGAACTCCTCCATGCGTTCCCGCAGCTCAGGGTCCGACACCCCCAAGATGCGTACGGCCAGCAGCCCCGCGTTACGCGCCCCGCCCACCGCCACAGTGGCCACCGGCACCCCGGCCGGCATCTGGACGATCGACAGCAGCGAGTCCATCCCGTCCAGGTACTTCAGGGGCACCGGCACCCCGATCACCGGCAGCGGCGTCACCGAGGCCAGCATCCCCGGCAGGTGGGCCGCGCCCCCCGCGCCGGCGATGATCACCTTGACGCCGCGCGCCGCGGCCTGACGGCCGTACTCGATCATCTCCGTCGGCATCCGGTGCGCGGAGACCACGTCGGCCTCGAACGGTACGCCGAACTCCGCCACCGCCTCGGCCGCGGCTTTCATCACCGGCCAGTCGGAGTCACTGCCCATCACAATGCCGATCATGACGACACCCGCAGAGATCTCACGTGTACTCCCCCGTGGTCAGGTAGACGGCGGCGTGCCTGGCACGAGCGCGTACGGTCTCGAGATCGTCGCCCACAGCGGTCACATGGCCGATCTTGCGACCGGGACGGACCTCTTTGCCGTAGAAGTGCAGTTTGATGCCGGGGTCGTGAGCCATCACGTGCTCGTACCGCTTGAACAGGTCGGGGTCGTCGCCACCGAGCAGGTTGGCCATGACGACGACGGGCGCGCTCATCGACGGCGAGCCGAGCGGCAGGTCGAGGACGGCCCGCAGGTGCTGCTCGAACTGCGAAGTGCGGGAGCCGTCGATCGTCCAGTGGCCGCTGTTGTGCGGCCGCATGGCCAGCTCGTTGACCAGCAGCCCGTCGGCCGTCTGGAACATCTCCACGGCCAGCAGCCCGGTCACGCCCAGCTCGTGCGCGATCTGCAGCGCGATCCGCTGGGCCTCGGCGGCCTCCTCCGGGTCCAGGCCGGGGGCGGGCGCGAGCACCTCGACGCAGATCCCGTCCTGCTGCACGGTCTCCACGACCGGGTAGCTGACGCCCTGTCCGTGGGGCGAGCGGGCGACGAGTACGGCCAGCTCCCGCTCGAACGGCACGAACGCCTCGACCATCATCGGCACACCACTGCTCAGGGCCTCCGCGACCTCGGCGGGAGTCCGGCAGACCCACACCCCGCGCCCGTCGTAGCCGCCCCTGATCGCCTTCAGCACGACCGGCCACCCGTGCTCGGCGGCGAAGGCCGAGACATCTTCGAGGCCCGACACGCGGGCCCAGGCCGGACAGGGCGCGCCGAACGAGGTCAGCCGCTCGCGCATCACGGCCTTGTCCTGGGCGTGCACCAGCGCGTCGGCCCCGGGCCGCACCGCGTAGCCCTCGGCGGCCAGCGCCCTGATGTGCTCGGTCGGCACGTGCTCGTGGTCGAACGTGATCGCGTGACAGCCCGTGGCGAACTCGCGCAGGTCGGCCAGCTCGCGGTAGTCGCCGAGTCGCGTGTCGACGATGACCCTGGCGGCGCTCTCGTCAGAGGTGTTGGCCAGCACCCGCAGTTCGACGCCCAGCGCGATGGCGGACTGCTGCGTCATCCTGGCCAGCTGGCCGGCGCCGACCATGCCGACGACCGGCCCGATTGGACTGTTTGCACTCACGCCAGCTGAGCTTACCCAACCCGCTCAGGCGGGGCCGCGCCGCACGCCGACCGTGGTCAGGCCCTCCGCCGCCTTGATGACGCTGGCCAGGACGACGATCTCGGCGTCCTTCTTCAGCGGGTGGGCCAGGGCCGACGCGCCCGCCTTCGGGCGCTGCCGGTAGACGACGCGCAGCGCGTCGAAGGCGAGCATGGTGTCGGCCGACAGGGGGAGCGCCATCGTGGGCTGTTCGGGCAGCTCGACGTCGATGTCGAGCCGGTCCGGCCGTACCCGCCCGGGAAGCGCGGCCAGCTCGTCCCGCAGGCCGCGTACGGGATCCCCGGCCGGGAAGCGCACGCCCGCCACCCCGGCCGGGTCGGTGAGGTAGGTGAGGTGACGCTGCGCCACCACGCGGGCCTGGCTGATCAACCCCGCGTCGGGGGTGATGGTGGTCGGCGTCTCCGGCGCCGCGCCGCGCGCGGGGATGGGTCCCGCGCCGAGCCGCCAGCGTCCGCCCTCGCGCAGGAACACGAAGTACGCCGGCGACGGCTTGCTCGCCAGGGCGGCGAACCAGTCGCCCTCGCCGGGCAGGAAGAAGCTGGGCTCGCTGTAGAGAGCCGGGCGGCCGTTCCGGGTCGCCTCACAGGCACGACCGCCCAGCGTCCTCTCCACCCACGTGGTCAGCTCGGCGACGGCGGCGCAGTCCCGCCGCTTCCATGCCTGGTCGAGCTGGCCGAGCAGCTGGAACGCCTGTTCGGCCGTCGCCGTGTCGACGCTGTGGGCGGCCGCCGGAGCGGAGGTCGGATCCTCGGGGGGCGCCACCGTGGCGACGCCTGTGGTGCCGCAACCGGCCGCCATGACGGTCAGGCCGGCGAGCAGGACGAGCAGTCGAAGCGGCACAGGTGAACCCCGAGGGTCGTGGCCGTCTGCGACGGCGGTCCGTCTGAGCCCATCGCCGGTACGTACCGGCGATCTGCCACCGCAGCGTAACGCTCCAGATTCGTAATTGTCGGGCATAAGGCGATATTTGTAAGCGTGTTGATAGGGGTGGGATGTCATCCGCCGTGGCCCACCACCAGCCTGACGGCCGGTACGCTGAAGTGGTCATGACCTGATTTGCGCCACGACCGGGAAGGGCCGAGTAGCAGACGTGAACTTCGCCAAGGGGCTCTACCAGCGGTTCTCGTCTCTCCTGCATGAGCTGACGAAGTTCGGGACCATCGGTGCCATCGCGTTCGTGGTCGACACCGGCCTGTACAACGTGTTCCTGGCGCTCGGCATGGGTCCGCTGACCTCCAAGGTGGCGGCCACGGTCATCTCGGCGACGTTCGCCTACCTGGGCAACCGCTTCTGGACCTTCCGGCATCGCGAGCAGAGCGGCCTGGGCCGCGAATACTTCCTGTTCTTCCTGCTCAACGGCATCGCCCTGCTGTTCGGGCTGCTGACCATCGGGTTCACCAAGTACACCCTGCACCTGCACGACCTGCTCAGCCTCAACATCGCCAACTTCGTCGGCGTCGGCCTCGGCACGCTGTTCCGCTACTGGTCGTACAAGAAGTGGGTGTTCCTGGAGGCCACCGAGCCCATCCCCACGGAGCTGCCCGGGGTCAAGCAGGACCGCTGACCACGCGGGTCCTGTCGTTCTCCTCTGCGTGGCGCAGGAAGATGGCGAACGTCGCCGGACGGCGCCGTACGAGCTCCAGACGACCCCCGTCGGCGGCGGCCAGCGCGCGGGCCAGGGTCAGCCCCAGGCCGGTGCCCCCGGCCCCGCTGACGTTGCGTTCGAAGACCTTGGGAGCGATGTCGTCGGCGATGCCGGGGCCCTCGTCGGAGACCTCGGTCACCACGTAGTTGTCGCCACTGGTCGTGGTGACGGTGACGGTGCCGCCGCCGTGGCGCAGGGAGTTCTCCAGCAGTGAGGCGATGACCTGGCCGAATCCACCGGTGGTGGCCAGCGCCCTGAGCCCGCGTGAGCCTTCGAGCAGCAGCGAGCGGCCCTCGCCGCGGAAGACCGGCTCCCACTCGGTGACCTGCTGGACCAGGACCTCGTCGATGCCGACGGGCTTGGCCTGGGCGTGCCGCTGGCGGCGGGCGGCGGCCAGCAGCTCGTCGATCACGGCGGTGAGCCGCTCGGCCTGCACGATGGCCGCCTCCCCCTCCTCACGGACCACCTCCGGCTCCTCGCTGGCGGCGACGATCTCCTCCAGGCGCATGGTGAGGCCGGTCAATGGGGTGCGGAGCTGGTGGGAGGCGTCGGTGGCGAACTCGCGTTCTCTGGTGAGCAGGTCGGAGATGCGGGTGGCGCTGCGGTCGAGCACCTGAGCCACCCGGTCGAGCTCGGGTATGCCGTAGCGATGTTTGCTGGGCCGGGCGTCCCCGGACCCGAGCCGGTCGGCGATCTTCGCCAGGTCCTGCAAGGGCAGCGTCAAACGGCGTGACTGCACGATGGCGAGGCCCACCGCCACCGCCAGAGCCGCGACGGCCAGGGCCACGATCAGGAGCAGGCGTGCTCGAACATCCTGCTCCACCTGGTCCCGGTCGCGGCTCACCCGGACATAGATCCCGTTCTCGGACTGGGCGTCCGCGGTCATCTCGTGGCCGGGCGGCGGTGGGGTGCCGACGATGGTCGCCTTGGGCTGGGTGGCGCGCTCGTAGATCTGGATGTAGCGGTCGGGGTACTTCTGTTTGAGTTGCTGAGGATCGAGAGGTGTGTCCTGGATGCGGGCGTACTCGACCTCCCCCACCAGGCGCGTCGCCTCCGCCCTGAGCTCCTGGGCCGCCTCGTCGACGATCAGACGGCTGACCACGATGCCCAGGGGGACCCCCAGCAGCAGGACCGCGATGACCGCGACGAGCAGGGTGGATGTGAGCAGGCGTCGGCGCATCTCCTACTCGCGTTCGAAGCGGAAGCCGACTCCTCGGACGGTGGTGATGTAGCGAGGCTTGGCCGCGTCGTCGCCCAGCTTGCGGCGCAGCCAGGAAATGTGCATGTCCAGGGTCTTGGTGGACCCCCACCAGTTGGTGTCCCACACCTCCCGCATGATCTGCTCACGGGTGACGACCTTGCCGGCGTCGCGGACGAGCACGCGCAGCAGGTCGAATTCCTTGGTCGTAAGATGCAGCTCCTTCTCTCCCATCCAGGCTCGGCGGGAGTCGGCGTCGATGCGGACGCCCTGCACCACCGGCGTCTCCGAGGTGCCCCGGCGCAGCAGCGCACGCACTCTGGCGAGCAGCTCGGCGAGCCGGAACGGCTTGGTGACGTAGTCGTCGGCGCCGGCGTCGAGGCCGACGACGGTGTCGACCTCGTCGACGCGGGCGGTGAGTATCAGGACCGGGGTGCCGTGCCCTTCGGCGCGGATCCGGCGCGCGACCTCCAGCCCGTCCATTTCTGGCAGGCCGAGGTCGAGAACGATGAGGTCGATCCCACCCGACAGGGCCCTTTCCAGGGCCTGCGGGCCGTCGGGGCTCACCTCAACCTGATAGCCCTCTCGGCGCAGCGCACGCGCGAGCGGCTCGGAAATCGAGGTGTCATCCTCGGCGAGAAGTACGCAGGTCATAAAGCGATCGTAGGACCTTAGGCGATCGTTTCCCGGTCACAGCGCGCGGTTTGACTCGTCGTTGACCTATCCATTGACCTGGGCAAACACAGATAAATGTCAGTTAGTCCCGCTTAAATTACCGCACTCGTCGAAGACAAAGGCGATTCCCGATCTTGCAGAATCGCAAAACCTTCTGTAGCGCCCGGCGTGTCGCGAAAACGCGCGCGCCCGCCGGGAGTACCGGCGGGCGCGTGGGACGGGCTCGATGGAGATTCACTCATCCGAGGAGGGCGGCTCGGCGTAGCGGGCGAGGTAGAGCTGCTCGCCCAGCGCCCTGATCAGGGACAGCTCGGTCTCCAGGTAGTCGATGTGGAGCTCCTCGTCCGCGAGGATGTCCTCGAAGATCCGCGCGGAGGTCGCGTCGCCCTTCTCCCGCATGAGCTGGATGCCCGGCCGTAGCCGGGACACGACCGACAGCTCCACCTCCAGGTCGGCCCGCAGCTGCTCCTCGACCGTCTGGCCGATGTGCAGGGTGCCTAGGCGCTGGTAGTTGGGCAGGCCCTCAAGGAAAAGGATGCGATCGGTGAGGCGCTCGGCGTGGCGCATCTCATCGATGGATTCGGCTCGGGTGTGCTCGGCGAGTTTGGTGTAGCCCCAGTTCTCCTGCATTTTGGCGTGCAGGAAGTACTGGTTGATCGCGGTCAACTCCGCGGTGAGCTGCTCGTTGAGCAGCTCGATGATCTGGATGTCGCCCTGCATGAACGGGCTCCTCGTGCTATGCGGTTGTGAGTTCCTCAGACCGCTTCAGGATCGCACATATCTTCCTGACACAAGTCGCACAGTCGCCCCCGGCGCCCGTGGTGTCGCGGATCTGCTTGGCACTCCTCGCGCCCGCGGCAATGCAGTCGTGCACCTCGTTCTCGGTCACGGCACGACAGACACACACGTACATGCGGGGAAAAGCCTCTCACGTCGAAGGGGACACCAAAGGTTAGGCACACCTAAGGTAACCCACTTCGGTAAGGCTTGCCTATGTTAGGTACGACACAGATCAGTGACCCCGGGCGATCCACTCCTCCAGGTGCGGCGCCTCGGCTCCGATCGACGTCGAGTCACCGTGGCCGGTGTGCACGACCGTCTCGCCGGGCAACCCCAGCAGCCGCCGGGCGATCGAGTCGACGATGGTGTCGAACGACGAGTAGGACCGGCCGGTCGCGCCGGGCCCGCCCTTGAACAGCGTGTCGCCGCTGAACAGGACGCCGAGGTCGGGGGCGTACAGGCAGACCGCGCCCGGCGCGTGGCCGGGGGTGTGGAGCACCTCCAGCGCGATCCCGCCGACCTCGACCTTCTCGCCGTCGGCCAGGGGCTCGTACGGCACCTCCTGGCCGTACACCTGGTCCCAGAGGACCTGGTCGGCGGGGTGCAGCCGGATCGGTGCCCCGGTCAGCTCGGCGAGCTCCTGAGCGGCGTTGATGTGGTCGTTGTGCGCGTGCGTGCAGACGACGGCCTTGACCGTCCGCTCACCGACGCGGTCGGCGATGGCGCGCGCGTCGTGCGCCGCGTCGATGACGACCACCTCGCGGGCGTCGCCGACCAGCCAGACGTTGTTGTCGACGTCCCACGTGCCGCCGTCGAGCGAGAACGTCCCCGAGGTGATGACCCTGTCGATCATCTAGAGGACCACCACCGAGCGCAGCACCTCGCCGCGGTGCATCTTGGCGAAGGCCTCCTCGACCTCGTCCAGCGCGATGGTCTCCGTCACGAACTTGTCGAGCGGGAGCCGCCCCTGCAGGAACAGGTCGATCAGCATGGGGAAGTCGCGCGAGGGCAGGCAGTCGCCGTACCACGAGGACTTGAGCGAGCCGCCGCGCCCGAACACATCCAGCAGCGGCAGCTCCAGCGCCATCTCGGGCGTCGGCACGCCGACGAGCACGACGGTGCCGGCCAGGTCGCGGGCGTAGAACGCCTGCTTGTACGTCTCGGGCCGGCCGACGGCCTCGATGACCACGTCGGCGCCGAAGCCGCCGGTGAGGTCGCGGATCGCCTCAACCGGGTCGTTCGCCCGCGAGTTGACCGTGTCGGTGGCGCCGAAGCCGCGGGCCCATTCGAGCTTGTTGTCGTCCACGTCGACCGCGATGATCTTCGCGGCGCCGGCCAGCGACGCGCCCAGGACCGCGGCGTCGCCCACGCCGCCGCAGCCGATGACGGCGACCGTGTCGCCCCTGGAGACGTTGCCCGTGTTGAGCGCGGCCCCGAGCCCGGCCATGACCCCGCAGCCGAGCAGCCCGGCCACCTCGGCGGGCGCGTCGGCGGAGACCTTGGTGCACTGCCCCGCGGCGACCAGCGTCTTGCCCAGGAACGCGCCGATGCCCAGCGCGGGCGAGAGCTCGGTGCCGTCGGCCAGCGTCATCTTCTGGGTGGCGTTGTGGGTGTTGAAGCAGTACCACGGGCGCCCGCGCAGGCAGGCCCGGCACTGGCCGCACACGGCCCGCCAGTTGAGGATCACGAAATCGCCGGGCGCGACCCCGGTGACGCCCTCGCCCACCGCCTCGACCACGCCCGCGGCCTCGTGCCCGAGCAGGAACGGGAAGTCGTCGTTGATGCCGCCCTCCCGATAGTGCAGGTCGGTATGGCACACCCCACAGGCCTTGACGGTCACCACCGCCTCCCCCGGTCCGGGGTCGGGCACGAGCACCGTCTCGACCGATACTTCCTGGCCCTTACCTCGGGCGATGACTCCCTGCACTTCGTACGGCATGGCAGCCATCTTGTGTCAAGGGGATGATCTCCGCAAGGCGTAGGGCTGCACCATCCCGATCCCCCGCGCCGGCCTGCGCCGGATCCTGCGGAGCTCGAAGCCCGTGTCGCCGTCGAGACCCTCGGCCAATTCGGCGTCCACGACGATGGTGCCCGGCCGGGCGATGGCGGTGAGCCGGGCGGCAAGATTTACCGTCGTGCCGAAGACGTCGCCCATCATGGGCAGGACCGGCCCGTAGGCCAGGCCGATGCGCAGGTCGCCCGGCTCCACCAGGTCGAGCGCGATCGCCGCCGCGTCGGCCGGGGTGTGGGCGGTGAACAGAACCTCGTCGCCGAGCGTCTTGACCAGCCGGCCGCCATGCGCGGCCACCACGTCGGAGGCCCGCGTCTCGAACCCCTCGACCAGCGCGGCCAGCTCCCGCTCATCGAGCTCGCGGGCGCGCCGGGTGAAGGAGACGAGGTCGGCGAAGCCCACGGCGATCGACACGCGGGCGGGGATGTTCTCCTCGTCGAGGTCGGCGACGGACAGCAGCCGGGTGCCCGCGGCGGCCAGCTGCGCCCGCCAGACGTGGATCAGCACCTGCTCGAAGTCGGGCAGCAGTAGCCGGGCCGTGTCGAGCACCCGGCCGAGGTCGTCGTCGGACGGCCGCTCGCCGGGCGGCAGCATCGCGCCGATCATGATCTCGGCCTGCCACTGGGCCAGCCTGGCCGTGGTCTGGCCGAGCGCGCGGGCCATCCGGATGACGGTCGGCTCGTCGAGCAGGCCGTTGCCGAGCATCCCGCTCACCCGACGCAGCGCGTCGACGTCGCCGTCGGAGAAGGCCACCGCGTCGTCGGCGAGCGAGGCGAAGCCCAGCGCCCGCCAGATGCGCTCCGCCAGCGCCGGCGACACGCCGGCCTCGGCCGACACCTCCGCCTTGGTGTGACGGGCGGGCATGCCGACCAGCAGCCGGTCGATCTCCTCAGCGGTGGGCCTGTTCAATGGCCGTCGATATCTCCGTCGGAGGCGTCCTCCAGGAGGCGGAACAGGTCGGTCCTGACGTCCTGGATGTGGGGGATGTCGCGCAGGGCGATCTGCCCCCGGTCACCCGCCGACTCGACGGTGAGCGTGCCGCAGCCGAGGATGCGCTCGAAGAAGGTCTGGTCGGAGCTGACCGTGTTGACCTTGGCCATCGGGATCTCGTCCGTCGACTTGTTGAGCACGCCCATGCTGATCGTGAAGCGGTGGGTGGTGAGCACGTAGCCGGTGTTCTTCCACTGCAGGTACGGCACGAACGACCAGACCGTCAGCAGCAGCACGGCGACGACGCCGACGGCGATCCTGGCGTAGTTGGCGTACTCGAAGCTGCCGGGAATGAGGAAGAGCGCCACGCCCGAGGCGGCGACGATCAGCACGAGCGCGATGAAAGGCACCACGAGCCGCTTCCAGTGCGGGTGGAACGACCTGATGCGTCGCTCACCCTGCGTCAAGTGGTGGTCGGGGAGGGTCATGGGCAAATGGTGCCACCTCCGCGCCCTCGGGGCTACGAGGACGCGCGAACGTGGACGACGTCGCCCGCGCTCAATGTGTGCCGCTGGCCGTTGGCGGTCACCTGGAGGTGTCCGGCCTGGTCGATGCCGGTCGCCTGGCCGGTCAGCACCTGGTCGCCGGGCAGCTCGATCCGTACCTGCCGCCCGATGGTGGCGCTCGACGCCTGGTAGGCGGCGCGCAGGCCGCACGCGTCGGCGTCGCCGCCCGCCTCGGACCAGTCGCGGTAGTGCCGCTCGACCTCCCTGAGCACGGCCCTGAGCAGCGGATCCCGGTCCACGCACGCGGCCTGCTCGATGGCCAGCGAGGTGGCCGTCTCCACGGGGAGCTCCTCGGGCTTGAGCGAGACGTTCAGGCCCATTCCGATGACCACGGCGTCCTCTGCCCGCTCGGCCAGGATCCCGGCCAGCTTGCGCTCGCCGATCAGCAGGTCGTTCGGCCACTTGAGCCGTACGTCCACCTCGGCCAGCCGGCGCACGGCCGAGGCCGCCGCCACGCCGTACAGCAGCGCCAGCCACCCCTGCGCGGCGATGGGCACCCGCGGGCGGAGCAGGACGGACACGGTCAGGCCTGAGCGCGGCGGCGCGATCCAGGTGCGGCCCAGCCTGCCCCGGCCGGCCACCTGCGACTCGGCGACCAGGATCCGGCCCTCCTCGGCGCCCTGTCTCGCGGCCTCGGCGAGATCGGCGTTGGTCGAGCCGGTGCTCTCGACGACGCTCACGCCGGTCCACAGGCCGCCGGGGCGTACGAGGGCGCGGTTGAGCGCCACCTCGGACAGGGGCGGGCGGTCGAGGTCGGAGTAGCGCGAGTCCGGCATTCCTCCATCTTCGCCCAA
This sequence comes from Nonomuraea sp. NPDC049129, assembly GCF_040648495.1. Classification (NCBI taxonomy): domain Bacteria; kingdom Bacillati; phylum Actinomycetota; class Actinomycetes; order Streptosporangiales; family Streptosporangiaceae; genus Nonomuraea; species Nonomuraea sp. NPDC049129. The sequence continues at coordinate 319,106 of NZ_JBEZDU010000007.1, read as the reverse complement.
GCTCGACTGTCCTCTGGCGCCCCACGCGGGTGAAGATGGGGAGATGAGCAGACGTCTGGATCCGCGCAACTGGGCCTCGTGGCGGCCGTTCGGCCTCGGGCTGCGCAAGCCGAACAACTATCTGGAACTGCTGAAGGCGTTTCGATCGGTCAAGGGCAACAGGCGTTACGCCTGGCGGATTCTCCAGCAGGGCACGTGCGACGGGTGCGCGCTGGGCACGCGGGGCATGCGCGACTGGACCATGGACGAGATCCACCTGTGCAACATCCGGCTGCGGCTGCTGCCACTGAACACGATGCCGGCGCTCGACGTCTCGCTGCTGGGCGACGTCTCCGGGCTGGCCGGTAAGAAGAGCGCGGAGCTGCGGGAGCTGGGGCGGCTTCCCTACCCCATGCTTCGGCGGGCGGGAGAGCCGGGCTTTCGGCGGATCTCGTGGGACGAGGCGTTGGGGGTGGCCGCCGGCGGGCTGCGGGACGCGCGCTTCGGCGCCTACCTGACCAGCCGCGGCATGCCGAACGAGAACTACTACGTGGCGCAGAAGGCGGTCCGCGCGCTGGGCACCAACAGCGTGGACAACGCGGCGCGCATCTGCCACTCCCCCTCGACCGTCGCGCTCAAGCAGACGATCGGCGCGGCGGCCACCACCTGCTCCTACACCGACTGGATCGGCTCCGACCTGATCGTCTTCATCGGGTCGAACCCGTCCAACAACCAGCCTGTGGCGATGAAGTACCTCTATCACGCCAAGAAGGCCGGCACCCGTGTGGCCATGGTCAACGCCTATCGCGAGCCCGGCATGGACCGCTACTGGGTGCCGTCGAACGCCGAGTCGGCGGTGTTCGGGACGAAGATCACTGACGAGTTCTTCGGCGTGAACGTGGGCGGCGACATCGGCTTCCTCAACGGCGTGCTCAAGCACCTGATCGAGAACGACTGGGTGGACAAGGCGTTCGTCGACCAGCGGACCTCCGGCTTCGAGGAGGTACGCCAGGCGCTGGCGAAGCAGTCGTGGGAGGCCCTGGAGGCGCTGTCCGGGGCGACCCGCGACGAGATGCTCCGGCTGGCCCGGCTGCTCGGCGAGGCGAAGTCGGCGGTGCTGGTCTGGTCGATGGGCATCACGCAGCACGCCTTCGGCGAGGACAACGTCCGGTCGATTGTGAACCTGGCCCTGGCGCGCGGGTTCCTGGGGCGCGACAACTGCGGGCTGATGCCGATCCGCGGGCACAGTGGGGTGCAGGGCGGGGCCGAGATGGGCGCGTACGCCACCGGCCTGCCGGGCGGCCTGCCGATCACCCCAGAAAACGCCGCAAGATTTACCGATATTTGGGGATTTGAGGTGCCGACGGCGCCGGGTCTGACGGCGACCGACATGATCGACGCGGCCCACTCGGGCGACCTCGACGCGCTCATCTCCTCGGGAGGCAACTTCCTGGAGGTACTGCCCGATCCCGGCTACTGCCGGGAGGCGCTGTCCCGGCTCAAGCTCCGGGTGCACATCGACATCGTGCTGTCCTCGCAGATGCTCGTGCCGTCCGAGGGCGACGTGCTACTGCTGCCCGCCCAGACCCGCTACGAGATGACCGGCGGGGTGACCGAGACGTCCACCGAGCGCCGGATCATCTTCTCGCCCGAGATCGAGGGTCCCCGGATCGGCGAGGCGTGGCCGGAGTGGAAGATCTTCGGCGAACTGGCCGCCCACACGAACCCCGAAATTTCGGCAAAAGTCCGTTTCGCCGGGACGCCGCAGATACGTGCGGAGATCGAGCAGGCGGTGCCGTTCTACCAGGGCATTTCCGACCTCAAGGCTTTCGGGGACAACGTCCAGTACGGCGGGCGCCACCTGTTCGCCGACGGCCGTTTCAACACCCCTGACGGGCGCGGCGTGTTCTCCGCCGTCGAGCCGCCCACGCTGGTGCGCCCCGACGGCACGTTCATGGTGGCCACGCGGCGCGGCAAGCAGTTCAACAGCATGGTCCACGAGCGCCTCGACGGCTTCAACGGCGCGATGCGCGAGGCCGTGCTGATGAGCCCCTATGACGCCGACCGCCTCGGCCTGCCCGACGGCACTCCGGTCGAGCTGCGTTCGGGCGAGCGTACGTACGGGGGCAAAGTCCTCCGCGCGCCCCTGATGCCGGGCAACCTGCAGATCCACTGGCCGGAGGGCAACGTACTCCTCGACGAGACCAGGCGCTCGCCCCAGGCCAGGATCCCCGACTACAACGCGCTCGTCACCGTGCGGCGGCTATGACCGACCGGCTGACCCGCGTGGGTCCCACCACCCGCATCCGCGTCCGCGAACTGTCCGGCTCCACGGTCCGCGACCGGCGCGACGACCTCGCCACCGAGGAGCCGCTGGAGATCCGCCTCACCGCGCTGGACGGGACGCGCAAGACCGTCGCCATCACCATGCGCACCCCCGGCCACGACTTCGAGCTGGCCGCCGGGTTCCTGCACGGCGAGGGCCTGGTCAAGCCCGGCGGCATCGCGGCCATCGCGTACTGCACCGACGAGGACCTCCCGCCGGAGGCCCGCTACAACACGGTCACCGTACGCCTGCACGGCCCTATCCCCGACCTGCCGTCGCTGGACCGCCACTTCCTCACGTCCAGCGCCTGCGGCGTGTGCGGCTCGGCCAGCCTCGACGACCTGCACGACCGCTGCGCGCCGCTCCCCCGCGGCACCCTCGCCCTCACCCCCGAGATCCTGTACGGCCTGCCGGACGCGCTGCGGGCGGGCCAGGGCGTCTTCGGCAAGACGGGGGGCCTGCACGCGGCCGGGCTGTTCCGGCCCGACGGGACGCTGGTGGCGCTCAGGGAGGACGTGGGCCGGCACAACGCGGTGGACAAACTGGTCGGCTGGGCAGCACTCGGCCAGCGGCTCCCCCTGACCGAGCATGTGCTGATGGTAAGCGGCCGGGCCAGCTACGAGATCATGCAGAAGGCGCTGGCCGCGGGCATACCGGCGGTGTGCGCGGTCTCGGCCCCCTCGTCGCTGGCCGTGGACCTGGCCAGGGAGTTCGGCATGACGCTCGTCGGGTTCCTGCGCGGGCAGCGGTGCAACGTGTACGCGGGTCAGGAGCGCGTCCCAGTGGAATGAAGCGTTCCGTTCTGCTATTGTTGGAACAGAACAACTCGTTCCGACAAGGAGCCTGAGATGAGCGTTCACCCCTTCCGCGTCGAGATCCCCCAGGCCGACCTCGACGACCTGCGGACCCGCCTCGCCATGACCCGCTTCACCGACGAGATCGCGGACGCCGACCAGGGTGTGGGCGTGGCGCGGGTCCGCCGCCTGGTCGGCCGCTGGCTCGACGGCTTCGACTGGCGGGCCCAGGAGGCCAGGCTCAACGCCTACCCGCAGTTCACCACGGAGATCGACGGGCAGAACATCCACTTCATCCACGTCCGCTCTGCCAACCCCGACGCCCTCCCCCTGATCCTGACCCACGGCTGGCCGGGCTCGATCGCCGAATACCTCGACGCCATCGAACCTCTGTCGCGGCACTTCCACCTCGTCGTGCCCTCGCTCCCCGGCTACGGCTTCTCCGGCCCGACCACCGAGCTGGGCTGGAACAACCAGCGCATCGCCCGGGCCTGGGCCGAGCTGATGTCCCGCCTGGGCTACGACCGTTATGGCGCGGTGGGCAACGACGCGGGCTCGATGATCTCCCCCGAACTCGGCCGGCTCGCCCCCGAGCACGTCGTCGGCGTCCATGTGACGCAGCTGTTCTCCTTCCCCTCCGGCGACCCGGCCGAGTTCGCGAACCTGAGCGAGGAGGACCAGGCCGGGCTGGCCGTACTCGACTGGTTCTGGAAGGAGAAGGGCGCCTTCAACGTCCTGCAGTCGCAGCAGCCGCAGACGCTCGCCCACGCCATCACCGACTCACCCGCCGGGCTGCTCGGCTGGCTCGCCCAGCTCTTCGACGAGGACCTGGACGACGACTTCGTGCTGACCAACGCGGCGATCCACTGGTTCACCGGCACCGCCGGCTCGGCCCTGCGCCTGTACTGGGAGAACGCCCGCATGGAGACGCCGAAGGAGCCCACGACCGTGCCGACGGCGCTGGCCATGGCGGAGGGCGACTTCAAATCCATCCGCGCCTTCGCCGAGCGCGACCACACCGGCATCGTCTCCTGGAAGACCCTGGAAGCCCCGGCCCACGGCCACTACACGGCCCACACCGCCACAGAAGCCATCACCACCGACATCAGAGCCTTCTTCGACGGCCTTGGCTGACGTCAGCCGGTGTTCTGCAGGCCCGCCGCCACCCCGTTGACCGACAGCAGGAGCAGGGTCGACAGGCGTTCGCGTTCGTGGTCCGACAGGGTGCCGGTGCGCATGGCCGTCAGCGCGCGTAGCTGCAGGTGGGACAGCGCGTCCACGTACGGGTCGCGGAGCTGGACGGCGCGGGACAGGACTTTGCGGTTCTCCAGCAACCGGGTGTGGCCGGTGACCTGCAGCACCAGGCTGCGGGTCCGGTCATACTCCTCCATGACCTGGCGGGCGAAGTCGTGGCGGCCGCCGAGTGCCAGGTAGCGTTCGGCGATCGATCTGTCGGTCTTGGCCAGCGACATCTCCGCGTTGTCGAGCAGCGCGTTGAACAGCGGCCACTCGGCGTAGGCCGCCTTCAGCTCGTCGAGTGAGGCGACCGCGGCCAGGCCGGTGCCCAGGCCGTACCAGCCGGGCAGGTTGACCCGGGTCTGGGCCCAGGCGAAGACCCAGGGGATGGCGCGCAGGTCGTCGAGCGAGCGGGGGGCGCCGAGGCCGCGGCGGGCGGGGCGGGAGCCGAGGCGCAGGGAGCCGATCTCCTCCAGCGGGCTGACCAGGGCGAACCACTCCGGGAAGCCGGGGGCTTCGGTGAGCGAGCGGTAGGCCTGCTCCGAGGCCGTGGCCACCTGCTCGGCGAGCGAGCGGAAGCGGTCGGCCGCGGCGGCGGTGCGGGAGCCGACCGAGGGCGAGGAGGCCATCAGCACCGCGTTCGTGACCTGCTCCAGGTGGCGGCGGGCGATGGCGATGTGGCCGTAGCGGGCGAAGATGACCTCGCCCTGCTCGGTGACCTTGAAGCGGCCGGCGACCGAGCCGGGCGCCTGGGCGAGCACCGCGCGGTTGGCGGGGCCGCCGCCACGGCCGAGCGCGCCGCCGCGGCCGTGGAACATGCGCAGCTTCACATCGTGCTTCAGCGCCCAGGCGGTCAGCTGCTCCTGCGCCTCGTACAGGCGCAGCGTCGCGGCGGCCGGGCCGAGCTCCTTGGCCGAGTCGGAGTAGCCGAGCATGATCTCCATGCGCCTGCCGTTGGCGGCCAGCCGCTCGCGCATCGGCGGCAGCTCCAGCATGCCGGACAGCACGTCCGGGGAGTTGGCCAGGTCCTGGCCCGACTCGAACAGCGGCACCACGTCGAGCACGGGCGCGCGCTTGCCTAGCGCGTGCTCGGCCAGCTCGTATACGGCGGCGATGTCGTCGGCGGAGCGGGTGAAGGAGACGACATAGCGGGAGCAGGCCGTGACGCCGAACCGCTCCTGGATCCAGGCGATCACCCGGATCGTGGCCAGCACCTCCTCGGTGCGCTCCGACAGCTCGCCGCCCGCCCTGATCTCCTCCAGCGCGGCCGCGTGCACCTGGGAGTGCTGGCGTACCTCCAGCTCGGCCAGATGGAAGCCGAACGTCTCGACCTGCCAGATGAGCTGCTGCAGTTCCCCGTACGCCTGACGCGCGGCGTGGCCGGAGAGCGAGTCCTGGGCCAGGCGCAGGTCGGCGAGCAGTTCGGCCGGGGCGCGGTAGGCGAGGTCGAGGTCGCGGCGGAGGGTGGCGGCGATGCGGGCGGCCACGAACATCAGCCACTGCCGGTGCGGCTCGCTCGGCGAGCGGGTGGCCATCTCCGAGACCACCTCGGGATGGGCGTCGACGGCCGCGGCCAGGGCCGCCCTGAGCTCCGGCGACGGGGGCGCGAACTGCTCGGCCGCGGTGAGTGTGCGGGCGATGCGCGTGCAGGCCGTCTCGAGGGCGGTCAGCACGTGGTCGGACTGGATCTGGACGGTCTCGCGGGTGACCTTGGCGGTCACGTTGGGGTTGCCGTCGCGGTCCCCGCCGATCCAGCTGCCGTAGCGGATGAAGGGCCTGGCCAGCGGCGGGCGGGTGCCGGTGCCCTCGCCGAGCGCCGCGTCGAGCGAGCGGTAGACCTGCGGCACCATGCGGAACAGCGTCTCGTCGAAGGCGGCCATGGCGGTGCGTACCTCGTCGAGCGGGTCGAGCTTGGTGGAGCGCAGCTGGGCCGTACGCCACAGCAGGTCGATCTCCTCCAGCAGCCGCCGGCGGCTCTCGGCGCGCTCGGAGGCGCCGCGCCCGGCGGCGTTGTACTCGCTCAGCTGGCCGCTGACCCGCTGGATCGCGGTGACGACCGCGCGCCGGCGCGCCTCCGTCGGGTGCGCGGTCAGGACCGGGTGCAGCTCCAGCCCCTCGACCAGCTCGGCGACGCGTTCGTGGCCCAGCTCGTGTACGGCCTGCGCCAGCGACTCCCGCTCCACCCGGTCCTCGGTGTCACGTTCGCGCAGGATGCGGATGCGGTAGTGCTCCTCGGCCAGGTTGGCCAGATGGAAGTAACAGGTGAACGCGCGGGCGATCTGCACGGCCCGGTCGATCTCCCACTGCGCGACCATGGCCGTGATCTCGTCACCGGTGACCTCGCCCCTGCGGGCGGCGATCACGGCCTTGCGCAGGCGTTCGACGTCGGCCAGCAGATCCTCGCCGCCCTGCTCGGCGATCACCTGCCCGAGCAGCTTGCCGAGCAATCGCACGTCCTTGCGCAGCTCATCGGGCATCTCGGTGACCGCGGCACTGCGACGCTCAATCCCCTGGTCAATCATGCTTCAAAGGTATCCACAAGCGTGGAATGTCCGTAAGGCGGTCTCACGTATTGGACTAGACCAATGCTCAGGTGGGCCGGGACACCGCGGCGAGCAGCTCGGGGAGGCGGGGGAAGCCGATCTTCGCGCCGAGCCGCCGGCCCAGCACCTCGGCCAGCAACCCGTAGAACGGCGCCAGCACGGACACCCAGAGCAGCCCGAAGAGCAGCGGCACCACGAACGGCACCGACAGGAGGGAGATGCCCAGCAGCGCGCCCACGCCGGAGACGAACGCCTGGCCGCCCTGACCGGGCGCGGCCCCGCTGAAGGCGTTCATCCGCTCGGGCATGGTGTAGGGGATGACGACGCTGGTCACGGAGCCGACGCCGAATCCGGTCCCGAGCGCGCCCAGGCCGATGAGCACCGCCGGGACGATCCCCTCCGGGTGGCCGGCGAACAGCCCGGCGGCGACGGCGATCAGCGTGAGCAGCGGCGTCGCGACCAGTGCGCCGGCCAGGTGGCGGCCGGCCAGATCGGTGCTGAGGCCGCGTTCGGAGCCGATGGTCACGGCGTTCATCCAGAGCGAGCGGCCGTCGATGCCGAACGAGTTGGCCGACTGCAGGGCGATCATCATCCCGGCCGACGCGGTGAGCAGAATCGGCGTCGACGCCCCGGCGTCTCCGGAGCGGGTGACCGAGAAGCCCAGCACGATGGCCACCAGGACGGAGGAGAACCAGCCGACCCGGTAGCGGGGCTCGCGCATGATGTACTTGAGCTCCTTGGTGACCACGGCGGCCAGCGGCCCGCTCGGCACGAACCGGTCGACCAGGCCGCTCCCCCTGCGTACGGAGGCCGCGCGCGTGGAGGAGTCGGGTGTGACCAGGGCCCGGCTCAGCGCCTTGATCCACAGCCAGCCGACCACCACGACCACGAGGGCCACGACGACGAGCTCGGCCAGGCCGGTCAGGCCGCCGTCGGCCATCGCGTGCGCGGCCATGCCCGAGGGCGTCCACCTGAGCAGGGCCGCGACTTGGCGCAGCATCCCCGCCGGGTCGCCGATGTTGCTGTTGAGCAGCAGGTTCGGCAGTTGCGCGAGCAGCACGACGAAGATCGCGGCCACGGCCAGCAGGTCCCGGCCGCGCCTGGTGCGCAGGGCGCTGGACAGCGCCGTGGTGACCAGCCGGGAGGCGACCAGGCAGAGCGCGAACTGCAGGAGCACCGCGACGATCCCGAGCAGCACGCCGCCGACGCCGGTGGCGAGCCCGGCCAGGGCGCCCGCCGTGATGATCAGGGTGGCCAGCGGCCAGACGCCGGTGGCGGAGGCGGTGAACATGCCGACCGCGAGCCGGTGGGTGGGCAGCGGGAACAGCGACAGCCGCGCCGGGTCGAGCGTGTCGTCCAGGCCGAACGCCAGCAGCGGCACGACCATCCAGCCGATGAGCATGATCGAGAACACCACGACGACGATCGACGCCGCGACATCGTGCGGCGCCAGCCGGAGCAGGCTCATGAGCAGGAAGCCGATGACGCTCACGAACACGGACATGATGAGGGTGAAGATGAAGCCGAGCTTGCGTTGTATGTCGCCGCGGAGGTTGCCGGCCAGCAGCCGGAGCTTGAGCTGGGCGAAGAGCGCGACAGTGTTCACGCCGGCTCCTGCTTGCCCCGGCCGAGCCAGGTCAGACCCGAGTCGCCGTTGTCGCGCGGACCGCCGACGAGCTCCAGGAACGCCTGGTTGAGGCTGCGTCCGGCGCGTACCTTCTCCAGCGGGCCCTGGGCCACGATGTGCCCGGCGCTCATCACCGACACCCAGTCGCAGAGCCGCTCGACGAGGTCCATCACGTGGCTGGAGAAGATGACGGTCGAGCCCGAGGCGGTGAAGCGCCGGAGCACTTCAGTGAGCGTGTTGGCGCTGACCGGATCGACGCCCTCGAACGGCTCGTCGAGGAAGAGCACGGAGGGGTTGTGCAGCAGCGCCGCCGCCAGGCCGATCTTCTTGCGCATGCCGGTGGAGTAGTCGACGACGAGCTTGTCGGCGGCGTCGGCCAGGTCCATCACCTGCAGCAGTTCCTCGGCGCGCTGCTCGACGTCGGCCTTGGCGATGCCGCGCAGCCTGCCGTTGTAGAGGAGTAACTCGCGGCCCGACAGGCGTTCGAACAGCCGCAGCCCCTCGGGCAGCACGCCGATGCGGGCCTTGACCTCGACGGGATCGCGCCACACGTCGAAGCCGTCGATCTCGGCCTGGCCGCCGTCGGGGCGGAGCAGTCCGGTGATCATGCTCAGGGAAGTCGTCTTGCCGGCGCCGTTGGGGCCGACGAGCCCGGCGAAGCTGCCCGCCGGGACCACGAGGTCGATGCCGGCCACCGCGATCTGCGGGCCGTATCGCTTGAACAGGCCATGCGTGTGAACCGCCTCCGTCATGGATCCACTGTAGGAGCCGGGTTAATGTTGCGCGCATGACTGCTGCCGAGGCCGTACCGGACCCGCCGGACATTCACACCACCGCCGGGAAAATCGCCGACCTCGAGCGCCGGCTCGACGAGGCGGTCCACGCCGGGTCGGCGGCGGCCGTGACCAAGCAGCGCGACAAGGGCAAGATGACCGCGCGGGAGCGGGTGCTGGCGCTGCTCGACGAGGACTCGTTCGTGGAGTTCGACGAGTTCGCCAGGCACCGGTCCACGATGTTCGGGCTGGAGAGCAGGCGACCGTACGGCGACGGCGTGATCACCGGTCACGGCACGATCGACGGGCGCCAGGTATGTGTGTTCTCGCAGGACGTGACCGTGTTCGGCGGCTCGCTCGGCGAGGTCTACGGCGAGAAGATCGTCAAGGTGCTCGACCTGGCCCTGAAGACCGGCTGCCCGATCATCGGCATCAACGAGGGCGGTGGCGCCCGCATCCAGGAGGGCGTGGTCGCGCTCGGCCTCTACGCCGAGATCTTCAAGCGCAACGTGCACGCCTCGGGCGTGATCCCGCAGATCTCGCTCATCATGGGCGCCGCGGCCGGCGGGCACGTCTACTCCCCCGCGCTGACCGACTTCGTGGTGATGGTCGACCAGACGTCGCAGATGTTCATCACCGGGCCCGACGTGATCAAGACCGTGACCGGCGAGGAGGTCACGTTCGAGGAGCTCGGCGGCGCGCACACGCACAACACCAAGTCGGGCGTGGCCCACTACCAGGCCACCGACGAGAGCGACGCGCTCGACTACGTCAAGGCGCTGCTGTCCTACCTGCCCTCCAACAACCTGGACGAGGCGCCGGTCTTCGAGGGCGCCGGTGACCTGGAGCCGGATCCCGAGCTGGACCTGCTGATCCCCGACTCGGCGAACCAGCCCTACGACATGCACCGGGTGATCGAGCACGTGCTCGACGACGGTGAGTTCCTGGAGGTCCACGCGCTGTTCGCGCCCAACGTGGTGGTCGGGTACGGCCGGGTCGACGGTCAGGCGGTGGGCGTGGTGGCCAACCAGCCCATGCATTTCGCCGGGTGCCTGGATATCAACGCCTCCGAGAAGGCAGCCCGTTTTATTCGAACATGTGATGCTTTTAATATCCCGATCCTGACTTTTGTAGATGTCCCGGGATTCCTCCCAGGGACCGATCAGGAATGGAACGGAATCATCCGCCGCGGGGCCAAGCTCCTCTACGCCTACGCCGAGGCGACCGTGCCACTGGTGACGGTCATCACCCGCAAGGCGTACGGTGGGGCGTACGACGTCATGGGGTCCAAGCACCTGGGCGCCGACGTCAACCTGGCGTGGCCCACGGCGCAGATCGCGGTCATGGGCGCGCAGGGCGCCGTCAACATCCTCTACCGGCGCGAGCTCACCGCGGCGGGCGACGATGCCGACGCCGAGCGGGCCAGGCTGGTGACCGAATATGAGGACACGCTGGCCAACCCGTACATCGCGGCCGAGCGCGGCTACGTCGACGCGGTGATCCGACCCGCCGAGACGCGGGCTCAGGTCGTCAGGGCGCTGCGGGCGCTACGGAACAAGCGGGCCTCGCTGCCGCCGAAGAAGCATGGGAACATCCCGCTATGAGCGCCTATCTGCGGATCGTTCGTGGGGACGCCACGCCGGAGGAGATCGCCGCCCTCGTGACCGTTCTCGCGACACGGCAGGCCGTGCCGGAGCCGGCGGTCATGCCGCGAAGTCAAACATGGCGAAACCCGGCGAGAGCGATGCGTAAGGCACCCGCACCGGGGAAGTCGGGTTGGCGGATGAGCGCCCTGCCTTAGATAGATCCTGGGAATCGGGTGTCAAGTTCTCGAGGAGTTGGGACTATCTAGAGAAAGTAGGCGTATATAGTCAGCCGATCAACTAACCGCGGCCTGGAGGACACATGGCCATCCCAGACCTCATGCCGCATGCTGTGGCAGCGAAGTACGCCGTCCTGGTGGACGTCGGTTATCTCTATGCTGCCGCAGGCGAAGTGCTGCTGGGCGCCAAGGAGCGCAAAGAATATCGAGTGGCCGCCGATGAGCTGATCCAGAGTCTACAGAAACATGCGCTGGAACGTATATCTGGCGAACTTCTGCGGATCTATTGGTATGACGCCGCTCGCGACCGTGTGCCGACCGTCGATCAGCGGGTCATCGCCCAGTTGCCCTGGGTCAAGGTACGGCTTGGCAACCTGAACGCCCGTGGCCAGCAGAAGGGCGTGGACGCGCAGATCAGGAGCGATCTGGAGGCCCTGGCCCGGCATCATGCGGTGACTGACACGATCTTGCTCGCCGGAGACGAGGACATGGTCCCCGCGGTGGAGGCGGCGCAGGCGTACGGGGTGCGCATCCACTTGTGGGGCGTCGAGCCGCCGTACGGCACCAACCAGGCCGAACGGCTGGTTTGGGAGTCGGACACCGTGGAAGTGATCACTGCTGAATTCCTGAGGCCCTTTTTCAGTCGTGCTCCGCAACCCGTTCCGGTCGCCCCGCCGGTGACCGCTCCGTCGCCCGCGCAGGTGTTCGCCGGGCGCGCGCCCGTCAAACCGCACGTCAAGCCCGGCCAGGTGGCCAAGCTCGGGCCCAGCCGGCCACGCGTCGAGGACGTGGGCGAGCACGTGGCACAGAAGTGGATCCTCACCCGTGGCCGCGACAACATCCGCGACCTGCTGCCGGGGCCGATCCTGCCGACGGTCATCGACACCGAACTGCTCATCGAGGCGGAGAAGGAGCTCGGCCACTCGTTGCGGCCGTTCCCCGAGGCGCGGGTGTGGCTGCGCGACGGGTTCTGGGCGCGCGTCTACCGGGAGTTCGACCTAGGTGTGGGCGTCTCGTCCAAGTGACGTCTGATTTCCGCTGGTCGGCGGGTTTGACCTGCTGACCAGCGATTTAACGATCAGGTCCGATTCCCGCCAGTCGACAGGCCGGGCGAACGCATACGCTCGGTGTCATGTCACCACTTGAGCTCGACTTCGACTCCTGCTACCGGGCGGTAGCCGCCCGGGACGCCCGATTCGACGGGCGCTTCTACACGGCGGTGACCTCGACGCGGATCTACTGCCGTCCGATCTGCCCGGCTCGCACGCCGGCCTCGCGCAACGTGCGGTTCTACCGGCACGCGGCGTCGGCGGAGGCGGCGGGCTTCCGCCCGTGCAAGCGCTGCCGCCCGGAGCTCTCCCCCGGCGATCCGGGGTGGGACCTGCGCGGTGACCTCATCGGGCGGGCGCTGCGGCTGATCGATGACGGAGCCGCCGACGAGCGTGGCGTGGCGGGGCTGGCCACGCGGCTGCACATCACCGAGCGGCACCTGCACCGGCTGTTCGTGGCCGAGCTGGGCGTGGGGCCGCTGGCGGTGGCCAGGACCAAGCGGCTGCTGCTGGCCAAGCAACTGCTGACCGAGACGCGGCTGCCGGTCACCGAGGTGGCGTTCGCGGCCGGGTTCGGGAGTGTGCGGCAGTTCAACGCCACGATGCGGGAGACATACGGGTTCACACCGAGCGAGCTCCGCGCGACCGCGGGTGGCCCTTCAGTCCCCTCCGTTTCCGCGCCGCCGACGGTCGAGGTGGTGGCCGGACCCGCGACGCTCCGGTTGCGCCTGCACCGGCGGGAGCCGTACGACATCGCGGGCGTGCTCTCCTTCCTGACCTCGCGCGCGATCCCCGGCCTGGAGGTGGCCAGCCCGACGTCCTACAGCCGGGCCGTCCCAGGCGGGACGATCACACTCACCCCCGAGCCCGGCCACATCGCGCTCGACGTCGCCGTGGACGACACCCGGCAGCTGGCCCGCATCGTGGCCCGCTGCCGCCGCCTGCTCGACCTCGACGCCGACCCCGACGCCATCGCGGCCGCGCTGGGCGAGACCTCACTGCGCCCGCTCATCGAGTCCCGGCCCGGCCTGCGGGTGCCGGGCACGTTCGACGGCTTCGAGCTGGCCGTACGCGCCGTCGTGGGCCAGCAGATCTCCGTCGCGGGCGCCCGCACCCTGCTCGGCCGGATCGTCGAGCGAGCCGGGCGGCTCACCGAGCGCCCCGGGCTGACTCACCTGTTCCCCACCGCCGCGGAGCTGCTCGAGGCGGACCTCACGGGGCTGGGGCTCACCAACCGCCGCGTCGCGACGCTCAAGGAGCTGGCCATCGCCGTCTCCGAGGGCCGGATCGACCTCGACGGCGGCCAGGATCCGGGCGAGGCCGTGGCCGAGCTGCTCGACGTTCCCGGCATCGGCCCCTGGACCGCCAGCTATGTCGCGCTGCGCGCGCTGCGCGACCCCGACGCCTGGCCCATCGGCGACCTGGTGCTCAAGAAGCGCATGGCCTGCCTGGGCATTCCCGACGACCACATCGAACGGTGGCGGCCCTGGCGGGCCTACGCCGCCCTGCATCTCTGGAGCTCCTCATGATCGACGCCCAAGTCATGCCGACCCCGATCGGCCCGCTGTCCCTGCTGTGCCGTGATGGCGTGCTGGTCGCGGCCGGCTTCACCGCCGACCCCTCGGACATGTTCGTCCGGCTGTCGCCCGCGCTGCAGGCCGAGGGCCTGGACGTGGTCGACGATCTCGGCCCCGCCGCGCAGGCCGTACGCGACTATCTGGACGGCGACCTCCTGGCCCTGGACGCCATCCCGGTCGAGCAGCCGGGCACGGCCACCCGCAAGCGCCTCCACCAGGCGCTCCGCGAGGTCAAGCCGGGCACCACGGTGACGTACGCCGAGCTGGCCGAACGCGCCGGCATGCCCAGGACGGCGGCCCGCGCGGCCGGGTCGGCCTGCGCCCAGAACCTCATCGCCCCCTTCGTCCCCTGCCACCGGGTGCTGCCCGGCTCGGGTGGCTATGGCGGCTACTACTACGGCGTACCGGTCAAGGAGTGGCTGCTCGCCCACGAGTCCGGCCGGCTCTAGCAACTCCCCGTCATGGTGCGGCAGCGCTCTGTACGATTGGGTGGATGGCCGGAGCACACGAATACAGGGGCGAGCCGGAACGGACGCCGGCTCAGTTGATCCTGGGATTTCTGGACGCACGCGACATCTCGGTGCCCGAGGAGGCTCGGGCCCGCATCCGCACATGCACGGATCAGAGCCTCCTCGACCGCTGGACCGTCAGGGCCGTGACCGCGCTGAGCGTGGACGAGCTGTTCAGCTGAGCCCCCGCTCTCAGCGGCCCTGTGGCGTTGTCATCAGGTGGCCGGGGCGAGTTGGCGGCGGGCCTGCACGCCGGCGAGTCCCGCCACCGCCAGCCCGGTCAGCCCGAGCAGCGCGGCGGTCCAGGCCGGAGCCGTGTAGCCGAAGCCCGCGTCGATGGTCAGCCCCGCCGCGAACGACCCGATCGCGTTACCCAGGTTGAAGGCCCCGATGTTGGCCGCGGAGGCCAGCGTCGGGGCGCCCGCGGCGGCGTCCAGGACCCGGGTCTGCAGCGGCGGCACGGTCGCGAAGGCAGCCACCCCGAACAGGGTGATCGTCACGATGAACGCGACCTGGTTCCCCGCCACCAGCGCGAGGACCACGCCCAGCAGCGTGAGCAGGGCCACCGAGCCGTAGATGCTCGGCATGACGGCGCGGTCGGCGAGCCGGCCGCCGATCAGGTTGCCGACGACGAGCCCCACCCCGAACAGGGCCATGACGACCGGCACGGCGCCGGGAGAGAATCCGCCCACACTCGTCATGATCGGCGAGATGAAGGTGATCACCGCGAACACCGGCGCGAACCCGAACACGGTCATCGCCAGCGCCAGCCATACACCGCCCTTGCGGAAGGTCGCCAGCTCGCGCAGCATCCCACCGCCTTCGGGCCGCGGCTGGGCGGGCACCAGGGCGAGCACGCCGATCAGCCCGGCGACGCCGATGGCCACCACGACCCAGAACGTCGCCCGCCAGCCGAACGCCTGCCCGATCCAGGTGCCGAGCGGCACCCCGAGCACGTTCGCCAGGGTCAAACCGGTGAACATGAGCGCGATGGCGCTGGCCCGCTTCTGCGGAGCGACCAGGTCGGCGGCCACCACGGATCCGACGCCGAAGTAGGCACCGTGCGCGAACGCCGACAGGAACCGGCCGACCATGAGCACACCGTACGAAGGCGCGAGCGCGGAGAGCAGGTTGCCCACGATGAACAGCACCATCAGCGACAGCAGCATGGTCTTGCGGGACAACCGGCCGCCGAGCATGGTCAGCGGCGGCCCGCCGATGGCCACGCCCAGGGCGTAGCCGGACACGAGCAGGCCGGCGGCGGGGATCGTGACGGCGAAGTCCGCGGCCAGCTCCGGCAGCAGCCCGTTGATGATGAACTCGGTGGTGCCGATGCCGAAGGCGCTGATCGCGAGGGCGAACAGGGCGAGTGGCATAGAATACTCCTCAGACGACGTTAGTCAGCGTAGACATTATTTGCACACGCCGACTAACTGACCATACAACCTTGTCCGGGAAGGTGTCACATGCCGCTAGCCGATGACGCCGTCGAGGCGCGCGCCCAGGGCTGGCGCACGCTCGCCGCGCTGCACGCCAGAATCGAGGACCGGCTGGAGCGGGCCCTGCAGAAGGAGCACGAGCTGAGCGTGAGCGAGTACACCGTGCTCGACGTGCTGGGCCGCCAGGACGGCTGGCACATGCGCATGCAGCAGCTCGCCCGCGCGGTCGTGCTGAGCCAGAGCGCCACCACCCGCCTGGTGACGCGGCTGGAGAACCGTGGGCTGCTGTCCCGCTACCTGTGCGATGACGATCGCAGGGGCATCTACACCGAGGTCACCCCGGCCGGCCGCGAGCTGCTCGCCCAGGCGAGCCCCACCCACGACACCGTGCTCAAGGAGGTGCTGGCGGAGGCGGCGGAGCTGCCGGAGCTCGCCCCGCTCGCCGCCGTCATCGCCTGAGGCACCGTCTACGGTTTGACGTTGCTCTGCACCTCACCCACCGGCACGTCGCGGGTCACTCCCACCTCGACCGGCGCGAACTGGACCGGCACCGCCTGGCCCGCCACCGTCACCGGCCACACGGTCGTCACGGTCAGCTGGTAGACCTGGCGCGGCTGGTCGATCGACGAGCGCAGATACTGCACGCCGCAGGTGAACGGGGCGCCCTTGGCGTACGGCTTGCCGGTGGCCCCGCACTGCTCACGCACCTCGGCCCGGTCCTTGCCGGTGCCCGCGTCGATCTTGATGTCCTGGAGCGTGGCGACCACGGTCGCGCTCATGACGCCGGGCAGCGTCGCGGTCGCCGTACGCCGAGGCTGACCGATGCCTTCGAGCCACACGAACGTCGGCAGGTTGACGAAGCTCTTGGCATCCGGGCTCAGCTTGACCGTCGGCTGGGGCACGGTGATCGCCGCCCGCGCGATCTCGGCCAGCTGCGCGATGGTGATGCCGGAGGGCGGCGTCTGGTTCGGCGGTACGAAGACGAACAGTTCCAGCCCGGCCCAGCAGGTGGCGCCGTTGGGGTCGGACGCGTCGTAGGCGGGCGTCCACCAGTTCCCCGGTTGCCCCTTCTTGTCCTTGAACTGCTGGACGAACTTATTGAAACTGTCCTCGTCGGCCTTCACCCTGGCGAACTGGGTCTTCGAGTCCGTCTGGAACTTGAGCATCTCGTCGGCGCTGAGCCCCGGCTCATACCAGCAGGGCCGTTTGATCCGATAGCCGTCGCTCTTGCCACCCTTGCCCACGTCGCCGCTGACCACGATGCCGGAGTGCGTGAGCTTGACGGACGCGGTTCTGCCCTGCTGGCCGGTCCTGACGTCCGTGGTGGATTGGGGGCCGGGCGTGGGCGTGGCCAGCAGGAGCGACCCTGCCATGAGCACCGGGATCAGGGGATTCATCAGCTGCACCCTTCTTTGTCCTGGCGGAATTCCCTGATCCGCCACACACCGTCGTCGCCGCGATGCGCGAGCACGGTTTGGAGGTAAGGAGCGCGCACCCAGTCGGGCTGGGGCGCGACCGCCTTGCCGGTGGGCGTGGAGACGAGGCGTACGCCCCGCTCGTCCACGCAGGTGTCGACCTGGGCGCCCTTGCCCATGACCGACGTGATCCGCAGTCTGGAGAGACGCGCGACGCCGCGCGCCGACTCCTGCCGGTCGGCGAACCCGCGTACCCATTCGCCGGCCTGCGGAATCACAGACGGCTCGACATGACGCAGGTAGCCGGTGTCGCCGGTGACGACCGCCTTCCACCGCTCCACGTAGTAGTCGGCGAAGAGCCGTTGCAGCGCACTGGCCGACGGCCCCTTCTCCACCTTGACCTTCAGCTCGTCGCCGACGTCGACCGTCTTGCCCTGGGTGGACGTGGGAGCGGGCGCCGCGGTGGTCTCGCCGGTGACGGGGGCCGCCACGCCGCCGGGGGTGTACGGCCGCTCGGGCGGGCCGCAGCCCGCCGCGAGCAGGAGCGCCAGCATTACCGCCATCCGCCTCATGCCGTCGACTCCCTCACGATGTGGATGCGCCACGACGGCAGCAGCTCGTCGATCAGCGCCTCGGTCTCGGGCGCCATCCCGCCGCCATAGGGGTGGGAGGACGAGCGCCTGGTCAGCCCCTCGACGACCGTCCGGAGCCGCAGCACGTCCCCGGTGGCGTGCGTGGCCCGCAGCAGGTCGCGCCAGAGCCCCTCGTCGTCGGTGGCCAGCAGCAGGGCCGCGCGTACGGCCGCGACCGCGGCGTCCGGCTCGCCGTGCGCCAGCCGCAGCTCGCACAGCCGGTGGGCGGCGTCGGCGACCCCGGCGGCGACGTCGTACTCAAGGTCGTCACCCGCCAGCCACGCGTATCTCCCGGGCGGCCGCCCGCTCAGCAGCGGGCCTCTGACCAGGGCGAGCGCCTTCTCCAGGAGTACGGTCCGCGCCGTGGGATCGCCGTGCGAGCGGCGGACCAGCTCGCGGAAGAGCGCCCAGTCGGTGCGTACCGCGGGTCCCAGTCGCAGCCTGCCCGCCTCGTCGACGTGCAGGTGCTCGCGGCCCAGCCAGTCGACGACCCTGGCGATCGTGGCGTCCCTGACCATGGGCTGTACGCCACGCGGCCACAGGACGCCGCCCAGCACGACGGGGTGCACGCCACCGGGATGCGTGGCCAGGTAGACCAGCAGCTCGGTGGCCAGCGCCATCCGCCCCTCTTCGAGCGGGTCGCGGCCGACGATCTCGATGGGGCCGAGCATCCTGATCTCCACCGCGGGTGGCGCCAGCTCCTCCAGCGGCTCCGCCTCTGGCACCGCCTCGCCGTCGAGCTGCTCCGCCGTACGGAAGAGATCGATCAGCGCCTGGTAGTGGCGGCGCGGCAGCAGTTGCGCGGTCACCTCGAAGCCCAGCTCTGCGATCTTCGCCTTGCCGTCCTCGGTGATCTCCAGGGTCCAGGTGGCGTGCGGCACGTCGCCCGTCACCACGTATCCGGCGGTGTCCTTGCGGGCGAGCAGCGCCAGGCGGCGCGCCTCCTCATGGGTGGGGGCCACGGCGGACAGCAGGTAGTGGGCGTCGCGCGGGCTGCCGGTAACGCGCCCGGTGAGCACCTCCTGGCGCGGGGCGGCGGTGGCCTCCAGCTCGGGCAGCACCTCGGCCAGGCTGCCCACGGCCCTGATCCGGTCGGGCGCGATCGCCGTCAGCTCGTCGCCGAAGCCGACGAGCGTGATGCGCATCCGGTCGGACCAGCGGTTGGTCGCCAGTTCCACGGCCAGCGCCGCGAGCGCCGCGGTGGTCTGCGGGCCGCGGATGTTGATCAGGCCCTGCGCCGCCTCCAGGTCGATCAGCACCCGGCCGCTCTCGTCGGCGCCGAGCGAGACCAGCCCGGGGTACGGAGCGCCGCCGGGCTGCTCCTCCAGCAGGCGGCCCTCGTGCGCGGCCAGCCGCCACACCTGGCCGCCGTCCTGGGCGATCCACGGCGCGGGCGCGTCGCCGTCAGGCGGGTGGATCCACAGGTCGAGGTTGCGTGGCGACAGGTGAGCTGCGTAGACGGTCGGCGGCGTGCGGCCCTGCGTGGCCAGCTCCGCGCCGAGCAGCCTGAGCCCGATGTCGAGGATGCGCGTGCCCGGCGCGTCGGCGCCCAGCCTCAGCGCGACCTCGGCCTTGGCCGCGTCGTCGCGCGGCCGGACGATGCGGCGGCCGAACGCGCGCCGCCACAGCTGCTCACGCCGCCGCCTGGCCAGCACGACCAGCAGACCGGCCGCGGCCAGCGACGCGGCGGCCAGGTAGTCGGTCAGGTCGACTCCTGGGCTCTGCACCACGGGCTGCTCGGCTCCGGTCTCGTGTCGCGCGTGCGCCGGGCCCTGCTTGACGCTGGAGGTCTGGCGCGCCTCGTCGGCGACTCGCCGGTGTTCGCCGTGCGACCCCGCCGGGTGCTGCTTCAGCGTCTGGGCCCGCGCCTGGTTCACGGGTACGACGTGCGCGTGGCGCGCGTCGTCGGGCATGTCGAGCACCCAGCCCGGCCTGATCAGGTCGGCCATCCGCAGGCGGGAGCCGTCGGGCTGCTCCTTGTGCTGGTTGAGCCGGTAGATCTCCGGATATCGGCGCCCGTCGCCCAGGCACTTCTCGGCGATCTCCCACAGGCTCTCGTGGTGCCGGCCGTGGGGCGGCTGGACCACGTACACCTTCTTGGTGGCCTGCGCCTGCACCGGCTGCTCCACGATCGGCGCGGAGTAGGCGACCGTCGTCATGGGCGGCGCGGTGGGCGGCGGCGCCGCCAGCTTGATGATGGGCACGACCATGGCCCCGGCGGTGAACAGCACCAGTACGGCCGAGACGAGCTTGTTGGCCAGCGCCTGGGACCCGCCCGAAAGCGGCACCCTGGCGGGCATGCCCACCCTGCGTACGCCCGCGTAGACCTCGACGATCACGCACGAGAAGAACTGCAGCCAGGCCAGCCACACGAACAGCACCAGGACGGCCATGATCGTGCTCGGCCCCACGCGGCTGCTGAGCACGTCGAGATCGAGCAGTTCGGGAGAGATCGGCGGCCCGACGAACGTGAGCAGCGCGTACGGCACACCGCCGACGATCGCCACGAGCACCGCGAGCGCGCCGAGGCCGGCCAGCACGTCGCCCACGCTCCGCCTGGCCGGGATGCGCACGGGCGCCTGCCCGGGCCCGTGCGGCCGGCCCGCTGGACGCGCTGGGTCTCGCGTCGGCATCGCCTCTCCCTTCTCCGTGTTCAGGGTCCTGCGTGGTGGTGTTCTGATCCATCGAGTGAGCGGAATCGGTCTGGCTCACCTGGCCTGTGGCCCGGCCGTGGCCTCGCCCTCCATCTCGGTGCCGGGGAAGCCGATGGCCTGCAGGAAGAAGGCCGTCCACCGCACCTTCACGGAGACGGTCACGCCGTCCTGTCCCTGCGCGACGGTGCACGTTCCCCTGGTCACGTCGGCGCTGCCCGCCGCCGCGATCACCTCGTCGGCCCGGTCGCACACCTGGCCGTCGCCGAGCAGCCGGATCTCGCCCGTCTCGTGGAGGTGGTCGGCGTCGATCTGGTCGGCGCCCGCCCGCGCGGCCTGCTCGGCTACGTCGGCGGCCCGCAGCCGCGCGTTGATCGCCCCGCCGCCGTCGACGAGCAGCCCCGCCAGCAGGAACACCGCCACGGAGAACAGCACGGTGAAGACCGACATCGTCCCGCGGTCGCGGCGGCTCGTTCGGCCCTCTTGCATCGCTCCAGAAACACCGCGGCTCATTCGGTCCTCCTGAACTGTTCCAGGGGCACCACCGAGGTGCCGGTCATCCGCTTGGTGCCGGAGAACCCCAGGAAGCTCAGGTCCAGCTCGCAGGTGACCTCGGCCTGCACCTGGCCGCCCTCCTCCCACTTGGAGCCGGCGAGGGACACCGCCGGGCTCTGGCATCGCCCGTCGAGCGCGGCCTTGACGCTCCTGTCGGCGGCGTCGCCCGCGTCGCCGAAGGACCGCCGCACCGAGGCGGCCCGCGCCGCGTCCCGTGCCGCGCCGTTGACCTCGCCCTGCGCCTCGACCAGCCGGCCCGCCCCCGCCAGGAACATCAGGAACAGCAGGAAGATGGGCGCCAGCATGACCGTCTCCACGGCCATCGAGCCGCGCTCACGCCACCGGTTCTGGCTCGTCCGCAGCCGGTTCTGGTTCATCCGCAGTCGTCACCCCCGTCGTCCGGGCGGAAGCACTCGACGGGACCGCCCGAGGTGGCCGTGATCGTGAACGTGAGCTCCGGCAGGAGCGGGATGACCTGTACGGCGCTGCCGGTCACGGTGACGAAGCGCTCGTCGGGCTCCTTCTCCGCGGTCGTGACCGCGGCGTTCGAGAGCAGGCGGGGTCCGATGGCCCGGACGATGTCGGTGGCCTTGGTCGAGGCCGCACCCTCCCAGTCGCCCGAGTCGAAGGGGGCCGACCTGGCCACCCTGGCGCCTTCCTTGGCGGCCGCCTCGGCCACCTGACGGCCGTGAAACCAGAGCGCCACCTGCACGATGAGCAGCACGGCCGCCAGGATGACCGGCATCAGCAGGGCGAGCTCGATCACGGAGGCGCCGCGGTCGCGTCGTGCCCGGCGGCGCCGCCCCGGAGGTCGGCTTGGTCGCCGAGGTTGCCCGCGCGGGCGCCGGGCACCTGTCACGTGCGCCCGCCGGTCTGGCCGAAGCTGGTTTGGAGCTCGCTCTGCTTCCCCTCGACCAGCTGCTTGATCAGCGTGGCCAGGCCGAGGGCGACGCCGGCGATGATCGCGGAGATGATCACCCACTCGACCGCCGAGGCGCCCCGGCTGGGGGCGGTGCGGGCGCGCTGGATACGCACGCTGAGGCATGCCTGCAGGTAGATGACCCAGGGATGATTCATTAGGACCCCAACATCTTCATAGCGGCGGGATAACTGAGAAAGATCACGAAGCCCGCGCAGAGCAGCAGCTGGGCGACGAGCATCGACTGGGAGCGCTCACCGGCGCGGCCCTCGATCTCGGCCAGCTCGCGGCGGCGCAGCGTGGCGGCCCTCGCGGTCAGGGAGGCACGTACCTTGGCGCCGTCGTCGGCGACCAGGCCGAGCGCGGCGGACAGGTCGCGCAACTCGTCGACGTTGATCTCCTCGCCGAGCTGGCCGAGCGCCTGCCAGGGGGTGATGCCGACGATCCTGGCGCCGGCCAGCGCCTCGCGGATGCGCGACATCGCCCAGTTGGGCTGGTCACCGCTGACCGAGACCGCCATCATCAGCGCCTCGGGCACGCCGCGGCCGCCCGCGAGGTTCATCGAGACCAGGTCGAGGAAGGCGCCGACGACGTGCCGGAAGTCGCGCCGCTTCGCCGCCGCGTCACGCCGTACCTGAACGTCGGGCAGGAAGAAGAAGACCAGCGACACGAGTACGGCCGACCAGAACGGGATGGTCAGGGACGTACCCCACTCCATCAGCACCAGCCAGCCGAGCAGCACCGGGAACGCCAGCAGCCCGGCCGACGCGAGCAGCGCCTTCGTGGCCAGGTAGCCCTCGAACGACCGCCCGACCAGCGCCAGGTCGGCCTTGACCGACCGGACCTCCCACCCTCGCGCCTGGTAGAGGCGGGCCAGCCGGACGCCCAGGCCGCGGCGGAAGGCGGAGACCTCCTCATCGGGCAGGGCGAGCTGGATGCGCGGCGCGTCGGCGTCCTCGCGAACGGCCTCGATCGCCAGCAGCCGCGACACGAGGCCGGGGCGGGCCGGGAACAGCGCCCGGAGCAGCAGGAACAGGCCGAGGCCCAGCACGCAGCCGGCCAGCACACCCTCAACCATGACCGCCCCCTCTCTCCGTTGCCGCCCTATCCATGACCGTCTCCGACGAGCAGGCGGGTGGGCTTGCTATCCATGACCGCCTCCTACGAGCAGGCGGGTGGGCTTGTCGAACCGGGCGAGGCGCCGCATCCAGGCGAATCCGGCGCCGAACAGCCCCGCCACGACCGCCAGCACGGCCTGGCCGAGGAGGCCGCGGTATTCGCTGACGTAGGAGGGGTTGAAGACGACGAGCAGCCCGGCGAAGACCAGCGCGGTGATCACCACGATCTGGACGCTGCGCCTGGTGGCCCGGCGTTCGGCCTCGACGCGGCGCCGCATGTCGAGCTCCTCGCGGGCGGACACCGCCAGCGCCCCGAGCACGTCGCGCAGGCCGGGGCCGCGCAGCTTGGAGTTGAGTATCAGCGCGGCCACCACCAGGTCGGCCGAGGGGTCGTCGAGCTCGTCGGCGAAGAGCGCGAGCGCCTCCGGCAGCGCCATGCGGGTGTGGAGGCGGTCGACCAGGGCGCGCAGGTGCGGTTTGAGCGTGGGCGCGGCGGCCCTGATCGACGACGGGATGGCCTGTTCGAGCCCGGCCGCGCCGGCGATCGTGTCACGCAGCGACTCCGTCCAGGCGGCCAGCCCTTCGAGGCGGCGCATGGCGGCTCGCTCCTCGGCGGCGCCGCCCGACAGGCCGCGCCAGGCGAACACCAGCAGCACCGTGCCCACCGCCGCGACCGCCCAGCCGGTCACGACCAGCACCAGGGTGGCGGCCACCGCGGCGATCGCGGTGCGGGTGGTGAGCGTCTTGAGCAGCTCGCGCTTGGGGCGGGCGGGCCGGACGCGCATGCCGTACAGGGAGAGGAAGAACAGGAACAGTCCGCCGCCGACGAGCGCGCCGGCGAGCAGGGCGAGGGGATCGAGGTCGATCACAGCCAGCCTCCGGGGTTGTATCCGTGGGCGGCGAGCTCCTCCAGGCAGGAGACGGGGGCGTGGGGCAGGGCGGTGCCGTCGGGGCCCGGGATGAACACCTCGCTCGACAGGACGCGGCCGTCGCAGCCGTTGACCTCGCGGATGCTGGAGACGTAGCGCCGCAACGTGCCGCCGCGGCTGTAGTCGTTGCGCTTCTCGACGAAGACCACGAAGTCGATCGCGCCCGCGATGAGCATGTGGGTGGCGTCGATCGGCAGCCGCTCGCGGGCCTGCAGGGCGTAGGTGGAGATGCGGTTGAACACCTCCATGCTGGAGTTGGCGTGGATGGTGGACAGGGAGCCGTCGTTGCCCTGGGTCATCGCGTTGAGCATCGTGACGATCTCGTCGCCGAGCACCTCGCCGACGATCACCCGGCTGGGGTTCATCCGGAGCGACCTCCTGACCAGCTCGGCCATGGTGATCTCGCCTTGGCCCTCGGAGTTGGGCAGGCGCTGCTCGAAGGCGACGACGTTGGGGTGGAGCTCGGGGAACTGGTCGAGGCCGAGCTCCAGGGCGCGTTCGACGGTGATCAGGCGCTCGTGCGGCTGGATCTCGTTGGCCAGGGCCCTGAGCAGGGTCGTCTTACCGGCGTTCGTGGAACCGGCGATCATGATGTTCTTGCGGGCGCCGACCACCGCGCTGAGGAACCTGCCCACCTCCGGGCTCAACGTGCCGTTGCCCACCAGATCCGACATGAACACCTTGCCCAGACGGGCGCGGCGGATCGAGACGGCCGGCCTGAGCGTGACGTCCATGACGGCACTCAGCCGCGATCCGTCGGGCAGGCGCAGGTCGAGCTGCGGGTTGGCGGTGTCGAACGGCCTGCTCGACAGCCCCGAGTAGGCCGCCAGGATCTGGATCAGCTCGATGAGCTCGTCATCGGACTCGGCGACCGGCTCCTGCATGAGCTCCTGGCCGTCGGCGTAGCTGACGAAGACGCGGTCGCAGCCGTTGATGTCGATGTTCTCGACCTCGGTGTCGTCGAGCAGCGGCTGGAGGCGGCCCACCCCGAACAGCGCGGCGTGGATCCCGGCCGCCAGCGCCTCCTCTTCCTCGACCGTGGGAGGAGTGCGGCCCAGGCCGATCTCGCTGCGCGCGTGCTCCTCCAGGACCTGGGAGATCAGCGCCCTGGCGAACTGGCGCTCGTCTTCGCCGGTCATCGAGACCAGGCCGTTGACCTGGTCGAGGCGGCGCTGGTGGGCAAGGCGGTCGCCGACTTCTTGGCGGAAGCGCTTGACCAGGGAGTGATCGATCACGGGCTGCTCACTTTCGCGAGGACGCGTGTCGTACTCCCGGTTGTACGTAGCGGACCTCTCGCGAGGTTGAATGCCATGCCGAAATTCATAGGTTGCTCACCAGCCGTCCCGCGAGATCGCGCGCCGTACGGATGAGCAGACAGCGGTCGAGGCGCCCGCCCCACTGGCCGCGCAGCAGCTCAGCGCCCTTGGGGTCGTGCGCGAGGCCGTGGACGAACTTGACGCTCGGACCGACGATCCTGCGTACGTCGTCGATCGAGGAACGGTAGTTGCGCGGGTCGGCGATCACGGCGACGCCGTGGGCCTTGGTGATGGACAGGCGTTCGCGCAGGTGGGCGACGTGGTCGAGAGTCGCCCGGGTGAGCAGCACGACCTGCTCGGCCTGCGCCATCAGGTCGCCGAGCTGCGGATGGCCGCCGAGCCGGCCGCAGTCGGCGATCACGTCGGCGTTGGGGATGGCGGCCAGCGCCCTGCCCAGCGGACCCCACAGCCAGGTGAGCCCGGCCGCCTGCTCGCCGTGGGTGAGCCCGGCCAGCACGTCGAGGCCGCCGACGATCTTCTGGGTGTGCTGATGGATCTGCGCGGGTTCCAGGCCGCGCCGGGCGGTCGCGGCCAGCGTGAGCAGGCCCTTGCCGGGGTTGAGCACGCCGCCCTCGGCCGCGGGCAGCCGGTAGGCGAGATCGCCGCCCGCGGGGTCGCATTCGGCGAGGAGTACGGGACGCGGCCACACCGCCGCGAGGGCCGTCGCGGCAGTGGTCACACCAGGCGCGCCCTTGTCGGCGGCCAGTACGATCAGCGCCACGTCAACTTACTCCGGGCAGGTCGGCCACGGCGATCTCACCGCTGGAGGCGTATTGGACGATGGTCTTCGCCGCCGGGGCGTCGACGATCACGGTGATCAGGATGGATCCACCGGCTCTGCCTCCGTCGCTGACGCTCTCAACGAGGGCGCTCTGTGCGAGTACGCGGCTTTCCGCCTGGTCGGTGCGGCCGGGGACGTACACGACCTGGACCCGATGGCTTCTTTCCAGGCCCGCCGGGAACTGCCCCGGTTTCAGGGAGAGGCCCACCTTGGCCTTGCCGGGCACCAGCTCGCTGCTGGCCCTGACGCCCATGTTGTGGGTCAGCAGGGTGCCGGGCACGATCGTGACGGCCGCGAAGCTCTTCACCACCTCGAACCGCTGTGACCAGGAGACGTAGTCGAGACCGGTGTTGGCGATCTGCACCTCTTCGAGTGCGGCCGCGGTGAACTGCTGGCCGGCGCCGATCTGCTGGGTGACCCTGATCGCCGAGACGCGGTCGCCGCTGCGCAGCACGAGCAGCGTCGTGGCGAGCGCGCCGCCGAGGATCAGGAGCACGGCGAGAGCGGCCAGGGCGGGTTTGCGTTCGCGGGGTGGCACGGGGAGCTTGCGCGAGGCAGGGCCGGACAACCCCGCCGTGTTGACGGCAGGCTTTTCACTGGTCCTCATGGGTGGGGGGCTCCCATTGTGAATTGTCGAATTCACGCCATTATGTGCACCCGCCGGTGGGGGCGGGGCTGGAATGCGAGGAACCATGCTCGTTTCGCAGGTGGCGTGGTGTCAACAAGAAATAATCAATGCCTATTGTTTACAGTTAGTTGACCTGGGTGGTTTTTCGGGATAAGCGCGGCGATGGCGGGACAGAGCGGGGTTTTTTCGCAGCTGAAGGTTGCTGACGTGGGGCGATCCCTTGCGTCCCTTTTCTCACAGCATTCCCTCCCTTAACACGCGATGGGCGACCATGCCATAAATGGGCATCCAAATCAGTCACTTTCCACAGGCCGTAATTACCGTCCGCGGTTATCCACAGGTCAGCCCATCCATGCCATTGCCGACAACCGCGGGACCTACCCTTTGTTCTGGCGTTACCTTTGCGCCCAGGCCCGATCGAGGAGACGGCACATGCGGATCATGCTCACCGTGCTCGGCGAGCAAGGCGATCGTGACGTTGTGATCGAGGGTGACAACGGCGCCACGGTGGCGAGGGTGAGTGAAGCCCTCAGCGGTCAGGCGCCGCTGGCCGAGGTCGTCCGTCTGCCCAGGGCGCGAGCCCCCTACGGCATGTCGGCAACCGAGCCCGGCGCCCGCCCCTCGGCGCGGCACACCCAGTCCGGCGGCTCGTCCGAGTCCAGCCGGTTCGACGCCCCCCACCCATTTGACGTCCCGGGCGCTCGGCGTGACATCGGCGGCGCGTCCATCCGGGATCGGGGCGACGGGCTTGGCAGGTCGGGTGACGGGCTTGGCAGGTCGGGCGATGGGCTTGGCAGGTCGGGCGATGGGTTCGGCCGGGCGGGTGCCGTGCTCTGGCGCAACGGGCGGCCGCTCGACCCGCGCTCCCTGGCCGGGGCGGTGCTGCGCGACGGCGACAAGGTCACCCTCGACGCCCATCTCGCCCGCGCCACGATCATCCAGGAGCCCGGCGGTGTGGCCGAGGTGCGGGTGGTGGGCGGTCCGGCCGCGGGCGCCGTACACCGCCTGGGCCTCGGTGTGCACGTCATCGGATCCGACCCGATGTGCGCGATGACCGTCGCCGACCCGTCCCTCGCCCCCGAGGCCGCCATCCTGCGCGTGACCCCCGACGCGATCACGGTCGAGCCGGCCCGGCACCGCGCGCCCCAGCAGGCGCAGCGACTCAAGCTCAAGGGCCGGTGGGCCGACGAGGTCGCCGAGCTCACCGCCCGGGTCGCCGAACGCGAGGCGGCGGAGGCGGAGCCCGTCCACTACGAGCCGCCCGAGCTGGCTGCCCAGCCACTCACCGAAGCTACCGACTGGGCCGAGCACACGCTTCTGACCTGCGGCTCCTCGGTGTTCACACTGACCGCGATCGAGCCGCAGGACGCGCACCTGGCGCCCCTCCCGGAGGGCGGCGTCGCCTACAACCGGCCGCCGCGGCTGCGCAGGCCGGAGCCCGAGCGCACCTTCGAACGCCCCCTGGAGCCCACCCGCGCCGAGGGGATGCGCCTGCAGTTGCTGGCCGCGCTCCTGCCCGCGGTGATGGGCGTCAC
Organism: Nonomuraea sp. NPDC049129; assembly: GCF_040648495.1. NCBI lineage: Bacteria > Bacillati > Actinomycetota > Actinomycetes > Streptosporangiales > Streptosporangiaceae > Nonomuraea > Nonomuraea sp. NPDC049129. The sequence goes on along the minus strand of NZ_JBEZDU010000007.1, from coordinate 290,953 downwards.
GCTGGCCTACGTCATGCGCCAGCCGTACTACCTGCTCATCGCCCTGATGACCCCCCTCATCATGATCGGGCAGTGGTGGAGCGACCGCCGCCACGGCAAGAAGCAGCACAGGAAGGCCGCCAAGAAATACAAGGAGCGGCTGGAGGCGTACGAACTGGCGGTCGAGCAGGCCAGGGCGGAGGACGAGCTGATCCGCCGATCCGACGCGCCCGACCCGGCGCAGGTGCTGCTCACCGCCACCGGCCCGCGCCGACGGCTGTGGGAGCGCCGCATCCACGATCCCGACGCGCTGCGGCTCAGGGTCGGGCTGGCCGACCTGCCGGCCAACCTGGAGCTGTCCGAGGAGAAGGGCGGCGCGATCTCCCCGCCGATCTGCCGGTCCGTGCCGGTGGCCCTGGCCATGCGCAGGCTCGGCGTGGCCGGCGTCACCGGTCCGCGCGACACCGCGACCGGCCTGGCCGGCTGGCTGATCGGCCAGGCGGCGACCCTGCACAGCCCCCGTGACCTGGCCATCGTGGTCCTGTCCGCGCACGCCGACGGCGAGCACCGCTGGGGCTGGGTCCGCTGGCTGCCGCACTGTGCCCCGCGCGGCGGCGAGGACTGCGTGGCCCTGGTCGGCACCGACCCGGAGTCCGCCGCCCACCGCGTCGCCGAGCTGGCCGCCCTCATCGACGAACGCCAGAACACCGCCATCCCCGAACTCGGCAAGATCCCCACCGGCTGGGACGACCTGGGCGGCCCGGAGACACCGGCTCTGACCTCCTATGACGTACGCCCCTACGACGTCCTGGTCGTGCTCGACGGTGCCCAGGTCCTGCGCGGCCTGCCCGGCATGCCGCAGATCCTGCGCCAGGGCCCCCGGTCGGGCGTCTTCACCCTCGCCATCGACGACGACCAGCGCCTGCTCCCCGAGGAGTGCGCCACCGTCGCCGCGTGCGCCGCCGACGGTCAGGTGCGCCTACTCGGCGGCGGTCTGGAGGTCATCGGCCCGGTTCTGGCCGACCTGGTCTCACCGTCGTGGTGCGACCGCGTGGCCAGGGCGCTCGGCCCGATCCGCGACGTGAGCAGGGACGACCCGGCCGGCCACCTCCCCGAGGCGGTCCGCCTCCTCGACCTCCTGCGCCTGCCCGCCCCCTCCGGCCACGACCTCGCCACCCGCTGGCACGGCCACGGCTCCACGAAGGCGGTCATCGGCATCGGCCCCGACGGCCCGTTCTCCGTCGACCTGCGGGTGGACGGTCCGCACGGCCTGATCGCCGGCACCACGGGCGCGGGCAAGTCGGAGCTGCTGCAGACGCTCATCTGCTCGCTGGCGGTGGCCAACCGGCCGGACCAGCTGACGTTCGTGCTGGTCGACTACAAGGGCGGGGCCGCGTTCAAGGAGTGTGTACGGCTGCCGCACACGGTCGGCATGGTCAGCGACCTGGACGGCCACCTGACACAGCGGGCCCTCGACTCCCTGGCCGCCGAGATCCGGCGCCGCGAACGCCTGCTGCTGGCCGCGGGCGCCAAGGACATCGACGACTACACCGGCGAGCCGCTGCCCCGGCTGGTGCTGATCATCGACGAGTTCGCCGCCTTGGTGGCCGAGCTGCCCGACTTCGTCAACGGTCTGGTCGACATCGCCCGCAGGGGCCGTTCGCTGGGCATCCACCTGATCCTGGCCACCCAGCGGCCGGCGGGCGTGGTCACGGCCGACATCCAGGCCAACACCTCGCTGCGGATCGCGCTGCGGGTCACCGAGCCCGCCGAGTCCTCCGACGTCATCGACCTGCCGGACGCGGCGCACATCTCCAAGTCGACGCCTGGCCGGTGCTACGTGAAGTCAGGGGTGGGGGCGGCGGCGGCCGTACAGACGGCCAGGGTGGGAGGCAGGAGCCCGGTGGCAAGCACCTCGCTCAGAGCCGACCCGACGGGCGCGGGGGCGACACTCGGTCCGAGTGCGATGCTCGGCCCAGGCGGCTTGGCGGGTGCGGGCGGCCAACTGCGGGTGGTCGACGTGGACTGGCGGTCCTTGGGCAGGGCGCTGCCGCCACTCCCGGAGCCTCCGGAGGGGTCGACGATCACCGACCTCACCGTCCTCGCCGACGCGCTCATCGAGGCCGCGCGCCTGACCGGCGTACCAGAGCAACCAAGCCCTTGGCTGGAGCCGCTGCCCTCGGCCGTGACCCTCGACGAGGTCACCACTGCCTTGATGACTGGGCCACTTGCCGGGTCGCCGACCTTCTCCGGATCGGCGACGAACACTGGATCGGGGACATTCGCCGAAGTCGGTCCGCTGGCCTTCGGGATGATCGATCGGCCCTGGGCGCAGGATCGGCGTCCGCTCGCGCTGGACCTGGCCCAAGGCGGCCATCTGCTCATCGCGGGAGCGGCCCGCAGCGGCAGATCCACCGCGCTACGGACGATCGCGGGCGCCATCGCCGCACAAGCCTCCCCTGCCGACGTCCACCTGCACGCCATCGACTGCGGATCGGGCGCGCTGCTCCCGCTGATGGCCATGCCGCACTGTGGCGCGGTCGTCACCCGCGACCAGCTCGACCGCGTCGAACGTCTGCTGTCCCGCCTCCGCGCCGAGGTGGGCCGCCGCCAGCAACTGCTCGCCGAGGCCGGACACGCCTCACTGGCCGAATACCGCCAGGCGGGCCACCGCCTCCCCTGGCTGGTGCTCATGGTCGACCGCTGGGAGGGCTACGTGGCGGCCTTCGAGGGCTACGACTACGGCCGCCTCACGGAGTCGCTCCTGCAGCTCCTCAGAGAGGGTCCGGCGGTGGGGCTGCGGGCGGTGGTGACGGGTGACCGTTCGTGCCTGCTCGGCCAGGTCTCCACGGTCTTCGATGACCGCCTCCTTCTCCGCCTGGCGGACCCGGCCGACTACGGGCTGGCCGGCCTGCCGATGAAGGGCCTGCCCGCCTCGATGCCCGCCGGCCGCGCCCTCTCGATCGGCGAACACGGCATCATCGAGAGCCAGATCGCCCTCCTGACCCACGACCCGTCGGGCCCAGCCCAGGTAGCCGCCCTCCAGTCCCTCGCCCGGGCCGCGGCCCCGCTCCGCAGCGTCCCGACGTACGCGTCCACGTCGGCACCCGGGAGAGCCACCCCCCAGCCCACTGCGACCTCCTCTGCGACATCTGCGACAAACCACCGCAGAGCCCTGATGGGCGCGCCAGACGGCGCATCAAGCGGCACATCGGGTGGCACCTCGGGTGGCACGTCAGGTGGCACCTCGGGCGACAGCATCCCTGGCGGCATGGCAAACGGCACCTCAGGCGGCACGTCGGGTGGCGGCTTCCGGGGCGACCTGCCAGAGGGTTCGGCCGGAAGAGGTCGGTCGACTCGGCTGGGACGCGGCGCGTGGCTCTGGGAGGGCGAGCCCCCGCTTCGGGTCGACGCGCTTCCCATGCGCATCACCGCCGGCCAGGCCATGGACCTGGAGCCGAACTTCACCCATCCCTCGCCGCTGTGGGCCCTGATCGGCGCAGGCGGCGACGCCCTGGCTCCGATGGGCCTGGACCTCCTCGCCCACGGCCCCGGCGCCGTCGTCGCCGGACCGGCCCGCTCCGGTCGCTCCTCGGTGCTGGTCACGGCCGCCAGGTCGCTCATCTCGTACGGCACGCCGGTCATCGCCATCGCTCCCCGGCGTAGCCCCCTACGTACGCTGGAGGGCGCCCTCGCCATCCTCGGCGGCGACGGAGCGGGCCTACAGGAGTTGCTCGCCGACCGCGAACGCTACGTGGTGATCGTGGACGACGCCGAGCTGATCAACCCGGACTCCCCTCTCGGGACGGTCCTGGAAGAGGTCCTCCGATCAGGCCGAGACGGAGACCACGGCCTCATCATCGCGGGCGCGACAGGCGACCTGGCGACGGCCTACCGGGGCTTCGTCGCCGAAACCCGCAAGTCGCGCACCGGCGTACTCCTTTCGGTGCAGAGCCCGGCCGACGGCGACCTGTTCACGGTCCGCCTGCCGCGCGGTGCCGTCGGAGGCCCACCGGGACGCGGCCTGCTGATCACCATGGGCAACACGACCCCCATCCAAGCGGCCATCTCGGACACCGGCCCGCCGTAGAGCCAGGCGGATTGGACCTCGACCTGCCGTAGAGCCAGGCGGACCGGACCTCGACCCGCCATAGAACCAAACAAACCGGACCTCGACCCGCCATAGAACCAAACGAACCGGACCTCGACCTGCCGTAGAGCCAGGCGGACCGGACCTCGGCGATCCGGCAGGGCACCGCCTCCACAAACGACCAGGAGCCCACCGCCCGCATCGCCGCCGAAGCTGATCCTCTCCGGCGCCGCCGCTCCCCAACCCCCGACGGAACGCCGCCCCCGCTCACGCGAAGTCCAGGAGGGTCCGCAGAGTTACGTCGCGTACGGCCGCGACGATCCGAACGGCGAACCCACCATAGCCATCAAGGGTGCCCCTCCCCACACAACCCGTTACTCGCACACTCTGCCCGGCCCTCCTTCAAGCGCCTTCTACCTGGGCTGACACCGCTCGCGTGCACTTGGCGACAGCCTCCTTTACGACAAGTCGCTTCGGGGACCTGCGAGGGGACGGGTACAGAGACCATATTGCACTGATCTGTCCAAAACGTGCTACCGTCGCGGTATGGCGCGGCCGAGGGAGTTTGAGGAGGAGCGGGCGATCGAGGCGGCCATGCGGGCGTTCTGGAGCGCGGGCTACGAAGGGACCTCGACCCAGGACCTCTGTGAGGCCACCGGGCTGGGGCGGAGCAGCATCTACAACACGTTCAAGAGCAAGCATGATCTGTTCGACCAGGCCCTGCGGCGCTACATGGACAGCAAGACCGCCTGGCTGATGGAGTTGCTCGAAGGCGATCTTCCGGTTCGGGAGAAGGTGCGGACTCTGTTGTGGCAGGCCGTCGATGTTGAGACTGGCGATCCGGTCGGGTGTTTGGTGGTCAACTCGCTGGTGGAGTTGGCGCCGCGAGATCCGGCGGTGGCCGAGCAGCTTCGGCGGGACGGTGAGCGGCGGCTGGCGGCGCTCCGGGCGGCGTTTGAGCTCGGACAGAGCCGTGGCGAGTTGCAAGCCGGTAAGGATCCGGTCGCGCTGGCGCATTTCGTGGTCGCGGCGATCAGTGGCATGCGGGTGATGGCGCGCGGGGGGTCGGATCGGGGAGCGCTGGAGTCGGTCGCGAAGACCACGCTCGACGCGCTTTTCTGACGCCCGGATCGCTCCACCCGCGCAGCTGACGCCCCGGGACACGCCCCACGCGAGCAGCTTGACGCAGCTGCGCGCGAGCAGCCTGACGCGGCCCGATGTAGCCCGGGGCGGCCCAACGCGGGCAGCCTGGTGCGACCCCAGGCCGGGCAGCCTCAGGCGGGCAGGCCGGGGCTGGCAGGGGCAGGCCCAGGCGGGCAGGCTGGGACGGCCCACGCGGGTGGCCCCACGCCGACGGCTCTACGCGGCGCCCACGCGAGCAAGCTGGCGCGGCTGAACGTGAGCAGACCGGACAGGGGTTCACCGCTCCAGACGAGCATGCGTCGTTTCGCGTCTCTTGATTTTGCACTGTTCTATCCAAAACTAGGAGGAGTTCCAATGCCGTTGGCCGTGTACATCCTGGGATTGTCGATATTCGCCCAGGGCACTTCCGAGCTCTTGCTCGCCGGGCTGTTGCCCGAAATGGCGGCCGACCTGGGGGTATCCGTTCCTCAAGCGGGGCTGCTGATCTCCGGGTTCGCGCTCGGGATGCTCGTGGGGTCGCCGGTGCTGGCCGTGGTGACCTTGCGGTGGCCGCGTCGTACGGCGTTGCTGACGTTTCTGGCGATCTTCGCCCTTACACATGTCGTGGGGGCGGTGACGCCGAGCTATGGGGTGCTGTTCGGGACGCGGGTGGTCGGAGCGTTCGTGTACGCGGGCTTCTGGGCGGTGGCGGCGGTGACAGCCGTGGGGCTCGTCCCGGAGGGCGCGCGGGGCAAGGCCATGAGCATCGTGGCGGGCGGACTTACCGTGGCCACCATCGTGGGGCTGCCCGCGGGGACGGTCATCGGGCAGCAATTCGGGTGGCGGGCGGCGTTCTGGGCGGTCACGGTGCTGTCGGGCCTCGCGGCGGTAGGAGTGGTGGCCACCATTCCCGGCGGGCGGCCCGAGCCGGGGAGCGTGCCGCAACTGGGGCAGGAGCTGCGGAACATGCTTAACTCGCGACTCTGGCTCTCATATGGGACGACGGCGCTGGCGACCGGCGCGGTGCTGGTCACGTTCAGCTATCTCGGCGCGATGCTCGTCGACACCACCGGACTGGCGGCGGGGTGGGTTCCCGCGGTGCTGGCGTTGTACGGGGTGGGGTCGCTGATCGGCATCGGCCTGGGTGGTCGTCATGCTGACGCGCGGCCTTTTACGACGCTGTACGTGGGTGTAGCGGGAGTTGTTGTTATCTCGGCAGGTTTGGGAGTGTTCGCCGGGACGCCGGGGGTGGCCATCGGGCTGATCTTCCTGCTGGGGGCGTTCGGGTTTTCCACGAATCCGGCCTTGAACACGCGGGTGTTCACCGTGGGCAAGGATGCTCCGACGCTGGCCGCCGCCACCAACTTCTCGGCGTTCAACGTCGGGATCACCGTGGGGCCGTGGGTGGGCGGCCTGGCGATCGGAGCGGGGTTCGGGTATTCGGTGGTGGCTTGGATCGGGGCCGGGCTTGGGGTCGCCGCGCTCGGGACCGTGGGGTTGTCCGCTGTACTGGACAAGAGGCTGATGCGTATGAGCGCCCCGGCCGCCCCCGAAGCCGTCAGCCGATGCGGTCGGTGACTACGCCGTCGGTTTCGCCGCCCCACACGTCGTCGTCCTCGGTCAACCAGGTGCCGCCCTCACTGGTGCTCTCCTGGGCACCGGCGCCGGCGCCGCCCATGGGCATGAACGGCATGCCCATCCCGTTCCCGGCGCCTGCCTTGAGCCCGGCCTGGGCGTTCGGCACGGCAGAGGCCATGCCGCCGCTGCCCCCGGTGCTCGTGAGGGGACCACCCGATGAAGGAGAGGAGGAGTTCGGGGAGCTCGGGAAGTTGGCGTTGGGGCTGGTGCTCGTGGGGTTGGAAGTGGGGGTGGGGGTGTTGGTCGGGTTCCAGTCCGAGGGGCGCTGGAAGTCCTCCAGTTGGGTGGAGGTGGGGGTGTTCAGGCCCTTGGTGGGATCGGTCAGCCCCTTGGTGGGGTCTGTCATGCCCTTCGTCGGGTCTGTCATGCCCTTGGTGGGGTCCGTGACGCCGCCCGTGGGGACATTGGCACCATTTGTCGGATCTGTCGCCCCTGGGTCCGTGGCGCCCTTGGTCGGGTCCGTGGTGCCGTTGCCGTTCGGGTCGGGGGTCTGCGTGTCGGTCGGCAGCCTGGGTGTGGTGGGGGTGTCGACGCCGTTGCGGTTCGAGCCGTCAGAGCCGATGCCGCCGTTGTCGCCCAGGCTGCCGTTGTCACCCGTGCCGTTGTAGCCGCCGGTGCCGTTGTAGCCGTTTCCCGATCCGCTGCCCGGGCCCCCGGGGTTGGAGAAGTCCGTGTTCAGGGGCGTGACGGGAGGGGGTACGCCGGCGGGGTCCTTGATGTCGGGGACCTCTTTGTGGAAGGAGTCCGGCAGTTGCTGGTAGGTCAGCGTGAGGTCGTCGTTCAGGAGGCGCAGGTGCTTGCCGGCGAGTTCGTCCTGGGAACCCCACTCGACGCCTTTGTCCATGGTGCGATACCAGCCGGGGCTGGAGTCGTCGAAGGTGAAGGTGTTGTCGCTCCAGGCCAAGCCCGACTTGTCCATGAACTCCTGGTGCTCGACGAGCCTGTCACCGAGGGACTGCAGCGGGCGGCCCATCCAGTTGAGCTTGTCCGACAGCTCGCGGACCGTCGCGTGCAACACCCGGAGGGCCTCCTGCGCCTCGACCGACGCCTTGCCGTCCCAGCACTTGGCCATCTCGACGTTGATCTGCTCGATGACCTTCTGAGCGCCGGCCAGGGTCGAGCAGGCGTCGAGGTAGGCGTTGCCCGCCTGCTTGACGGCCGTCGCGTCCAGGGACTTGACGAAGTTCTTGACCTCGGCGACGCTCCTGCCGTCGTCGTCCACCTCAAGAGGCGGGCACGACGTCTTGATCATGTGCGTCTTCTTCTGGACCTTGAGCTGCTTGTCCTCGGCCATGGGGGCTCCTACACGTCCTTCGAGCCGATGTGCGCGATGTCGACGCGCTCATAGTTGCCCGCGCCCGCGTTGATCAGCTCGATGGCGATCCGCGTCTTCTCAGCGACCTCGCGGTATGCCTCGGTGAATTCCTTGTGACCGTTCTGGAGCGTGGCGACGAAGGTCTGGCCGCCTTCCCAGCGCTTGATCTGCTCGACGGCCACCTTCATGCCGACGAGGTTGGCCTTCATGTCCAGGTCGTTGACGGACCCGGGCTTGTCCCCGGCGAACTTGGCGAATTCCTCGGTGAGCTGCTCGGCGAGCTTCTTGAGCTTGCTGGCGCTGTACGTGACGCCCTCGCGCTCGGGATCGAGCCCGGCCCAATCCGACTCCAGACGCCAGCCCTGGGCCGGCGGCGGACTCAACTTATCGGGATCTGACACAGCAACCTCCCCGAACACCACTGGCCACAAACTTTACTCGTATATCACGATCTCATGCCCCATTTGGGACATAACCCCCCGCCGCTTTCATGCTCCTATGCTGTCCTCAGGCCGGACCGAAACGGAGTGGCATGCAGACCCGCAAGGATCTCTACCAGGCACATCGGCTCATGACCCAGCGCCTGGGTATGGCCCTGTTGCAGGGCGAGCCAGACCTGCCCGAGTCGCCGATGCGGCGGCACAACGTGGCGACGTTCGCCGGGATCATGGTCGGCGTTCTCATCATCGCGGGTTTCGGCATCTGGGGCATGCTCAAACCGGGCGGGGCGACCAACCTGAGGGACGCCGGTCAGCTCATCGTCGAGGAGGAGACCGGCGCCGCCTACGTCTACAGCCAGCAGACCGGCCGGCTGCTGCCCGTGGCCAACTATGTCTCGGCCCGACTCCTGCTGGACAGCGACGCCATCAAGGTCAAGACGGTGTCCGCGGAGTCGCTGGCCGGGTTCGCGCGCGGCGGGCAGGTGGGCATCGTGGGTGCTCCCGACTCGCTGCCCAAGCCCGAGCGGCTCATCAAGTCGCCCTGGTCCGCCTGCGTGGTGGAGGCGACGGACCCCTCAGGGGGGCGCAGGTCGTACGTGACGCTGGTGGGCGGGACCGACGTCGGCGGCAGACCCGCCGGGAACGACGCGCTAATCGTCAGCGACGGACGGCAGAACTGGGCGCTCTGGGGCAACCAGCGCATGGCCGTGCGGAACGTGGACCGGCTCACCGACCAGACGCCCCGGCGGGTGCCGATCTCGTGGATCAACGCCATCGCCGAGGGATCGGACTTCGCCGCGCCGCCGATCCCCCAGCGCGGCCGCAACATCCACGGCCCCGGCGGCACGACGTTCAAGGTCGGGCAGGTCTTCAAGGTCGCGGCGGTCGCGGGGGCGCCCGCGCGCTGGTACGTCATGCTCGCGGACGGCCTCGCGCCGATCACCCAGACGCAGGCCACGCTGCTGATCCAGGATCCGGCCAGCCAGACGGCGTACGGCAAGCAGCACGTACGGGAGATCCTGATCGACGCGGCGAACGCCAACGCGGCGAAAGTCTCGGCCCAGCGGATCACCGGCGGCGGCATGCCGGCGACGATGCCGCGTTTCCAGGTGCCCGCCGGCTCGGCACCGCTGTGCATGGTCTACGCCAACACCGTGAAGGGATCCGTGAAGGGCACGCTCACGGTCGGGAGCCGGATCGACATCCCGACGCCGGGGTCGAGCGGCAACCCGGAGCGGTTCGACCAGGTGATGCTGCCCCCGGGCGCGGCGGCCCTGGCGGGGCTGCTGCCCGGCGAGAACCAGCTCTCCAACGTGCAGCAGTTCTACCTGGTCACCGACCAGGGGAAGAAGTACCGGCTGGCCACGCCCGACGTGCTGACCAAGCTGGGCTACGACGCCTCGAACGTGGCCCCGCTGCCCGCCCACCTCCTGCGCCTGATCCCCGAAGGACCGACGCTCGACCCGGCGGCCGCCAGGACGCCGGTCTCGGACACCCCGGCCATCCGCCCGACGGGCTCCTGAACAGGAGCCCAACCGGCTCGTAAACAGGGGGTTTCCTGGACGCAAATACTTGTAAACATTAGTATCAAAGGTGCAGTTAGTACTTTGTGATACCTGGGGGGCTCATGGGGGACAAGGCCGATGGATATGAGGTCATACCGCCGGACCTGAAGAAGGCCATGGAGACCTGCGCCCAGCAGGCCCCGATCGTCCGCAACGCCATGATCGCCTTCGGGCCCGCGAAGCTGCACAAGAGCGACTTCGGCCTCGCGCCCGGCGCCGACGAGCTGGGCGCCGCGTACGTCGACGGCACCGCGGAGAACGAGCACAAGGACAAGCGGTACGAGTCCGTCTACGGCTACCTCGGCGACCTGGCCGATGCCCTGGAGTTCATCGCCACGGCCCTTGAGGTCTCGGCGTACAACTACAAGGCCGCTCACCAGGCCAGCGACGTCGGAGGCACCAGATGAGCCAACACGGCAGCATCAACCCGCTCGAATGGGACTGGACGGCCTGGCACTTCGAGATCAACTGGGGCTCGCTGCTCAACCCCGCCCCACTGCTCGACACCATCAGGTCCATGTGGCGCGCGCTCCCCACGCTCATCGGCGGTGATGAGACCGAAGGACGCCTCAAGGCCGCCGCCGCGGCGCACGACAACCTCGCCACCAACCTGAACAAGGTGTTCGAGGTCCTCGACGCGCGCGCCCATGGCCAGCACGACGGCTACGTCGACAAGATCGTGAAGGAGTGGAAGGGCAAGGCCGCCGACGACTTCAGGGAGGTCTGGGGCCTCGTACTCAGGCACGACAACCGCGTCGCGCTCACAAAGAGCTGCACGGAGATCGCCAACATCCTGAGAATGGTCGCCGAATCGGCCGCCCACACCAGGAAGGCCATCATCGAGCTGCTCAAGACGGCGATCATCTGGTACGTCGCCTTCTATGCCCTTCGGTGGGCGGCCGGCATGTGGGGCGGCTGGCTGGCCGCGGGGGCCGCCTACATGCGGACGACGAAGATCGTGCTGCTGGCGGCCCAGGTCCTCACCAGGTTCGCGTCCGTCCTCAGGGTCTGCGCCGGCGCCCTGAGAGTCCTGCCCGTGGTCGGCCGGCTGAAGTGGGTGGCCAAGCTCGGCAGCGCGACGCGTACCGCCACGGCCATGACGAAGACGGAGTTGACGGTCGCGAAGTTCAAGAAGTACTCGGCCTACGCCGAGAAGTTCGGCGCGGCGAGCTTCAAGACGTACGCCAAGACCTCCGGCAGCGTGTACGGCGGAGTCATCGGCACGCAGATGGCGGGCCAGGGCATCAGCGGCCACAGCATCTTCAACCTCAGCCCCATGACCTTCACCCAGGCGGCCCGCATCAGCGCGGGCGCCACGCTGGCGGGCACCTTCGCCCCCATGTCCGGTTTCTTCGGCAAGGGATTCGTTCAGGGCGAATCGGCGGCGAGTTGGGCGGCGACCCTGACCAAGTCCGGCGCCGCCGTCGGAGAGTCCGGCATGGCCTTCGGCGGTTTCGTCGCGATGCGGAACTGGGCGTACGAGCAGGTCAAGCACAAGCTGCCCGGAGCCAAGATCGCGGGGAAGCCGGGCAACTTCCACAAGCAGCTCTGGGGCGCTATCCCCACCTCCGCTTTCCGCGTGTGGCGGTCCCTGGCCACCAACCCGGACTACGGCGACCTGCCCAAGTCGGATGTGCCCGTCGCCAACGGCCACGCGACTCCGCCCGCGCGGGTCGGCACGGCGAAGGTCGGCTATTGGCCGGTCGACAACGGCTCGCTGGCCGACATCGCCAAGAAGGTGTACGGGGACCCGAACCGGTGGCCGGAGATCTACAACGCCAACAGGGACATCATCGGTGACGACCCGCGCAAGCTGAGGCCCGGCCAGGTGCTGCGGATCCCGCTGGACGAGTGAGAGTCAGACCTCGGCCGTCTTGCCGGGGCTGCCGGAACCGCCGGGCAGCTTCCCGGTCAGGGAGTCGTCCATCTTCACGGTGAGGCCGCCCATCTTCTCGTCGTACGCCATGCCGGCGTCGGAGAAGGGCGGCATGCCACCTGACTTCATCGCGGTCATCTCGGTGGGGATGGAAGCCTCCAGCATGGGGAAGAGCTTCCCGGTCATCTCGGTCTGCTGCATGGACATGTAGAGGACCATGCCGAGGCCTGCGACGATCAAGCCCTGCTTGGCGATCAGCTTCCTGATGGACTGCAGGGTGAGGGAGCCCCGCACGGCTACCAGCGCCTCGCCCACGGCCTTGGTAAACGGGGTGGCGGACGAGAGCAGCTTGTACACAGCAAAGCCCATCATGCCGACGGCCGCCAGCATGACTACCGCGGAGCCGACGTAGTAAGCCTTGGACGCCGAGTGGACGGCCTCCCCAGTGTCGTTACGCGTCTCCTTGAGGGACTTGACCCCATTCTTGAAGGCCGTGTGGATGCCCTCGAAGGTGTCGAAGGCCCCGCCTTCCCACTTGCCCGAGGTCTTCAGCTGCTTCTTGAGCTGGTCCAGCCCGTCGTCCAGCTCGTCCAGCTCGGACATCAGGCCAGCGTGGTCGACACTCTGCCAAGCCTTGGCGGCGTCCGCCATCGCCCCGGGGTTCGACACCAGCGTGCCGATGCCGGCGGCGGCGTAGAAGGCCCATGGCTGCTGGATCACGAAGGCGGCGGAGGACGCCATGGCCGCCGCCGCCAGGTAGAGCCCCGCGCCTAGCTCACTCATCTGGAATCCCGCCCAATCACTTCAGGTGCGATCTCATCGTCGCCGCCCCAGACGCCCTCGTCCTCGCCGAGCAGCGCGTTCTGGCGCTCGTTCTCCTTGTCGCCCCCGGTCCCGGCGCCGCTCATGGGCATCATCGGCATCATGGGCATCCCGCTCGTACCGTTCACACCCCGCAGACCGGCCGGTACGGCACCCGCACCCGCACCCACGCCTCCGCCGATGCCCGTGCCGAACCCGGTACCAGTGCCGGTGCCACTGCCGACGCCCGAGCCGGGGCCGGTCCTGGTGGCGGAACCGTTCAGGTCCGGGGACAGGGTGCTGAGGTCCGGGTTCTTGACCTGCGGGGTGTTCAGCGAGTTGGGGTCGAACTGGGACAGCTGCGTCCCGTCGGGGAGCTTGCTGTCGACGTCGGGCAGCTTCGGGTCGGGGATTTGCGGCTGGCCGTTGAGCGCCGAGTCGATACTCGGGACCTTCATGTCGGGCTGGTTCCCCAGGGAAGCCGACGGCAGGTCCGTCTTGGGCAGGTTCGTCGAGGGGAGGTCGCTCGACGGCAAATCAGTCTTCGGCAGGTCGGTCTTCGGAAGGTCGGTCTTCGGAAGGTCGGTCGAGGGAAGGTCCGTCTTGGGCAGACCGGTATCGATCCCCGGCGGCTTGCCTCCGCCGGACATGTCAGGCAGCCCGGCGCCGGTGTTCGGCAGGCCGGAGTTGCCGAGGTTCCCGAGATTGCCGAGGCCGTTGGGCCCGCCGCCGAGGCTGTTCGGGTCAAAGCCGATGTTCTTGACCCCGTCGCCGTTGGCATCATCGGCCGTCTGGTAGTTCCTGGCGGCCTGCTTGAGCGCGGTCTTCCAGCTCTGCAGCGCCTTACGCCCCTTGGCCAGCGCGTCCGCCTGCCGTTCGATCGCCTTTTCGTGGACGCTGCTGGCGCCGATGCCGATCACCCCGAAGTGCGGCCACTGGACGCGAAGGTTTTCTGTCTTGCCCTCTAGCTGGGAGAAGAACCCAGCGTGTTCGTCTATCGACTCGCTGTTTCTATCGAGCGCACTGGCCTTGAACGAGACGCCGGACGTCATCGACGGCAGTTGCCCACCGTTCTGCAGCTGCGCCAGCGCGGCCGCCTGGCTGGAGTTCTGCGTCGAGTCGCCCATCCCACTCCCTCTAGCCTGGTCAGCAGATGACCGGGTCGGTCACGTCGTGCGCTGAGTTCCAGTCGTCCTTGTCCGCGGGGAGCCAGGTCATCCGCTCGAAGTCCCCCTGGTCCTGGCCCGCGCCGGCGCCGGACATCGGCATGAACGGCATGCCGGACATGCCGTTGCCCGAGGTCCGCATGGCCGCCGTGAGCCCTTGGCCCGGGGCGCCCATGGCGCCGTTCGGCGAGCCGAGCACCGAGGGGACGCTGGGCGGCGTGCCAGTGGGTGAGAGGACACCCACCGGGTTGGGGGCGATGGTGCTCACCGGATTGCCGGTCGGGGTGATGCCGGTCGGGGTGATGACCGGCGTGGTCGGCGAGTAGGACGACACTTCCGTCCCGTTCGGGTCCAGGCCGCCCTTGGGGTTGTCGCTGCTGGTCTTGTCGTCCTGGCCGAGCACCGGCGGGACCGTCTGGTCCTGCTTGCCGGAGTCACCGGTCTGCGAGGGGTCCTGGCTGCCGGTGCCGTCGCCCGGCGTGGTGCCGCTCTGGTCGCCGGTGCCGTTACCGCTCTGGTCGCCACCGTTCTGGTCGCTGCCGGGCTGGCCGGTACCGTTCTGACCGTTGCCGGTGTCCGAGCCAGGCTTGCCGCCCGAGTCGGAGCCGCTGTGGTCACCGGAGCTCGAGCCGCCCGTGCTGCCGCCGCGCGAGCCGTCGGAGCCCGTACCACCGCTGCCCGTGGAGCCCGTACCTCCGGAAGAACCGCCGTAGCCGTCCGACGACCCGTTCCCGCCGCTCCCGGTTCCGCCGGCGTTGATGCCCGCGCCGGTCGGGTATCCGGGGTCGCGGTACGTACCCGTACCACCCGGAATCGAGACGGCGGGCAGCTCATAGGACACGTCGTGCGGGACCTGCACGTTGTAGAGATCAACGATCTTCTTGTTGAGCTCCTGCATCGCCTTCTGGGCTTCGCGGTCCGCGGCGGCCTTCGCGGCCTTCGCGTTGGCGGCCTCGTCCACCATGATCTCGGAGCTGGGAACGTCGTTCCCGGAGCTCTTGTTCGCCGAGATGCCCTCGACCTTCGCGATCGTCTCGGGGAGGTAGCTCGCGTACTGGCGCAGGGCGGAGCCCATCATCTCCAGCTTGGTGGACAGCTCGCCGCCGGAAGCGTGCAGCATCTGCAGCGCGTGGCGCGCCTTGCTGGCGTCGGGGCCCTTCCACACAGTGAGGATCTTGCCCGCGTGCTCTTCCAGCGCGTTGACGGCCGACTCGATCGCGCTCGACGCCTTGTCGTACGCGAACCCGGCATCCTCGATCTGGGTGGGCTGGGTGTTGTTCAGCATCGTCAGGATCTCGTCCCTGGATGCGTTGACCGTCCCGCCCTCTGGCATCTTGTCGAACGACAGGATGACGACGACCTGCCGGCCGCCCTTGCCCTCGGCCATCAGCCCTTGCCCTCGTTGGCCTTGTCGCCGGCGCCATGGTTGGCGGCGCTCGCCTCGACGGCGGCGATCACGTCCTTGTAGGCGTCGACGAATTCCTTATAAACCTGTGCGAACTTCTTGCCGCCGCTGTTGGCGCCGACGGTCTGGCTGAAGGCACTGGCGTCGTGCCACGTGCCGATCTGCGCCTCGGACAACTGGCAGTGGTCCAGCAGGCCGTTCACGGAGCCGTTGGTGTAGCCCTCCGCCGAGCCGGGTCCCGTCATGCCGCCGAGGTACGACTTGAGCTCTTCGGCGATCGCCCGCATCTGGGTGGGGGAATGCTCCCGCCCCGCTCCCGAGTCGAACAGATCAGGATCGATGTACAGAGGGTCTTGGCCCTCCATTGCGTCCTTCTGGGTCATCCCCATCCCCCTTAGAAAAAGGAACCCGGCCGGCGCTTCGAGGCACCGGCCGAGGGAGGCACGATCGCCGCGACGAACTGCTAGTCGGTCCAGATGTTGATGTTGCGCCGCTCAGCGGTCTCGTAGTTACCCTTGGCGATGCTGACGGCCTTGGCGGCTTCGAACAGCTGCTTGCCCATCTCCACCTCAAGGGCGTCCCACTGGGCCTTCTTGCCGTCGAAGAACGTCTTCGCCTCACCCTCCCAGTCGGTGCCGAGGGTGGTCCTGACGTCGTTGTAGAGGTCGTCCGTCGCCTTGTCCAACTCGGTGACGATCGACTTCAGCTGCTCGTACGCCGCTTCCATGTTGGGGAAGTGGGCGTAGGTGTAGTCCTCTGGGGTGAACGTGTCGGCCATGAGTGTCTCCGTCCTACCTACGTACTGGGGGCTTAGCGCGACGCGTTGATCAGCGAGTCGATACGACCGCCGACGCCGGCGGAGTTGAGCCCGCTGGAGATGTCCATGTTCTGCTGCGCGGCGTTGGAGTACACGCCCGCGTTGATGTTCAGCTTGTCGTAGATGTCCTCGAGGATCTTGATCACCTGGCGGAAGTCGACGTCCCAGGCGTCGAGAGCCTTGCCGAACTGCCCGGCGGCGCCACCCTTCCAGCCCGCGGCCATCAGGTCGCCCTTGATGGTCTGCACCCGCTGGCGCATGCCCTCGATGTACTGGGCAGTGACCTCACACTGGCCGGCGGCTTTGGTGAGCTTCGACGGAGCGGTACCCATAAGTGTTGCCATTGGACCTCCAGGTCAACAAGGTCTGGTTCTGTACGGCGGCGCCGTAGGTCCGGTCAACCCGGGTACCCCCGCAAACAACATCAAATGGCATGCTAGCCCCCATCTGCCCCAGAAATAACAGATACTTAACATAACGGCTAGATCACTGTTAGGCGACTTTTAGGTAAACGCGCAGGTAGGCAGCTCGGCGATTTCTGACTCCGGCCGCTGGCCTGCGGTCGCGGCTGGTCGTAAACCTCACAACCTGTACGGCTCAGCAGCCTCACGGCTACGCTTTTGTCGCTTCTGTGTTGATTGCTGGGAGGGCGACAGGGTGGCCGATTTCGGGAGTATGGGGCGGCCGAGCATCGACAGTCTGCTCAACTGGAGCTCTCCCCCGCCGCAGGACGGGCCGGGTGAGGTTGAGGTGGGCGGCGCGCCCCCAGGCTCCGTCGACGGCAATACGACCGTCCTTATCGCGGGTGGCGGCGACTCTCCGCGGCCGGATCAGGCGGGTCCCGTCGACGATCCGTCGATCCCGCCCGACCAGGTAGGGCCGGCGAACGACCAGATCCCGTCCGATCAGCTAGGGCCCGCCAACGACCAGATCCCGCCTGACCAGGTAGGGCCGGCCAACGACCAGATCCCGCCGGATCAGGTGGGGCCGGCCGACGGTCAGGGCGATCCGACGGTGGCCGAGATCCAGTCCGACCAGCTGAGCTTCGGGCCCGAGTCGGTCGACGACGTGACCGACGGCGAGCCCGGCTCGGTCGATCCGCAGGCCGCCGAAGGTGACCCGGCGTGGGAGCCCTCGGACGCCGACGAGAGCGGAGACCCGAACGATCCCGACGCGTCGGACGACGCGACCGAGGACCCAGATGCGCCGCAGAGCCAGGACGACACCGGGAACCCGGACAACCCGAGCGACCAGGACGGCACGGACACCGGCGATCAGGGCGACACCTCGGACCCGCAGCAGACCGACCCCGGCACCTCCGACGGCCAGCAGGACCCCTCCGGCTCCGAGACCGACCCCCAAGACCAGACGGACCCGAACGGCCAGCAAGACCCCGCAGACCCACAGACCGACCCGAGCCAGACCGATCCCGGCCAGACCGACCCCAGCCAGCCCGGCGGCCAGGACGACACGACCGTCCCCGAGACTCCCTCGACGGACCCGCCGGCCGACGGCGGCGCCGAAGACCCCAGCTCCAGCCTCCCGGAAACACCGGAAACACCCACTCCCGAGACGCCGAGCACCGAAACGCCCACCCCCGAAACGCCGAGCACTGACATGCCGGCTACCCCGACCCCGGAAACGCCCAGCGCTGAGACCCCCGGCACCGGAGGCGCCGACACACCGTCCATCCCCTCTCCCGGCTCCTCCGGAGGCGGCGGTGGCGGAGGCGACCAGGGCGACGGCAAAACAGACGGCAAGACAGACGGCAAGACAGACGGCAAGGACGGTAAGACAGGCGACAAGGACACCGGCGGCACCGCGAAGGACGACAAGTTCGCCGGAAGCGAGCTCGGCGGCGGCTGGCGCAAGGCCCGCCCCGAGGTCATGGAGAAGCTCGGCAAGCAGATCGGCCCCAGCAAAGACGGCGACGGCGACACCCCGGGGGACCACATGGGCGCCGCGGAGAACACCGCCCGGAACATCGACATCGGCTTCCCGGGCTTCGGCCTGATGGGCGCGATGGCGTTCACCCCCGCGTACCATTCGGCCCGCACGTCGGCCGCCGACTATCTCAAGAGCGCCAAGAACCAACTGGGTGTCTGGGACGAGCAGCTCCACCTGGGAGCCGACGTCGTCCGTCAGGCCAACGACAAGAGCACCGCGAAGAATTGATCTCAGGGGCGACATGGATCTCTACTCGAACGGGTCGACCTACTACTCCATGGCGATGGGTTTGTGCCTCTATGGCGCGGTCCTGCCGTCCAATCCCGCACTGAAAATGATCTGCAAGTACACCGGGACGATAATCGGCACGATGTACTCCAGCCCCAGCGACATCCGCGAAGCGGCCAGGAACACCCGCGGCATGACCACGACGGTCAACAACGCGGCGGCGTCCATCAAATCGGCCCTGGACACCATCGACCATGACGACTGGGAGAAGATGGCGCGTCCGGACGTCGACAGCGCGGTGAAGAAGTTCACCGCCGAGGCCGAGAACAGCTCGCAGTCCTACGAAGGGCTCGCGGGAGCGCTCGACCAGCTCGCCAAGCATTCCTTCCAGATGTCCGTGGCCAGCGTGTCCGTAGCCACAGTTCTGGTCGCCCTCTCCCATGCCAGCGCCGCGGGCAAGCTCTTCCCTCCCGCCACCGCGGCGACGGAGCTCGCCACCACCGCCTCTGGCGGGGCGGCGCTCGCCACGCTGAGGACGATCGCGGGCAACGCCATGAAGGTCTTCGTGGCGGCCGCGAGCGTCGCCGGAGCGGCGGCCATGTACCTGGGCCAGAGCGCCTCGCAGAACATGAGCAAGGCCGTCACGCCCACGGATCCCAAGTCGGTGCCGGCGTTCGAGCAGGTCTACATCCCCAACCTGCCGACCTTCGGCAAGGACGGCCAGCCCCTCGGCATGAAGAAGGACGCCTAAAGGTCAGAGGTCCAGGCGGCGGCGGATGCGGTCGAGCTCGCCCATGACGTCCTCGAACGTCCGGTTGTAGGCGGACTCGGCCTCCTTGATCTTGCTCAGGGCGGCGTCGGGGTCCTCGACGTACTTCATCGGGTTGTCCTCGTCGCCGAACGCCTGGCCCATGGCCTCGGTGACCTGGTGCTGCAGGTCCGCGGTCGCGGCCTGGAGCTGCTCCTTGATGAGCTCGGCGAGCTCGCCCGAGCTCAGCCGCATCGCCTTGGGATGCAGCTGGAGCTCGCGCAGCCCCTCGCTGCCGTACTCGATCGTGACCAGGCCGTCGTCGTCCTGGGCCCGCCCGACGAGGTCGGTCATGTTCTTCTGGAGCTCTTCGATGCGCGCGAACTGCTCGTCCGCGCCCTTGAGAAGCTTCTCGATGTCGATGTTCGCGAAGTCCCCAAACTCCTGCATCTTCACTCCACTCTCACAACACTGTTAAATCGCGCAGCAACCTATCACCCGGACAAACCCCGCACCCAGGAATAGACCTCGAGAACGCCCAGCGCGAGCGGGAAGAGCTCGACGATCAGGATGACGTCCACGATGTCCGCCGCGCGGCCCCAGAACGGCGACGGCTTTCCCGTGGGCAGCCAGAGGCCGATGCCGACGGCGGTCAGTGCCAGCCACAGCATGCCGATCGCCACGGCCACGGCGCCGATGACGCCGGATTTCGGGCCGAGTGTCACCGCGAGCAGGCCGAACGCGGCAAGACCGACGGTGATCAGCCACAGCCGCTGGCGCACCCCACGGAAGACCCGGGCCCGCATCATCAGCGTCAACCCGAGCGTCCCGGTCATGAGGGAGGCGATCCAGCCGCCGTACGTGGCCAGCAGCACCTCGGAGACCAGCGCCACCAGACCGACCGCGATGATCATCCCGGTGGCGTAGCGCTGGGCGATGACGGTCCGCTCCTGGATGGCCGCGCTGTTCAGGCGCTGGTTGTCGGCCCGCAACTCCTCCGCGGTGGTGGGCATGGCCGGGAGCGGCACCTTGGCCAGGCGGAACGACAGCGTGGGGACCAGCGGGCTCAACGCCAGCAGGATCGACACCGTCACCGCGGCCACTCCGGCGGGTGGCGGTCCCCACACCATGACCACGGCCGCGCCTATCGCCCCGAACGTCGTGGCGATGGCCGTACCGAGGAATCCCGGTACGCCGTCGGAGATCAGCGCGCCCGCGATGGTGGCCACCAGCGCGGTGCAGGCGAGCGCGGCCAGCAGGTGGGGAGCGCCGACACCGGCCAGGGTGCCGCCGCTGGCCGGCGCGAAAAGGCCCGCGATGAAGCCGTACGGCAGCGCCCCGTGCCCGATCAGGGCGCCCGCCAGGGAGTCGCCCACCGCTCTCGACAGGGCCGCGCCGGTGGCCACGACCACGAGCGCCATCAGCCCGGCCACCACCGTGACGACCAGCGCGGGCGCTCCGGACAGGGCCAGGGCGATCGCGCCGAGGACCAGCAACCCGAGCGCGCCGCTCGCGCCCATCATCCGGGTGTGCCTGGTCTCCCAGGTGCCCGACGAATTCTTGACGCCGGTCGCGACCACGTCGGCCACGTCGTCGTACAGCGCGGGCGGCAGGATCGCCTCGCGCGGCCTCAGATAGAGCACCTCGCCGTCGAGAATGCCCAGCGCGCCGAGGCTCTGGCCCAGGTCGAGCGGGGAGCCGCCGAGCCGCTGCAGCGTCCAGCCGGGCGCGGCGGCGGACTCGCCGCCCAGCTCGTCCAGGGCGCGCAGCAGGCCGGGCAGTACGTGCGGCAGCGGGATGTCGGCGGGCAGCGCCAGGTCGGCCTTGCGCCGCGGTCCCACGATCGTCACGTGGCACAGCGCGGGCAGCGGCACGTGCACCTGGGCGAGCGAGCTCACCTGCATCGGCCCCTGCGGATGCGGGGGTCCCTGCGGGTGCGGCGGGCCTGGCAGGCGCGGGGGACCCTGCGGATACGGCCCTTGAACGGCCGGTCCGTGGACCATCGATCCCATGGCTGGTCTCCGTCCCACGAGCATCATGGACAAGAGAGAACATATCGGGTCGCTTCTGGTAAGAAGGTCAGCAACCGATACGGAGGACCATCCCACGGTGAGCATTGTCGTTGTCCGGCGGCCCGAACGCCGTCCCAGCCCCAAGCCGCCACGCGGGGAGATCCTGCTCGAATCGCCGCCTGAGATCCCCGAGGTCCAGGGGCAGGGCTTCATGCTGGTGCTCACGTACCTGCCCATGGTGGCGGGCGCCGCGGCGATGGCCCTGATGTTCACCGCGGGCGGCAACGCCAACCCGATCATGTACGTGGCGAGCGGCATGTTCGCGGTGTCCATGCTCGGCATGACGTTGGGACAGATGGGCCGCCAGTCGGGCGAGCGCAAGCACAAACTCAACGGGGCCCGCCGCGACTACTTCCGCTACCTGTCGCAGGTGCGCAAGAAGGTCAGGCGGGCGGCCAAGCAGCAGCGCGAGGCGCTGGAGTGGAGCGGCCCCGAGCCCGACGCGCTCTGGTGGATCGCGATGGGCCCCCGCCTGTGGGAACGCCGGCCGCGCGACGACGACTTCAGCACGGTACGGCTCGGCACCGGCGTACAGAAGCTGGCCATCCAGCTCATACCCCCGGACTCCAAGCCGGTGGAGGACCTGGACGCGCTGTCGGCCGGCGCGCTGCGCAGGTTCGTCAGGGCGCACGCGACCGTGTCGGAGCTGCCCGTGGCCGTGGCGCTGGGCTCGTTCGCGCGCATCAAGCTCAGCGGCGACCCGGCGGCCATGCGGGAGCTGGTGCGGGCCATGATCGGCCAGATGGCGGTGTTCCACTCGCCGGACGACCTGCGGATCATGGTGTGCGCCGGTCAGGAGTGGATGGGCCACTGGGACTGGGTCAAGTGGCTGCCCCATGCGCTGCACCCCGACGAGGTCGACGCCGCCGGACCGGTGCGGCTGATGGCCGAGAACATGAGCGAGCTGGACCGCCTGGTGGGCGCCGAGCTCAAGGAGCGGGCCAGGTTCCGGCCGGGCTCGCCCGCGGACGCTCTGCCGTACCACGTGCTCATCGTCGACGGCGGGCACGTGCCCCACGACTCGCAGCTCGGCACGGACGCCATCCAGGGCGTCACGGTGATCGACCTGTCCGGGGCCACGGGACCGGTGGAGGAGAAGGCCATGCTGCGGCTGGAGATCCAGCCCGACGGCTTCCACATGATCAAGCTGGACCACGCCGGCAAGGAGAACAAGACCCGGCTCGGCAACCCCGACAAGCTCGACTACCTGCGGGCGGAGGGGCTGGCCAGGCAGCTCGCGCCGCTGCGCGCCTCGGCCACCAGCGGCGGCGAGGTCGAGGACGTGCTGGCGGTCAACACCACGCTGACCGACCTGCTCGGTATCGGCGACCCGATGCGGCTGGACCCGGCGCTGACCTGGCGGCCACGGGCGGGCCGCAACCGGCTGCGGGTGCCGATCGGCCTGGGCGCCGACGGCCGGATGGTCGAACTGGACATCAAGGAGTCGGCGCAGGGCGGCATGGGCCCGCACGGCCTGGTCATCGGCGCGACCGGCTCCGGCAAGAGCGAGCTGCTGCGTACGCTGGTGCTCGGCCTGGCCGTCACCCATTCGTCGGAGATTCTGAACTTCGTCCTGGTCGACTTCAAGGGCGGCGCCACCTTCCTCGGGCTCGACACGCTCACCCACGTCTCGGCGGTCATCACCAACCTGGAGGACGAGCTCCCGCTGGTCGACCGCATGTACGACGCGCTGCACGGCGAGATGGTGCGCCGCCAGGAACTGCTGCGCTCGGCCGGCAACTACGCCTCGCTGCGGGACTACGAGCGGGCCCGCGAGCAGGGCGCCGCGCTGGCGCCGATGCCGACGCTCTTCGTGGTGCTGGACGAGTTCAGCGAGCTGCTGTCGGCCAAGCCGGAGTTCATCGAGCTGTTCGTGATGATCGGCCGGCTCGGCCGCTCGCTCGGCGTGCACCTGCTGCTGGCCTCCCAGCGGCTGGAGGAGGGCCGGCTGCGCGGCCTGGACACGCACCTGTCCTACCGGATCGGCCTGCGTACGTTCTCCGCCATGGAGAGCCGCGTCGTGCTCGGTGTGGCCGACGCCTACGAGCTGCCGTCCGCGCCGGGCAACGGCTTCCTCAAGTTCGACACCACCGGGATGACCCGGTTCAAGGCCGCGTACGTCTCCGGTCCCTACCAGAGCGACCCCCGCAGCGCGACCGCCGAAGGCGACGACAAGACGATCCGCCAGGTCGTCGAGTACGGCCCGGCCTACGCGCCGCTCCCGATCGTGGAGGAGCCGGCCAAGGAGGTCGCCAAGCCGGACGACGAGCGGGGGCCGCGGAGCAGCCTGCTGGACATCGTCGTACAGCGTCTGGCCGGTCAGGGCCCCGCCGCGCACCGGATCTGGCTGCCGCCGCTCGGCGAGCCGCCGACCCTCGCGCACCTGCTGCCTCCGCTGTCGGTGACCCCGGAGCTCGGCCTGTCCACGCCCGGCTGGGACGGCAGGGGCCGCCTCGCCGGAGTCGTGGGCATCATCGACAAGCCGTTCGAGCAGCGTCGCGACCCGTACTGGCTGGACCTGTCGGGCGCGGCCGGCCACGTCGGCGTCGCGGGCGGCACCCAGAGCGGCAAGAGCAACGTGCTGCGTACGCTGGTGACCAGCATGGCGCTCACGCACACGCCGCGCGAGGTGCAGTTCTACTGCCTGGACTTCGGCGGTGGCGCGCTGGCCGCCCTGGACGGCCTGCCGCACGTCGGCGGCGTGGCCACCCGCATGGACGCCGACCGGGTACGCCGGACCGTCGCCGAAATCGCCACCGTCCTGCAGCAGCGCGAGCGCGACTTCGCCGCGAGCGGCATCGACTCGATCGCCACCTACCGCCGTCTCGTGGCCGCCGGAGAGTACGAGGGCGACGGTTGGGGGGACATCTTCCTGCTGATCGACGGCTGGCTGACCATCCGCCAGGAGTTCGAGGCACTGGAAGGGGTCATCACCGACCTCGCGGCCCGAGGGCTCGGCTACGGCATCCACATCGTCGCCTCCACCAACAAGTGGTCGGAGTTCCGCGCGGGGATCAGGGACCTGTTCGGGACCCGGCTGGAGTTCAAGCTCGGTGACGCCTACGAGTCGGAGGTCAGCCGCAAGGCGGCGCTGGCCGTACCGGAAGGCGTGCCCGGACGCGGGCTGACCAAGGAGGGCATGCACTTCCTGTCCGCGCTGCCGCGCATCGACGGGGTGCGCGGCGCCGACGACCTGTCCGCCGGCGTGCGGTCGCTGGTGGAGGTCGTACGGGCCTCCTGGCAGGGTCCCACCGCCCGCCCCGTGCGGCTGCTGCCGTCGCTGCTGCCCGCCACGGCGCTCCCCGAACCCGCCCTTACCGGGCCGAACCGGATCGCCATCGGCATCGACGAGGCCGCCCTGGCGCCGGTCGCGATCGACTTCGAGGCGGACCCGCACTTCATCGTGTTCGGCGACACCGAGTGCG
This sequence comes from Nonomuraea sp. NPDC049129, assembly GCF_040648495.1. NCBI lineage: Bacteria > Bacillati > Actinomycetota > Actinomycetes > Streptosporangiales > Streptosporangiaceae > Nonomuraea > Nonomuraea sp. NPDC049129. The sequence continues at coordinate 266,319 of NZ_JBEZDU010000007.1, read as the reverse complement.
GCAAGTCGAACGTGCTCAAGCTCATCATGGAGGGCCTGGTCGCCAGGAAGACGCCCAAGGAATGCATGATGATCGTGCTCGACTACCGGCGCGCCCTGCTCGACACCGCGGTCACCGACCACCGCATCGGGTACGCGGCCTCCAGCACCGCGGCGGCCGAGCTGATCCAGGACGCCCGCAGCGCGCTGCTCAAGCGGCTGCCCCCGGCGGACCTCACGCCGGAGCAGCTCAGGGAGCGCAGCTGGTGGCAGGGCTCCGACCTGTACATCATCGTGGACGACTACGACCTCGTCGCCACCTCGAACAACCCGCTGGCGCCCCTGGCCGAGCTGCTGCCGCAGGCCCGCGACATCGGTCTGCACCTGATCATCTCCCGCCAGATGGGTGGCGCGAGCCGGTCCATGTTCGACCCGGCCGTCCAGCGGCTCAAGGAGATGGCCAGCCCGGCGCTGATCATGTCGGGCAACAAGGACGAGGGCGCGCTGTTCGGCAATGTGCGGCCGCAGCCGCTTCCGCAGGGGCGCGGCTTCTACGTGGACCGGAGGTCGGGCGCGCGCCTGATCCAGACGGCCTTCCTGGACACGCCGTAGGTTGTCACCCGTGTCACATGTGCGCTACCGGCTGACCGGCACGTCCTTCCCGGGCACCGTGGAGCTGACGGTCTGGGCTGACGGGCGGGCCCGGCTGGAGCACGCGCGAGCGGGCGGGGTCCGGGCCTGGACCGCCGAACTGGACCAGGCCGTGTGGCCGTGGCTCGTGGACGGCCTGCGCTCGGCGGGCTTTCCGCACGTGGCGGCGCCCACACCGCTACCGGGCTCCACGCTGCGCGAACTGACCGTGGACGGTGAGGACGGGGCGCTGGGCGGGTCGTTGCTGTTCGGGTGGCGTGATGGTGGCGAGGTGGGGCTGGAGCCGGTCCTGCGGATACTCGACGCGCTGGTGTTCCAGGTCGGCGACGGTGCCGTCCGGGAGACGGCGAACGAGTTGCCGAGGCTGGCCCACCGCTCCACTCCGGACCGCGCGCTGCCGCCGCCGGATCCCGGCGCACCGGCCGCCGCCGCCTTCGGGACCGTCGGCGGGCGGCCGGCGTACGCGCTGTCCCGTCCCGGGCGCACTTTCAGCCTGTACGGCCTGCCGTACGGCGAGGACCTGGGCAGTGCCACCGTCACCGACGCGCCCACCCGGGCGGTCGCGCTCGGCACGGCCGGTGGCCGGGAGATCGTCGCGACCGGCGGCGACGACCTGGTCATCAGGGTCTGGGACACCGGCACCGGGCAGCAGCTCCACGCCACGGCCGGCCACGACGGCCCGGTCCTGGCGCTGGCCGCGTCCGGTGGGCTGATCTACACCGGCGGCGCCGACGGCGTGCTGCGCGTCTGGGACGCCGCAGGGTCGCTGGGCGCGCTGGCGGACCGGCACGAGGGCTCGATCAACGCGGTGTGCGTCGATGGCACGCTGCTGGTCACCGGCTCCGACGACGGGGCTGTGCGGCTCACCGACCTCTCGGACGGCCGCACCCTGCACTCGCTGCCCGGCCACCCGGGCTGGGTGAACGCGGTCGCCGCAGCTGACGGACTCGTCGCGTCGGCGGGCTCCGACCGGTTGATCCGGCTCTGGGACGCGAGCACCAGGCAGGAGCTGCGCGTACTGGAGGGACACGAGGCGAGCGTGACCGGGCTGGCCTTCCTCAGCGTGGCGGCGCGCCCGGCGCTGGCGTCCTGCGCGCTGGACGGCCGGGTCACCGTCCACGACCCGCACACCGGAACACTCCTGGCCACCTGGCACTCAGGCCAATGGGCCACCGCCATCACCACCACCCCCGAAGGGCGGGCCACCACCGGAGCCGACGTCGCATCGGGAGGACCGGCCATCACTCCGGAAGGGCGGCCCACCACCCCATCCGCCTCCACACCCGAAGGGCGGGCCGCCACCGCGACCGGTGCCATGTCGGAGTGGCTGGTTACCGCGGGTGATGGGGTGCGTGTCTGGGCGGTCGATGGCACCCTGTCGCGGGAGCTCACCGGCGCCGTCGCGACCGCGGTCGCCAGCGACGGGGCGCTCGTGGCCGCCGGGTCCCCTGGCGGCACGCCGTGGTTCTGGCGGCCGGCCGATGGCAGTTTCCTGCCCGAAACGCCCACAGCCTCCGGGGACGGCGGTGTCACAAGCCTGGCCTTCGACGGCGGCAACCTGGTCTGCGGCACCGACAGCGGCACCGTCCGCGTGCATCATCCGGTGGACGGCGTGGTCGCGGTGCCGACCCCGCACACCGGTCAGGTGCTTGCCCTCGCCCTAGACGGCGATCTGCTGGTCTCGGGTGGCATGGACGGCACGGTCAGGACCTGGGACGCGGTCTCGGGCCGGCCGCTGCGCCGCCTGACCGGCCATACGGCGGGCGTCACGTGCCTGGCCACGGGCCGGGTCGGCGGCCGGGTCGTGATCGCGTCCAGCGGGTACGACCGGGCGGTCAGAACCTGGGACGCGGCGACGGGCCGGCCGCTGTCCGTGGTGCACGGGCATCCGCTGCCGGTGTACGCGCTGGCGTTCGGCACGGTCGGCGGCCGGGTCGTACTCGCCGCCGGAAGCTATGACGGGCAGGTGCCGGTCCGCGACGCCGAGACGGGCGAGGACGTCGTCGTGCTCGGCGGCAACCCGGGCACGGTCCGGTGCCTGCGCTTCCACGAGCCCGATGTGCTGGCCGTGGGCTGCGACGACGGCACCGTACGGCTGTGGCGCCTGCCGGACGGCGAGCGGGTCGGCGAGACCCGGCTGGGGGACGTCCCGCTCGCCCTGTCCAGCGATCTGTACGCGGTCACCCATAACGGGCTAAGCCGCCTAACGCCCCCAGAATCGCAGTGACCCATAACGGGCCGAACCGCCCCACGTCTACGGCGGGCCGAGAACGTCGTCCACGCCCAGCTGATCGAGGACCTTGAGCGCCAGCTCGACGTATGACGCCTCATAGTGGAAGTCGAACGGCCTACTGCCAGGTGCCTCGTCGAGGTGTCCGATCGTCACACCGCGGTGTCCTAAAGGCACGAACTCCGCCCGGACGAGCAGCGCCGAGCCGTCCGGCAGCACGTACCTGCCGTCGACGAACCGGCTGAGAGCCGCCCGCACGCGCCTGCCGAAGTAGCCCATGTCCGCCCGCGACATATCGGAACGGTAGGCGAACTTGACGGTGTACTCGGTAACGCGTCGCACCACTCCGTCTTTTGGTTTGAGGGTCAGGTCGCGACGCTCGATGGACGCGACCCCCGGGTCGCGTGCCCCCATGTTCACCGGCTGAACCTCCCTGCGCGCGGCCACCAGCTCGGCCGGACGGAAGGTGTGCGGTTTCTCCCCGTGCGGCGTGGCCCCCCAGTCGGTGACCGCCTCGCCCACCCTTCGCGCGTCCCATGCCGCCTGCTTGCGGGCGGCTACGGCGTCCGGCTTGGGAGCCGCTTCGGCCGAGGCGGCCTCGGCCGTCCGCGGTGGGCCGAGCGTGTCGTCCACGCCCAGCTGATCGAGGACCTTGAGCGCCAGCTCGACGTGTGACGCCTCGTAGGGGAAGTCGAACGGCCTGCTGCCAGGTGCCTCGTCGCGGTGTCCGATCGTCACACCGCGGTGTTCCGCAGGCACGAACTCCGCCCGGACGAGCAGCGCCGAGCCGTCCGGCAGCACGTATCTGCCGTTGACGAACCGGTCGAGACCTGCCCGCACGCGCGTGCCAAGGTGGCCCAGCGGCGACGTATCGGAACGGTAGGCGAACCTGACGGTGTACTCCGTGACGGGCCGCATCACTCCGTCACGTGCCTTGACGGTCATGTCGCGACGCTCGATGGCCGCGACCCCCGGGTCACGTGCCCCTATGTTCACCGGCTGGGCCCGCTTGCGCGCGGCCACCAGATCGGCCGGTTGGAAGGTGTGCGGTTTCCCCCCGTGCGGCCTGGCCCCCCAGTCGGTGACCGCCTCGCCCACCCTTCGCGCGTCCCATGCCGGCCCCGTGTTGTGCGAGCCCGTGTGCGGGGACTCTCCAAGAGCCTTGGGCGGCCCGGCGGGCTGCCCGGATCCCGGGTCGTCGTACAGCCGTTCCACGAGCTGGGCGAAGTCCGCACCATCGAACGCCCGGCCGTGCCATTCCCCCGCCTGCTTGGCCCGCAGTTCGGTGGTGACGCGGCCGAAGTCCACGGCTCCCTCGGCCAGTACGGGCGAGTGCTCCGCCGCGTAGCTGAACACGGCCGAGGCGCGGCGGACGGCGGCCTCGCTCGGGGGCTCGCCGAGGAACTCTCCGGCCGCCCTGCGCAGGGCCGGCGCTCCTGCCTCGCCGGGATGCGGCTGTCCGCCGGTGTAGGCGAACCATTCAGCGAGCCTCGACAGGCCCTCGACGCTCCTCGGGTCGGAATGGCCGCGGCCCAGGACCGCCTCGGTCTCCGCCTTGAGCCACGCCGCGTCGGGCAACCCTGAGTCCGGGCCCCTGCCGAGGAACTTGACCAGGCCGTGCAGGCGGCGCAGGTCTCGTACGGTCGGGGTGTCCACGACGGCACCGTAGAGCGAGTGGGCGGCGTCGAAGAGTTTGGCGGTGTAGTCGACGTGGCGCTGGGTGACCCGATCGCCGAACAGGGAGTGGGCGCGATCCAGCACCTGCACGTGGTCGAGCAGGTCACCGCCTCTATGGGGGAACTCGACGAGCAGTTCGCGCAGGTAGCGGGGAAGCTGCAGCGTCTCTGAGGTGTGGACCGGCCGGGTCCATTCGTCGGCCGGCTGCCGGAACCCCGCGTCGCCCTCGGCGAAGCGGTCGGAGCGGGGCAGCAGGTCGGAGAAGTGCGCCAGGTGGTGGTCAAGCAGCGTCGCCCGTGGCGGGACCTCGTGGCCCGCGTGATCTAACAGGATGTTTCCGGCCGTGCGCACGCGGGACGCGTCACCCATCAGGTTGGCGCCTGGTTCGAGGCCCCGGTCGGTGAGCGTCCTGCGGCCGTGAGTCTGGTATTCGCGATACTCGTCCGGAAGCCCGAGATGGTGTCCGATCTCGTGGGCGTGGAGGTGCGGGTCGGTGTTGGCGCACCAGTTAACGATGTCGGGATGGCCGGCGGCGCGGAAGCCCACCACGTTGGTGTCGGTGGGCCGTGCGTGGCGCACCTCCTCGAATTCGAGCCGGACGTGCAACTGGCTGCCGTCGGAAAGCCGGTGCTGGTGGTTGTAGTACAGGTCCATGCCGTCGAGGGCGTTGGACTTGAGCCGCATCACCTGCTCGGCCGTCATGCCTTCCTTGGCGACGTACCGAATCTTGATCGTGAACTCGGTGACCCGCCGGACCTCGCCACCGTCACCCAGGATCGCGAAGCGGCGCGCTTCCACGCGGGCACTGGCGTCGAGATCCGGGTACCCCACGCGGTTCTCGATCCGGTGGACAGTCGCTCTGCTCCTGAGGTGGGCCCACTCGCTCGCCCTGGCCGCCTGCCTCGGGTCGATGACGTTGGCCATCACACCGCTGTTGACGCTGTCGCCGTGGACGGGCAGGAGCGGCGTCCGATAGTCCGGGTTGAGCTCCTGGCTGCGTGCCGGGTGCGCCTTCATCTCGCCGGAAGCGTTCTGCGGCGAGGGCTCCACGGCCCGCGGCGGGACGGCTCCCTCGAACGTCCGAGGCCGCTCACCGAACGCCGGGGCCGCCGCCCGTGGCTCCACGATCACGGAGCCGGGGGGCGCGTCCAGCACCGAGACCGTGCCGCTGGCGTTCCTCGCGATCTTCTCGAAGGCGAACTCGACGCTGCTGTACCAGTCCGTGTGCCCGAGCGCCCGGAACTCCTGCCGCAGCGCCTCCACGCGTGGCCGGAGCGCCTCGATGTCGGCCTTGCTGAGCGGGTTGGGCGCCCAGTCGGCCATCTCGCCCTTGTCGCGGAAGAAGTGGCGGCTGAAGGGGTTGTTCGTGTCGGGTAACCGCCCGGAGAAGGTCTTGTCCCCGTCGTAACCCTTGACCCTGCCGTCGGTGCCCTCCAGGAAGTCCTGCTGGACGCGCTTCGGGGAGAAACGATCGTGGTTGCCGGTCAGCGCGTCGAGCAGGCCGAGGAGGATCCCCTCGCGGGTGTTGTGCAGCCGCGACAGATGCCACTTGCCGTCGGGACCGCGCTGGACCGGCACCTGCTTGCCGTCGACCCAGTCGATCAGCAGCCGTCGCTCGCCGATGATGTGGGTCGCGGCGACGTCGGCGCCGACCGCGCGGCCGAGCCGCGAGCTGAGATGGTCGCGGTCTCGCCGATCCGTCCCGGAGAACTCCTTGTCGACGGCGTGGCTGCCGTCGGCCAGCCTGACCTTCTCCACCTTCACCGTCTCGCCGCCGGCGCCGGCCAGCGGTTCGCGCGCGACCACCCCGCGACGGGCGCTCTCGGCGAACGTCGCGTGGTCCCTGAGCCGGACGGGTCCGGTCTCGGCCGGGCGCGCCCAGTTGATCAGGTGGTCGATGCTGCGGCGGAAGATGTTCCGCTCCTCGTACGGGTGCGGCCGGGCTTGCTCACCGTCGGCCAGGGCACGGGTATCGCCCGCGTCAGCCAGCCTCGTCCGCCCGTTCGCGTCCGCGTCGTCCGGCCCCGTGCCGTTCCGTGGGCCGTGGTCGCCTGGATCGTCGAAGCGCGCGTGCTCGTCCAGCCCCCTGGGCCCGGGGTGGCCGCCGCCCGGGCTCCAGCTCGCCCAATGCGCGTCGGCGCCGCCCACCACGCCTGACGACAGGCCCTTCAGCACCAGCGTCCAATCGACCGACCCGTCACCGCTCCACAGCTCCGTGCCCAGCACGGCGCCCGCGTTCGCCACCCCTGACTGGCCCATCAGCATCCACAGCGAGCGCGTCGGGAACGCCCACGCCAGCCCGGTCAGCAACCCGCCGGTCAGCGCTCCGGTGGCCGCCGACGAGCCCACCTGCCGCCAGTCCACCCCCTCGCGGCGCGACTGCGTCAGCTGGACCAGGAGGTCCATCCCGCCGAGCAACCCGCCGAACAGCGCGATGTTGATCATCAGCCGGCGGGCGAACTGGCGTACCGTCCAGCGGGCCGCCTGCGCGCGTACGCCGATCAGCCGCACCGCCAGGCCGCCCACGGGCGACACCAGCGCCCACGTCAGCCACGCCAGCTGCACCACCAGCAGCAGTACGGCCAGCCGCATCATCCGCTTGGTGAACTGGAGCTGCACGCCCAGCTCGTTGCACGCGAACGCCAGGTCCACCAGGGACTGCACCAGAGCCGCCTGGCGACCGCCCACCTCCTTGGACACCTTGCGGGTGAACGCCCGCAGCGCGGGCCCGTCCCACCCGTCGGCGTACAGCCGGATGCCGTCCCCGTCGGCCCCGAGGGCCACGCCCCTGGCCGCCTTCACCAGCGCGTCGGCGAGCCGGAACAGACCACCCTCATCGCCTTTGGGCCAGTCCGTCCCCAGCACCCAGCCCGCCCACGGACGGACCCAAGCGGGCACGGGTATCCCATCGAGCAGCACGAACGTCAGCCCTGAGTGTCGATCTCAGCAGCCTCGTACGTGTTGGCGTTGACGTGCATCCCGTCCCGTACACCTTCCAACTCGTCGATGTAGTCGTCGAAGCCCTTGAAGATGGCCTTAGTCCGGTTGGGGAAGGTCTTCTCGAACTCCGCGCCGTACTGGTCGTCACCCATGGGCCGGCCCTCGGCGACGAACACCTGGCGCAGCTCCTCACGCACCTCACGCACGTGATCGGCCTCCTCCCGTGCCATTTCGGCCCCGCGCCGGATTTTTGTCCACTGCGCGGAGTAGCCGTCTTGCTGCCCCAATAGTTTCTCCTTCCTCAGGGACATCCCCGATAACTGTCCACTATGCTCATGTTTCGTGCACTTCGCAGCAATACGTCTGGGGGTCCGATGAGCGGCTGGGTCGATGTGCACTACCAGGCGCTCGAAGAATGTGGGAGACGGGCCCGCAAAGTGGCGAACATGTTCGACCTGGACGACGCGTTCGAGGGCACCAAGTCCGCCGCGCCGACCGGGGGGACCTCGTCGAAGACCTTCGGCGACCTCAAGGACTCCGGTGGCCTGGCCACGGACGTCGACAAGGTCTGGCGGGCGCTCAAGGACGAACTGCAGGCGGGCAAGAGCCGCCTGAGCAACGTCGAGAAGGCCATCGACCAGGTGGAGACCAATCTGCGCAAGGCATCGAAGGCCTCCGGCGGATGAGCGGCGTCGGCGACCTGCCTGGTGGTGACCGGCTGGCCGCGCTGCTCGCCAAGGTGACCGGCAATCCGCAGGCGATCAGGAGCACCGCGAACGCGTGGCGGACGGCCGCCGGTCACGTCGCCAGGTCGACCAACTCCCTGACCAAGTCCGTCGGCGAGGTGGACAAGGCCTGGCAGGGCGGCTCGGCCGACGCCTTCACCAAGCACATGGCCGCCTACCCGCGGGCGAGCACCGGTCTCAATGACGCGCTGTCGGCCTGCGCCGACGCTCTCGACAAGGCGGCCACCTCGCTGGAGGACGCCCACGGCAAGGTGAACGCCCTCTGCCAGGACGCGGTCCAACGCGCGGCGGAGTACAAGACCCAGTACGCGAAGCTGAACCCGAAGGCCACCGCCCAGGACGCCGAGGACGCTCTGGCCAAGACGACGATCGTCAGCGGCAACGTCACGAAGGCCGAGGCGCTGGTGGAGAAGGCCGAAGGCGACCTGGAGGACGCCAAGAAGGCGCTGGCCAAGCAGCTCGGCGCGGACGGCGAGTTCGGCTTCTTCACCAAGGTCCCCCAGCCGGACGGGGCCGACTTCGAGCCGGGCGACCGCAAGGTCGAGTGGGTCAGGACGCCGTTCGAGGACAAGCGCACCTCGCTGGAGTCGGCGGCCGCCGCCGGTGGCAGCGACGGCGGCGGAGCGAGCGGCGGCGCCGGCTACGCCTACAGCGGCGGCGTCTCCTCGGCCGGCAACACCCCCGCGCCCAAGGCCGAGGTCGTGGACTGGATCAAGGAGGCCCTCCGGGTCATCAAGTCACCGGAGATGGCCGACGAGCTGCGGAAAAGGGGGCTGCTGGACAAGCTCCAGGACCTCGACCCGAACGACCCCAAAGCCATCGAGCGGATCTGGACCATCATCTACCACGAGTCCGGGGGCAACCCGAGCGCCATCAACAACTGGGACATCAACGCCAAGAACGGCGTGCCGTCGCAGGGACTGATGCAGACCATCCCGCCCACGTTCGACCACAACAGCCTGCCGGGATACAAGCAGATCCTGGAGCCGGTGGACAACATCATCGCCGGGGTCCTGTACACCTACGACCGGTACGGATCGCTCGCGAACCACCCGGGCATCGAGTCGATGGAGCAGGGCGGCCCGTACCGGCCCTACTGAGTGGTCTGCTCGGGCTCCACCCAGTCGAACTTGTCGGAGCCCGGAGGCAGCTGACCGGGCTTCGCCGGCGCCTGGAACGACGGGAACTTCGCGGCGTTGATGGTCGCCTGCTTGAAGTCGATCTCGGCGCCGTTGCCCGGCGTGATGTAGCCGAACTGGTGCTCCTTCTTGATCACCGTGGACATGACGTCGCCCGCCCCGCGCAGGCCCGACACCAGCGTCAAGGTCAGCACGGCCACCGCGCCGTTGGTTCCGGAGGCGATGAACTTCTCCAGCAGCCCGCCGTACAGCTTGGTGTGGGGGAAGGCCTGCAGTTGCTTGGCGAACAGCAGCAGAGTGGCCGTCGTCACGCCCAGCGTGGCCAGCTTGACCCAGTAGCTCCGGTACCCCGCGGCCACCTCGTCGACCATGCCGCCGACGTCGCCGAGCACACCGCGCAGCGCGCCGATCTCCCGGTGGAAGATCCACACGACCCGCTCGAACTCCTGCTGGTCGAGGGCGATCCAGCCGCTCCGCGACGTGGCGACGAGCTGGGGCAGCAGTTGCTTGACCCCGTCGTCGAGCCGATTGGAGATGCCGTTCTTCCAGTTCGCGGCCGCCTGTGCCATGCCCGGCTCGTTGGCGATGGCCGTACCCGCGACGATCACGGCGGGGACCAGCCAAGCCGACATCCGGCCCAGCCGCTTGATCGACTCCAGCACCTTGGGCCCGATCGGCTCCGGCATCTGCGGAGGCGGGCCGAAGGTGGGCGGCTTGTAGGGGTTGTAGCCCGGGGCGTTGGGCGGGTTGTAGCCGGTGTACCTGTAGGGCGAGTAGCCGGAGTTCGCGGTGGAGGGCGGGTTGTAGGCGGGGTGCGGGAAGTTGCGCAGGTTCCCGTATTCGCTCATTTGCGGTACCTCACGGCGCTGGCCTTCTCGGCGGCGCGCCAGTTGCGCTCGCCCTGCGCGAGCGCCCCCGACCAGCTGTCGATCGTCTTCTCCGCCTCGCCCAGCGTGCTGTCGGCCCACCGGCACATGCCGTCGTAGGTGCCGCCCAGCACCATCTCCCCGAGTACGCCGAAGCCCGGGGACTCGACCCCGACCGTACCGACCAGGCTCCTGACGAAGGACATGGCCACCTTCAGCTCGTCATCCACCCGATCGCGCAGGTGACCGATGGCCGTGGAGGTGACGTAGATCTCCTGTCCCGGCGCAGCCGCTTTCATCGTCATATGTACGAATTCTTCCTGATGTCGGGTCTCGTCTCCCCGCTCTCATGGCACTCTTCATGATCAGTTAGACGACTGGACGGCTCCCGATTGGCGTTCGTTAACCTGCTGCCGGTGGCGTGGGGCGCATGGATTCCAGTGACCCCCGCCTCGTGGAGCTCGACCGGCTCGTACAGGCCAGCGAACGGACGATGCGCGAGCTCGAACAGGCCACGCGGGAGCTACGTCAGCTGAGCGGCTCGGGTGAGAGCCGTGGCGGAACGGTATCCGCCCGCGTGGACGCCGACAGCCGGCTGGTCGACGTGCAGATCACCCACCGGGCCATGCGGCTGGATCCGGAGGAGCTCGGCCGTGACGTGGTCGAGGCCGTACGCGCGGCTCAGGAGGACCACGAGCGGCAGGCCCGCGACCTGCTCGGGCTCGGGACAGTGCCCGGCGAGCAGGATTTGCTGGGCACCTTCAAGCGCGACCTGGACGAGCTGCAGGACGCCTACGCCCGCGAGACCGGCGAACGGCTCGAAGGGATGCGCCGCACCCAGCGCGCCTGGGAGGACTGACCCCCGGACAGCAGCGGGGCCGGTGAGGAGTGATCCTCACCGGCCCCGCTTTTCGCGCTGTCTCAGCCGCAGTTGCCGTACGGGGCGCTGGTGCTGCCCGAGGCGGTGCTGCCCGAGTACTTCACGCACTTGCCCTTGGCGGGAAGCTTGACCGGACCGGCGTAGTAGTCGAACATGCCGGAGTCGGTCTTGCTCCCCCCGCCCTGCACGTCGAGGGTGGCGCTGACCTGGCTCTTCACACCCACGTTCGTGGTCTTCATGGTGACCACGCAGTTCTCACCGCTGCCGCTGTTGTAGAGCTGGTAGGTCACCCCGCCCGCGAACGAACCGCTGCGCTGCACGCTGAACCCGGATCCGCACACCTGCGTCGGCGTGTAGGGGTTCGTCTTGGGCGGCGTCGGCGTCGGCTTGGCCGTGGTCTTCGTCGGCGTCGGCTTGGCGGTGGTCTTGGTGGGTGTCGGCTTGGCCGTGGTCTTCGTCGGCGTCGGCTTGGGCGACTGAGTGGTCGGCTTCGGCGTCGGCTTCTGAGTGGTCTTCGTCGGCGTCGGCTTCGGCGCCTCAGTCGTCCTCGTCGGCTCCGGCTCCGGCTCCTTGGTCTTGCTCGGCTCCGGCGTCGGCTCCGGCTCCTTGGTCTTCGTCGGCGTCGGCGTCGGCTCCTGCTTCGACTCGGTCGGGGTCGGCGTCGGCGTGTGGCGTTTCCTGCTCTTGCGCTCGGTGGCGGCGGGCTGCGTCGCCGTCGGCTGGGTGGCGGGCTGCGTCACCGTCGGCTGGGTCACCGGCTGCGTGAGGATCGGCTGCGGCGTCGGGACCGTGCTGAACTCCGGAGCCGTGGGCGCCTGCGAGGGATAGTCGGTCGGCAACACCAGCGGGACCACGTCCGTCGGGTCGGGGCTGGCCGACGCCCAGGGCACCGTCACGTCCGGCTGCGACTGCTGCGGATCGGGCTGGCCGGGCTGCTGCTGCTGTTGCTGCGTGGAGGAGTCACCGCCGCCACCGCCGATCGCGAGGGTGCCACCGCTCTTCGTGGCCTCCGACGCGGAGTTGGAGACGGGCTCCAGCTTGGCGTAGTGACCGGCGCCCCACAGCCCCACACCGGACAGCAGCATGACGGCCGTGACGGCCGCGGCGAGCCCGATGGGGAACGACTTGCGCCGGGGGGCTGCGGCGCCGCCCTGGGCCGGTACCTGCCACACCTGCGCGGGCGGCTGCCCGCCGGGCGGCCCTTCCCACGTGGCTCCCTGCTGCTGCGGTACGGGCGGCGGACCCCACGTCTGCTGCGGGACCGGCACCCCTTCGAGCGGCTGCTGGTGCTCGACCGGCACCTGCAACGGCGGGAGCTGGATGGTCTGCGGCGGGAAGAGCTCGTCCTGCGGCGCCGGGATCGGCTCCGGCGGCGTCACGGTGGCCACGACGCCCACGCGCGGCGCGGCGGCCCCGCTCTTGTCCCCAAGGAGCTGCAGCAACGCCGTGTACGTGGTCGGCCGCTGGGTGACGTCCTTGGACAGCGCGGAGAGGACCACCCGGCGCAGCGGCTCGGCGAGCGCACCGACCTCGGGCTCCTCGTTGAGCACCGCCTGGGCGTCGTGCCCGAAGGGCGGCTGCCCGGTCGCGGCGAAGACGATCGTCGCGGCCCAGGCGAACACGTCGGCGTAAGGGCCGTAACCCAGTCCGCTGAGCTGCTCGGGTGAGCGGTAACCCAGCTCGCCGACGGCCTCGCCGAGGTCGATGTCCGTCACACGCGGGCCGTCCGCGGCGAGAAGTACGTTGTGCGGGGTGAGCCCGCGGTGCGTGACCCCGGCGAGGTGGACGGCGGTCAGGGCGGTCAGCACGCCCACGGCCACCCGCTCCAGGGTGTCGCCGTCGAGCGGCCCTTCGGCCGCCACCGTTTCGGCCAGGCTGCGGCCCTCGATGTGCTCGCGCACGATGTACGGCTGCTCGCCGTGCATGCCGGCGTCCAGGGTCCTGGCGACGTACACACTCGAAATGCGCTGGACGCCCTTGTACCGCTCGGCGTCCTGCGGCCCCGCGTCCGGAACGGCCGGGAGCAGCTTGATCACTCGGGTGGGTCCGTCCTCGGACTCCTTGCCGAGGTACGCGACTCCGCGCGGGCCCTCGTCCAGCCGTCCAAAGAGGGTGTGAGCTCCTAAACGCTCTGGATCACCCGGCTGCAGAGGGTGCATCTCTTTCCCTTCACCTCAAAACGCGATCTACAGTACATTCAACCAAACCTGTCACTTTTGCATCAGTAGTTTCGGACGCAACCTGACATTTAACCGTCAGGACATCAAGCCGCCGGACGACCGGGACGCCATCCGCGCCGTCGACCCAGCGGGACGAGCAGCGCGCAGGCCGCCCCGACGGCGGCGATGGCCAGCGCGCCGACCGTCACCAGGAGAGAGATGTTCGTCGCGTGCTCGTCGGGCGCCGGGACCTTGGCCACCACGTCGGCGGGCAGCGGCGAGGGCGGTGGCGCGGCGACCACCGGGGCGCCGGCCGGGTCGAAGGACAGCGTCGCGGTGACGGCCAGCAGCGGGTTGACCATCCCGGCTCCGGTGCCCGTGCCCACCGAGCCGTCGGCCGTGGCGGTGATGCGCTGGCGTACCTGCTCCTGGTCGAGCTTGGGGAAGCGGGCGCGGACGAGCGCGGCGACCCCGGCCACATACGGCGCGGCGAAGCTGGTGCCCTCCAGGCCGCGCATGTAGCTCTTGCCCGTCCACGGGGCGGTGATGTCCACACCCGGCCCGAGCACGCCGACCGGCGTGGCGGTGTTGGAGGAGTCGGCCCGTTGGCCGTTGCTGTTGGCGGAGCCGACGGCGAGCACGCCGTCGTAGGCCGCGGGGTAGGCGGGCTCGGGCGGCCCGTCCTCCTTGGTGATGTTGCCGGCGGCGGCCACGACCACGATGTCCCTGGACAGCGCGTACTGGATGACCGCCCTCAGGTCGGGATGGTCGGCGGCCCGAACCGAGACGTTGATCACGTCCGCCTTGCGGTCCACCGCCTCCTTGATCCCCTTGACCAGGTCGGCGACCTCGCCCTCCTCGCTGTTGCTCTGCTTCACCGAGATGAGCTGGGCTTCGGGGGCGACGCCGTGGAAGGGGACCCCCGCGAGGTAGCGGCCGGCGATGATGCCCGCGACGGCGGTGCCGTGCCCCACGCAGTCGCGGTAGCCGGTGTGGGTGATGTCGATGAACTTGGAGATCTGTATCTGCGGGTGCTGGTAGTCGACGCCGCTGTCGACGACGGCGACCTTCACGCCCGCGCCCCGGGTGAGGCGCCACACGTTCTTGATGTCGAGCCTTCGCTGTGCCCACGGCTCGGTGCCGGGCAGCTGCGTCGTCCCCTTGCGCGGCTTGCACTCGACGGGCGCTGACCTCTCCGCCGGCACCGCGGCGAGGGCGGGGGCCGAGGTGAGCTGCAGGGCGAGCACGCCCGCCGCGAGAGTCCGTCCGATCATGGCGGAAGAGCGTAGCCTGCCAACCTGAACGTTGTCGTGAACGAAAGGAAGCCCCGGCGCTCAGGCCGGGGCCCCTCCGCGAGACTCAGCGGGTCGCGGACTCGATGTTGCCCCGGTAGGTGTTGATCACCCGGGAGGCCTCCTGGAGCTCTTCCGTCATGCGCTGGAAGGCCGTCCGGTAGTTCTGCCAGGCCCCTTGGAAGCGCTCGGCTCCCGGGCCCGTCCAAGCGGTGCCGACCTTGGCGGCCTCGCGGTCCAGCGCGGTCATCGTGGTGCGCACCGCCTCGGACTGCTGGGTGAATTGGGTGGCCATCTGCTGCATTTCCGCGGGGTCGCCACCGAGCAGGCTCTGGCTCATGCATACCTCCTGGATCGACTGAAAGCGCCCTCAACATAGACGCGTCACTCACACCTCGCTCCTGTTATGCCGAGCGGCTATGGTCTTCCAGAGGAATATTCGGATCTAAGGAGCATCCGGCCATGCGCGAGGTTGTGGTCACCGGCGGTGGCACCGGGATCGGCTACGCGGTCGCGGCGGCGTTCGTCTCCGCGGGCGACCGGGTCACGATCACCGGGCGGCGCGAGCATGTGCTGAAGGAGGCCGCGTCCCGGCTCGGCGCCGACTTCCTGCCCTTCGACGCCGCGAACCCCGCCGCCGTGAAGGAGGCGGCCGGCCGTCTGCCCGAGCGGGTCGACGTCCTGGTCAACAACGCGGGCGGCAACACCAACCTCGACCGGCGGCAGTCCGACGACCTGCTGGACGTGGCCGAGGGGTGGCTGGCCAACCTCAACGCCAACCTGCTCTCCGCCGTGCTCGTCACGACCGCGCTGCTGCCGCGCTTCGCCAAGGGCGGGCGGATCATCACGATCGGCTCGATCGCCGCCCGCGGTACGGGCTCCGGCTCGTACGGCGCGGCCAAGGCGGCCGTCGAGGCGTGGACCGCCGACCTGGCCGCCCAGCTCGGCCCCCGGGGCGTGACCGCCAACGTGGTCTCCCCCGGCCTGGTGGTCGACACCGAGTTCTTCCGCGGCCGCCTGACCGAGGAGGGCATCAGGGCTCGCGTCGAGAACACCCGCAACGGCCGCCCCGGCACCCCATCTGACGTGGCCGACACTGTTCTGTTCCTCGCCACTCCGGGTGCGCGGCACCTGACGGGGCAGGTGCTCCATGTGAACGGCGGGGCGTACTTGGGTCGCTGAGGGTCGGCCGACAACGAGCACTTACACTCCGTTCAGTGCCTGTCGAGGAAGGGCGTCGGAAGGACTTAGGTCACAGTGCAGAAGGTTCTGATCGCCAATCGGGGTGAGATCGCCGTCCGGATCGCGCGGGCATGCAAGGACGCCGGGATCGGCAGCGTGGCCGTCTACGCCGACCAGGACCTCGACTCCCTGCACGCGAAGATCGCCGATGAGGCGTACGCGCTGGGCGGCCAATCCCCCGCCGAGACCTACCTCGACATCGGCAAGCTGCTGGAGATCGCCCGGCGCTCCGGCGCCGACGCCGTCCACCCCGGTTACGGTTTCCTGGCCGAGAACGCCGGCTTCGCCCAGGCCGTCATCGACGCGGGCCTGATCTGGATCGGCCCGCCGCCCGCCGCCATCGCCGCGCTCGGCGACAAGGTCCAGGCCAGGCACATCGCGCAGAAGGTCGGCGCGCCGCTGGTCGCCGGCACCAAGGACCCGGTGTCGGGGGCGGCGGAGGTGGTCGCCTTCGCCGAGGAGCACGGGCTGCCCATCGCGATCAAGGCCGCCTATGGCGGCGGCGGCCGGGGCATCAAGGTCGCCCGCCGGCTGGAGGAGGTCGCCGAGCTCTACGAATCGGCCGTACGCGAGGCGACCGCCGCGTTCGGCCGCGGCGAGTGCTTCGTGGAGCGCTACCTCGACCGCCCGCGGCACGTCGAGACCCAGTGCCTGGCCGACCGCGACGGCAACGTGGTCGTGGTCGGCACCCGAGACTGCTCACTCCAGCGCCGCCACCAGAAGCTGGTGGAGGAGGCGCCCGCGCCGTTCCTGTCCGAGTCGCAGGTCGAGATCCTCTACACCAGCTCCAAGGCGATCCTGCGCGAGGCCGGTTACGTCGGCGCGGGCACCTGCGAGTTCCTCGTCGGCCAGGACGGCACGATCTCCTTCCTGGAGGTCAACACCCGTCTGCAGGTCGAGCATCCGGTCAGCGAGGAGGTGTCGGGCCTCGACCTGGTCCGTGAGATGTTCCGCATCGCCGACGGCGGGACACTCGGCTACGCCGACCCGCGGCCGCGCGGCCACTCGATCGAGTTCCGCGTCAACGCCGAGGACGCCGGCCGAAACTTCCTGCCCGCTCCGGGCACCCTCACCGTCATGCGACCGCCGTCGGGTCCCGGGGTGCGGCTCGACTCGGGGTTCGAGGCCGGGATGACCGTGCCGCAGACGTTCGACTCGCTGGTGGCCAAGCTGATCGTGACCGGCCGTACGCGTACGGAGGCGCTGGAGCGCTCGCGCCGCGCACTGGCCGAGTTCGAGATCGGCGGCATGCCGACCGTGCTGCCCTTCCACCGCGCGGTCGTGTCGGACCCGGCCTTCACCGCCGAACCGTTCGCCGTCCACACCCGGTGGATCGAGACCGAGTTCGACAACACGATCCCGCCTTACTCGGGCGACGGCTCCGCCGACGAGCCCGCCGCCCGGGAGTCGGTGACGGTCGAGGTCGGCGGCAAGCGCCTCGAAGTGGTCCTCCCCTCCGGCCTCGCTACGACCGCCAGAGGCTCCGCGCCGCCCGCGGCCAGGAAGCCCAGACGCGGCGGCGCGAACAAGCCCGCGGCGGGCGGCGACGCGCTGGTCAGCCCGATGCAGGGCACCATCGTCAAGATCGTCGCGGCCGACGGCGACACGGTGGCCGAGGGCGACGCGATCGTGGTGCTGGAGGCCATGAAGATGGAGCAGCCACTGACCGCGCACAAGGCGGGCACCGTCACGGGCCTGACCGCAGCGGTCGGGCAGACCGTCACGTCGGGCGCTACGATCTGCGAGATCAAGGACGCCTGACGACGTTTTACGTCGCTCGACGCCGCTCGACCTCGCCTGACCTCGCTCGACCTCGCTTGACGTCGCTCGACCTCTCGCTTGATCGTGCCGGAGTCTCGAAGAGACTTGACCACGCCCCGCGCTCGACCGACTCCGTACGGGTAACGTGCGCTGTAGAGGAACTTTGTCGAGTGCCCGTTCGTCATCCTGGGCGAAGGAGGCTTGCTGCCAATGACCCATTCGCTGCGCCGAGCAGGGGCCGCGATCGCGGCTCTGATCGCCGGTCTTTTCGTCGTCCTTGCGCTGTCCCCTGCCGCCAACGCGGCGGCCGCACCCCCTGACGCATCGAGCGTTGTGTCCTATTGGAAGGACAAGAAGGATCCGCTATTCGTGCAGTCGGGATCGCCGCTGACCTCGGACCAGCAGTCCGAGATCCGCGACACGTTGAAGGGTTCCAAGAGTGACATCTACGTCGCGGCTCTGCCCGACGGCACGTTGACGACGGCCAACGCCAAGCAGTACGTCACCTCCCTTGGTGAGGCCACCGCGGCCGCCAAGGGTGGGGGCCAGGTCACCGTGGCGGTGCTCGACGGCAACTCCCTGTTCGCGGAGTCCAACTTCGGCAAGCCCGGTCTCACCAACCGGCTGTCCCAGCTCGCGGTGCGTAACCACGACGACGTCGTGTCCGGCATGAACGACTTCGTGGAACGCGTCAATCTCGCCGCCGCGGGCAAGAAGGCCGCGCTCGACTCCGGCCCGGTGGGCGGCAGCGGCGGCGGCAGCGGCGCGCTGATCGCCCTGGGCGCGCTCGTCGTGGTCGGCGGCGGCGGCTACTTCGTCTACTCCAAGAACAAGAAGAAGAAGCAGGCCATCCAGGACGCCAAGGACCTGGCCGCGGTCAAGCAGACCGTGGAGGAGGACGTCACCAAGCTCGGCGAGGAGATCACCGCGCTGGACACCGACGTGGCGCTCTCCGGCCAGAGCGGGCAGCACATCACCGAGTGGCAGCAGGCGCTCGACTCCTACGAGAAGGCCAAGACGCAGCTCGCGGCGGTGCAGCGGGCCGACCAGGTCCGCGAGGTGACCCAGACGCTGGAGGACGGCCGCTACGCGCTGGCCGTGGTGAAGGCCAAGGTCAACAACCAGCCGGTCCCCGAGCGGCGAGCGCCTTGCTTCTTCAACCCGCAGCACGGCCCGTCCGTACGTGACGTGCGCTGGGCTCCGCCCGGCGGCGCGGTGCGCGACGTACCCGCCTGCGCGAGCGACGCCGAGGCCGTGGAGCGCGGCTTCGACCCGCAGATGCGGGAGGTCATGGTCGACGGCCAGCGGCGTCCCTACTACGACGCGGGCCCGGCCTACCAGCCCTACGCCTACGGCTACTACGGCGGCTTCGGCGACATCATGACCGGCATGTTCATCGGCACGATGATGGGCAGCATGCTCGGCGGCGGTTTCGGCGGCTACGGCGCCGGTTACGCCGAGGGCTTCTCCGACGGCGGTGGCGGTGGCGGCGACTTCGGCGGCGGCGGCGACTTCGGCGGCGGAGGTGGCGGCGGCTGGGGCGACTTCGGCGGCGGCGGCGGCGACTTCGGTGGTGGCGACTTCGGCGGCGGCGACTGGTAAAGCGACCAGCGAGTGACCGGGCGCGTTCCCTTCGGGGGGCGCGCCCGTTTTTTACCGGCGGCGTCCCTCTGGGGGCGCCCGTTGTCTCACCGGGCGCGATCCCTTTCGGGGCGCGCCCGGTTTCGTGGAAGCCGGGTCAGATCCCGATCTGCGCCTCAGGCTGCATCAACCGCCGGGCTGCCTCGGTGATGGATCCTGACAAAGACGGATATACCGCGAAAGTGTGGGCCAGCTGATCCACCGTGAGCCGCTGTTGCACCGCCACCGAGAGCGCCAGGATCAGCTCCGAGGCGCGCGGCGCCACCACGACCCCGCCCAGCACGATGCCGGTGTGCGGACGGCAGAACAGCTTGACGAAGCCGTCGTTGAACCCCTGCATCTTGGCGCGAGCGTTGGTGGCCAGCGGCAGCTTGACCACGTTGGCCTCGATCTCGCCGGCCTCGATCGAGCGCTGTGCCACGCCGACCGCGGCGATCTCCGGATCGGTGAAGATGTTGGAGGCCACCGTGGCCAACCGGAGCGGCTGGACGGCCTCGCCCAGCGCGTGCCAGACCCCGATGCGGCCCTGCATGGCGGCGACCGAGGCGAGCATGAGCACGCCGGTGCAGTCACCCGCCGCGTAGACGCCCGGCGCGGAGGTGCGCGAGACCTTGTCGACCTTGATGAAGCCGTTCCTGTCGAGCTGGACCCCGGCCTCCTCCAGGCCGATGCCGCTCGTGTTGGGCACCATGCCGACCGTCATCAGCGCGTGGGAGCCCTCGGCCGTGCGGCCGTCTTCGAGCGTGACCACGACGCCGTCGGCGGTCCGCTTGACGGAGGCGGCGCGGGAGCGGCCCATGACGTTCATGCCGCGACGCCGGTAGACCTCTTCGAGCACCTCGGCGCCGTCGGCGTCCTCATTGGGCATCATCCGGTCGCGGCTGGAGACCAGCGTGACCTCGGCGCCCAGCGAGCGGTAGGCGCCCGCGAACTCGGCGCCCGTCACCCCGGAGCCCACCACGATCAGGTGCTCGGGAAGCGCGTCGAGGTCATAGAGCTGACGCCAGGTAAGGACGCGCTCGCCGTCGGGCTCGGCCCCCGGCAGGATGCGCGGCGTCGCGCCGGTCGCCACGATGACCACATCGGCCTTGATCGCGCGGTCGCCCGCCTTGACCAGTTGCGGGTCGACCAGCCGCCCGCGGGCCTTGATGATCTCGACGCCCTCTGCGGCGACCCGGGTCTCGATGTCGGCCGACTGGGCCTGCGCCAGCTCCTTGACCCGCTTGTTGACCAGCGGCAGATCGACGCTCGCCACGCCGACGTCGCCATCGAGCCCGCCGGTGAATCCGACGCCCAGCGAGGGCGCGTCGAGGAGGGCCTGTTTACGCACGGAGGTGGCGATGAGCGTCTTGGACGGCACGCAGTCGGTCAGCACGCAGGCGCCGCCAGGCCCGTCCTGTTCGACCATGGTGACCTGCGCGCCTAGCTGCGCCGCCACCAGAGCCGCCTCGTAGCCGCCTGGTCCGCCACCGATGATCACGATCCTCGTCACGTGCCTATTGTCCCGCATGGCGCGCGCTGACGACGAACGGGGCGGCCGGTCGCGCGCTACTCTTATCAGCTGTGCCTGTATACGCGGCCTACGGCAGCAACATGGACCCCGAGCAGATGGCCATGCGTGCCCCTCATTCCCCGATCCGGGGCGTGGGCTGGCTGCAGGGTTGGCGCCTGACGTTCGGCGGCGAATACTTCGGCTGGGAGGGCGCGCTCTCCACCATCGTCGAAGACCCCGACGAGCACGTCTTCGTGGTCCTCTACGACGTGCCCGAGTTGGACGCCAACTCCCTCGACCAGTGGGAGGGCGCGGTCCGCGGCCTCTACCACAAGGTGCGGCTGCGGGTGCAGACGCTCGACGGCGAGCAGGTGGCCTGGTTCTACGTGCTCGACGGCTATGAGGGCGGCCTGCCCTCCGCCCGCTACCTGGGCATCCTGGCCGACGCCGCCGAGCGGGCGGGCGCCCCCGACGACTACGTCAAGGAGCTGCGGGGACGCCCCTGCAAATCGATCGGCGACTAGCTGAGCGGCTGGTCCTTGGTCTCCTTCAACGCGAAGACGTACACCAGTGTGGAGACCAGGGCGAGCGCCGACATGTACCACGGGAAGAGTCCCGCGTTGCCCGCGTCCTTCAGCGCCGTGCCGATGAGTGGCGCGGTGCCGCCGAAGATGGCGACGGTCAGCGAGTACGGGAAGCCCGCCCCCGCCGCCCGCACCCGGGTCGGGAACAACTCGGAGTTGACCGCGGCCGAGACCGAGGTGAAGCAGCCGAGGAAGATCATGCCGAGGCACTGGATGAACAGCAGGCTGGAGAAGGAGTTCGTCAGCATGC
Organism: Nonomuraea sp. NPDC049129; assembly: GCF_040648495.1. Classification (NCBI taxonomy): domain Bacteria; kingdom Bacillati; phylum Actinomycetota; class Actinomycetes; order Streptosporangiales; family Streptosporangiaceae; genus Nonomuraea; species Nonomuraea sp. NPDC049129. The sequence goes on along the minus strand of NZ_JBEZDU010000007.1, from coordinate 244,791 downwards.
CGAGCAGCGGCACCGGCAGGATCGTGAACGCCAGGCCGAAGGTGATCAGCATGGGCCGGCGCCCGACCCGGTCCGACAGCATGCCGAGCAGCGGCTGCAGGACCATGAAGAAGACCAGCGCGATCGTGCTGACCGTGAGCGACTGACCCTTGTCGAAGCCCACGTTCTGCTGGGCGTAGGTCGGCAGGAAGGTCGTCCAGGTGTAGTAGGCGACCGTGCCCGCCACGGTGATGCCGACGATCAAGGCGGCCTTGGTCGGGTAGCGGACCAGGAACTCGAACAGGCCCGGACGCTCGGTCTTGCCCTCCTGGATCTCGCTGACGACCGCGCTGGTCTCCTCGGCGCCCTTGCGGATCCACAGGCCCACGAGGCTGATCACCGCGCCCACCACGAACGGGATGCGCCAGCCGTACGAGCTCATGTCGGCTTCGGCGAGGTTGGCGGCCAGCAGGGCGGCCAGGCCGGAGGCGAAGAGCTGGCCGATGGTGGTGCTGACGTACTGGAAGCTCGAGAACAGCCCGCGACGCCCGGGAGGGGCCGACTCGACCAGGAACGTGGTCGCCGCGGCGAACTCACCGCCGACCGAGAGGCCCTGGATCAGCCGCGCCAGCGTCAGGATGATCGGCGCGAGCACACCCGCCGCCTCGTACGTCGGCGTGATCGCCAGCAGCAGCGAGCCGCCACCCATCAGGATGATCGTGAAGGTCATCGCAGACTTGCGGCCGAACCGGTCGGCGAACGCGCCCACCAGCAGGCCGCCCAGCGGGCGCATGAAGAAGCCGACCGCGAACACCGCGAAGGCGCTCAGCACCGGGACCAGACTGTTCGTGCCGGACTTGGGGAAGATCTGCTCGGCGAAGTAGACGGTCAGGAAGCTGTAGGTGTACCAGTCGAACCACTCGACGACGTTGCCGATGCTGGCCGCCATGAGCTGTCGGACACGGCTTTTGGGGATGCCGAGTGGCGATGGCGCCACGGGGGAGGTCGCCACGGGGGGCTCCTTTGCTGACAACTGCGATGATGGCCTACTGTGCATTCGGGCGACCGAAACAGTCAAATGCCTGGCAACATATTTACAAACCCGACATAGAGACGGCTCCCCGTGGATGTTCTCGACCGGCGCCTGGTCGCCGCTCTCCAGATCGGCCCCCGCGCGTCGTGGGGCGAGATCGGCAGGGCCGTCGGCGAGCACGAACGCACGGTCGCGCGCCGGTTACAGCGGCTGATCGCCGACGGCATGGTGCGCGTCACCGCGATCTATGACGACCTGCGTTCGGGCCACGGCCGGCCCGTGCACCTGCATGTCCAGGTCCGTCCGGGTACGGCGGCGCAGGTCGCCAAGGCGCTGGCCGACCGGCCCGACACGCGCTCGGTCTACTCGCTGACCGGGGCGGCCGACCTCGCCTGCGAGCTGGTCGCCCGGTCACGGGAGGAGCTGCACGACATCCTCACCGCGGAGATCAGTGAGATCGACGGGGTGCTGCAGACGCAGACGCAGGTCGTCCTGCACACCTTCAGGACGGTCGCCGAGTGGCACGCGCCCTACCTCAGCGAGCAGGAGGCAGCCCAGCTGCGTCCGCCCCCGGTCCTCGAAGTCCTTCCCGACGAGGACGGTCTTTCGCCTCTGGAGCAGGAGATCGCCGAACTGCTGGCCGGTGACGGCAGGATCGCGTTCACGGCGATCGCCGAGCGGCTCGACATCTCGGTGCCGACCGCCCGCAGGCGGGTGTCCTCGCTGCTCGAACGGCGGCTCCTGCTGCTGCGGGCCGAGGTCGAGCCCGCGCTGCTCGGCCTGGAGGTGGAGGGCAAGCTCTGGCTCAAGGTACGGCCGCACGGGCTCGACCTGGTCGGCCAGCGGCTCGCCGCGCACCCCAGCGTGCGTTACTGCGCGGCCACCTCGGGCACCCATTCCCTGATCGTCCAGGTCGCGGTGGCCCATGAGGCCGATCTCTACCGTTTCCTGACGGGTGTCGTCGGCCCGCTCGACGAGGTCACCGACATGGACGTCACCCTCATCACCCGCGCCTACAAACGCGGTCACCTCCACAAGTCCGGCCTGCTCACCCTGGAGAGGACACCATGACGCCCGCCGAGAACGAAGTCGCCGAACTCTGCGCCGAACTCATCCGCGTCGACAGCAGCAACTACGGGGACGGCACCGGCCCCGGCGAGCGGGCCGCCGCCGAGGCCGTCATGGCCAGGCTGGACGAGGTCGGCATCGAGGCCACCTACATCGAGAGCGAGCCGGGCCGGGGCAACGTCATCACCCGCGTCGAAGGCACCGACCCGTCGCTGCCCGCGCTCCTGGTCCACGGCCACCTGGACGTGGTGCCCGCCAACGCGGCCGACTGGTCCGTCGACCCGTTCGGCGGCGAGGTACGCGACGGCTACATCTGGGGCCGGGGCGCGGTCGACATGAAGGACATGGACGCGATGATGCTGGCCGTACTCCGCCAGCTCACCCGCGAGGGCCGCAAGCCGCGCCGCGACCTCGTCTTCGCCTGGGTCGCCGACGAGGAGGCGGGCGGCAACTACGGCGCCAAGCACCTCACCGCGCACCACCCGGAGCTGTTCGAGGGCGTCACCGAGGCGATCAGCGAGGTCGGCGGCTACTCCCTGGAGGTGGACCCGTCCCTGCGGCTCTACCTGATCGAGACCGCGCAGAAGGGTCTCGGCTGGATGAAGCTCATCGCCGACGGCACCGCCGGGCACGGCTCGATGCTCAACACCGACAACGCGGTCACCGAGGTGGCCAAGGCCGTGGCCAGGGTCGGCGCCCACGAGTGGCCGATCACCCTCACCCCGACGGTCCGCCAGTTCCTCACCGAGGTCGCGGACGCGTTCGGCCTGCCCTTCGACGAGGACGACCCGGCGCCCATCCTGGACAAGATCGGGCCGCTGGTCCGCTTCGTCGGCGCGACGCTGAGCCACACCGCCAACCCGACCCAGCTCAACGCCGGCTACAAGTCGAACGTCATCCCCGGCCAGGCCACCGCCGTGATCGACGGCCGCTTCCTGCCCGGCCACGAGGACGAGTTCTTCAAGACGATCGACTCGCTGATCGGGTCGAACGTCCGCCGCGAGTTCGTGCACCACGACATCGCGCTGGAGACCACGTTCGACGGCGCCCTGGTCGAGTCGATGATCGCGGCGCTGAAGGCCGAGGACCCCACGGCGCGGGCCGTGCCGTACTGCATGTCCGGCGGCACCGACAACAAGACCTTCTTCGCCGACCTGGGCGTACGCGGGTTCGGGTTCGTGCCGCTGCGACTGCCCGGGGACATGGACTTCGCGTCGATGTTCCACGGCGTGGACGAGCGGGTGCCGGTGGACGCGCTCCAGTTCGGGGTACGGGTGCTCGACAGGCTCCTCCTAAACTACTGACGTGAGCAACGACCCCTACTCCCTGGCCAGAGCCGCCGCCGAGGCGCTGAAGAGCGCCTGCGGCCTCGACACCTTCGACGTCGCCCTCGTCATGGGGTCCGGCTGGGTGCCGGCCGCGGACGCGATCGGCGAGACGGTCACGGAGATCCCCTTCACCGACCTGCCCGGCTTCTCCGCTCCGGCCGTGGCCGGGCACGGCGGCAAGATCCGCGTCCTGCGCACCCCCGGTGGGCGGCACGCGCTCGTCTTCCTCGGTCGGAGCCACCTCTACGAGGGGCGGGGCGTCGACTCCGTCGTTCACGGCGTACGCACCGCGGCCGCCGCGGGGGTCGGCACGATCGTGCTGACCAACGCGGCCGGCGGGCTGCGCCCCGAGACGCAGCAGGTCGGCGACCCGGTGCTGATCAGCGACCACATCAACATGACCGGGGCCAACCCGATCACCGGCACCACGTTCATCGACCTCACCGAGGTCTACTCGCGGCGGCTGCGCGCGCTCGTGCAGGAGGTGGACCCGACCATCGCCGAGGGCGTCTATGTGGCCTTCCGCGGCCCCACCTACGAGACGCCCGCCGAGATCCGCATGCTGCGCACGCTGGGCGGCGACATGATCGGCATGTCCACCGTCCTGGAGGCCATCGCGGCCCGCGAGGCCGGTCTCGAGGTGCTGGGCGTCTCCCTGGTCACCAACCCGGGGGCGGGGCTGGCGGACGAGCCGCTCAACCACGAGGAGGTCCTCCAGGTCGGCCGCGCGACGGCCGCCCGCATGGGCACCCTGCTGGCCAAGATCGTGGACCGTCTGTGACCGACGACCCGGCACCCTCGTCCCCCGCGGCCGGCGAGCCTGCCGGCGACGCCTCCGCGACCGCCGAACCGACCGCAGACGCCCCCGTGTCCGCCGACGCTCGCGCAGCCGCCGACCTGGTCCCGGCGGCGCGTCTCTGGCTGGCGCAGGATCCTGATCCTGAGACCCGGGCCGAGCTGTCCGCCCTGCTCGACTCCGGCGATATCGAGGCGCTGCGCGACCGCTTCGGTGCCGGGCTCGAGTTCGGTACGGCCGGTCTGCGCGGTGAGCTGGGCGCGGGCCCCAACCGGATGAACCGGGTGACCGTCATGCGGGCCGCGGCCGGTCTGGCCCAGGTGCTCGGCCCCGGCAGGCACGTCGTCATCGGCTACGACGCCCGCCACAAGTCCGACGTGTTCGCCCGCGACACCGCGGCCGTGCTGACCGGCGCCGGACTGCACGCCTCACTGCTGCCCTGCCCGCTGCCGACTCCCATCCTCGCCTTCGCCGTACGCCACCTCGGCGCCGACGCCGGTGTGATGGTCACCGCCAGCCACAACCCGCCCCGCGACAACGGCTACAAGGTCTACTGGGGCGACGGCTCCCAGATCGTGCCGCCGATCGACGCCGAGATCTCCGCCGCCATCGAGGCGGTGGGCCGCGTCGACCAGTTGCCGATCGACGCGCCCGGCACGCTGACCGAGCTGGGCGAGAGCATCATCGACGACTACATCGACGCGGTGACCGCGCTGCCGCTCGGCGACGCCCGCGAGCTGCGGATCGCCTACACGCCGCTGCACGGCGTCGGGTCGGGCACGCTGACCGGGGCGTTCCTGGCCGCCGGGTTCGAGACCCCGATGGCGGTCGAGGAGCAGCGCAACCCCGACCCCGCCTTCCCGACGGTGGCGTTCCCCAACCCGGAGGAACCCGGCGCGATCGACCTGGCTGTGGCGCTGGCCAAGAAGATCAACGCCGATCTCGTCCTGGCGAACGACCCCGACGCCGACCGATGCGCCGTGGCCGTGCCGCTGGGCGACGGCTCCTGGCGCATGCTGACCGGCGACGAGGTGGGCGGCCTGCTGGCCGAGCACGTGATCACGCACACGTCCGGCGATCGCCTGGTGGCCACCACGATCGTCTCCTCGACGCTGGTGAGCAAGATCGCCGCCGCTCATAGCGTCCGCTACGGGGAGACGCTGACCGGCTTCAAGTGGATCATCAAGGCGGGTCCCGGGCTGGTCTTCGGCTACGAGGAGGCGATCGGCTACAGCGTCGGCTCCGACGCCGGGCTGCCCGTACACGACAAGGACGGCATCGGCGCCGCCCTGACCGTGGCCGGCATGGCCGCGGCGGCCAAGCGTGCCGGCCGGACGCTGCTCGACCTGCTCGACGACCAGGCCCGGCGCTACGGGCTGCACGCCACCGCGCAGCTGTCCGTCCGGGTCGAGGACCTGTCGCTCATCGCCGGCGCGATGGCCCGGCTGCGCGCCGACCCCCCGGCCGCGCTGGGCGGCCGGGCGGTCGAACGGGCTGACGACCTGAGCCTGGGTGACGGCGGGCTACCGCCGACCGACGGGCTGCGGTACGCGCTGTCCGGAGACGCCCGGGTGGTGGTCCGGCCTTCGGGGACCGAGCCCAAGCTCAAGTGCTACCTGGAGGTGGTCGTTCCGGTGACCGGTCCGGTGGCGGATGCCCGAGCGCTGGCCGTACGGGAGCTCGACGCCCTGAAAGCGGACGTCGGCACCGCACTCGGCCTCTAGGCACCGCCCCCTCCAGGCACCGCCCTATCCGGCGCCCGCCCCCTCGGGCGCCGCAGGGGGGCGGGCGCCGAAGGGTCAGGCCAGGCGGAACTCCAGGTCGGTGTCCCAGTTGTTGAGGTCGGGCTCGACGCGGGGATCCGTCTGGTAGAGCTCCAGGCGGCAGCCCCACAGCTCGGTGTCGCCGTCGCGCGTCATGTCCCACTTGAGGCCCTGCTCGGTGCCCCAGGTCAGGAGGTTCTCGATGACCCCCCTGAGCTGGTCGGGGTGGCCGTGGTGGCGTACCGTCGCGTAGCGCCCGGCCGGCAGGTGGGCGGCGAAGATGTCCCTTTCGACGGTCACCGGGGCCGCGACCGGCACGCCCGCCTCGACTTCCAGCCGGTCGGCCGGCATGTCGATGGCGAGGTACCTGAGGAACGGCGCCCCTGCGGGTGCCACCCCTCGCTCGGCCAGCCAGCCGATCAGCTCACCGATGCGGTCGGCCACCAGGCCGAAGGTGGTCATGCTGATGGTCCCGCGGACCCCCACGTAGGGGCGGTCGGGATGGTCAATGATGTTCGGCATTGTTTGCCCTCCTTCACTCACCTATACGAGGCGGGCCCGCGAAACTCATCGGCAGGCCGAAGAGCGGGAACAACCGCGGGTCCAGATACGTGGTCGTCCCGCTGACCCGGTCTCCCGAGACCTCGACGACCAGCAGCGCGAACGGCTCGCCCCCCAGGTACTGCCCGAACGCCGGGGAGCCGTTGGCCGTGCCCGCCGGGACCAGGCGGGAGCCGCCGCAGGGCGCGTCCGCCGCGAGCATGGCCTTGCGGATATCCTCTCTGCCCCGCAGCCACCACGCGAACGGCGGCATCGACATCGTCGCGTCCTCGTGCAACAGCGCGACCAGCCCCGACACGTCATACCACTCGAACGCGTCCACATACCGCTCCAGCAACCGCCGGTCCACCTCGCCACCGTGGCCGGGCACCCCGGAAAGACCATCGCGGGCGGGCACCTCGGAAAGACCATCGCGGGCGGGCACCTCGGAAAGCGTCGCCCTGGCCCGCTGCAGAGCGCTGTTGACCGAGGCGACGCTGCCCTCCAGCAGCTCCGCCACCTCGGCCGCGCTCCAGCGCAGCACGTCGCGCAGGATCAGCACCGCCCGCTGCCGTGGTGGGAGGTGCTGCAGCGCGGCCACGAACGCCAGGCGTACCGTCTCCCTCTCGACGGCGAGCTCGGCCGGATCGGAGGGGAGCACCCGGCGGTCGGGAATCGGCGTGATCCAGGCCTGGCCGGGCAGCGGCGGGCCGAGGTCGGGGCCCGGTGACCCGGCGGGGCCGAGGTCCATGGCCCGCGCCCGCCGCTGAGCGCCCCGCAGCATGTCGAGGCAGACGTTGGTGGCGATGTGGAACAGCCACGAGCGGAGCGGCGCCCGGTCAGGGTCGTAGCGGTCGAGGCCGCGCCATGCCTTGACCAGCGTCTCCTGCACCGCGTCCTCGGCCTCGAACCCGGAGCCCAGCATCCGGTAGCAGTAACCGGTCAGCTCGGCACGGTGCCGCTCCAGCTCCTCCACTAGACCGGGGTCACCTCGATCTGGAGCTCCGTCACCCATTCGGCCAGGTCGTCCGGGCAGTGCAGGGAGATCTCCCTGGCCAGGCCGCTGGACCGGTAGCCGTTCGCCTCGATCCAGTGCGCCAGCGCCTGGAACGTCGGGCCCACCTCCTCCATCGGGCCATGATGGATGATCGTCGCCGCCGTCTCGATGCGCGGCAGAGTGACGAACTGGACGTCGTACTCGTCCTTCTCTTCCGCCGTGAAGGGGAACGCGACGTGCACCATCACGGCGCCGTCGTCTTCGGGGATGTAGTACGCGATGCCGGGCCCCGCTATGGTCACCCGCGCCGACTCCAGCCGCCCGCAGAGCTCGACGAACAGCGGCTTGATGACCGGCCCGATGTCCTCGCCCTCGTAGCTGGCGGCCCGCGCGCTGAGTTCGGCGACCCTGGTCGCGGCGACCTCCTTGAGCACGACCTCGTCCGTCTGCATGTGCCCCTCCGTCTCGATGGTCCGGAGCCTCGCCTCGACGCCGCGCAGCCTGGCCAGGTCGGCGCTGATCCGCGCCTCCAGCTGGGCGCGGCGCAGGCGTACCATGCCGTGCAGCTCTTCCGTGCTGACCTTGTCGTCGAGGATCGCCCTGACCTGCTCCAGCGTGAAGCCGAGGTCCTTGATCGCGACGATGCGGTTGAGCCTGGACAGCTGCGCCGCCTGGTATGAGCGATAGCCGGTGGCCGGGTCCACGTGCGCGGGGCGCAGCAGCCCGATCGCGTCGTAGTGGCGCAGCATGCGCACGGACACGAGCCCGAGCCTGGCGAAGTCTCCGATACTGAACATGACCCCTCCAGGTGTAGGGCCTGACACGGTGTCAGGGTCAACAACCTCGGCCAGTCAGCCCATCACGACCATGGCTCGGCGGGACAGCCGATCACCACCGTTAGCCGATCACGACCGCCATCACCACGAGCGCGATCGCCGCGGCCAGCACCGCGAACGAGTCGATCGCCCAGCTGGCGCGCGCGGGCGGGGCCTCCGCATCGCGGCGCCTGGCCGACTCCGCCCGTTCGGTGATCTGCTGCCCCACCCAGTCGGCGTGCGTCTTCCCGGCGAACGCCTCCGCGGCCGCCTGCTCCGCCTTGCTCAGCGTGGGCTCGGTCTTGAAGCGACCGCGTTCCTGCCTCGGCGTGGCCCGGCGCTGCGCCCTGGCCCGCTCGCGCGCCGTGCTCATCGGCGTCCACAGCCGCAACACCTGCTCGGCGCCGTAGCGGACGTTGATGGTGTGGGAGACCACCACGTCGTTCACCGACGCCCACGGCACGAACGTCGAGCGGAGCGGGTTGCGCCCCACCAGCCCCTCCTCGGTCACCACGGTCGCGGGGCGGAGCGCGACCAGGTAGACCACGGCGGTGAGCGCTCCCAGCACGGCGCCCGCCACCAGCGAGGGCTTGCCGTTGTAGCGGGCGGTCAGATCCCAGATGTTGAAGGCGACGAACGCCAGCCACACCCAGCCGAGCACGAAGGCGGTCTTGGACCGGTAGGTCTCTTTCACGGCTGCCACTTCATCCGCGCGAATCCGGGCTTGATCACACCGTTGATCAGGGCCAGCCGCTCATCGAACGGGATGAACGCCGACTTCATCGCATTGACCGTGAACCACTGCAGATCATCCCAGCCGTAGCCGAACGCCTCCACCAGCTTGTCGAACTCCAGCGACACGTTGGTGCGGCTCATCAGCCGGTTGTCGGTGTTGACCGTCACCCTGAAATGCAGGCGGCGCAGCAGCCCGATCGGGTGGTCGGCGATGGAGTCGGCGGCTCCGGTCTGCAGGTTGGAGGTGGGGCACATCTCCAGGGGGATGCGCTTGTCGCGGACGTAGGCGGCCAGTCGGCCCAGCTTGGCCGAGCCGTCCTCCGACACCGAGATGTCGTCGATGATCCGCACCCCGTGGCCGAGCCGATCGGCGCCGCACCACTGGATGGCCTGCCAGATCGACGGCAGCCCGAAGCCCTCGCCCGCGTGGATGGTGAAGTGCGCGTTCTCCCGCTGCAGGTATTCGAACGCGTCGAGGTGCCTGGTGGGCGGGTAGCCGGCCTCGGCCCCGGCGATGTCGAACCCCACCACCCCGCCGTCCCGATAACGTACGGCCAGCTCGGCGATCTCCATCGACCGCGCCTGATGCCGCATCGCGGTCAGCAGCGTGCCGACCTTGATCCCGCGCCCCTCGGAGCCCTGCCGGAACCCGTCCAGCACCGCCTCGACCACCTGATCGAGGCTGAGCCCCGTGGTGGTGTGCTGCTCGGGCGCGAAGCGCACCTCGGCGTAGACGACCCCGTCGGCCGCCAGATCCTCCGCGCACTCGGCGGCGACGCGGGTCAGTGCCTCGCGCGTCTGCATGACGCCGACGGTGTGCTGGAAGGTCTCCAGGTAGCGTTCGAGCGAGCCTGAATCGGCCGCCTCCTCGAACCACTCGCGAAGGTTGTCGGCGTCGGTCGTGGGCAGTTCGCCGTAGCCGGAGTCGCGAGCCAGCCCGACGATGGTCTCGGCCCGCAGGCCGCCGTCGAGGTGGTCATGCAGCAGCACCTTGGGCGCCCGTTGGATCTCGTCAAGCGTGGGCCTCATCCGCCCATGATATGCGTCTTCCGCCGACGAACTCCCGGCTCCAACTGGGCCGACATCGGCCCGTGTCGCCGCTCACCCCACGGCTTTGAGGATCGCGTCGAACTTCTTGGTGAGCTTGATGGCGGTGGTCTTGTCGGCGTTCACGAAATAGACGCTCACCAGCCGGTCAACGCTCTCCACCAGTCCCTCCGCCACGGCGCCGTCACGGTCGCACACGATCGCGCCGTCAGCGGCCGACGATTCGCGCACCTTGCCGTCGTACCCGGTGCACGACTCGGTGAATTCCTGGCGAACGGCGGCGACGTCCTTCCCGCCGACGGTGTCGGTCCTCAGCACCAGCGGATCCGACCCCGCCTGCGGAGCGTCCGCCGCCGTGTAGAGACACACGCTCGCCTTGACCGATTCGAGGGTCTCCAGCGGGTGGTCGTCCCTCTTCTCCTTCAGCTCCCAGCTCAGCCCCGTGGCTTTGGAGAGCTCTTCCACGGTGAGCGAGCAGCCGCTCGCCGTCTTGGTTCCGCCGCTTCTGGCCGTTTCCGCCTGGGGTCTACATCCGGCGAGCAGCACAGCGGCGATGGCTAAGCCGAGCACGTACGCGCGAGCGGCGGTCGGACGTGTCATGGCGGAGCCTCCAGATCACTTGGGCGCCCCGGCGGCCGGTGCCTCCCGTATTGCGTTCTTTCAGCCCATTAATAGAGGCATCGGCTTACATCCCTCTTGATCAACGCTTGCCACGCGCTCCTCTGGGAGGCGGTCAGATATGGCGTGGAGGACGACTTCCAGTGCCTGGGAATACGGAAACCGTCAATCCTCGGCGCGGTTGGCCCCGTCCGGGGAGAAGGCGGGCAGGCAGACGGCGATGTACTCGGCGCCGTCCGGGCCGGTGCTGTAGCGGATCTTCTCGCCCGGGTCCGTGACGATGGACTGGCCCGCCGTGACCTCGGTCGTGCCGTCGGCATGTTCCACCAGGAGCGTGCCGCGCAGGACGACGGTGTATTCGGTGAACGAGGGCGTTTGTGCGGGCTCGTCCCAGCCGGGCGGGGCGACCATGTGGGCGATGGAGATCGCCTCGTCGCCGCTGTTGACGCGGCCTACGTGCTCGTCGATGAGCTTGCCGCCGGGCACCGGGATGCGGGTAGCCGCTTCGATCTTTCTAACCACCAGGTCAGTGTGCCACGTCGATGACCAGCCGGTCGGGATCGGACTGCTCCTTCAGCTCGAACGCCGCCTGATGGTTGAGCACGAGGCCGACACCGACGCGGCCCTCGAAGTCGCCGGTCTTGACCACATGCGTCACGTTGCCGAGGTTGGCCGGGAAGATGGGCCCGCCCTTCCAGGTGGGCCTGCCCTTGGCGTCGTGGGCGTCGGCGGGCGCGAGGATCAGCTGGAGGTACGCGCCACCGGGCAGGTCGAACTCCTCGCCCGAGCCGTCCTGCAGCAGTTTGTCTACCCATTTGACGTTGTAGCCGGGCATGGAGCCCTTGATGTCGATCACCACGCGGTCGTAGGTGTCGTGGGCGGCGTAGCGGACGTTCTGCACGACCGCCGGGTCGCCGATGTTGTGCTGTACATCCACCTCGACCGTGCTCGTCGGCGCCGCCTTCCGCGTGCCCGTGTCGACAGAGATGGAGGACGAGGAGGTGGACGTGGACGTGGACGTCCGACCGCGTGACGTCGATGGGGTAGCGACCCTCGGTGGGGCGGTGGGCTCGGCTGACGCGCTCGTGGTCGCGCCGCTCCCAGTGCCGCCTGGCGAGGCCGTACCGCACGCGGTCAGTACGAGGAGACAGGCCAGAGCGGCGGCGTGGGCCGGGCGGCGTCGCGACGGATGCCCGAGCGCGGGTGGCGGGCGCATAGCAGATTGATTCCCCAGTTCAGAGGATCACAAGCGGCGCGGCGCGCGAGTGGCACGAACATGGGCCACCCATAGCCGACGCGTGGGGAGCACAAAGAGCGAGAAGGCCCCGCGCGGTACGCGGGGCCTTCTCAACGAATCGGACGCCTAAGTCAGACCGTCTCGTACACCTTCGCCTCTTCCTGCGGGGCCGCCACCGGCTTGCGCACGCGCAGCCCGGTGGCCGAGATCGCCACCCCGACCAGCGCCAGCACCAGCGACACCACGATCGCCGAGCGGAGCGACTCGATCGACAGAGTGGTGCCGTTGGAGGTGAGCACCGCCGAGACCACGGCGAGCACGATCGCGCCGCCCACCTGGCCGGAGGTGTTGAGCAGCCCGGAGGCCAGCCCCTGCTCGTCGTCGTGCACGCCGTTCGTGGCCTGGATGTTCAGCGGCGCGAAGGACAGCGCGAACGCGATTCCCAGCAGCAGCATGCCGGGAATGACCAGACCGCCCAGGCTGGGGTGCTCGTCGATGCCCAGGAACATCGCGTAGCCACCGGCCAGCGCCGCCGCGCCGATGATGGTCAGCTTGGTAGTGCCGAACCTGTCGGCGAAGTCGCCCATCTTGGTCGAGGTGATCGCGACGAGCACCCCGGCGGGCAGGAACGCCAGCGCGGTGCCGAGGGCCGACCAGCCGAGCAGGTTCTGGAAGTACTGCATGGCCACGAACTGGAAGGCCACGTAGGAGCCCATCAGGATGAGCAGCCCCAGGTTCGCCCGGACGAGCGAGCCGGAGCGCAGGATGCCCAGCCGGACCAGCGGGTGCCTCATCCGCAGTTCGGCGAGGACGAACAGGCCGAGCAGCGCGGCGACGGCGACCAGCGAGCCGATCGTGCGCAGCGAGGTCCAGCCGGCCTCGGGCGCCTGGACGACGGTGAAGACGAGCAGCAGCATCGAGGCGGTGATCAGCACGGCGCCGATCAGGTCGTGGCCGCCTTCGGCCCGCTCCTCTTCGCCGCGCGGCAGCACCCTGAGCGCGGCGATCAGCGCGATGATCGCGACCGGCACCGGCATCAGCAGCGTCCACCGCCAGCCGATCTCCGTCAGCAGGCCGGACAGCACCAGCCCGAGTGAGTAACCACTGGCGCCACACGCGGTGAAGATGCTGAGCGCCTTGTTGCGCTCAGGCCCCTCGGGAAACGTGGTGGTGATGATCGAAAGGGCGGCCGGCGCGGTGAAGGCGGCGCCCACTCCCTTGATGAACCTGGCCGCGATCAGCAGAGCGCCGTCGTCCACCAGACCACCGAGCAACGACGCGACGGCGAAGACACCCAGCGCGACCAGGAACACCCTGCGTCGCCCGAGCAAGTCGGCGGTCCTGCCGCCCAGCAACAGAAGACCGCCATAACCGAGCACGTAGCCGCTGACAACCCACTGCAGAGAAGAGGTAGAAAGGCCCAGGTCGTGCTGGATGGCGGGCAGCGCCACGCCGACCATCGACACGTCAAGGGCGTCAAGGAAGATCACTGCACAGAGCACGGCGAGCGCGCCCCAACGGGATGAGTGAGAGGACATGGGTCAGTACACTACATGCATCCGCATCTAATGCAAACGCATTTAATTCCGTTGCATCAGTTTTAGCGAAGTGGTAACCTCCGCGACATGGACGAGGAGTTCGTGGTCGGGACCTGGCACTACGTCCTGGCGAAGCACGCCAAGGCGATGTGCTCGCTGGAACGCGAGCTGGGTGACAAGCACGGCCTGGGGCCGAGCGAGTTCGAGGTGCTGGACCGGATCGTCCATCACGACAAGAAGCTGCGGATCCAGGAGCTCTGTGACGAGGTTCACCTGAGCCAGAGCGCGCTGTCCAGGGTCGTGGCGCGGCTGGAGAAGGCTCAGCTGGTCTCGCGCGGGGTATGCGACCAGGACCGCCGTGGCGTCTTCGTCTGCATCACCGAGGCGGGGAGAGCGCGCCACAAGGAGGCCCTGCCGACGCAGCGCGCCGTCCTCGCCGACATCTTCGCCGACGCGCCCGTCCTCGTACGCTGAAGCTGCGGCACAAAGCACCGACGCCCGAAGCCGCCGGCGCCCGTGTACTAGGCCGTGATCCGGTCCAGCACCAGAGGCAGCACCTCGGCGCTCCCCGTCCCGACCTCGTAGCCGCCCTGCAGTGCCGCCAAGGCCCGCTCGAAGCGACCCGTCTCGTCCGCGTGCAGCGTCATCAGAGGCTGCCCCTCACGTACGAGGTCGCCCGGCTTGGCATGCAGCACGATGCCCGCCCCGAACGACACCGGATCCTCCTTACGAGCCCGCCCCGCCCCCAACCGCCAGGCCGCCAGCCCGACGGCATAGGCGTCCAGGCGTGATAGGACCCCCGAGGCAGGCGCCTCGACCACCATGGTCTCCGCCGCCCTGGGCAGGATCGCGTCCGGGTCGCCGCCCTGGGCGGTGATCATCCGGCGCCAGGCGTCCATGGCCGAGCCGTCCGCCAGCGCCCGCGCCGGGTCAGGACCGGAGATCCCGGCCGCCTCCAGCATCTCCCGCGCCAGCCGTACGGTCAGCTCCACGACGTCCGGCGGCCCCCCGCCCGCGAGGACCTCGACCGACTCCTCGACCTCCAGGGCGTTGCCCACGGCGCGGCCCAGGGGGCGGTCCATGGCGGTGAGCAGGGCGACCGTGCGCACGCCCGCGTCGGTGCCCAGCGCGACCATCGTCTCGGCCAGCTCGCGGGCCCGCTCCGGCGTCTTCATGAACGCGCCCGAGCCCACCTTGACGTCGAGCACCAGCGACCCGGTGCCCTCGGCGATCTTCTTCGACATGATCGACGACGCGATGAGCGGGATCGACTCGACGGTGCCCGTGACGTCGCGCAGGGCGTACAGCTTCTTGTCGGCCGGGGCGAGGCCCGAGCCGGCGGCGCAGACGACCGCGCCCGCCGAACGGAGCACCGAGAGCATCTCGTCGTTGGACAGCGAGGCCCGCCAGCCGGGGATCGACTCCAGTTTGTCCAGCGTGCCGCCCGTGTGGCCGAGGCCGCGGCCCGAGAGCTGCGGGACATAGGCGCCGCAGGCGGCCACCAGCGGGGCGAGCGGCAGCGTGATCTTGTCGCCGACGCCGCCGGTGGAGTGCTTGTCGGCGGTGGGCCGGTCCAGCGCGGACCAGTCCATCCGCTCGCCCGAGCGGATCATCGCCTGCGTCCAGCCGGCGATCTCGCGCCGGTTCATGCCGTTCAGCAGGATGGCCATGGCCAGCGCGGACATCTGCTCGTCGGCCACCTCGCCGCGCGTGTAGGCGTCGATCACCCAGTCGATCTGGGCGGCCGTCAGCTCGCCACCGTCCCGCTTGGCGACGATGACTTCGATGACGTCCATGGACATCAGGCGGACCTGGACAGATCGTCCGGGCCGAAGGCGTAGGGCAGGATCTCGGCCATCCGCTTCGGCCCGTCCACGGTCTCGACCAGCAGCTCCTCGCCGCCGAACTCGAAGAGCAGCTGCCGGCAGCGCCCGCACGGCATCAGCAGCTCCCCGTGGCCGTCCACGCAGGTGAAGGCCACCAGCCGGCCGCCGCCCGAGGAGTGCAGCGCCGAGACCAGGCCGCACTCGGCGCACAGGCCCAGGCCGTAGGAGGCGTTCTCGACGTTGCAGCCGGTGATGACGCGGCCGTCGTCAACGAGCGCCGCCGCGCCGACGGGAAACTTGGAGTAGGGCGCGTACGCGTTGTGCATGGCCTCGATGGCCTCCGTGCGCAGGCCGTCCCAGTCGACGTTCAATGCTGTTCCCCCCGGCGATAGCGCACGCCGTCGGCCTTGGGCATCCGCAGTCGCTGCGAAGCCACCAGGAGCACGAGCAGCGTGAGCACGTGTGGTGTGATGAAGACGAATTCGTTCGGCAACTTGTCGACGGTCAGCCACAGCCAGATCAGCACGATCGTGCCCGCGGCGGCCGCCGCGATCAGGTTGTACTCCCTGGCGCCCCTGGTGACCATCTCCGCCGGCTGGTCGGACGACAGCAGCGCGCGCACCTTGGTGCCGATGTAGATGAGCAGCAGGATGGCACCGAACAGGAAGAACGCCGTGACGGCCCCGGAGCTGCGCAGTTGCAGGCCGCTGGCGTAGCCGAACAGCGAGGCGCCCGCGGCCAGCCCGCCGGGCCGCCAGTTGCCGAAGATCATGGCGGCCAGGCCGATGAACCCGCGGCCGGCTGTCTGGCCCTCGACGTACTTGGTGGAGATGAAGACCAGGAACACGCCGCCGAGCCCGGCGAACGCGCCGGAGATGACGACGGCCACGTACTTGATCAGATAGACGTTCACGCCCAGCGACTCGGCCGCCCACGGGTTCTCGCCCGCCGAGCGCAGCCGCACGCCGAACGCCGTACGCCAGAGCACGAAGAACGTCAGCGGGAGCAGCAGCACGGCCAGGATGACCAGTACGTTCACCTCGTGGGTGAGCCCGCGCAGGATGCCCGCGACGTCGGAGATCAGGAACCAGTGGGTGCGCTCCAGGCTGCCGAGCCAGTCGGGGCCCGCCGAGAACAGCGGCAGGCTGGGCTCGGGCGCCTCCGACGACATGGCCGGCGAGGTGGTGATGCCCGCGCCCGCCGCGGCCGCGCGGGTGCCCTCGCCGTAGAGGACCTCGGACAGGAAGCGGGTGATGCCGGGGCCGAGCAGGTTGATGGCGACGCCGCTGATGATGTGGTCGACGCCGAACGTCACGGTCGCGACCGCGTGGATCAGCCCGCCGAGCGCGCCCGCGATCAGCCCGGCGACCAGCGCGGCCATGAAGCCCCACTGGTATCCGGCCCAGCCGGCGAACCAGGTGCCGAGCACCATCATGCCTTCGAGGCCGATGTTGACCACGCCCGCCCGCTCGGCCCACAGGCCGCCGAGCCCGGCCAGGCCGATCGGCACCGACAGCATCAGGGCGGCGTTGAACGTGCCGGACGAGGTGATGTCGTCCTGCCCGGAGACGACGCGGACCACCGACATGACCAGGATGAGCACGGCCACGCCGATGAGCGCCAAGTGGTACCGGCTGACCTTTGTCATGCTGTCACCTCAACGGGAGTGTTCCTGCCGAGCTGCTGAGCGGCCCGCCGTTCCTCGCGCCGCAGCGCGATCCTGCTGGTGATCTCGTTGGCGATGACCACCAGCAGCACGATCGTGCCCTGCATGATCATGATGACCGACGGCGGCACGTTGGCGAACTGCAGCGGGCCCTGCGCGTGGTCCAGGAAGCCGAACAGCAGCGCCGCGATCGCGATGCCACCGGGTTGGTTCCGGCCGAGCAGCGCCACGGCGATGCCCAGGAAGCCCAGCCCCGGGGTGAAGTTGGAGCCGAAGGAGTGCTTGTCGCCGAGGATCTCCGGCATGCCGATCAGCCCGGCGATCGCGCCGGAGAGCACCATCGCGGAGATGACCATCTTCTTCGGGCTGACGCCGGAGGCCAGCGCCGCCGAGGCGTTGAGGCCGCTGGCCTTGACCTCGAAGCCGAACCGGGTCCGCTCCAGCAGCACCCAGAGCCCGATGCCCAGCAGGACGGCCACCAGGAGGAAGCCCCACAGACCGCCACCACGGGGCGCCGGCAGCCCGAACATCTCGAACAGGACGTTGAGGTTGGGGAACCAGGCCGACTCGGGCAACGCGGGTGTCGTGGTGGTGAGCACGCCCTTGGCGCGCTCCCCCGTGAAGGGACCGCGGACGAGGAAGGCGGCCAGGTTGATCGCGATGTAGTTGAGCATGATCGTGGAGATGACCTCGTTCACCCCCCTCGTCACCTTCATCACGGCGGGGATCAGCGCGTAGAAGCCGCCCACGACCATCGCCACCACGATGATCACCGGGATCTGGATCCAGGCGGGCGCCACGAACGTGGAGCCGACGTACGCGGCGCAGATGGCCGCGATGCGATATTGGCCCTCGACGCCGATGTTGAAGAGGTTCATGCGGAAGCCGACGGCCACGGCCAGGCCCGCGATGTACAGCGGCACGGCCCGGTTGAGCATGGTCGTGATGCCGTTGACCACCGCCCGCTCGGTCTCGCCGAAGTCGAAGAAGGCGGCGAACGCGGCCTCGGGGCTGGCCCCCGCCGCGATGATCGCGACGCTGGAGATCAGGATCGCCAGGATGATGGCGGCGACGGCGCCGGCGACGGTCAGTAGCGCCCGGTAGAGCCCGGCGGGCATCACGTCTCCTCAGTGCTGGTGATGGCGCCGGTCATATAGCCGCCCAACCGCTCGGGTGTGACGTCGGACGGGTCGAGGCGGGCGACGAGCCGCCCGCCGTAGATCACCCGCAGCGTGTCGGACAGGCCGATGAGCTCGTCGAGGTCGGCCGAGATCAGGAGTACGGCCAGGCCCGCCGCCCTGGCGTTACGCAGGTGGTCCCAGATCGCGGCCTGCGCGCCCACGTCGACGCCGCGGGTGGGGTGGGCGGCGATGAGGAACTTCGGCTCGCCGCTCATCTCCCGCCCGACGATCAGCTTCTGCTGGTTGCCGCCCGACAGGGCCAGCGCCAGCGTGTCGACGCTCGGTGTGCGGACGTCGTAGTCCTTGACGATGCGTTCTGTGTCGGCCCTGGAGGAGCGCCGGTTGACCCAGATGCCCTTGCGCGCGGGCGGCCTGGTCTGGTGGCCGAGCACCCGGTTCTCCCAGAGCGAGGCCTCCAGCAGCAGACCCTGGCGGTGGCGATCCTCGGGGATGTAGCCGATGCCCGACTCGCGGCGTTTGAGGGTGGACCACGTGCTGATGTCGGCGCCGTCGAGCGAGATGTCGCCGTGCACGGGCCGCATGCCCATGATGGCCTCGATCAGCTCGGACTGGCCGTTGCCCTCGACCCCGGCGATGCCCAGGATCTCGCCCTTGTGGATCTCGAACGACACGTCGTCGAGGAGCAGCCGGCGGCCCTCCGCGCGGAGTTTCTCCACGTACAGGGGGATCGAGGTGCCCTTGGGCACCGGGCGGAAGCCGTCGGCCTCCATGGTCAGGCCGGACACCGTCAGCGCCGGCTCGTCGGTCACCGTGGACTCGCGCGTCTCGGGCGTGGGCAGCTCGCTACCGACCATGAGCTCGGCCAGCTGCCGCGCGGTGACCTCGCCGGGGTCGACGCTGGCGACCGTGGTGCCGCGCCGGATCACGGTGATCGCGTCGGCGATGCTGAGCACCTCGTCGAGCTTGTGGGAGATGAAGATGACCGTCAGCCCCTCGGCCTTGAGCTCGCGCAGGTTGTCGAAGAGCTCGTCGACCTCCTGGGGTACGAGCACCGCGGTCGGCTCGTCGAGGATCAGGATGCGCGCGCCACGGTAGAGGACCTTGAGGATCTCCACTCGCTGCCGGTCACCGACGCCGAGGTCTTCCACCAGCCGGTCGGGGTCCACCCGCAGGCCATGACCGGCGGCCAGCTCGCTGATGCGCGCGCGGGCCCCGGCGGAGTCGAGCCGGCCGCCCTTCTTCGGCTCGGCGCCGAGGACGATGTTCTCCAGCACGGTGAAGTTGTCGGCCAGCATGAAGTGCTGGTGGACCATGCCGATGCCCGCGTTGATGGCGTCGCTCGGCGTGCGGAAGGCCACTTCCACACCGTTCACCTTGATCGTGCCCTCGTCCGGCTTCTGCATGCCGTACAGGATCTTCATCAGGGTGGACTTGCCCGCGCCGTTCTCCCCCACGATCGCGTGCACCGTGCCGGGTTCGACGGTGATGCGGATGTCATGGTTGGCGACGACGCCGGGGAAGCGTTTGGTGATGCCCTCCAGCTCGACGGCGGGTTGCACCGCGGCGAGGGTGTCGGCGTTCACAGATCGCTCACCGCTCCTCAATCGCTCCGCTCACTGGTGTCTCCAAGAGCGGATAGGCCGAAGGCCCGGGGTCGGTCTGGACTCCGGGCCCTCGGTCAACGTTCCTACCTCAATTACGGCTTGGACGGAACCGTGATTTTGCCGTCGATGATGTCCTGCTTGGCGGCGTCCAGCTTGTCCTTGATGTCGTCGATCTCGCCACCGGTGGTGGCCAGGCCCACGCCGTCGACCTTGAGGTCGTAGATGGTGTTGCTGCCACCCTTGGCGCCACCCTGGAACGCCTTGACGAACTCGAACACGCCGACGTCCACGCGCTTGAGCATCGAGGTCATGATGACCGACTGCAGGTTGGCCTCCTTGACCGTCTGGCGCTGGTCGGAGTCGACGCCGATGGCCTTCTTCTTGGCCGCGGCCGCCGCCTGGAACACGCCCAGGCCGGAGTCGCCGGCGGCGTGGTAGACGATCTCCGCGCCGTCCTGGTACATCTTCTCGGCCGCGACCTTGCCCTTGTCGGGGGCCTTGAAGCCGCTGAAGTCACCGTCGGGGCTGAGGTACTTGACGTCGATCTTGGCGTCCTTCTTGACCGACTTCACACCGGCCTCGAAGCCCGCCTGGAACTTCTTGATCAGGTCGTTCTCGACACCGCCGACGAAGCCGACGTGGCCGCTCTTGGCCTTGGTCGCCGCGGCGACGCCCGCCAGGTAGGAGCCCTGCTCCTCGGCGAACAGCAGGCCGGTGACGTTGGCCGCGTTCGAGGCGGAGTCGACGACCGCGAACTGGATCTCCGGGTATTCCTCGGCCGTCTTCTTGATGTCGTCGCCGTAGGCGAAGCCGACGCCGATGATCGGGTTGTAGCCCGCGTCGGCCAGCTGGCGGAGCAGCTCGCCGCGGTTGGAGCCGTCGGCCGCGGGGCTCAGCTCCTTGATGTCGGCCTTGAGCTCCGTCTTGGCCTTCTCCAGGCCCGCGTAGGCGGCGTCATTGAAGGACTTGTCGCCACGGCCGCCGACGTCGAAAGCGAGGCCGACCTTGAGCGCGCCGGCCTTCGGCGCCTCACTGGCTCCGGAGGTCGGCGCCGCGCTGGACGTGGCGTCGCTTCCCGTGCCGCCGCTGCCGCCACAGGCCGCGGCCGCCATCAGCATGGCACCCGCTATCGAACCGGCCGCCATCCTGCCGAATCGCTTGCTGAGCAAGGCGACTCCTTTCCATTTCCCCGCCGTCAAACTTCGTCGCAGGCGCGAAGAAATGTACGGCAACCCTGCACGGAAGATAGTTGGTTGACCAGGGCGGACAAAACCGGCACACAGGGTCGCAACCGCTCCGTTATCGACATCACTCGTGTCCGTGACCTGAATCTGCGGATGCGGTCCGAGGACCGGCTCGGGAAGCTTTACCCAACTTTGGACACCGGGGGGCCCTTGCCGTCAGGTCGATCATGGCAGAGATTCCTGATCAACGGTGGATTTTCATCCTGGAGCCCTACATGCATCCTTGGAAGGCCATGATCATGCCCATGGCCGCGATCCTCATCGCGGCCATGGGCGCGGCGCCCGCCACAGCGGATACACCGACCGCCCCGGCTGCGGCCCCGGCGATCAAGATCGAGAACGCTATTAAGATCGAGAACAACGCCACCCAGCCCGTCTTCTCCCGCGCCGACGCCGTCAAGCAGACGGTGTACGTCGAGGTCGCGGGGACCGACAGCGACAGCGACGGCCTGCCGGACCGCGTCGCCGTGGACATCCTGCGCCCGAAGGAGACCGACGAGGGGCTGAAGGTCCCGGTCATCATGGAGGCCAGCCCCTACTACGCGGGCGGCAACGACGTGCCGAACCACGTGGTGGACGTGGACGAGAACGGCAACCCGCTGCCGACCCTGCGCTCGTACGCGAACAAGCTGGCGGCCGAGCCGTTCGACGGCTACTACGACAACTACTTCCTGCCCCGCGGCTACGCGATCGCGCTGGTGGAGAACCTGGGCAGCGGCCGCGCCACCGGCTGCCCCACCACCGGAGACCGCAACGAGACGGCCGGCCCGAAGGCCGCGATCGACTGGCTGAACGGCCGCGCGAAGGGGTTCACCCCGGAGGGCGCGCCCGTCTCGGCCACCTGGTCGACCGGGAACGTGGGCATGATCGGCGTCTCCTACAACGGCACGCTGCCCAACGCGGTCGCCTCGACGGGCGTCAAGGGGCTGAAGACGATCGTGCCCATCGCCGCGATCTCCTCCTGGTATGACTACTACCGGGCCAACGGCGGCGTGCTGGCGGCGGGCGGCTTCCAGGGCGAGGACGCGGACGTGCTGGCCAAGTACGTGCTCACCCGCGCCGACGGGCAGAAGGTCTGCGGGCCCGTCATGGACTACCTGACGGCGACGCAGGACCGGGTGAGCGGCGACTACAGCCGCTTCTGGAACGCCCGCAACTACCTCAACGACGTCGACAAGGTGAAGGCCAGCGTCTTCGTCGTGCACGGCCTCAACGACTGGAACGTCAAGACCAAACAGTTCGCCCAGTGGTGGTACGCCCTGTCCAAGCGCCACGTGCCGCGCAAGATCTGGCTGCACCAGGGCACCCACATGAACCCCTTCAACCTGCGCACCGTCGAATGGCTGCGGCAGTTGCACGGGTGGTTCGACTACTGGCTGTACGGCATCGACAGCGGCATCATGCGTGAGCCGCAGGCGGACGTCGAAATCGCCCCCGGCGAGTGGGGCACTCACGCATCGTGGCCACTTCCGGCCACCAAGCCAGTGGCCCTGCACCTCGGCTCCGGCTCGAAGCTGAACGTCTTCCCGCAGTACACGGCCCGCGAGTCCTTCGTCGACCAGAAGACCCGCACCGCCGAACAGTTGGTGGAGGCGGCCCCGGCCGCGGATCCCAACCGCCTGGCCTACCTGACGCCGGAACTGCCGGCCGCCGTCCGGATCTCCGGCACCCCGACGATCTCGCTCCGAGCCGCCCGCGATAGCGGCTCCTCGCCGTATTTGACGGCCCTGCTGGTCGACTACGGCACGGGCACCAGAGCGGACGGAACCCTGGTCGCGACAGGCGAAACCCTCTGCTACGGCCAAGGCGTCCCGGGCGACACGGGCTGCACGACACTGCGCAGGCTGGGCACGGCAACAACGCCCTACAAGATCGTCTCAAGAGGCTGGCTGGACATCAGGAACCGCCACGACCCGGCACGAACAGAGACCGTCAAACCGTCCCAGGAGTACACCTTCACCTGGGACTTCCAGCCAAAGGACTACCGGTTCGACCAGGGCCACAAGATCGGCCTGATCATCACGTCAACGGACAGGGACTACACGCTCCGCTACCCGGAGGGCTCGAAATTCACTGTCAACCCGGCCAAGTCATCCTTGATCCTGCCGGTGGTCCGGCCATAGGGCGGCCGGGGCCAAGAATGCGCACGTCACGGCGCTCAACCCCGTAAACCGGAGGAGCGTTCCCCTGGACAGAGGCCAGCCCCGCCCAGAAGGGTGGGGCTGGCCCATGCTTGCCGTAGAGGAAAATCAAGCACGTACGGTGGGGCAGGCCCTTGCCGACCGCAAAGCTCAGGTGGGGCGGGCCCGTGCCGACCGTAAGACTCAGGCGAGAACGGAATCGACGACGGGTTCCCACAGCGCGGTCAGGGCGGTCGCGGCCATGAGGCGGACGCCCATGCCGATCGCCGCCTCGTCGATGTCGAAGGTCCCCTGGTGGATGTCGTACGTCACGCCGCCCGGCGAGCGCGTGCCCAGCCGGGCCAGCGCTCCCGGGATCGACTCGAGGTACCAGGCGAAGTCCTCGCCGCCGAGCGACTGCTGCGTGGGCACCACCGCGCCCGGCCCCAGCGCCCGCTCGACCGCCTCGGCCAGCATGTCGACGCTCATCTCGTCGTTGACGACGGGCGGCACCCCGCGCGTGTATTCCATCGTCGCGTCGATCCCGTAAGCGCCGGCGACCGACTCCAGCAGCGACTTGATCAGGTCGGGGGCCGCGTGCCAGGCGTTCTCGTCGAGGCAGCGCACGGTCCCCTCGGCTACGCCGTCGTCGGGGATCGCGTTGGCCGCGGAACCGGCCTGGACCTTGCCCCAGACCAGGCTGAGCGAGGAGCGCGGGTCCACCCGGCGCGAGAGCGCGGCGGGCAGTTCGGTGAGGATCTTGGCGAGGGCGAAGACCAGGTCGGCGGTGAGGTGCGGGCGGGCCGTGTGGCCGCCGGGACCCGACACCTTGATGGCCAGCTTGTCGCAGGCGGAGGTGATCGGGCCGGGCTTGAGCCCGACGTGACCGAGGTCGACGCGCGGGTCGCAGTGGAGGCCGAAGATGCGCTCCACGCCGCTGATGCCGCCGTGCGCCATGACCTCGAGCGCGCCGCCGGGCAGTTCCTCGGCGGGCTGGAAGATCAGGCGGACCCGGCCGGGCAGCAGGCCCGCGGCGGCCTGCTGGGCGAGGAAGATCGAGGTGCCGAGCAGGATCGTGGTGTGCACGTCGTGGCCGCACGCGTGGCAGGCGCCCGGGACGGTCGAGCGGTAGGGCACGTCTTTCTCGTCGTGCAGCGGCAGCGCGTCGATGTCGGCGCGCAGCGCGACCGTGGGGCCGTCTCCGCTGCCCACGTCGCAGATCAGGCCGGTGCCGCGTGGCAG
Organism: Nonomuraea sp. NPDC049129; assembly: GCF_040648495.1. NCBI lineage: Bacteria > Bacillati > Actinomycetota > Actinomycetes > Streptosporangiales > Streptosporangiaceae > Nonomuraea > Nonomuraea sp. NPDC049129. Next base: position 220,453 of record NZ_JBEZDU010000007.1, on the reverse strand, counting down.
CACCGACGGCACCAGACCGGCGGCGGTGAGCCGCTCGGCGATGCGCTGAGTCGTGCGATATTCAGCGAAGGCCAGCTCAGGATGCATGTGCAAGTCGCGGCGGAAAGCCACCAACTCCTGATCGGTCTCCGTCAGGAACGCGTCGAGTTCCCCCCGAAGCTCACGTCCCCGCATGAGTCACCGTCCCGTCCAATTGCCATGTGATCGTCAACTGCCCGAAGTCACACGGCTTATAGCGCCGTAAATCGTCCTTTGGCCTCGCTGCGGCCGACTGTCCGGTCAGAGCAGCCGTCCGGCGAAAATGCCGCACCCACAGGTTTCGGTGCCAGAGATCGTCAGCACGGGGTTGTGATCCCCTCCTGAGGACAACCCACTGCGGAAACACGGCGGTCGGCCATGAACCCGAAGGCGATGTTCCAACTTTATCTCTTGCGTGTGGCTTCGCGCCGACAGAAACCCCGAAAGCCGGGCGGCTGCATGCCCGTAACCGCAGGTCGTTACCCTGAGTGAGCGCGCAGATGGCCCGGAAAATAGTCACAAGGGATCATTAGACGGTGACCCGTGGACACGACTTCCAAACGTGGTCTGCGCTTTCGAATCCTGTCACCTCCCGTCATGGTCATGACACTCCGACGATGGATGCTTTCGCGTAAAATGCGTGTTTCACTCGCAATATGATCACTAAAATCCCGTTCGGGGAGAAGTATGCCGGGTTGAGCATCTTCGAGCCGAGCGAGGGGACCCTGGTGGTCGTACCCTCGCTCTCTCTTCCGCAGGACGAGCTGCGCCGCATCACCGGTGCGAGATGTTACGAGGAGCGCCTGCTCTTCCTCCTCCTCACGCTCCGCGAGCCCGGCGTCAAAGTGATCTACCTCTCCTCCGCGCCCATCGATCCGGACATCATCGCCTACTATTTCGGCTTCCTGCCTGATCCGGATGACGCCGCCAAACGGCTGCGGCTGATCACTCTCGACGACCCGCACTCGCAGCCGCTGACCAGGACCCTGCTCTCGCGACCCGAGATGGTCGAGCAGGTACGTGCGGCGATCGACGGCGACGCGTGGATGGTGCCGTTCGTGCTGAGCGAGCTGGAGGAGGAGTTCGCCGCGCTGCTGGGCATTCCCGTGTACGGCCCGGCCACGTCGCTCGCCTATTACGGCTCCAAGAGCGGCTCCCGCGAGATCGGCCAGGAGGCCGGCGTGCCGATGGCCCGCGGGTTCGGAGATCTGCACTCCCTGGCCGAGATCGAGGACGCGATCGAGGCGCTGCCGGGCCAGCGGGTGATGGTCAAGCTGAACGACGGCTACTCGGGGCTCGGCAACGCCATCGTGCCCAAGGGCGATCTGCCGGGGACGAGCTTCTCCGCGTACGGCGAGACCTGGAAGAGCTTCACCGCGAAGATCCGCGAACGCGGCGCGGTCGTGGAGGAGTTCATCGAACACCGCCCGCTGCACTATCCCAGCGCGCTGGCCCGCATCACGCCCGGCGGCCGGTACAGCGTCGTGGCCACCCACGACCAGGTGCTCGGCGGCGCCAACCAGGACGTCTACCAGGGCTGTACGTTCCCCGCGGCGCCGGAGTACCGGGCCGAGGTGGGCGCGTCGGCCGAGCGGATCGCCCGCGTCATGGCGGAGCGGGGCGTGGTGGGACTGTTCGGCATGGACTTCTTCGCGCTGGAGACCGACGCCGGATACGCGGCGCTGCTGTGCGAGGTCAACCTGCGGATCGGCGGCACCACACACCCCTTCGGCGCCGCGGTGCTGACCACCGGCGCCTCCTACGATCCGGGGACCGGGCTGCTCATGGCCGGTGACCAGCCCAAGTACTACACCGCGACCGACAACTGCGCGGCCGGCTGCCTGCGCGGCCGCTCCCCCGGCCAGGTCGTGCGGATGGTCGAGGCGCTCGGTCTCGGCTTCGATCACACCCGTCGTACGGGAAACGTCTTCCACCTGCTCGGGGCGCTCCCCGAACACGGCAAGCTCGGCTTCACCACGATCGGCGACTCCCGCGAGGAGGCCGACGAGCTGCACCGGCTCACTCGCCGCGCGCTTTGCGGAGCCCCTTCCAGCCGATGACGGCCAATACGATCGCGAGTATGAGGTTGACCGCGATCAGGATGCCGTGCACCACGTAGAAGCTCGTGGGATGGCCGTCTGCCAGGTTAAACCCGAGGTTGATCCACTCGAACACCATGAACACGCCGAGCACGATGAGGAATCCGGCGATCTTTCGCGACATGACCACTTCTCTAGTATCAGGTGCCGATCATCAGGGGATGTGTCGGCACATGTGCAATGACACGAAGCTACGCTGAGACCGCCATGCTGATGAAACCGGTGCCCGTCTCGGCACTCCTCACGGCACTCCTCGCGACGGTCGCGCTCACGGGGACCGCCCAGGCCACGCCGACTCCTACCCCGACTACCCCGACGCCGAAGCCCGTCGGCGGGGATCTGCTGGGCAGTCACGGTTTGGTGAGGCCCGCCGGCATCAAGGCACCGCCGAAGTCCAAGGCCACCTCGTACGTCATCGCCGACCTGGAGACCGGCGACGTGCTCGCGGCCAAGGACCCGCACGGGCGCTACCTGCCGGCCAGCACGCTCAAGACGCTCACCGCGCTCACGCTCATCCCCAAGCTGGACAAGAACCTCAAGGTCAAGCCCAGCCGGAACGCGGTCGACCAGGAGGGCACCGCCGTCGGCCTGACGACCAAGCCGCTCTACAAGGTCGACGACCTGTTCAAGGCGTTGCTGATGTCGTCGGGCAACGACGCGGCGATGGCCCTGGCCGAGACGAACGGCAGCCTGCCCAAGACCATGCGTGACATGAACGCCGAGGCCAAGCGCCTGCAGGCGAACGACACGGTGGCCAAGACGCCCAGCGGGCTGGACAAGCCGGGACAGAGCAGCTCGGCGTACGACCTGGCACTCATCGCACGGGCCGGCCTCGGCAACCCCGACTTCCGGCGATATATCAGTACAAAGGTTGCCAAGTTTCCGGCGCCCAAGAACTACTACGAGATCAGCAACCACAACAAGCTGCTGTGGCGCTACCAGGGCATGATCGGCGTCAAGAACGGCTGGACGTCCAAGGCCCAGGCCAGCTTCGTCGGCGCCGCGACACGTGGCGGCCACACGATCATCGTGACCATCATGCGGCACGAGGGGTACTTCTGGGAGGAGGTGGCGAGCCTGCTCGACTGGGGCTTCGCCGCCCGGGGCAAGGTCACGGCGGTCGGCCGGCTTGTCGACCCGCTGCCAGTCGAACTGCCCGCGCAGCAGGTGACCACCTCACCGGTCGTCACCGCGCCACCGGTGACGGCGCCGCTGCTCGACTCGGCCGCGTCGAAGCAGACCGACACCAGCCGTACGGTGGGTTCGATCGTGATCGGGGGCGGGCTGCTGTTCGGCCTGACCTGGCTGGGCTACGGCATCCGCCGACGGCGCAGCTCACGACGCTGAGGCCGGGGGACCCCATTCGAGGGGGTCAGGTGGCCTCGTTCGAGGGGATGGGCGAGGTCGACGGCATAGGCGTGTTCGACGGCATAGGCGTGTTCGACGGCATGGGCGTGTTCGACGGGATGGGCGAGGGTGCGGGCGGCGGGCAGAGCCCGGCCGTGGCGGTCCAGGCGGCGACGTACAGGACGAACCTGGCGGAGAAGTTGATCCAGACCAGCAGCCCCACCATGACGGCGAACGCGCCGTAGATCGGGTTGCTCAGCGTCTGCCCCAGCAGCAGCGACGCGACCTGCTTGAGCAGCCCGAACCCGATGGCGCCGAGCAGCGCCCCCCTGGCCAGCACCCGGAAGGGCTGGGTGGCGCGGCCCACCCAGCCCAGCAGGATCAGGAACAGCACCCAGTCGGCGGCCGCGCTGGCCAGCAGTCCCACCAGCCAGAGCGTGCCGGTCGTCACCGGCGCGCTGCCCAGCCCGAGAGTCTCCGCCATCCCGGTCGTCGCCTGCGTGGCGGCCCCGCCGACCAGCACCGACACGATCATGGTCACGCCGAGCAGGATCAGGGAGATCAGGTCGCGCAGCTTGGCGACGAAGAAGTTCGGCGGCGGGGCCGTGGTCATCGACATCTCCCACAGCGCCCCGCGCAGCGCGTCCACGGCGCCCAGCCCCGCGTAGAGCAGACCGGCCAGGCCGATGATCCCGGCGGTCGCCCTGGCCTGGGCGATGGCCTGGAGGTCGATCTGGTCGGCGAGTCCCGGCAGCTGGTCCTTGATCGCCGACTCGAGCGTGCTGATGGCGTTCTGGTCGTACGACAGGACGTAGCCGAACAGCGCGTACGCGAGCGCGACCAGCGGGAAGAACGACAGGAACGCGAAGTAGGTCACCGCACCGGCCAGCCGGTCGCCGAACCGCAGCTGGTAGCGCTGCACGGTCCTCATGAGGTGGTCGATCCAGAGGCGGCGCACCCGCCAGGACTCGATGACGCGGCCACTCCGGGCTTTGGCCGACTCGACGCGTGCCATCACCTTTGCCAACACCGCCGCGCGCCCGCCTTCCGAGGTGCCCCGCCGTCGCCATGCACCTGCCCTGGCTACCGCTCTTCTACCACGGAGCCCGGCACTCAGGAGTTACGCGCTTGTGACGACGGCGCGGGCGGACTCCGCGAGCCTGGCGAGCACCTCCTTGACGTCGTGGTGCAGCAGCCTGCCGCCCCGCTTGACCACCCGTCCGCCGACCAGGACGGTGTCGACGGCGCTGGTGTCGGCGTTGAGCACCACCGCGCCGATCGGGTCGTGCGCGGCCGCCATGCCCAGCGTGCCGGTACGCAGCAGTACGAGGTCGGCCTGCTTGCCGACCCGCAGCGAGCCGACGGTGTCACCGAGCCCGACCACCTCGGCGCCTTCGATGGTGGCCATCCGCAGCGCGTCACGGGCGCGGAACCCCATCCCTTGCCCGTCCGGGCGGCCCCGCTCCAGCGTGAACGCGGTCCGCATCAGGCTGAACATGTCACCAGGCGCACACGTCACGCTGTCGATGCTGAGCGAGGTAGGGATCCCGGCGGCCCGCGCCCGCCCACTGATCGGGTAGCCGATGCCGAGGGTCATCTCGTCGATCGGCGACACGGACACGCCGCCGCCGCTGTCGGCGATGAGCTTGAGCTGGTCGTCGCTGTAGTGGTTGGCGTGCACGTACGTCGTGCGCGGCGCCAGCAGCCTGTTGGCCTTCAGGAACGCGAGCCCCTTGGTGGAGCTCTCCCTGCCGTGGCCGCCGAGATGCGCGGTGACGGGCAGGTCGAGCTCGCGGGCCAGCCGCCACTCGGCCAGCGCGTCGTCCTCACTGACGATCTCCGGCCCGAGCGCGGCGATCGCCATGGTCACCAGACCCGCCGTGCCGAAGTGCTCGTCATGGACCCGGTGCCCCTCCTTGTGCAGGTTCTCCCGCGGCCCGCCGTGGCAGTAGCCGAAGATCGCCCTGATGCCCGACTCGCGCAGCGCCCGTACGGCCGAGTCGGTGTGCTCGGGCGTGAACTGCACGTGCGACCAGTCGAGCAGCGTGGTGATCCCGGCGTCGAGGCACTCCAGCGCGCCGGCCAGGTTGCCCGCGTAGACGTCCTCGGGCCTATAGCCGGGAGCCAGCTCGCCCAGGATGCGCTGCAGATAGCCGCCGAACGTGATGTCCGGCGCGATCGCCCTGATCCCGGCCTGCCAGGTGTGCCGGTGGCTGTCGACGAACCCCGGCAGCACGATCATCCCGGTCGCGTCGACGACCTCCGCCCCCGGCACCTCGGGCAGGTCCGGCCCCACCTCGGCGATCCGGCCGCCCTCGACCCGCACGTCCACCCGCCCGAGCACGACAGGCTCCGGCTCGGTGTCGACGACGATCCCGTTCTTGATCAAAGTAATTGCCATGCTGAAAAGCTTAGTAAGAAGCTTTTCAGAAAGCAATACATCGCCAAGTATCCTCGACCCATGAAGCACGATGACGTCGACGCGATGGTCCCCCGCTGGCAGAACTCCGGCCTGTCGTCATCGCTCATCGCCGACCTCGAACTGAGCAAGCGCATGTCCCGCCTCAACATGCTCTTCGAGACGGCGATCAAGGCCGAACTGGCGGACCTGGGCCTGACCTATGCCGAGTTCGACGTCCTCGCCGCCCTGGCCCGCACCGGCCCCCCGCACCAGCTCAAGCCCAGCGAACTGTCCAAGGGCCTCTACCTCACCTCGGGCGGCACGAGCAACGTCCTGCAGCGCCTCACGGCATCGGGCTACGTGGAGCGGGCGGCGAACGAGGGCGACGCGCGCAGCCGCTGGGTTCAGCTCACCCCCGAGGGCCTGCGCCTGGCCAACACCGCCCTGGAGGTCTCGGGGAAGGCCCACGAAGAGGTGATGGCGGGCGTCCCGGAGGAAACGGTACGGAAGGCGGCGGACGCCCTCCGGGAGGTCCTCCTGGCCGTGGGCCGCCGCCGCTTCCGCTGATCATCCGCGTCCGCGTACCTGGCGCACGCCTGGGAGCTCCCGCCCGCACCCGGGATCGCCGGCCCACGCCTGGGATCGCCGATCCCAGCCTCAGCGGTGCTCTGCCGATCTCGGGCGCCCTCCGTGAGCCTGAGGCCATGACGTACTCGATGGAACGGAAGATCGTCCTCATCACCGGAGCCAACAAGGGCATCGGCTACGCGACCGCGCGGCAACTCGGCCGGCAGGGGCACGTGGTGCTCCTCGGCGCCCGCGACGAGGAGAGAGGACAGAAGGCCGAGGCGAACCTGGCCGGCGAAGGGCTGGACGTCCGGTACGTCCGGCTGGACGTCACCGACCTCGCCACGGTCGAGGCCGCCGCGGCGTACATCGACACGGAGTTCGGCCGCCTCGACATCCTCATCAACAACGCCGCGATCAGCCGCGACCGCCCTTACCGGCCGAGCGAACTGCCGGTGGCGGAGCTGCGCGAGGTCTACGAGACCAACGTGTTCGGGGTCGTCGCGGTGACCAACGCGATGCTCCCGCTGCTGCGCAGGTCGGCGGCCGGGCACATCGCCAACGTGTCGAGCGGGCTGGGCACGATCGCGTTCCTGACCGACCCCGACTCACCGTTCAGAGACTATGGCCGCCTGCTCGGCTACAACTCCTCCAAGGCGGCTCTGAACGCGATCACCCTGATCTACGCGAACGAGCTGCGCGACACTCCGATCAAGGTCAACGCGGTCTCACCGGGCTTCTGCGCCACCGACCTCAACGGCCACCGCGGCGTCCTGACCGCGGACGAGGGCGGCGCCCACATCGCCCGCCAGGCCACCACCATGCCCACGACCGGCGCCTTCCTCAGCGAAGATGGCGGCGTCGTCCCCTGGTGATCCCTGTCTTGACTAGTGATCGCCGGCAGGCGCCCGCGCCGGAGAACACGTCGTCCAAAGAGCGGAGACCGGGAGGCAGGAGAGCCCGTCACCGAAGCTCAACGACTCAGGCCCGCAGTAGAGAACGAACCCCGCCAGCATGCGATCACCCAAGCGACGCTTGAGGAGCCGCAGTCCGCGAAAGTCGTCGCCGCGAACGGTCTCCGCCGCCTTGACCTCGATGGCGACGATCTTGCCCGCGTTGTTCTCGAGCACCCCGTCCACCTCGTACTGGTCTCGGTCTCGGTAGTGATAGAGGCGAGCCGATGTCCCGGCCCAGGTCAGCTGCTTGGTTATCTCACTCAGCACGAAGTTCTCGAGGAGTCCGCCATGAGTGGCGTCGGCGACGCTTCCGCTGGTGAGGTATCCAGCCATGCCGGAGTCGACGAAGATCACCTTAGGCGTGGCAACGGCTCTCGTGGTCGCGTTCGACGACCAACCCGGCACGAGGCGGACCACGAAGATGGTCTCCAGAATCTCCACATAGCTGCGAACGGTCGGGCTCGACAGACCCAGCTCGCTCGCGAGCCGACTCATATTGAGCAGCCCTCCGGTCTGAGCCGCCAGCAAGGCGACCAACCGCCGCATGTCGGACGCACGCTCGATTTGGGCGACCTGTTTCACGTCCCGGGCGATCAGGTCCGCGAGATAGCCGTCGAAAAACCGCTCACGTCGCCGAGGGGTCGTCCGCTTGACCGCCTCTGGGTACCCGCCGCGAGCGGCCAGCGCGAGATAGTCCTTCCGGCGTAGACCGATCGATTCGGCGCGTAGATCTCCGCCCATCGCGAATGCCGCGTCGATGAAGCCGTCCTCGTGGCCGTCGATCTCCCCCTGTGAGAGCGGCCAGAGCTCGATGGTCTCCGACCTGCCGGGCAGCGAGTCGGGGAGGCTGCGCAGGGCGAGGAGGCGCGCGGATCCGGTGAGCAGGAATCGTCCAGGGCGCGGGTCACGATCCACCACGTGCTTGATGGCAAGCCAGAGATCGGGAACCCGCTGCACCTCATCTATGAGCATCAACCCGTCATGGCGCACGAAACGGACCGGATCCTTGTTCGCCGCCAGACGGGTGACGGGATCGTCCAGGAAGCGGGCGACGCTGCCGGGGACATGGCGCAGCACCCGCTCGGCAAGGGTGCTCTTACCGACCTGGCGAGCACCATTGACGACGACGACACGGGTGTCCTCAAGTGCGTCATACACCAGAGAAGCCGCACGCCGGGGCAGGTAGTCGACCGCTTCCCTCATGCGTGCACTGTAGCCCAGCCTTTAGATCTGCCGAAGGTCTGCCTTTAAATCTGCCGACTCTTTCCCTTTAGATCTGCCGAAGCCACACCCTGGCTCCGGGGTATGTCAGAGGCGCGGCAGGAAGCCGACCCGGTCGCGGACCTCGGCCATGGTCTGGCGGGCCACCGCGCCGGCTCGTTCGGCGCCGATGGCCAGCAGCCGGTCCAGCTCCGCCTCATCGGCCAGCAGCTTCTCCGTGCGCTCCCGGATGGGCGTGAACGTCTCCACGACGGCCTCCGCCACGTCCTTCTTGAACGTCCCGTAGCCCTGCCCCTCGTAACGCGCGACCAGGTCGGGGATCGGCGTGGCCGTGAGCGCGGACAGGATGCGGAGCAGGTTGGAGATGCCGGGCTTGCCGTCCTCGTCGAACAGGACCTCCGAGCCGGTGTCCGTGACCGCGCGCATGACCTTCTTGCGCAGCGGCCCCGGCTGCTCCAGGACGTCGAGGATGCCGGCCGGGCTGGAGGAGGACTTGGACATCTTGGCCGTCGGGTCCTGGAGGTCGGTGATCTTCTCGACCTCCTTGAGGATGTACGGCTCAGGGAGGGTGAAGGTGTCGCCGAAGCGGTGGTTGAAGCGCTGGCCGAGGTCGCGGGTGAGCTCCAGGTGCTGCTTCTGGTCGGCGCCGACCGGCACGCTGTTGGCCTGATAAAGCAGGATGTCGGCGGCCTGGAGCACCGGGTAGGTGAAGAGCCCGACGCTGGCCGCGTTCTCCCCGAACTTGGCTGACTTGTCCTTGAACTGCGTCATCCTGGCCGCCTCGCCCATGCCCGTCAGGCAGATGAGGATCCAGGCCAGCTCGCTGTGCTCGCGCACGTGCGACTGGACGAACACGGTCGAGCGCTCGGGATCGAGCCCGGCGGCGAACAGCTGCGCGGCGGCCACGCGGGTGCGGCGGCGCAGCGCGGCGGGCTCGGTCGGCACCGTGATCGCGTGGAGGTCGACGACGCAGTAGAAGGCGTCATGAGTCTCCTGCAGCGTCACCCATTGGCGGACCGCACCCAGGTAGTTGCCCAGGTGGAAGGAGTCTGCGGTGGGCTGGATGCCGGAGAGGACACGAGGTCTGGCCATAGCAGCCAATTGTGTCAGGAATCCAGCTCGGGCGGCGACTCGACCGCCGGACGGCGCTTCACCCTCACCCTGGCGATACGGCGTCCGTCGAGCTCGATGACGGTCAGCTCGAACCCGGGCACCTCCACCATCTCCCCGACGGCGGCCACGTGGCCGAGCATGGACATCACGAACCCGCCCAGCGTCTCGTACGGCCCGTCGGCCAGCCGGATGCCGGTCTGGGCGGCGAAGTCGTTGAGATTCGTCAGGCCGTCGATCTCCATCTCGCCCGCCGGGAGGACCACGGTGTCGCCTTCGACGTCGTACTCGTCCCTGATGTCGCCGATGAGCTCTTCGACCAGGTCCTCCAGGGTGACGATGCCGGCCGTCCCGCCGTACTCGTCGACCACGATGGCCAGGTGGTGGCCCTCGTCGCGCATCTCCGAGAGCGTGGTCAGCAGGCGTTTGGAGGCCGGTACGAACTTGACCGGCCGGATCGGCACCAGCTCGCTGATCGGCTCGATCCGCCCGGTGAGCACCGGGTCGAGCAGGTCCCTGACGTGCACGAACCCGATGACCTCGTCGTACGACTCGCGGTAGACGGGGAAGCGCGAGTGCGGCAGCCCCGAGGCCAGCACCGCCGCCTCCGCCAGTGTGGTGTCGGCCTCCATGAACTCCACCTCGGTACGGGGCAGCATGACCTCGCGGAGCTGGCGCTTGCCGGCGGCGAACACCTCCGCGATCAGCTTGCGCTCGTCGGCGGTCAGGTCGGTGTGCCCGACGACCATGTCGCGCAGTTCCTCGGTGGTGACCTCCTCCCGGTCGGCCTGCGGGTTGCCGCCGAGCAGCTTGACCACGCCGTCGGTCGACTTCGACAGCGCCCAGATGATCGGGCGCGACAGCATGGCGACGCGGTCGAGGAAGGGCGCCACGACCAGCGAGAGCCCTTCGGCCCGCTGCAGGGCCAGGCGTTTGGGCGCCAGCTCGCCGAGCACGAGAGAGACGTACGAGATGGCCAGCGTCACCAGCACCAGCGCGAGTACGGGAGCGACGGCGTGGGGCACGTTCCAGCGTTCGAGCACGGGCACGAACTGCATGCCGAGCCGGTCGGCGCCGAACGCGGCCGACAGCATGGTGGCGACGGTCACCCCGATCTGCACGGCGGACAGGAAGCGGTTGGGGTCCTGGGCGAGCTTGGCGACCCGCTCGCCGCGGCGCCCCTTCTGAGCGAGCTTGCGCACCTGGCTCTCCCGCAGGGAGACCATCGCCATCTCGGCGGCGGCGAAGAAGCCGCCGACGAGGATGAACAGAAGGACCAGCGCGATATTGGCCGCGAGGGTGTCAAACATGGTGGTTGGCAGCGTACTCGGCACGTTTCCCGCGTATGCTGAACACCCAGCCCGACAAAATTAAACATATAACCACAGGAGCAAACATGAGATTGCTGGTCACCGGGGGCGCCGGATACGTGGGCAGCGTCGTCGCGGCGCAGCTCGTCGAGGCGGGGCACGAGGTGACCGTGCTCGACGACCTGTCGACCGGCCACGAGGACGCCGTGCCCGAGGGGGCGCGGTTCGTCCACGGGTCCATCACCGAGGCCCACGACGCGCTGGCGGGCGTGGAGGCGGTGCTGCACTTCGCGGCCAAGTCACTGGTCGGCGAGTCGGTCGAGAAGCCCGGCCTCTACTGGTCGCACAACCTCGGCGGCACGCTGGCGCTGCTCGACGCGATGCGAGTGCGGGGCGTGCGCGGGATCGTGTTCTCCTCGACCGCGGCCACGTACGGCGAGCCCGAGCGCTCCCCCATCCTGGAGAGCGACCCGACACGGCCCACCAATCCGTACGGCGCCTCGAAGCTGGCCGTCGACACCGCCCTGACCGCCTACGCGGGGCTGCACGGGCTCGGGGCGGTGAGCCTGCGCTACTTCAACGTGGCCGGCGCGTACGGCCGCTTCCGCGAGCGGCACACCATTGAGACCCATCTCATCCCGAACATCCTCAAGGTGGCCACCGGCGAGCGTGAGTCGGTCAGCGTGTTCGGCACCGACTACCCGACCGCCGACGGCACGTGCGTGCGCGACTACGTCCATGTGGCCGATCTGGCGGTCGCCCACCTGCTGGCCCTGGAGGCGCTCACTCCCGGGGAGCACAAGATCTTCAACCTGGGCAGCGGCGCCGGTTTCTCCGTCCAGGAGGTGATCTCGGTCTGCCGCGAGGTCACCGGCCACGACATCCCCGCCGTTCTCGGGTCGCGCCGGGCGGGCGACCCGGCCGTGCTGGTCGCCTCGTCCGAGAAGATCCGGCGCGAGCTGGGCTGGAAGGCCGAGCGCCCCTCCCTGCGGGACATCGTCTCTGACGCTTGGGGAGCGCTTTCCGGGAAATAGGTATAGGAAGTCCCGATATGTGCTGTGATATCGAAATGTGAGGAGCTTTTCACCAAGGGTCACGAAGATAGTCTTCGGCGTCCTCGTCGTGCTGGGTAGCCTCGCGGCGGCGGCGGGGGTGTTGTTCGCCACCTCCCCGCCGAATCCTCCCGCGGAAATCACCATGTGCCCGTAGGCGAACAAAAGGGAAATAGGCCGCAAATCGTACATATAACCAAAAAGACGCGCGCCCAGAAACGGACGCGCGCCTTGTCGGGGACGAATCAGATCAGGCCGAGCGAGGCCACCGCGTCGCGCTCCTCGGTCAGCTCGCGGACGCTGGCGTCGATGCGCTCGCGGGAGAAGGTGTCGATCTCCAGACCCTGGATGATCTCGAACCGGCCCCCCGCCGCCCGCACCGGGAACGACGAGATGAGGCCCTCGGGCACGCCGTAGGACCCGTCAGAGACGACGGCGGCCGAGGTCCAGTCGGTGCCGTTGACCCAGTCGTAGACGTGGTCGATCGCGGCGTTGGCCGCGGAGGCGGCGGACGAGGCGCCACGGGCCTCGATGATGGCGGCGCCGCGCTTGGCCACCGTCGGGATGAAGGTGTCGCGCAGCCACTCCGACTCCACCTGCTCGGCCGCGATCTTGCCGCCGACCTCGGCGTGGTAGAGGTCCGGGTATTGGGTGGCGGAGTGGTTGCCCCAGATGGTCATGTTCTTGATCTCGGTGACCGGGACCTGAAGCTTCGCGGCGAGCTGGGACAGCGCGCGGTTGTGGTCGAGGCGGGTCATCGCGGTGAAGCGGTCGGCCGGCACGTCGGGCGCGTTCTGCTGGGCGATGAGCGCGTTGGTGTTGGCCGGGTTGCCGACGACCAGGACCTTGATGTCGTCGGCCGCGTGGTCGTTGATCGCCTTGCCCTGCGGGCCGAAGATGCCGCCGTTGGCGCCGAGCAGGTCACCGCGCTCCATGCCGGCCTTGCGCGGCATGGCGCCGACGAGCAGGGCGACGTTGGCGCCCGCGAACGCGACGTTCGGGTCGTCGGTGATCTCGATGCCGGACAGCAGCGGGAAGGCGCAGTCGTCGAGCTCCATGGCGGTGCCCTCGGCTGCCTTCACCGCCTGCGGGATCTCCAGCAGACTGAGCTTGACCGGGACGTTCGGGCCGAGCAGCTGCCCCGACGCGATGCGGAACAGCAGTGCGTAGCCGATCTGACCGGCGGCTCCGGTGACGGTCACCTTGACGGGCGTGGCCATGGCCTTCCCCTAACTCGCAGGATGAATCATTGACTTTCGGATGCTACCCGTTCGTCATCCGCAGGAGACCATCGAGGGTGTTTCCTGCTCGGGAGTGAAGTCCACGTTGGCGAAATGCTTGGCCAGCAGCTTCTTGACGACGTCCTTGCGGTAGAGCTCGGCGATGATCCCGTTGGCCGCTTTGCAGGTCTTCGCGTCTCCGTGCTTGATCCCGATGGCGTAGCGCTCGTCGTTGAGCTTGGCGCCGAGGATCTTGAAGCGCTGGTTCTCGCGGCTGGCGAAGCCGGCCAGGATGAGGTCCTCGCCCGGCACCGCGTCGACCTCGCCGCTCTTGAGTAGGTCCATGCACCGCGCGTAGTCGGTCGCCGTGACGAGCTCCACCTTCACGCGGGCCTGGACATTGCGGACGGACGGACTGTCGGGGGCGCAGATCTTCTTGCCCTCCAGGTCGTCGATCGACTCGATCGAGTCGCCGTCGCGGACCAGGAGGTCGTGGTGGGCCACATAGTACGGGCCGGCGAACTCGACGCCGCTCTTGTCGATGGAGTAGGTGGCGATCACCAGGTCCACGGTGCCGCCCTCCAGCGCCTTCTCCCTCTCGAACTTGGGAATCTTGACGAACTGGGTCTGCTTGGCGCCGAGCTGCTCCGCGACGAGCTTGGCCAGCTCGATGTCGAAGCCCTCGAAGCCGCCGTCGCGTTCCAGGGAGACGCCGGGCAGGTCGCCCTTCACGCCGATCACGATCTTCTTCGTCTGCGCCACCTTGTCGGCCACCGAGGCGAAGGAGTCCGGCGGGGCGGGATGGGGCGAGGGCTCCTCGCCGAGCGCGAGCTGAAACCAGTTGTTCTGCACAGCCACGATCGAGGCGGCGGCGATCAGCAGGATCGCCACAGTCAGCGCGACCCACCCCGCGCGGCGGCCGCGCGGGGCGGGCGGGCCGGGGTCCGGGGTGGCCACGGTCGGCCGCTCGTCCAGGATTCGGGGCGGTGGCGGCGTAGAGCCGGTCGCCCACGGGATCGGCTCGCCGCCGGTCACGGAGGACTGCTCCGGCGGATGCATGAGCTGCGCCTTGGACGGCGAGCCCGTGCCGAGCGTCCCGGACGACACCCTGATGAACGGGGTGGTGTCGTCGCTGGCAACCTGCACGCCCCGGGTCAGCACGGCCGTGGAGGCCCCGACCGTCTCGGGCTGGCCGAGCAGCCGCAGCAAAATCTGGTCGGCCGAGGGCCGCTCGTCGGGCGACTTCGACAGCGCCGACCGCACCACGCCGCGCAGCGGCTCGGGCAGCATGGACACGTCGACCTCGTGGTTGAGGATCCGGTTGAGCACCACCGCGATCGAGTTGCCCTCGAACACGGTCTCCCCGGTGGCCGCGAACGCGATCGTCGCCCCCCAGGCGAACACATCGGTATAAGGCCCGACATCGTCCCCGGCGATCTGCTCGGGGGCCATGTAGGCGGGCGTACCGATGGCCCGGCTGGTGATGGTGCCGCTCGAGTCGATGATCCTGGCGATGCCGAAGTCGACCACGCGCGGCCCGTCGGCGGCGATCAGCACGTTGTCGGGCTTGAAGTCGCGGTGCACGATCGAGGCGTGGTGGATCGCGGTCAGCGCGGTCGCCGTCCCGATCGCCAGCCGGTCGAGCGCCGTCCCCCGCAGCGGGCCGTCGTCTTCGACGATGTCCCTGAGGGCGCGCCCGTCGATGTACTCGCTGGCGATGTACGGCGTGTCGCCGTCGAGATCGGCCTCGATCACCCGGGCCGTGCAGAACGACGCCACCCGCTGCGCGGCCTTCAGCTCCCTGGCGAACCGCGACCTGGCGATCGTGTCCCCACTGAACTTGACATGCAGCAGCTTGATCGCAGCCTGCTCACCCTCATCGGTGACGCCCAGGTAGACGATGCCCTGGCCGCCTTCCCCAACCCGGCCGACCAGCCGGAACGACCCCAGCTGGCCGGGGTCGCCGGCGACCAGCGGCGAGATCTGCGGCATTCATCTTCCCCACGTTCAAACAAAGCCCAACGACGCAAACTTTACGACGCTCAGTAAGCTCTCAGGGAACCGTTAACCGTTCGTGACGTCACGGTTTGTCGCCAGGAGCAGTATGGCCACCCGCCATCACCAGGGTGAGGAGAAACGCCGAATTACCCCAGAATAGGGCGAAACTACGAGAAGCACCGAGGAGGCTCGGGATTATGGCCCGTGCGTACGACATCGTGCTGTTCGGCGCGAGCGGCTTCACCGGCGCGCTCACCGCGGCCTACCTCGCCAAAACGGCCGGCCCCGAGGTGCGCTGGGCACTGGCCGGCCGCGACCGGGCCAAGCTGGAACGACTCGGCCTCGACGTCCCGATCCTGATCGCCGACGCCACCGACCCCGCCTCGCTGGCCGCGATCGCCCGTTCGACCCGCGTCGTCGTCACGACCGTCGGCCCCTACCTCCGGTACGGCGAGCCGCTCGTAGCTGCCTGCGCCGAGGCGGGCACTCATTATCTGGACCTGACCGGCGAGGCCGAATTCGTGGACCGGATGTACGTCCGCCATCACCGGCGGGCCACCACGACGGGCGCCAGGCTGGTGCACGCCTGCGGCTTCGACTCCATCCCCTACGACCTGGGCGTGCTCTTCACGGTCGACCAGCTGCCGGAGCACGTGCCGCTCAAGGTCAGCGGGTTCCTCAGGAGCGAGATGCGAGCGTCGGGGGGCACGCTGGCCTCCGGGATGACGATCGTCTCCCGCCCGCTGCAACTCCTGGAGGCGGCAGCCCGGCGACGCGCGGCCGAGCCGCTGCCGCCCGGTCGCCGCGTCAGCTCACTGCCCGGCGGCCTGCGCTATGTCGGCGGTTGGGCGCTGCCGATGCCGAGCCTGGACCCGCTGATCGTCGGCCGTTCGGCCCGCCTGCTCGACCGCTACGGCCCCGACTTCACCTACCGCCAGTACTACGCCGTCAAGACCCTGCCCGCCGCCCTCGCGGTGGCGGCGGGAGCGGGCACGATGGCGGCGCTCGCGCAGATCCCCCCGGTACGCGACTGGATGGCGAGCCGCGTCAAGCCGGGCGAGGGGCCCACCCCCGAGCAGCGGGCCCGCAACTGGTTCAAGGTCACCATCCTCGGCGAGGGCGGCGGCCGGCGGGTCGTCACCGAGGTCGCGGGCGGCGACCCCGGTTACGACGAGACGGCCAAGATGCTCGGCGAGGCGGCGCTCTGCCTGGCCTTCGACGACGTGCCCGAGATCGCCGGCCAGGTCACCACCGCCGCCGCGATGGGCCGCCCGCTGATCGAGCGCCTGTGCCGGGCCGGCATCACGTTCAGTACGCGAGAGCCCGCGAGGTGAAGGATGTCCGCAGGAACGGGTTCTTGAACTTGGGGAAGGCCACGGTCAACGGGTCGCCGTCTGAGGTGTAACGCATGTCCGGGTTGTTCTTCAGCCAGTCGAGCCAGGCCACCGAGCAGAACTGCTTGCAGTCGCCCTTCTTGTCCATCGCCCTGATGCGCGGGATGCCCAGCGGGTCGAAGGACTTGCTGAACGGCGCGGGCGCGGGCGTGTAACCGGCCAGGAAGACTCCCTTGTGGTCATAGGTGACGTCGCCGAGCTTGCCGTGCATGGCCCACTTCTTGTTGCGCGGCTGGTTGCCGTACGGCAGAGCCAGGGTCACCGGTTTGACGAAGGCCAGGGAGCTGACCATCGTCTGGATGGTGGCGATCTGCTCCTCGACCTCCTTCTGCGATCGGGAGTGCAGGTTGATGTGGTCGCGCGTGTGGTTGCCGATGTCGAAGCCGTTGTCCTTGAGCCAGAGCAGCATCTGAGCCTGCTCGTCGCGCACGGTCTTGCCGAACATGTCGCGCGTGACGTACATCGTGGCCACCGGCCGGAAGCCGGGATTCTTCGCCGCCACGTCACGCAGGATGCCGATGGCGGTGTCGGGCGCCAGGTTGCCCATCTCGTCCAGCGTGAGCTGTGAGGGCGAGGAGTCGTCGAAGGTCAGCACGACCGCGTGCTTGCCCGCCGGGATGTCGATCTTGCCGGTGACGTACTCGGCGGCGGTGATCGGCACGTACCCGTCCTTGACCAGCCGCTCGAGATCTCCCCTGAACTGCTCGGGAGTCCGGTCGTCGGTGGTCGCCGGATTCTTGATCACCCGGTGGAACATCAGCACCGGGATCTGTCCCAGCTCGTTGGCCTTCACCTTGGCGGCCAGCGCCAGCTGCGCGGCCTTGGCCTGCTTCAGTTTGGCCGCCGTGTTGGCCGCGTTGTTCACCGGCTTGGCGACCGGCTCCGAGCCACAGCCGCACACGACCGCCGTGACCGCGATCAGTCCCACCCCACTCAAAAGACGCAATCGCATCCGAACCCCCTGGGCCACCTATGACTCTTACCAGGGACTCTTACCCATCTGATCAACTCCGTCACGCTCTGTGAGGGCCAAGAGATGTTCTAGAGAAACGGAAGGGCCGCCCGAAGGCGGCCCTGCATCGACCGGGTCGGTGGAGGTGGGGTCACCGGGCCAGAAGGGACATGATCATTCCCTTGAGCTCGTCGTTCGCCAAGATCAGCGAGGTAAGGACGAGCACGAATCCGAACACCCCGAGCGTGATGACGTCCGTCCTCTTGCTGCGTACGGCGAGCCCGCCGTACCCGGCGAAACGGAGCGCGGCGGCCACCATGACGGCGGCGCCCAACGCGAACCCGCCCCACCGCGGGTCCACGAGGAAAATCAGCGCAACGCCGACGACCGCACCCGCCAGAACCAGCGGGTACGGCCCCCAACTCTCTCCAGAACGACTCAACGTGCCTGCTTACGGCCGCATTCGCATTCGCTGCGGACCTCCGTTGGCATCGTGCCTCGCTCTCTCGGACCCAAGCTCATCGCTCCTCTATCGGCTTCCATTTCTGGTCACGCTCACCGATGTACTCACTGTCTGGGCGGATCAGTCTGTTGTCGGCATGCTGCTCGATCACGTGCGCCGTCCATCCGGCCATGCGGCTGATCGAGAAGACCGGTGTGAACAGGTCCGTCGGAATGCCCAGATAGTGATAGACCGATGCCGCGTAGAAGTCGACATTGGGATAGAGGCCCTTCATCTCGAAGACGACCTCCTCCATCTCCTTGGACATCCGATAATAGGTGTCGTCGCCGGTGGATTCGGCGAGTTCCTGCGACATCCTGCGCAGGTGCGTGGCACGCGGGTCCTCGGTCTTGTAGACGCGGTGGCCGAAGCCCATGATCTTCTCGCCGGCGGCCAGCTTCTCCCGTACGGCCTGCGCCACCCCGGTGGGCGAGATCGATTCGAGGGTCTTCATGACCTGCTCGTTAGCGCCGCCGTGCAGGGGGCCCTTGAGCGTCCCGATGGCGGCGACGATGGCCGAGTGCATGTCCGACAGGGTCGCGGCGCAGACGCGGGCGGCGAACGTCGAGGCGTTCATGGTGTGGTCGGCGTGCAGCACCAGACAGGTGTCGAAGAGCTCGACCTCGCGCTGGGCCGGAACGCGTCCGGTCACCTGCAGGAGGAAGTTCGCCGCGATGCTCATCGCCGGATCGGGCTTCGGGACCTCGGTGCCGTTGCGGGCGGCGTGGTAGCGGGCGACCAGCAGGGGCTGCTGCGCGGTCAGGCGAGCGGCCTTGCGCAGGTTCGCTTCGGGGGCGATGGAGTCCTTGTCCGGATCGTCCGCCGCGGAGAGGGAGACCAGGGAGCGCAGGGCCTCCATCGGTTTCTGCTTCTCGGCGATCTCCGGGATGTTCGCGGAGACGAGCGCGCCGAGCTCGCGGCCCCGCACCAGCTCATCGCCGTACCTGTCCAACTCGTCCCGGTTGGGAAGCTTGCCGCACTGCAGCAGGTGAGCGGTCTCTTCGAACGTCGCGCGGCCGGCCAGATCGTGGATGTCGTATCCGCGATAGAAGAGACGACCGGCCTTCCCGTCAATGTCGCTGAGCGCTGTGGACGCGGCTACGACATCGGCCAGGCCTTTCGTGGGCTTGTCCGCCATGAGTGTTTCCTCCGCATATCTCCGCCCGAAGTCTACCCGTGAGCAGGCAAAACCGTCCGCGAAGGTCCAGACCAATTTCACGCTGGATTCTCCTTATGGCAAAGGCGATTCCGCATCCCCTCGTTTGGGTAAGCCGGAGCTGTAGTAATAGTTACGGCGGGCTACCTGGGGAGGAACTGCCGTGGAGGGGCCGTTCATACGCATCGAGGACACCGGCGAGGTGGTCCCGTTGCGCCCCGAGATCACGACGGTGGGGAGGGGCCGGGGCGCGGACATCCGGCTGACCGACCCGAGTGTGTCTCGACTCCATGCCGAGTTCGTCAGGCGAGGACCCTACCTGTACGTCGTTGATTTGGGCCTGTCCCGCAACGGCACACGGGTGAACGGCAGGCCGATCGCCCGGAGGGTGCTGGACGACGGCGACGTCGTCTCCTTCGGCGCGGCGCGCGGTCGCATCGGCGGAGTCCCCCGTGAGGACTTCACCCCCGAGGTCGAACTGCGCAGGGCCGCTGCGCCCGAGCTGACCAGGCGCGAGGTCGATGTGCTGACCTCGCTCTGCAGGCCGGCGCTGTCGGATGAGGCGTTCGTCGCCCCGGCGACCGCACGTGAGATCGCCGACGACCTGGTCGTGACCGAAGCCGCGGTCAAGCAACACCTGCTGCGGCTGTACCAGAAGTTCCGGATTCCCGAGGGCACCAACCGGCGCACACGGCTGGCCAACGAGGTCGTCGCGCTGGGCCTGGTGCGCCCGACTCCTGTGGTGCCACCACAGCGGTCGGGGACGTCGGCCGAGCAACAGCAACCGACGGCGGCCGGACGCAGGGCTTCATAGGTGCAGACCCCGCTACCTGTGGTGGGCCGCTGAGCGCGGCCCACTAGAGGAAACGGATCGCGACCGGCGCCACGGCGAGGGGTTCCGGCAGCGCGAGCGGACCGGAGCCCGGCGTCACCGTGCCCAGAACGCGCGCCCCTGAGGCGCCCGTGCAACTGGGCACGGTCGACGGCAGACCGTGCGCGGTGAGCCAGCCGAACAACGAGAAGGCGATCGCCTCCTTCGCGTCGGCGGGCACGCCGAGCTCGTCGCTGGTCACGAGCCGCGTGTCCGGCACGCGTGCGCGCAGCATGCCCATGAGTGTGGGATTGCGCACACCGCCGCCGGAGACGATCACGGTGTCGAGCCCGTGCCGCCGGATCTCGGCCGCCACGGTCTCCGCGGTGAGTGCGGTCAGCGTGGCGACGAGGTCGGCCTGCGGAAGGTCCGCCTTGACGTACCCAGGTGTGAAGAGCTCTTTACCGGTGGATTTCGGCGGTTCCTTCGCGTAGTACGGCTCGGCGAGCAGCTCCGCCAGCAGCGCCGCGTCGACCGTCCCGGCCGCGCCGAGCACCCCGTCCTTGTCGTACGGGGGCGCGGCGGCGTCGATGAGCGCGCACGCGGGCCCGGTGTCGTAGGCGATGGCCGGCTCCCGCACGGTCAGGTTGGCGATCCCGCCCAGGTTCAACGCCCCGGTACGCCCCGGCAGCCCGGCCATGAGCAGCAGGTCGAGGTAGGAGACGAGCGGCGCCCCCTGCCCGCCGGCGGCCACGTCGCGCACCCGCACGTCCGAGACCACGGGCAGCCCGGTGCGCTCGGCGATCCAGGCCGGCTGGCCCAGCTGCAGGGTGCCGAGCACCCGGCCGCCCTCCACCCAGTGGAAGAGCGTCTGCCCGTGGGAGCAGATCAGGTCGGCCGCCGGCCCTTCGGCCGCCGCCTCGGCGAACGCCTGGCCGATGAGCGTGTCCAGGGCGCACACCTCGCCCAGGTCGATCTTGCTGGGCGGCAACGCGGCCACGATACGGGCTCGCAGGCCGGGCTCGTACGGCCGCTCGCCGGTGTGGACCAGCGTGCCGGTCAGCACACCGCCATCCAGCGACCAGTCCACGACCGCACTGTCTATCCCGTCATGGGACGTGCCCGAGATAAGACCAAGAACCCGCATCGCACTCCGTTCGCCTGCTTCCCCCGAAGGGACTCCAACCACGACGGACCGTCATCTTCCGCTCCCCCGGAAGGGGTCTCCCCCCAAAGGACACCAGCCACGACGAACCGCCTGCTTCTCCTCCCCCGAAGGGGGTATCCCACCCAAGGGACACCCGCCACCACGGACCGTCACAAAGATCGAGTCGGTCGTGTTGACAACCCTCCGAGGAATCACCGCACTCAGAGCACCCGGAACCCGTTGCTCGGCTTGCTGGTCCGGTTGGCCCGGTCGACGGCGACCACGTAGTAGTGATCCCCGCGCTTGCCCTCCGGGTCCACCCAGTGCACCTGCCGGTCACCCGGCAGCACCGCGACCAGGTTGCGGGCGTCGGCGAACGCACCAGACGCGGCCTTGCCGGGGAACCGGAAGATGGCGAACTGGAAGGGCTCGTGCCGATCCGTCGCGACCGCGCGTACCTCCACCCCGCCGTGCTTCCGCAGCGCGTACGCCAGCACCGGCCGGTGCGGCGCCTCGCCACTCGCCAGCCTGGTCAGCACCGGGGCCAGGGCGGGCCGGGTGTAGTGGTCGTTCACGGCCGTGCTGATCGAGCCGATCCGGTCGGCCCGCAGGTCGTTGGCGTTGTACCAGATGTCACCGCTGACCGGTGGATTGTCCCGGTTGAGCGTGAGGTGCTTGGACAGCTCGGCCGGGTTCTGCCATTCGGGCGCGGTCTGGGCGGGGTCGCCCGCCTTGTAGGCGGCCTGGCCGATCCAGAGCAGCGTGCCGGTGCCGTTCGCCACGTCGGACCACCACGGGACGAGCTTGGCGTAGTCGGCCGGCGGCTGGCCGATGTACCAGTAGAGCTGGGGTGCGATGTAGTCGAGCCAGCCCTTCTTCACCCAGCCCCTGGTGTCGGCGTGCAGGCTGTCGTACGACTGACCGCCGCTGGTGTCGGAGCCGAGCGGGTCGCTGGCCTTGTTGCGCCAGATGCCCGACGGGCTGATGCCCCAGGCGATCTCCGGCTTGACCGCGCGCACGCGCTGCTGCATCTCCGAGACCATGAGGTCGACGTTGTTGCGCCGCCAGGTGGCCAGGTCCGGGAAGCCGGCTCCGTACTGGGCGAAGGCGGCGCTGTCGTCGAAGGCCGTGGTGTTCGTCGGGTAGAAGTAGTCGTCGAAGTGCAGGCCGTCGATGTCGTACCGGGTGACCGCGTCCATGATCGCGTCCTGGCAGAACTTCCGCACCTCGGGCATGCCGGGGTTGTAGTAGAGCTTGCCGCCGAACGGCAGGATCCAGTCGGGGTGCTTGCGTCCCGGGTGGTCGGGGTGCAGCTTGGCCGGGTCGGCCTGCATCGAGACCCGGTACGGGTTGAACCAGGCGTGGAAGGCCAGTCCCCGCTTGTGCGTCTCCTCCACGATGAAGCCCAGCGGGTCGTAGCCGGGGTCCTGCCCCTGGGTGCCGGTCAGCCATTGCGACCACGGTTCGAACGGCGACGGCCAGAACGCGTCGGCGGTCGGCCTGATCTGCACGAAGACGGAGTTCAGCTTGCGCTGCACGGCCAGGTCCAGCCAGGCGAGGTATTCGGCCTTCTGCTGTTCGACGGTCAGCCCGGTCTTGGAGGGCCAGTTGATGTTGACCACGGAGGCGATCCACATGCCGCGCATCTGACGCAACGGCGGGACGTAGTCTGCGGCGAAGGCGGGAAGCGGTACGACGGAGGCGGCAGCGGCGAGGGCGAGGCCCTTCAGTAACGTCCTTCGGCTGGGCATGGGGGGTTTGGCCTCTCGGAAGTGGTTGTGTCGAGGGCGACGATGACAGAAAATTACCTTCAATTCAACAATCGTGAAGGAAAATGCCGCATGTCCCCTGACCTGTACCGACTAGCGATGACAGTGCTCCAGCCAGGCTATGAAGGCACGTCGGCTCCCGACTGGTTGCGCAGGGCGCTCGGCGAAGGACTCGGCGGCCTGGTGCTGTTCGCCCGCAACAACCCCGGGCAGCAGCTCGTCCAGCGGTTTCGCGCCGAGAACCCGGGCGCCGTCGTCGCGATCGACGAGGAGGGCGGAGCGGTCACCCGCCTGGAGGTCGCCTCCGGCAGTTCCTTCCCGGGCAACCGGGCGCTCGGCGTGGTGGACGACGTGGCCCTGACGGAGCGCGTGGGCCGCCAGATCGGCCGGATGCTCGCCGAAGCCGACATCACGCTCAACTACGCGCCTTCCGCCGACGTCAACGCCAACCCCGCCAACCCGGTGATCGGCGTCCGCTCGTTCGGCCCGACCGCCGACCTGGTCTCCCGCCACACCGTGGCCTACGTCAACGGGGTACAGGGCGCCGGGGTCGCCGCCTGCGCCAAGCACTTCCCCGGCCACGGTGACACGGTCACGGACTCGCACCTGGCGCTGCCGACCGTACACGCCTCGCGCGACTTGATCGATGAGCGTGACCTGCCGCCGTTCAGAGCGGCAATCGCGGCCGGGGTGCGCTCGGTCATGTCGGGTCACCTCCTCGTCCCCGCCCTCGACCCGTCGTTGCCCGCGACGCTCAGCCGTACCGTCATGACCGAGCTCCTCAGGGGCGAGCTCGGCTTCGACGGGATGCTGGTCACCGACGCGATCGAGATGCGGGCGGTGGCCGCGATGTTCGAGCCCGGGGAGATCGCGGTCCGCGCGCTCGGCGCGGGCGTCGACGCCATCTGCGTGGGCCTGTCGACCGAGCGGAGCCTGCACGACATCCGCGACGCCATTGTGGCCGCCGTCCGCGCTGGTGTGCTCCCCGAGGAGCGCCTGGCCGAGGCCGCCGCCCGGGTCCTTGCCCTGTCCGACTGGTACGCCGGGCAGTCGGCGCTGCGTGACAAGGCCCGCGCCGACGTCGACGAGGGCGTGGGCCTGGAGGCCGCCAGGGCCGCGCTGACCGTGACGGGGACGGCCACCTTGACCCGGCCGCCGCTGGTCGTGGAGGTCAACACGCGCTTCAACAAGGCGGTGGACCCCTCGACGCCGACCGGCATCACGGCGGCGCTCAGCACGCTGCTGCCGGGGACCACGCGGATCCAGATGGAGCCGGAGGGTGAGCTGCCGCCGTTCGACGACCGGCCGGTCGTTCTCGTGGTGCACGACGCTGCCCGTTATCCGTGGGTACGGGAGACGGTGGCGCGGGCCGTACAGGCGCGGCCGGAGGTGATCGTCGTGGACACCGGCATCCCCGGTACGCCCGACGGGGCCGCGCACCTGGTCACGCACGGCATCTCGCGCGTCTCGGCGCAGGCGGCGGCCGAATGGCTGACCCGGTGACCGGGCGCCTCCGTCTATCGACGGGCTGGCTGTTGGCGTCCTGGCTGCTGACTGGCTTGCTGCTGACGGCGTCGCTGTTGACGGCGTGGGCGGGCTGGCTGTCGACGGGCTGGGCGGGCGGATGAACGAGCCGGCCAACCCCGTGGCCGCCGTCCGTGCGGTGCTGCCGTCCCTGACGCCGGCCGCGCAGGCCATCGCGCACATCATCCTCGCCGACCCCGGCGTGGTCGTCCGGAGCACGATCACCGAGTTCAGCGGGGTGTCCGGGACGAGCGAGGCGACGATCGTACGCACTGCCAGGGCGCTCGGCTTCGCCGGCTACTCGCAGATGCGCTTCGCCCTGGCCGCCGCTGTCGCGAAGGAGCCCGAGCGGCTGGTGCCCGGCGACCTCGGCCCCGACGACCCGCTCACCGACGTCATCGCCAAGGTGGCGCGGGCCGAGTCGGAGGCGCTGGCCGACACGGCCGCCCAACTCGACCCCGAGCCGCTCGGGGAGGTCGTCACGGCCATCGCGAGGGCCCGGCGGGTGGACGTGTACGGCGTGGCGGCCTCCGGGCTCGTGGCGGCCGACATGTCCCAGAAGCTGCTGCGGATCGGGCTGTCCAGCCACCCGTTCAGCGACGCCCACCTGGCGCTGACCAGCGCGGCCCTGCTGCGGGCGGGCGACGTGGTGGTGGCGATCAGCTGCGGTGGCGAGACGCCGGACGTACTGGACCCGGCCCGCACTGCTGCGGAGGCGGGGGCGCTGGTGGTCGCGATCACCAACAATCCGCGGTCGTCGCTGGCCGGGCTGGCCGACTACACGCTGGTGTCGGCGGGGCGGGAGACCGCGTTCCGGCCTGGGGCGCTGGCCAGCCGGATCAGCCAGCTCCTGATCGTCGACTGCATCTTCGTCGGGTTGGCGCAGCGCACGTACGACACGGCCGACGCCGCGATCCGCGCCACGAAGGAGGCTACGGACCGGTATCGGCGCCGGTAGTGCGGTTTTCACCCGGGGTCCGTCACACGACCGTCTCGATCCTTGTGACGGTCCGTGGTGGCTGGTGTCCCTTGGGAGGGAGACCCTTCCGGGGAGGCGAAGCAGGCGGTCCGTGGTGGCTGGGGTCCTTGGAGAGGGATACCCCCTTCGGGGGGAGAGAAAGACGGTCTGTCGTGGCTAGGGTCCCAGAGAGACGCTCCCTCCGGGGAGCGAAAGATGACGGTCAGTCGTGGCTGATATCCCCCAGGGAGAACGACCCCGCAGGGGAGACGAGGACTACGGTCTACCTGGGATAACGGGTGATCGTGCTATCGTCGTCACCCACGGTGATCATGGGCGGCGAGCGGCTCGGCCAGGCACTGTGACAACACGCGGTGGGCGGACTCAGGCGGGCACGGTGAGCGCGGTGAGCACGGTTCGAGAGGCCACGTTCGAGGTGCTGCGGCGGTTCGGGCTGACCACGATCTTCTGCAATCCGGGCTCGACCGAGGTCGCGCTGCTGACCGGGCTGCCCGACGACCTGCGGTTCGTGCTTGCCCTGCATGAGGGGTCGGTGGTCGGCATGGCCACCGGGTGGGCGATCGGGCACGGGGCGCCGGCGCTGGCCGTGCTGCACACCGCAGCGGGTCTGGGCAACGCGGTCGGCGCGATCGCCACCGCGCGGGCCAATCGGGTGCCGCTGGTGATCCTGGTCGGGCAGCAGGATCGTCGCCATTTGGCGTTGGAGCCGTTCCTGACCGGGCGGTTGGAGGGGCTGGCCGGGGACTATCCGGTGTGGGTCGACCAACCGGTGCGGGCGCAGGATGTGCCGGGTGCCGTGGCGCGGGCCTACCACGAGGCGGTCACGTTCCGAGGGCCCGCGCTGGTGGTGGTGCCGTTGGACGACTGGGCGGCGCCGTTCCAGGACGAGACGATCGCGGCGCCGACGCGGCTACTGCGGCCGGCCGCCGTGTCGGACGAGTCGCTCGCACCCCTGGCCGCGCTGCTGTCCGAGGCCCGCTCTCCGGCGATCGTCGCGGGCGCCGGCGTGCGCACTGGCGCGGACATGGGCGTGGTCGCCTCCGGACCGTCTCGTGAGGGCGTGGTCGCCTCCGGACCGTCCGGTGAGGGCGTGGGCGTGGCCGCCTCCGGGCCGTCCGGCGAGAGCGTTGCCCTCGCGGGCTCAGGTGTTCGGGAGGCAGGGTGGGCGGCGGTGGTGGCGCTTGCTGAGCGGCTGGGGTGTCCGGTCTGGCAGGAGTCGTTCGGGGCGATGGCGGGGTTCCCGCAGGACCATCCGCAGTACGCCGGGGTGCTGCCCGCCGATCGTGCTCGGCTGCGCGCGGCGCTGGCGGCGCACGACGTGGTGCTCGCCGTGGGTGCCCCGGTCTTCCGTCAGTACCCGTTCGACACCGGTCCGCTGGTCGAGCCCGGTACCACTGTCGCGCTGGTCACCGACGACCCGGCCGAGGCGCACCGCAGTCCGGCCGACCTGGCCTATCTCGCCGCGCCGGCCGCCGTCTGTGAGCGGCTGGCCGTACTCGTACCCGCCAGGCCCGCTCCGCTGCGGCCCGCGCCCGATGGACCCGAGTTGCCCCCGGAAGGGGAGGTTCTGCGAGCCGCGCACGTCCTGCACCAGCTCGCCAGGCGGCTGCCCGCCGATGCGGTGCTCGTCGAGGAGACACCGTCGTCGCGTCCGGACCTGCACCGGCTGGTCCCGGCCCGTAACCCGCTCGGCTTCGTGTCGGCCGCCATGGGCGGGCTGGGGTTCGGCGTGCCTGCGGCGGTCGGCCTGCGCATGTCGCTGCCCGACCGGCCGGTGGTCGCGGTGGTGGGCGACGGCTCGGCGCTGTACGGGGTGCACGCGCTGTGGAGCGCGGCCCACTACCGGGTGGGCGCGCTGTTCGTGGTCCTCGCCAACGGCCGCTACGCGATCATGGACCGGCTGGCCGACAAGGCGGGCGGCAAGGCGCCGTGGCCCGCGTTCACCGAGGTCAGCATGGGCGGGATGGCCCGGTCGCTGGGCTGCGCGGCCAGGCGGGTGGACACGGCGGAGGAGCTCGCGGCGGTGCTCGACGAGGTGATGCCCACGCTTGTGGACCGCGAGGAGCCCCTGCTGCTTGAGGTGACCGTCACCGTGGACCCCGACTTCCAGCCGTAAGAAGCTTCCAGCCGTAAGAAGAATGCCCGGCCTGCGACCCGATCAGGCGAGTTCGCCCGCCCTGCGGCCCAATCAGGCGTCCTCGCCCGGCCTGCCGACGAGGTCAGGCGCGTTCGGCGGCCTCGACCACGTTGGAGAGCAGGAGGGCGCGGGTCATCGGGCCGACGCCGCCGGGGTTGGGGGTCAGGAAGCCCGCCACCTCCGCCACCTCGGCCGCAACATCACCGGCGATCTTGCCGTCCACCCGCGAGACGCCCACGTCGAGCACGGCCGCGCCCGGCTTGACCATGGCCGGGGTGATGAGGCCGGGCACCCCGGCGGCGGCCACCACGATGTCGGCGTGGCGGACGTGCGCGGCCAGGTCGCGGGTGCCGGTGTGGCAGAGGGTGACCGTGGCGTTCTCGCTGCGCCGGGTCAGCAGCAGGCCGAGCGAGCGGCCCACCGTGATGCCGCGTCCGACCACGGCCACCTCGGCGCCCTTGATCGGCACGCCGTACTCCTGCAGGAGCAGCACGATGCCGTGCGGCGTGCAGGGCAGCGGCGCGTCGACCATGTGGACCAGGCGGCCCAGGTTGACCGGGTGCAGGCCGTCGGCGTCCTTGGCCGGGTCCATGCGCTCCAGCAGCGCCATCGTGTCGAGGTGGCGGGGCAGCGGGAGCTGGACGATGTAGCCGGTGCACTCCGGCGAGGCGTTGAGCTCGTCGATGGCCGCCTCGACCTCGGCCTGGGTGGCGTCGGCCGGGAGGTCCACGCGGATGGAGGCGATGCCGACCTCGGCACAGTCGCGGTGCTTGCCCGCCACATAGATCTGGCTGCCGGGGTCGTCGCCGACCAGCACGGTGCCGAGACCGGGGGTGATGCCACGCTCTCTGAGCGCGGTCACCCGCGTCGTGAGGTCGGCCTTGATCCTGGCCGCGGTCGCCTTGCCGTCGAGTTTCACTGCGCTCATGTCTCGCCATCCTTCCATCAACTGCCACCAGCTGAAGCCGGTGGCTTGCTCTCACAGTCCCGTCTGGCTGAAGGGAGGCCGGTAGCGTGTGGCTGGTTGATGACAGCCCAGCCCGCAGCGCCGCGTGTGGCGATGTTGCGGGCCGCGATGTGGTCGGCGTGCCCAGCGAGGCCACACCTTTGGCAGACGAACCGGCCCCGCGCCGACCGATTCGCCCTGCTGATATGCCCGCATTCCGGACACTCCTGCGAGGTGTAGGCCGGGTCGACCAGCACGAAGGCGATCCCGGCGCGGGCGGCCTTGTAGCGGGTGAACGCGGCCTGCTGGGCGAACGCCCAACCGTGCAGGGTGCGGCAGTGCCTCGATGACCTTGAGATCTTCCGGCCGGCCCGTGCAGGGCACGGCGACACGGCCGGTGGGGGGTCCACAGCGACACAGTCCCGGCGTCACGATTCCAGCTCATCAGCCAGGCGTCGTAGGGATGGCGCCGTGCGGGCGAAAGAGGTGGGCGCGTTTCTGCCAGGTGGTCGGCCTGGGCCGAGGTGGGCGTGAGCCGCAGTTGCACGACTGTGGGCAAGCCGTTGCGTTTGGTGGCGGAGCGGCGGATCGCCATCGAGCACCTCCTGTCACAGTGCCCTCACCCACCGCACACATTACCGAACGTGACCGAGCCTTCCCATACTGTTTTCGAAGGAAGGGGTGGCGCTTCCTCCCGGCCCCGAAGGAACGGGTCTCCGTCGCCACCATTCAGATGAGTTCGCAGAGGCGGTGATGACATCGTTGTCATGGATCTTAGAACAGCATAAAGTGACGAAGCCGCCCATATCTCCTTAAAGGAGTCGTCTTGCCTGCTCACTTGCTGTCCGCAGAGTCGACCGACCTGTTCGTCGGCACGGCGGAGCGTCCGTACCAGGTGCTCAAGGTCACGCTGGAGCCGGATGGGCAGGAGACCCCGCTCGACGTTCGCGGACCCGGGGTGTCCTGCGCGGCGCCGGTGAGCGTGCCGGCAGGGGTGGGCCCGGTCACCGTCGAGGTGCCGCTGGAGGTCAGCGTGCCGTACGGGAGCGTGGTGCCCTGCATCGTCACCTTCGGCGACGCGGCGCTCGACGTCGAGGTCACGGCCGAGGAGCCGGGCTGGACGATGTACATGGTGTCGCACTTCCACTACGACCCCGTCTGGTGGAACACGCAGGCCGCCTACACCAGCCCCTGGGAGCTGCTCTCGGTCGACTCCACGACCCGGCCGCTGTGGGAGCACAACGCGTTCGCGCTGGTCGAGGCACATATCGAGCTGGCTTTGCGCGATCCCGACTACCGGTTCGTGCTGGCCGAGGTCGACTATCTCAAGCCGTTCTTCGACACCCATCCCGAGCGCCGGGCCGACCTGCGCGCGCTGCTCGACGAGGGCCGGGTGGAGCTCCTCGGCGGGACGTACAACGAGCCGAACACGAACCTGACCGGCGCCGAGAGCACCATCCGCAACATCGTGTACGGCATCGGCTACCAGCGCGACATCCTCGGCGGCGACCCGCGTACGGCCTGGCAGCTCGACGTGTTCGGGCACGACCCGCAGTTCCCCGGCTACCTGGCGGCGGCCGGGCTGACCGGCAGCGCGTGGGCCCGGGGGCCGTTCCACCAGTGGGGCCCCATCAGCAAGAACTTCAGGGAGGCCAAGAACGACGCCTCCCTGATGCAGTTCCCGAGCGAGTTCGAGTGGATCTCGCCGTCGGGAGAGGGCGTGCTGACGCACTACATGCCCGCTCACTATTCGGCGGGCTGGTGGATGGACTCCTCGCCGTCGCTGGAGGAGGCGACGCGGGCGACGTACGAGCTCTACCGCTCGCTGAAGCCCGTGGCCGCGACCCGGAACATCCTGCTGCCCGTCGGCACCGACTACACCCCGCCGAACAAGTGGGTGACCGACATCCACCGGACCTGGGCGGCCCGATACGTCTGGCCCCGGTTCGTCTGCGGCACGCCACGGGACTTCCTCGACGCGGTGCGTGGGGAAATATCGGCATTCAGCCCGCAGACCCGGGATATGAACCCCATCTATACCGGCAAAGACGTCTCGTACATCGACACCAAGCAGGCCCAGCGCGCGGCCGAGGTGGCGGCGCTCGACGCCGAGCGGCTGTCGGCGTTCGCGTCGCTGCTGGGTCTGGGCGGCTATCCGCACACCGCGCTGGACAAGGTGTGGCGTCAGCTGGCGTACGGCGCGCACCACGACGGGATCACCGGCTCCGAGTCGGACCAGGTCTACATCGACCTGCTGACGGGCTGGCGCGAGGCGCACGACCTGGCCGCCGACGCCCGCGACCGCGCGCTGGACGCGCTGCTCGGCCAGATCTCGCTCGACGGCCGCAGCGTCGTGGTCACCAACACACTGCCGTTCGCGCGTGACGGACTGGTGCGGGTACGGCTGGCGCCAGGTGAGCGGGTGGAAGGCGAGATCCCGGCGATCGAGGAGGACGGCACGCTGGTCTTCCTGGCCAAGGACGTGCCGTCGATGGGCTGGCGGACATACCGGATCGTCGAGGGGCCGGCCGACACCTGGCAGCCGCTGCCCGGGACCGCCATCTCGAACGACCGGTGGCGCGTCGCCGCCGATCCGGCGCGCGGCGGCGGTCTGGAGTCGGTGTTCGACCGCGCCTCGGGCCGCGAGCTGCTGTCGGGGCTCGGGAACGAGCTGCGGCTGTACGACGAATACCCGACACACCCGGACATGGGCGAGGGGCCGTGGCACCTGCTGCCGACCGGTCACGCCACCGGCTCCGGCGAGGCCGCCGCAGTGGCCGTACACGCCTCGCAGAGTCCCCTCGGACAGCGCCTGACCATCACCGGCCAGGTGGGCGAGGTGTCCTATGAGCAGATCGTCACGCTCTGGACCGGCTCGGACCGGGTCGAGTTCACCACCCGCGTGCTCGACTACACCGGCGCCGACCGGCTGCTCCGGGTCCGCTTCCCGGCGCAGGTGGCGGGCGCGCTGCCGGTATCCGACGTGGCGGGCGCCGTGGTGGGGCGCGGGTTCGCGCAGCCTGAGGTCGACACCGCCGAGCACCCGTGGACGCTCGACAACCCGGCCAACACCTGGTTCGGGCTGTCCGCCACGGCCAAGGTGGATCTGGGCGAGGCGGGCGCGCGGGCGCTGGGGGTCGCCGAGGTGGTGGTGCCCACTCTGGAGGACGCGCCCGGGGCCCGTTCGCTGGTGGTGGCCCTGGCCCGCGCGGGCGTGACCGCCACGACCTCGTCCGCCTCCGGCTCCCGGTACGGCTGGCTGGACGTCGACTCGAACCTGCCGGACGTACGCATCATCCTGGGCGGCCCGGACGCCAACCCGCTGGCCGCCGAGCTCCTCGACCGCAGCGACCCGGCCTTCCTCGACGCGCTCAAGTCGGGGGCGCCGCTGGTCTGGGTACCCGCCGAACGGCCGCTGGCCGAGGTGTGGCAGCCCAGCGCCGACCTGCGTGACGTACGCGCGCTGCCCGCGCTCATCGTCGCCGGGCCGGTGGAGGAGCTGGTCGCGGATCTGGCGGATGCCGTGATCTCCGCCGTTTGCCCGGTGGGCGAGGAGGTGCTGGAGTCTCGTACGGTCGCGCTGCTCACGTACGGGTTGCCGGGGTTCGCGGTGGATTCCGCGGGGGCGTTGCATCTGTCGCTCATGCGGTCCTGTACCGGGTGGCCTTCGGGGGTCTGGCTGGATCCGCCTCGGCGTACCGGGCCTGATGGGGCGGGGTTCCAGGTGCAGCACTGGACGCACGAGTTCTCGTACGCGCTGGCCGGCGGGGACGGCGACTGGCGGGCGTTGCGGCTGCCGGCGGCGGGACAGGAGTTCATCACGCCGATGCTGGCGCGGGAGGTCGCACCGGCCGCCGACGGCACGTTGCCGCAGGTGCACTCGCTCCTGCGGGTGGAGCCCGCCCGGGACGTCCTGCTCGGCACCATCAAGGCCACCGGCAACCCGCACGCCCACGGCCTGTCCTCCACTGGCGACCTGTCCTCCACCGGCGCCCTGGCGCCCACCGACGGCGTCACCATCCGGCTCGTGGAGTCGACCGGGCTCGGTTCGCGGGCCGCGATCGAGTCGCCGCTCCTGGACCTCGACGGCCTCATCCACGCCGACCTGCTGGAACGGCCCGGCGATCCGGTGACCACGCTCGACCTGGCCGGGGCCGAGGTCGCCACCTATCTCGCCCCCGCCCCGCCGCGGCCCCCGCGCCCCGACCTGGGTGCCACGGCCGAACAGGCCCAGCCCGTCTACAGCCGCTACTGGCTGCACAACAAGGGGCCCGCGCCACTCGGCTATCTCCCGGTGTCGATCGCCGTCACGCCCGGTCTCGTCACACCCGTCGCGGCCTCACAGGGGGCCATCGAGGTGTCGGTCGTGGTGTCGTCCCACCTCGTCGACGCGCCGCACGAGGGCGTGGTGGACATCCGCGTCCCGGACGGCTGGACCGCCACGCCCGCCCAGCGCGCCTTCCGCCTCGAACCCGGCGGCCACCTCCGCTTCCCCGTCACCGTCACACCCGCCCCCGGCCAGGGCCTGTACTTCGTCTCGGCCCGCACCTCGGTGGGCGGCCAGCTGGTGGAGGACGTCGCCACGGTCGCGCTGAGCGAGGTGCCGGAGCTACCCGTCGAGGGCGCCGTCCCGAACATGCGCGAGGCGTTCAACGGGACCCAGGCCACCGAGGGCCGCGCGGCCGGCCTGTCCGTCACCGCCCTCACGGAGTCGCTCTCCCTCCGCCCCGGCGACCGCACGTCTCTGGTCGTACGGCTGGCGAACACCACCTCCGACGAGATCCGCGGCGAGTCCCAGCTCGCGGCACCCTGGGGCTCGTGGGAACTCCTGCCCACGGTCATCCAGGGCTTCACCGTGGCGCCGGGCGCGACTGTCGACGTGTCGTTCCCCGTGGAGGTGCCGTACGACATGGCGGCCGGGCACTTCTGGGCACTGGCCAAGGTCATGTGGTACGGCCGCTGCCAGTACGCCCCCGCCGTCCGCTTGGAGGTAACCCGATGAACCACGCTCTCACCGATACGGCGGGCGGTCCCGTACGGGAGCGGCCCGCCGCGACCGGGGCGGGCACCGCGCCTGGCATCGGCGCGGTGATCGGCTGGGTCGGCGGGCGGCCGATCTCTCGCGAGCCGCTGGACCGGCGGGTCCGTGAGCTGCGCGACAGCCCGCTCAGCGCGGCGCTGCCGCTGCCGGGCAGCTCCGAGGACCGGCAGCTGGCCAGGTGGCTGACGCAGGTGATCCTCACCGAGGCGCTGTGCGAGGACGAGGCCACGGCCCGCGGGCTGTCGCCGGTGGAGGTCGGGCGGCTCGACCCGCTGGCCGCTGTCGAGCTGGGGTCGATCAACGCCTCCGCGTACAACGGGAGCCCGTGGGTCCGCGCGCTGTTCGAGCATCTGACCGCCACAGTCGAGGTGCCGCCGGAGTGGCGGTCGCAGGCGACGGCGCAGGGGGCGGCGCCTGGTACGGCACAGGGGGTGGCACCCGCGACGGCGCAGGGAGTGGCCTGGCATGTCGTACGCCATCGGGTGTTCGCCGACCGCGCCGAGGCGGCCGCCGCCACGGTCGACGACCTGGAACCGCTGGGACCGGTGACGCTGAGCTCCCTGCCCGCGGCAATCGCCGACGCCATCCCGCGCCGGCCGTACGGGATGCTCGTCGGTCCGGTCGAGGACGCCCTGGGCTGGCACGTAGCTGTGGCCCAACCAGCGCCCACCCCAGCCCCCTCCCCCGGTGCGGTCTCGCAGCGGGAAGCCGCGCGGCGGCGGATGTTCGCGCGGTGGCTCGACGAGTCGCGGGCCGCCAAGGTCGAACTCGTGCCCGGACTGGAACATCCTGGCGACCCCCGCCAGCCCGACAACCACCACAAACACTGATGGCCCGCGTACTCGCCATCGACATCGGGGGAACCAAGCTCGCCGCCGCGCTGGTGGACGAGACGGGTTCCATGCTGCGTTCCGCGACCCGGCCCACGCCGCGTACGGACGTCATGGTCGCTCTGGCGGCGCTGATCGAGGAGGTGACCGGGGACGGTCCGGCGCCGGAGGCGGTCGGGATCGGCTGCGCCGGGCCGCTGGACCTGGCCGCCGGGACCGTCAGCCCCGTCAACATGCCCAGCTGGCGCGGCTTCCCGCTGCGTGACGAGGTCCGCGCGCTGACCGGCCTGCCGACCATGCTGGCCGGTGACGCGCAGTGCATGGCGCTCGGGGAGCACTGGCTGGGGGCGGGGCGCGGGAGTTCTTCGCTGCTCGGGATCGTGGTGTCGACCGGGATCGGTGGCGGACTGGTGATCGACGGCGTCCCGCTCCTGGGTCCCAACGGCAATGCCGGACATGTCGGTCACATGACCATCGACCCGTACGGCGAGCGCTGCGAGTGCGGCGGGCGCGGCTGCGTCGAGCACTACTCCAGCGGCCCGAACCTGGCCCGCTGGGCACTGGCCAACGGCTGGACCCCGGGCCGCCCTGACGGGCTGGACGGCCCGGCCGACGCACGGAACGGCACGGCCGGCGTTGGGAACGGTGCGGCCGACGCGCTAGACGGCACGGCCAGCGCGCAGAATGGCACGGCCAGTGCGCAGAACGGCGCGGCCGACGCGCGGGCGCTGGCCCGGGACGCGGCGGGTGGGGATCCCGTGGCGGTGGCGGCGTTCGAACGGGGCGCCAGGGCACTCGCCGGCATGATCGCTTCGACCGCGGCGGCGGTCGAGCTCACCAAGGTGGTCATCGGCGGCGGCGTCTCAGCGGCGGGACCGGTCCTGTTCGACCCGTTGGCGCGGGCGCTGGACGACGTGGCCGGGCTGGCGTTCGTCAGGGCGGTGAAGGTGGAGCCGACCACCCTGGGAGTACGGGCCGGACTCGCCGGAGCCGCGAAGCTCGCCTGGAGCCAGTCCCGTACAGCCGCCTGAGATGTTCAAGTACGGCCGCCTGAGACGCTCAGGCGGCCGGGCGGGCTACTCGCGCTCGGCGGTCTGGGCCGCGCGCCGCTCGATGATACGGCGGGTGAACGGGATGACCTCCACGACGCGCGCCCCGAAGTAGGCACCGAGGAAGGCGAGCACCACCAACATGACCGGGCTGGTGGCGATCCCGTTCATGGTCACGAAGGCATACAGAACCGAGTCGAGCGGCGCCATAAGGAGTACTCCCGGGGAACGGACGAGCGGCAAGGCCCACAGCGTAACCGGACATTACTTATGCTTGTGCGCAAAAGGGCGGGTTCATACCGCCCTTTGCCCAGGAGCGTCAGTGGAAGAAGTGGCGCGTCCCCGTGAAGTAGAGCGCCACGCCCGCCTTCTCCGCCGCCTCGATGACCAACTGGTCGCGGACGGATCCGCCGGGCTCCACGACGGCCTTGACGCCCGCCTCGATCAGCACCTCCAGCCCGTCGGGGAACGGGAAGAACGCGTCCGAGGCCGCCACCGACCCCTTGGCCCGCGCGTCGGCGCGGCTCACCGCCAGGCGGCACGAGTCGACCCGGTTGACCTGCCCCATCCCGACGCCCACGGTCGCCCCGCCGGACGCCAGCAGGATGGCGTTGGACTTGACCGAGCGGCAGGCCCGCCACGCGAACGCCAGGTCGGCCAGCATCTCCTCGGAGACCGGCTCGCCCGCCTTGAGCTGCCAGTGCTCCGGCGCGTCGCCGGACGCGTCGACCCGGTCGCTCTGCTGGACGAGCAGGCCACCGTCGATCCGGCGGAACTCGGCGGGGTTGGCCGGGCCCGAGGGACAGATCAGCAGGCGGACGTTCTTCTTCTGCGTCAGTACGGCCAGCGCCTCGGGCTCGTAGGACGGCGCCACGACGACCTCGGTGAACACCTCGGCGATCTGCCGGGCCAGCTCGGCCGTGACGGCCCCGTTGACCGCGATGACGCCCCCGTACGCCGAGACCGGGTCACAGGCGTGCGCCTTGCGGTGCGCGTCGGCGACGTCGGAGCCGATGGCGATGCCACACGGGTTCTGGTGCTTGATGATCGCGACGCAGGGCTCGACGAAGTCCCAGGCCGCTCGCCAGGCCGCGTCGGCGTCGAGGTAGTTGTTGTAGGACATCTCCTTGCCGTGCACCTGCTCGGCGTTGGCCAGGCCGTCGAGGCCGCCGCTGTAGAGGGCGGCGGACTGGTGCGGGTTCTCGCCGTAGCGCAGGGTCGACTTGCGCTTCCAGGTGGCGCCCATGAACGAGGGCCAGCCGTCGTCGACCCGGTAGGCGTTGGCGAACCAGGAGGCCACGGCCACGTCATAGGAGGCCGTGTGGGCGTAGGCGATGCCCGCCAGCCGCC
The DNA here is from genome assembly GCF_040648495.1 of Nonomuraea sp. NPDC049129. NCBI lineage: Bacteria > Bacillati > Actinomycetota > Actinomycetes > Streptosporangiales > Streptosporangiaceae > Nonomuraea > Nonomuraea sp. NPDC049129. Next base: position 183,567 of record NZ_JBEZDU010000007.1, on the reverse strand, counting down.
GGCGTTCGGTCAGTGTGAAGCCGCCCTCGCCGAGCGCGGCCACCACGTCGCCGTAGAAGCGAGGGTCGACCACGACGGCGCAGGTGCTGTGGTTCTTGGCGGCGCCGCGGATCATCGCGGGCCCGCCGATGTCGATCTGCTCGACGCACTCCTCGTCGGACGCGCCGGAGGCGACCGTCTGCTCGAACGGGTAGAGGTTGACCACCACCAGCTGGAACGGGTCGATCTCCAGCTCGTCGAGCTGGGCCACGTGGTGCGGCTTGGTGAGGTCGGCCAGCAGTCCGGCGTGTACGCGCGGGTGGAGCGTCTTGACCCGGCCGTCGAGGCACTCGGGGAACCCGGTCAGCTGCTCGACCTTGGTGACGGGGATGCCGTAGGAGGCGATGGCGGCGGCGGTGCCGCCCGTTGACACGATCTCCACCCCCGCGCCGTCCAGAGCCCTGGCCAGCTCCTCCAGCCCGGACTTGTCGTACACCGCGATCAGCGCGCGCCGGATGGCGATGCGAGTCACTTCGATTCCCCTTCTGATTGGTTACCGATGCGGACGGTCCGTCCGCTGACCGTCCAGCCCTCACGGACCATCCGGCCGACGATCTCGACGAGCAGGCGGCGCTCGACGGTCTTGATGCGCTCGTGCAGGACCGCCTCGTCGTCGTCCGGCAGTACGCTCACGGCCTCCTGGGCGACGATCGGCCCGCTGTCGACGCCGGCGTCGGCCAGCATGACCGTGCAGCCCGTCACCTTGACCCCGTGGGCGAGCGCGTCACGCACCCCGTGCGCACCCGGGAAGGAGGGCAGCAGCGCGGGATGGGTGTTGAGCACCGGGAACGCGTCGAGCGTCGGGGCGCCGATGATCTTCATGAAGCCCGCCGACACCACCAGGTCGGGCTCGTAGGAAGCGATCCGGTCGGCGAGCGCGATATTCCACTCCGACCGCTTCTCGTAATCACCCAGTTTTTCGACGAAAGTAGGGACGTCAGCCCGCGACGCCCGAGCCAGTCCCTCGATGCCGTCTCTGTCCGCACCGACAGCCACCACGCGGGCGCCGTAGGACGGGTCGGCCGAAGCGTCCAGCAAGGCCTGTAGGTTTGTTCCAGAGCCGGAGACGAGGACGACGAGCCGCCCAGCCTTTGACACGCGCACTCCAATGAGAAAACCGGGGTGGGGTTGCAAGCGTATCCGCTCTTCGTCCGGCGACGCAGAGGAGGTCAGGTGTCGACACCGGTGCAGGCACCGGCGGGTCAGCATCCCGCGGATTCCGCGGGGCGCCGAGCCATCTGGTTGGCCATCGCGGCGCTGGCCATGACGTTCATGCTGCCGCTGGCGGGGCTGGTCATGGCGGTGTTCGCGCTGATGGCGGGCATTCGCGCGCTGCCCCAGCTGAGGAAGGCGCACAAGCCGCCGGGCATCGCCGTGGGCGGCATCGCCATCTCCTCGGTGGCCCTCACGCTGTCGGCCCTGGCCACCGCGATGCAGCTCTATCTGATGGACGAATACTCCGCCTACCAGAACTGCATGAAGGGCGCGGGCACCGTCTCGTCGCAGGGTGAGTGCTTCACCCAGTTCAGGGACGCGGCCCAGAAGAAGCTCCCACCGGACGTACTTGAACTCCTGGGCGCGGTGCAGCCCTAGCCCGGCCCCATCACAGTGATTCCAGGCCGCGCATCGCGATGTTCACGGCCCGTCCGGTTGACGCCAAATACTCCTGCTCCGCCTCGCCGTACATCTCCAGGCTGGCCATCCCGGCCGCCTGCACCGCACCCATGAACGCGCCGGTCACCGCCGCGGCGCTGATGGGGTCCAGCCTGTCGGGGAATGCCGTCAGCAACGCGGCGGCGATCCGGCGCTGCGCGTCGAACATCATGTGAAGGGCCTTCGCCTGTACGGCGGGCACCGTCGCGAGCAGCCTCTGGTAGAGATCCTTCAGCTCCGGGTCTCCGGTCCACGGCCCCTGGGTGAGGTAGTGGGCGATGGCTTGGTCGTAGGTCCTGCGCAGCACTTGCTGCAGCGTGTCGTCCGGGGCGCGGTCGGCGATCACCTCCAGCGCCAGCCCGTAGAACCGCTCGACGTCGGCGAACAGCACGTCCTCCTTGCTCGGGAAGTAGTTGAAGAACGTCTTGGTGGCCACGTCCGCCGCGGCGGCGATCTGTGCGCCGGTGGTCTGTTCGTAGCCCTGCTCGGTGAACAACCGGATTGCCGTACGGATGAGCAGGTGCCTGGTCTGTCGCTTCTTGCGTTCGCGCAGCGTCTCCTCCATGGCTGCAATCTTACACTAGAAGAAATTTACACGATTGTATTTTTGCGCTAAGTGGTGTTATCCAGGGTTCATGAGCCAAAGAGCGTTACTCCCTCGCCTGGCGCCCGCCATCGGGCTGTTCTTCCTGGCGCCACTGACCGCCGAGTACCTGATGGGCAACGCGCCGATCACCCACATCCAAAACCTGCTGGGCCTGGCCCCCCTGTACGGCGGCGGCGCCCTCCTCATCCGTGAGTTCGCCCGCCGTACCGGACGCGGCTGGCCCGCCATGATGACCCTCGCGCTGGCCTACGGCATGATCGAGGAGGCCTTCGTCACCCAGACGCTGTGGGACTCGAACTGGGTGGTCGGCGCACACACCCTCGAATACGGCTTCATCCCCGAGCTCGGCCTGGCCGGACCATGGACGCTGTTCATGGTCGGCGTGCACACGGTCTTCAGCATCAGCGCCCCGATCGCGGTCGCGGAGACCCTCGCCGGCTCGCGACGCACGACGCCATGGCTGGGCAAGATCGGCCTCACCGTCGCAGGCGTGCTGTATGCGGTCGTCGCCCTGGGCAGCGGCGTCGCCCAGGCCGTCTTCGGCCGCCATGCCTCCGCGCTCCAGCTCATCGGCGCCGGAGTCGTCATCGCCGCGATCATCGTCGTCGGCATCCGCCTCCCCAGGCGCACCACCGACGTCACCCTGCTGCCCGGTCGCGCCCCCAGCCCGTGGGTCGCCGGTGCTCTCGCCATGGTCGCCGGAGCGGTCTTCGTGCTGCTGTACGCGGTCGATCCCAACGGCTTTACGCCCTGGCTGGCGGAGGCGATTCCCCTCCCGGCGTGGCTCAGCGTGGTCAGCTATCTGACCCTGTTCGTCACCGTTGCCACCGTGGTGGTCCGCTGGTCACACCGCGCCGGCTGGTCGCAGGCCCACCGGCTGGCGCTCGCCGGCGGCGCCATGCTGACCTACGCCTGGCACTCCTTCCCCCAGAGGAACATCACCCCGACGGTGCCGCCCACCAAACCGACCAGCCTGGCGGAAGACCTGGCCGGCAACGCCATCCTCACCGCAGGCGCGGTGGCCCTGCTGATAGTCGCGGCCCTGCGGCTCCGTCGGCCATCGGACACCAGTACAGAACAGGCCCTTAGTCACGATCCCAGGCGTAGGGATCGACGTAGATGACATGGCCGCCACGATCGTCCGACTCATCGACGATGTCCGTACGCGGTGGCCGGTCCCGCTCCGGCAGGATCGGCAGGGCCTGGGCCAGCGTCTCCGCCGCGGCCGAGGCGTGCTCGTCCTGCCAGTCGTCGCGAATGACCGGAATGGCCTGGGTGTCGGCCTCGGTGGCATCCATCCAGTGGCCGGGCAGAGGCCGGGCGTCGGCCTCCGCCAGGCCGACCTTGCTCGCCGCCCGGGCGATCGCGGCGCCCGCCTTGCGTACCGGCACGGCGGCCTTGTCGAGCGGGGCGCGAGCCCGCCGGTTGAGCAGGAGGACGTTGGCCACGCCCGCGGAGATACCCGCGGCGACCCCCACCTCCAGGCCCACCGACAGCGCCACCTCCCACGGCGACGGCCCGACCGTGGCCAGCCGCCCGCCGCCGATGGGGCCGCCGGACAGCGCGGCGAGCAGCGCGGCGACCAGCCCGGTGGTGATCCCGGTGAAGAACCCCCACAGCGGCGCGGCCTCGTACGACGGCGACGGCGCCATCCTGGCCACCACGATCCCGGCCACGGTCCCGGCGGCGAACGGCAGCGCGATCACCGCCATCGTCCAGCCGGGCACGGGACCGCTCTCGGGCAGCGCGCCGAGCAGCGGCAGGCTCGGCACCGTGCCCAGTTGCACGCCCGTGGGCGCGACCAGGGTGTCGGCGCCGACGGCGAAGCCCGGCCCGGCGATGTAGGAGGCGGCCCAGATGACGGTGTTGAGCAGGTAGAGGGCCTGGACCAGCAGGAGCAGCACGCCGCCCACGAACCCGGGCGCGAGCACGTTGGACAGCTCGCGTACCTGGCCGAAGTTCACGATCAGGGCGGTCAGCACGAGGGCGAGGCCGGCGACGAGCAGCACCGCCGTGGCGACGGCCGTGCCGACGGTCAGGGCGCGTACCCGCTCGGGCAGCAGGCGCAGCATCGCCCGCCACGGGCCGATCGTCCGCGCCGTGGCCAGCGCCCCCGCGCAGAACGCCAGCGCGAAGTGGCTGACCAGCGCCTCGCCGATGAACGGCTGGGTGATGTCGTTGCGGGCGACGAGCGCGATGAGCCCGGCGAGCAGGGCATAGGGGGCGGCCAGGGAGACTCCGGCCTGCGCGACCAGGACGAGCTGGGCCCGGCGGCGCGCGCTGGCCTGCTCGCGCGGGCTGTTCTTGGGCAGCCGCGCGGGCAGCCGCAGCCGCAGGTCGGCGTCGCGCGCCATCCACCGCCCGGCGCGGTAGAGCAGGACGGCGGGCAGGATCGTCAGGCCGAGCGGGAGCAGCCCCACCTTGCCACCGGGGATCGCGAACCCGGCGTGGTGGGCGGCCAGCCACACCTGCGCCGCCGTACGGAACACGCCCGGCAGCCCCGCGCCCAGCGCGCCGCGCGGCGCGGCGATCCACCCGACCAGGGTCAGCGTGGTGAGTACGGCCAGGCCGACGCCCAGCGTGATGGCGGCGGCGAGCATCCCGGACACGGGCAGCGGCCGGCGCGTCTCGTCGTCATCACTCGAGACGCCGGGCAGCCGACCTAGTACCGATTCGAGGAGCGCCGTCACAAGTAGTTATTTTCTCAAGCTTTACCAACCAACGCTTGGTTGACGCGCCGCGCGCGGGGCTTTCCCTCTCCCATTTTTCGCCCTCTTTGGGGGGTCTCCGCGGTTTCACAGGGGACGCCACCCATCGGCTCGGCACAAAAAAGACGCCCCGCCACGAAACGGGCGGGGCGGTCTTCAGCCGGAAATCAGCGCGACTGCATGATCTCACGCATGAGGCGCGCGGTCTCGGACGGAGTCTTGCCGACACGGACGCCCACCTTTTCGAGGGCCTCCTTCTTCGCCTGCGCGGTGCCGGCGGAGCCGGAGACGATGGCGCCGGCGTGGCCCATCGTCTTGCCCTCCGGGGCGGTGAAGCCCGCGACGTAGGCCACCACGGGCTTGGTGACGTGCTGCTCGATGTAGGCCGCGGCCCGCTCCTCGGCGTCGCCGCCGATCTCACCGATCATCACGATCGCGTCGGTGCCCGGGTCGTCCTGGAAGGCCTGGAGCGCGTCGATGTGCGTCGTGCCGATGACCGGGTCACCGCCGATGCCCACCGCGGTCGAGAAGCCGAAGTCGCGCAGCTCGTACATGAGCTGGTACGTCAGCGTGCCCGACTTGGACACCAGGCCGATGCGACCGGCCGTGGTGATGTCGGCGGGGATGATGCCGGCGTTGGAGGCGCCGGGCGAGGCGATGCCGGGGCAGTTGGGACCGATGATGCGGGTCTTGTTGCCCTTGGCGATCGCGTACGCCCAGAACTCGGTCGAGTCGTGGACCGGCACGCCCTCGGTGATCACCACGCAGAGCGGGATCTCCGCGTCGATGGCCTCCTTGACGGCGTCCTTGGTGAAGGCCGGGGGCACGAAGGCGACCGACACGTCGGCGCCCGTCTGCTCCATGGCCTCCTTCACCGTGCCGAACACCGGCAGGCCCTCGTGCGTCGTGCCCGCCTTGCGAGCGTTGACGCCACCGACCACGCGGGCGCCGGAGGCGAGCATGCGGCGGGTGTGCTTGGTGCCCTCACCGCCGGTCATGCCCTGAACGATGATCTTGCTGTTCTCGGTCAGCCAGATAGCCATGTCACGCACCTACCGCAGCGAGCTCGGCGGCCCGCTTGGCCGCGTCGTCCATCGTGTCGACCAGCTCGACGCGCGGGAGCGCGGCGTCGGCCAGGATCTGCCGCCCGAGCAGGGCGTTGTTGCCGTCAAGCCGGACCACCAGCGGGTGGGTCACCGCTTCGCCGCGGCTCTCCAGCAGCTTGAAGGCCGAGATGATGCCGTTGGCCACCGCGTCGCAGGAGGTGATGCCGCCGAAGACGTTCACGAAGATCGACTTCACGCTCGGGTCGGAGAGGATGATCTCCAGGCCCGCGGCCATGACCTCGGCAGAGGCGCCGCCGCCGATGTCGAGGAAGTTGGCGGGCGACGGCTTGCCGGGGAACGCCTCGCCGGCGTAGGCGACCACGTCGAGGGTCGACATGACCAGGCCTGCGCCGTTGCCGATGATGCCCACGTCACCGTCGAGCTTGACGTAGTTGAGGTCCTTCTCCTTGGCCCTGGCCTCGAGGGGGTCCTCGGCGTTCTTGTCGGCGTACGCCTCGTGCTCCGGCTGGCGGAACGCGGCGTTGTCGTCGAGCGTGACCTTGCCGTCGAGCGCCTTCACCTGGCCGTCAGCCGACAGGATCATCGGGTTGACCTCGACCAGCGTGGCGTCCTCGTCGACGAACGCGCACCAGAGCTTCTCGATGAGCTCGGCGGCGCCGTCGAGCGCCTTCTCGGGCAGCCCGCCCGCGGCCGCGATCTCCCGCGCCCTGGCGCGGTCGATGCCGTCCAGCGCGGAGACCGGGATCTTGGCCACCTTGTCGGGCGAGGTGTGCGCGACCTCTTCGATCTCCATGCCGCCCGCGGCGGAGCAGATCGCGAGGAAGGTACGGTTCGCGCGGTCGAGCAGGAAGGAGAAGTAGTACTCCTCCGCGATCGCGCTGGCCTCCTCCACGAGCACCTTGTGGACCGTGTGGCCCTTGATGTCCATGCCCAGAATGGCGGTGGCCTTGTCAACGGCGTCGGCGGCGTCATCGGCCACCTTCACGCCACCGGCCTTGCCACGGCCTCCGGTCTTCACCTGGGCCTTGACGACGACGCGGCCGGTCAGCTGCTCAGCCGCCGCCCGTACCTCCTCCACGGTGTGAGCGACAATGCCGCGTGGCACCGGGATGCCGTAGTCAGCGAAGAGCTCCTTCGCCTGATGTTCGAACAGGTCCACGAGGGTCCGTCCTTGCTTATCCGACTGATGTTCGACGCTTGTCCGACTGAATGTTCGACGGCCCGGGCCACCCCGTGCGTGCGTGCCGGGCGTTTCCGCCAGTGAAGCCTAGCCCCAAGCTTGACCTGACCAGGTCATCGGGTCTCAGTTATCCCGTTATGTGACAGTGATCTCACTTCAGCACGATATTTCGGGACATCTGAAGAAGGGCACCCACATCTATGAGGCGATGGATCGCCGGCGCGGTGGCAGTTTCCGCGCTGGCCGTGGCCGCTCCCGCGTACGCGCAGGCCAAACCGGCGGACCCGGTGGCGGCGCTGAAGAAGCAGTTCGTCGCGGGGCAGGGAGTCAAGTTCGCCGAGCGGACCAGCATCAAGGTCGGCGATGAGTCCTACACCCAGGCCGACAGGCAGGGCGTGATCGGTTTCGACGCCAAGGGCATCGCGGGCGCCGAGAACACCCGTACTCCGATCCTCACGCCGGAGGAACGGGCGCGGCTGAAGAAACTGGCGGCGAAGGACGCCTCCATCGCCGACTCCGTCGAGCTGCTCACCGAGCGGATCTACCTCGTCAGCGTGGGCAAGCGCATGTACGTCAACGGCGGTCTGTACAGCACGCTGGTACCCGAGAACAAGAGCTGGGTCGGCATGAACGGCAGCCCGTCCTCGGCCGCTTATGGCGACCAGCTCATCAACGTCTTCGAACCGGCGACGCTCAAATACCTGTTGGCCACGAAGAAGACGGTAAGCGGCGCCCAGTATCGCGGCTCGGTCACTTTCGCCGAGCTGTACAAGCTGTCGCCGACGTTCCGCGAGCAGATCATGGTGAAGCCGACCGGCAAGCCCGCCAAATCCGTGATCTCCTGGCGCCTGACGCTCGACGGGCAGAAACTGGTGAAGCGGCTGGCCATCTCGTGGTCCATGAAGGTCACCAAGAAGATCACCCTCAACGCCACGACCGAAAGCCGATACACCGAGTGGGGCACCGCGGTGAACGTGACCGCGCCTCCTGCCGACCAGGTCGAGGACATCAAGGACCTGGCGAAGAAGGCCCCCGAACCGCCGGCCGCCATCGACAGGAACTACGTCAGCGTTCCGCCTGACGACGATGGAAACACCCCATAGTCAGAAATTTCCACAAAGGGGCCCCGACGGTGTCGGGGCCCTTCTGCACGAAAAATCCACATATTTTCCTCTCTGTAGACAATCGGTTGAGATATCGTCGTGATCTTCGTTTGGCAGGATCCTTCCGCTTCCGTAAATCAAGAGACGAGGGCATTGATATGAAGCGCATCATCACAGGGCTGGCTTTAGCGTCGGCCGCCACACTTCTGGCAGCCGGGCCGGCACAGGCGGCACCGGCCGCCAAGGACCCGGTCGCCGCGGTGAAGAAGCAGTTCGTCGCCGGCAAGGGTGTGAAGTTCAGCGAGCGCACCACCGCCATCCAGGGCCGGATGCGGGGCATCATCACCCGTCGGTCGGGGGCGTACCAGTTCAGCAAGACGGGCGTCGCCGCGTCGGACATCACCGGCAAGTTCAATCTCAAGATGATGGGATCGGGCGACGACGAGGACAAGACCCTCAAGGCCCTGTCCAGGCCCGAGCGGACGATCACGGTCGGCAAGACGTCGTACCTGTCCGGCGGGCTCTGGGTGGACCTGCTGCCCGCGGACAAGACCTGGGTCAGGATGCGCAACGTGCCGTTCTCCGGCCTGAGCGGCGTCTACGGCCAGCCGCTCAACCTCACCGAGTCGGCCACGCTCAAGACCCTGTTCAAGAGCGCCAAGCCGGCCAAGGGCGGCTACGCGGGCAAGATCACCGTGGGTGAGCTGCGCAGGATCTCCCCGTCCTTCCGCGGCAACCTCATGCTCGGCGCCGCCAGCAAGAAGACGTCGAAGATCGCCCTATCCTGGAAGCTCACCGTCGACGCCAAGGGCCTGCCTTCCCGGCTGGTCACGACGATGCCGCTGGCCGCGCTCTCCTCGAACGTGGACGACGAGTCGGCCCTCAGCGTCGAGACCCTGTACAGCGGCTGGGGCAACGCGGTGAAGATCACCGCGCCGCCGGCCGACCAGGTGACGGACGAGCTCAAGGACGGCACGGACAGCACGGACGAGATTCCGTCGCTGACGGTTCCGCTCAGCAGCATCGCGAAGTAACCACCGAACCGCTGTACGGCTTCACCACGAGAGAACCGAGCTCACGCTCGGCTCTCTCGTAGGAGCCGGGCTCGCGCTCGGCTCCACCGTAGGACAGACCGGCTCGCCCTCAGCTCCACCGTGAGACAGCCGGGCTCACGCCTCTCCTGTCTCTCCCGTCGCCAGGCGGGAGAGGCGGGGTGGACAAGCCCCGGATGGCCACGCCAGGTCGGCGTACCGCGACTCTCGCAACTCCTGGTCGCTTCTCTCTCAGCAGCGCGCGGGGCCGGTGATGAGCAGGGCACTCATTCGGCGAGGCGCGAGTCCCGTACGGCGGCCCATTCGAGCGAGTGCCTGATCCCTTCCTCGATCGAGTAGCGCGGCCGCCACCCCAGCAGCCGGTGCGCGAGGTCGCTGCGCGTGTAGGCGCCCGCCACGTCGCCGGGCCGCCGCTCGGTCTCGACCACCTCGACCGGCCGCGTCACCACCCGGTTGAACGCGTCGACCAGCTCACGCACGGTCGTCCCTGAGCCGGTGCCCAGATTGATGACCGATTCCGCCTCGGACAGTTCGTCGAAGCGCTGCAACGCGGCCACGTGCGCCGCCGCCAGATCCCAGACGTGGACGTAGTCGCGGATCCCGGAGCCGTCACGTGTGGAGTAGTCGGTGCCGGTGATCTCGAACGGCACGCCTTCCTCGTACGCGCCGATCATCTTGCCCAGCGCGTGGCTCGGCCGCCGCAGCTGCAACCCGGTGCGCATCGCGGGATCCGCCCCGATCGGATTGAAATAGCGCAGGGACAGCACGTTGATCGGCCGGGTCGCCGCGATATCGGCGAACATCGCCTCGCAGACCGCCTTCGTCCGCGCGTAGGGGCTCTGCGGGTCGAGCGGCGACCGCTCGTCGACCGTATGATCGTCCCCCGTGCGGTAAATCGACGCCGAGGAGCTGAAAATCATCCGCTCGCACCCGTTGCGCAGCAGGTGATCCACGAACTCCAGGCTCTTGGTGACATTCGCCCGGTAGTAGCCGACCGGATCGGCCACCGAATCCGGCACCACGATCAGCGCGGCGCAATGAACGACCGCCTCGATGTCGGGCTGCTCGGCGAATATCTTGTCGACCAGCGCCCCGTCGGCGATATCGCCCTCGTAGAAAGTCCGGCCCTCGGCGAACTCCCGCCGCCCCGTGACCAGGTTGTCGAGAATCACCGGCGTGATCCCCGCGTCCAGGCACGCCGACGCGATCGTGCTCCCGATGAACCCCGCCCCACCCGAAATCAGTACCCGCATCCCGGCACCCTATTGGGTCCTCCGCCGAGCCCGGCGTCATTCGCGCCGACTCGGGTGATCGTGGCTTTACGCGCGGCTAATGAGGTGCGGTCGTGATCATTTGTCGGCAAGATGGCGCCTCATGAAACTCATGATCACCGCACTCGCGGCCGGCGTCGCCGTACTCGTCTCGTCCGCCCCCGCTCAAGCGGCGCCGAAGAACCCCGTCGCGGCGTTAAAAGCGCAGCTCGTGGCCGGGCACGGGGTCCGCTTCACCGACACCAGCGCGTTCGTCGGCGCCGTCAACAAGGATCCGCTGGTCCGGCGCACCGGCAGCATTCAGTTCGGCAAGAAGGGGATCACCGGCTGGGACATCACCGGGAAGTTCTCCAGTCCGTTGTACGACGGGCACAACACCACGCCCGAGCGGACCATCGCGATCGGTGACGTCGCGTGGGTGTCGGGCGGCACCCTGAGCGAGGACATGCCGAAGGGCAAGACCTGGTTCAAGACGTACAGCAAAATGAACCTCAGCACCATGAGCAGCTGGTTCGGCCAGGTGGTGAGTCCGGCTGAGCCCGCGACGCTCGCCGCCCTGGTCAAGAACGGCAAGCTCAGCGGGTCCACCTACCGCGGCCAGATCACCTTCAGCAAGCTCTTCAAGATCTCCCCCTGGTTCAGCAGCTCGATCCCCATGCGCTCCGACACCGAGGCCACTGTCACGTACGCCCTCAAGGTCGACGCCAAGGGGCTCCCCAGCCGGTTGACCACCACGTGGCAGGCCACGGACTTCCTGGACATCTCCTGGTGGGAGGACAAGGCGGTCACGACCGAGACCCGCTACACCGGCTGGGGCACCAAGGTCTCGATCAAGTCGCCGCCCGCGAACAAGATCGCCACCAAGCTCAACGACTGAGTCAGGCGCGCCGGGGCCGTAAACCAGGACCCCGAGAGGCGTTACGTGATCGTTATCGCCAGGCGTCCACGTATGGCGTCTTTTGGTTGTCTCACTTATGAGACGCCTGATGCGTAGACATAGTCCTGGAGTAACCCTTGAATCCCCTCCCCCGGATGCTGGCTCTGGCCGCCCTGATCACCACGGTGGCGGCCTGTAGCACGGAAGGAACGCCTGCCCCGGTGGCTCAGGTCGCCGCCGCCACCCCGGTTCACGCGGCCGGCGCCGCCGTGCCACGGAAGGCCGTACCGAAGAGCCCGGTACAGAAGGTCGCGGCGAAGAAGGCCAAGCTGGAGATCGCCGACATCACTCCCGAAGGTGAAGCCAAGGAGAAGGTCGGCGTCGGCTTCCCCATCATCGTGACGTTCGACCGCAAGGTGACCGACAGGGCGGCGGCCGAGACCGTCCTGCAGGTGCAGGCGGACCGGCCGGTCGACGGCGCCTGGCGCTGGGTGACCGACCGCAAGGTCGTCTACCGCACCAAGACGTACTGGCGGCCGCACCAGAAGGTTCAGCTCAACGCCCGCCTGAGCCAGATTCCCGGCAACGAGGCCGCCAAGGATGTCAGCCGCCGCTTCGCCGTCGGCTACTCCAACATCTCGGTGGTCAACACCCGTAGCCACGTGATGAAGGTCAGGCGCGACGGCAAGCTGGTCAAGTCGATCCCGATCAGCGCGGGCCGCGGCGGCATGGTCAAGAACGGCGTGGACGTCTACCTGACCACCAGCGGCACCCACCTCACGATGAACAAGAAGCCGCTGGAGACCATGACCTCGGCGTGGATGGGCGTCACCGACCCCAAGGACCCTCAGTACTACAAGGAGGAGATCCCGTGGGCGGTACGCATCTCCGACAGCGGCGAGTACGTGCACCAGAGCGCGGGCTACTACCAGTATCTGGGCCGGTCCAACCAGAGCCACGGCTGCGTCCGTGCCACTCCGGCGGGCGCCAAGTGGTTCTACGGCATCGCCCAGCGCGGTGACATCGTCAAGATCACCGGCACCAAGCGCAAGCTCGACTGGCGCAACGGGTGGAGCTTCTGGCAGCTCAACTGGACCGAGTGGAAGAAGGGCAGCGCCCTCCCGAAGGACGCCCAGCAGAAGAGCTGAGCACCCCACGGGCCGGAGCTTCCCGGCGGGTCGGAGCCTTCCAGCAAGTCTTCCGGCAGGTGGAAGGCTTCCGACAGGTGAGCGCGGCCGGTCAGATCCTGATGCGGCCGGTCAGACCTTTTGGGGTCAGAGCTTTTCCAGCGGAGCGTAGGCGAGGAGCAGCGTCTTCTCGCCCCCGCTCCCGAAGTCGATCTTGACCTTGGTCTTCTCCGCCACCCCGTCCACGGACACGACGGTGCCCAGCCCGAACGCGTCGTGCGTCACCCGATCGCCCGGTGCCAGCGTGGGCACCGTGCGGGCGCCCTTCTTCGGCGTCGCCGCCTGCGCGGGCTCGCGCCGGGTCGCCGCGCTCCAGGCCGACTTCTCCGGCGGGGTACGCCAGTCGAGCAGCTGCACCGGCACCTCGTTGACGAACCGCGAGGCCGGGTTGAACGACGGCGAGCCCCATGAGCTGCGTACGGCGGCCCGCGTGATGTAGAGGCGCTTCTGGGCCCTGGTGATCCCCACGTAGGCCAGCCGGCGCTCCTCCTCCAGCTCCTTCGGCTCGCCCAGCGAGCGGATGTGCGGGAAGACGCCGTCCTCCATCGCCGTCAGGAAGACGACCGGGAACTCCAGCCCCTTGGCGGTGTGCAGGGTCATCAGCGTGACCACGCCCTGCCCGCCGTCGGCTTCAGGGATCTGGTCGGCATCGGCCACCAGCGACACCTGCTCCAGGAACTCCACCAGCGTGCCCTCGGGATTGGCCTCCTCGAACTCCGAGGCCACCGAGATGAGCTCGTTGAGGTTTTCCAGCCGGGACTCGTCCTGCGGATCCTCCGAAGCCTCCAGCTCGGCGCGGTAACCGGTGGCGACCAGGACCTCCTCCGCGAGCGCCGACGGCGGCATGCCCTCGGCCTTGCCGATCATCCCCTCGATCATCGCGACGAACTCGCGCACCGCGTTGAGCGAGCGCGTCGCCATGCCGTACGCCTCGTCGGCCCTGCGCAGCGCGTCCCAGAAGGAGATGCGCTCGCGCGAGGAGAGCGCTTCGAGCATCGCCTCGGCCCGGTCGCCGATGCCGCGCTTGGGCACGTTGAGGATGCGCCGCATGGACACCACGTCGGCGGGGTTGGCCAGCACGCGCAGGTAGGCCAGCAGGTCCTTGACCTCCTTGCGCTCGTAGAAGCGCACGCCCCCGACCACCTTGTAGGGCAGGCCGGTGCGGATGAAGATCTCCTCGAACACCCGGGAGGCCGCGTTGGTGCGGTAGAAGACCGCGACGTCGCCGGCCTTGACGCCCTCCTCGTCGCTGAGCCGATCGACCTCCTGGGCCACGAACATGGCCTCGTCGTGCTCGTTGTCGGCCACGTAACCGACGATCTTGGGACCGTCGCCCTGGTCGGACCAGAGGTTCTTGGGCTTGCGCGACTCGTTGCGGGCGATGACGGCGTTGGCGGCGGCCAGGATGTTCTGGGTGGAGCGGTAGTTCTGCTCCAGCAGGATGGTGCGCGCGTCGGGGTAGTCGCGCTCGAACTCCAGGATGTTGCGGATCGTCGCGCCGCGGAAGGCGTAGATCGACTGGTCGGCGTCGCCGACCACGCACAGCTCCGACTGGTCGGCACCAGAACGGACCAGCTCGCCGTCGGCCGTGCGTAGGTCGGGGCGGCCCACCAGCTCCCTGATCAGGATGTATTGGGCGTGGTTGGTGTCCTGGTATTCGTCGACGAGCACGTGCCTGAACCGCATCCGGTAGTGCTCGGCCACCTCCGGGAAGAGCTGGAACAGCGTCACCGTGTTCATGATGATGTCGTCGAAGTCCATCGCGCCGGCCTCGGTGAGCTTGCGCTGGTAGCTCTTGTAGGCCTCGGCGAGCACCTTCTCCAGGTGGGAGCCCGCCTTGTCGAGCGCGGTCTCGTAGTCGACCAGCTCGTTCTTGAAGTTGCTCACCTGGGCCGAGAACGACCGCGGCGGGTAGCGCTTGGGGTCGAGGTCCATCTCCCTGCACACCATCGCCATCAGCCGCTGCGAGTCGGCCTGGTCGTAGATGGAGAAACTGGAGGGGAACCCGAGCCGCTTGGCCTCGCGGCGCAGGATGCGCATGCAGGCGCTGTGGAACGTCATCACCCACATCGCCTTCGACCTGGGCCCGACGAGCCGGTCGATGCGCTCCTTCATCTCGCGCGCGGCCTTGTTGGTGAAGGTGATGGCCAGGATCTCGCCCGGATGCACCTGCCGCTCACCGAGCAGGTAGGCGATGCGATGGGTGAGCACCCGCGTCTTTCCTGATCCCGCCCCCGCCACGATCAGCAGCGGACCGCCGTGATGGATCACGGCCTCCCGCTGTTGCGGGTTGAGGCCATCGAGCAAGGGGTGGTCAACAGAGACTTGGGTCGGCACGCACCCAGGTTAAGACTCTCCACCGACAAACGGCGCCTCGACGCCTGGAATCCCACCCCCAAAAACCGACAATCCACTCCGAACCCCTGGAACCACGAACCCACCCATCAGCCCCCGCCCTCCGAAACCCCCTTCCCACCGGCCGCCTGGAACCCCGGCCCCAAACCCGTGGCGACGGATCCAGCAGCCTGGAATGTCGGCCGTGAACCGCTGGTTGTCGTCAAAGAACGATCCGAAAGGGAGAAGATGCTCGCCGACAACGAGATCAACCGGGTACTCGTCGTGACCGCCCACCCCGACGACGCCGACTTCGGCGCCGCGGGCACGGTCGCCCTCTTCGGTGATCGGGGGGTCGAGGTCACCTACCTGCTGGTCACGGACGGCGACGCGGGCGGCAACGAACGTACGCTCGACAACACCGGCATGGCCGAACTGCGCAGAGCCGAGCAGACGGCCGCCGCCAAGGCGGTGGGCGTCACGGACGTCCGCTTCCTCGGCCACGCGGACGGCACGGTGGTGCCGTCGCTGGCGCTGCGCAAGGACATCGCCAGGGTCATCCGCCAGGTACGTCCCGACCTGGTGATCACCCATCACCCCGACCGCAACTACCAGTTCATCGCCCCGAGCCACCCCGACCACCGCGCGGTGGGCGGCTCCACCCTCGACGCCGTCTACCCCGACGCCCGCAACCCGTACGCCTTCCCCGAGTTGGTCAAGGACGAGGGCCTGGACGCCTGGACGGTCCGCGAGGTCTGGCTCATGGGCGGCTCCACCCCCAACCATTGGACGGACATCACGGAGGCGATCGACCGCAAGCTGGCGGCACTGCAGTCGCACGTCAGCCAGGTGGGACACGTCGAGGGCTTCGCCGACTTCGTGAAGAGCCGCTTCGCCGCATGGGCCGAACAGGCCGGCTTCGGCGAAGGCCACTACGCGGAGGGCTTCCAAACCGTCACAACCGCCTGACCCACCCTCTGGAGCGTCCCTCTGAGGCAGGTCGGGGTCTTCTCATTTGGTGGGCGCGGGGTGCTTTCCGGCGATTCGGGCGAAGAGGTAGCCGAGGGAGTTGGTCGCCAGGTGCAGCATGGTCGGGGCCGTCAAGCCGCCTTGGCGGCGTAGTTCGCAGAACAGGACGCCCGCGGCGGCCGTCGACACCACACTGCCCGCCACCACGCGGGCCGTGTCCAGACGGCCAGGGGTCTCACCGGCCGCCAGGGCGCCGAGTGCCGGGTTGGCGCGGGACATGTCGATGGCCGGGAGGATGTGCCACAGCCCGAACAGGGCTGATGACGCCGCCGTCGCCGCGACGGTCCCGTGGGTACGGCGAAGCGTGCCGTACAGGGCGCCGCGGAACCCCGTCTCCTCCAGCAGGACCGTGCCCAGAGGGACCTGAACCAGCGCCTCCTCCAGGACACGTGCGCGCGACAGCGACAGGGCGCGGTCGTCCTGGAACAGCGGCCGGGTGCGTGGCATCGCGACCCCGGCCGTGTAGACGGCGGCGACACCCGCCGCCAGAGCGCCGCCGATCGCCGCGCCCCTTGGCCCGTGCTCGAACCCGAGCTCCTGCCATGACACCCCGGACCGTCGCGCCATCGCCACCAGGGCGGCCGTCGCGGCGACGGAGGTCAGGGGGGCGAGGCGGGGCGCCACCCGGTTGTTGAGGACGTTGGCCGCGGCCAGCACGGCGATCGAGCGAAGCAGCACTCCCGCAGACTACGTCGCCCTCGTCCACCACGGACTGGCCGCACCGCTCGACGCTAACTGGCGGCTGGGCTGCGCCAGCCGGAGGGGAAGCGGGAGCGTCGGCGCTCCTCCGGGGTCAGGCCGCCCCAGATGCCGTCCGATTCCCCTGCCGTCAGCGCGTAGGAGCGGCACTCGGTCAGGACCTGGCAGGTGGCGCAGACCGCCTTGGCGCGCGCCTCCTGGGTGGCGGAGGGCGCGAGCGGGAAGAACAGCTCAGGATCACTGGATCTGCAGGCACCCCCGCGCAGCCAGCCGATCTCTCCCAATGGCATGGGGCAACGGTATGCCGACCTCATGATCGGCCGCATCATCCTTTGGGTTGACACGCGAGTACATCCCCAGCAGGCCCTCGCCCCACCCGCCACGAACCCGACAAAAGATCAGCAGGCGCCCACTCCGCCGTTGAGGCCGTTGGCGAAGGACTGCTGGCGTTGCTGGGCCGTGCCGTGGGCACTGGGGTTGAGCCAGTCGTCCGTGGGGTCGCCCGCCGCCTCCAGGTTCAGGATCAGCTCGTTCTCGTCCCCCGGCTCCGCCCGCAGCGCGCCCGAGCTGACGAGCGACGACAGCGTGCCGCCCGCGTAGCAGTCGGCCTGCAGCTCCGCCTGTACGTTCAGGTCGAAGCCGGACCGCAGCTGGGCCTGCACCGAATGCCCGAACTCGTGGGGGATGATCAGGTAGACCGAGCCGTCCCCCATCTCGCTCCAGAGCGACTCCATCCAGTCCTGGTCATAGGCAATGAAATGCCCGTCAGGGCAGTAGAAGGCATTGTTCGGGACGGCGGGCTGGCCGCCGCAGTTGGGCCCAGATTTCCCGGAATAGGGTACGAAGTCGGTAATAGGGCGGTAAGTACGGCCGAGGGCGCTGAACTGCTGCTTCCAGAACGCCTCCGTCAGCTCGCGCGCCGTCCGTACGTCACCCTCGAACGTGTCGGCCCCTGACGCGTCCATGGAAGCGGGCCGGGACAGCCCGCACGCGGCCAGGAGTAACACCAGGACGAGGGCCAGGGCTCTTCTCAAAGGCGTCACACGTCCCAAGTGTGCACCGGCTCGTTGCCGTGCATCCGCTCTATGTACTCAAGCGTCATCGCCCGCAGCGCCTCGTGCCGGTCGCCGCCGTGCGCCTGTACCCGTTCCACCTGCCAGGTCGCTCCGGTACGACCCGACAGACACCGGCCCTCGATGACCCCGAGCAGCCGGTCGGCCACGCGCCGGTCCACGCCCCACTTGTCGAGCCCCTCGTGGGCCAGCGGGAGCAGGCGGCGCAGGATCAGCTCGCCCGCGGGCACCTCTCCCAGCCCCGGCCAGTAGAGACGCGCGTCCAGGCCGTGCCGGGCCGCGCTGTTCAGGTTGTCCTCGGCGGCGGCGAACGACATCTGGCTCCAGATCGGCCGCTCGGCATGCGGGAGTACGGCCATCAGCCCGTAGTAGAAGGCCGCGTTGGCCACGATGTCGACCACGGACGGCCCGGCGGGCAGCACCCGGTTCTCCACCCGTAGGTGCGGGGCGCCGCCGGCGACCGCGTACACCGGCCGGTTCCACCGGTAGATCGTGCCGTTGTGCAGGGTCATCTCGTGCAGTTCCGGGATGCGGCCCTGCTCCAGCACGGCTCGCGGGTCCTCCTCCTCGCAGAGCGGCAGCAGCGCCGGGTAGTACGAGACGTTCTCCTCGAACAGGTCGAACACGCTGGTGATCCACCGCTCGCCGAACCAGACGCGCGGCCGTACGCCCTGAGCCTTCAGCTCGGCGGGACGGGTGTCCGTGGCCTGCTCGAACAGCGTGATCCTGGTCTCGCGGTGCAACTCCTTGCCGAACAGGTACGGCGAGTTGGCGGCGACGGCCACCTGCGCCCCGGCTATGGCCTGGGCGGCGTTCCAGTGCGCGGCGAACTGCTCCGGGCTGACCTGCAGGTGGAGCTGCACGCTGGTGCAGGCGGCCTCGGGCGCGACGCTGTCGGCGTGGGTGTCGAGGCGTTCTATGGCCTCGATCGACAGGTGCAGGTCCTCACCACGGGCGGCGAAGATCTGCTCGTTGAGCAGCCGGTAGCGCGGGTTGGCCGACAGCGTGCCCTCCCCGATGTCCTGCTCGCGCAGCGTGGGCAGGATGCCGATCAGGACCAGGTGGCCGCCCTCGGACTGGGCGCGCTCCTCGGCGTGGTTGAGCCGGGCCCTGACGTCGTTCTCCAGCCTGAGCAACCCGTCGGCGCCCAGTTCCTGAGGCTCGATGTTGATCTCGATGTTGAACTGGCCCAGCTCGGTGGCCCAGTCGGGCTGCGCGATCGCGGCGAGCACCTCGGCGTTGCGCATGGCCGCCTCGCCCGCGGCGTCCACGATGTTGAGCTCGATCTCCAGCCCGGCGAGGGGCCGGTCGACCTCGAAGCGAGCCTCGCGGAGCATCTGGGCGAAGACGTCCAGGCATCGTCGCACTTTTTCCCGATATTTCCGACGATCGTCCCGACTGAACACGACGACCGGCACGTCCCTGCCCATTCTGGAAATGTCGCATGCCAGAGCCAACTAAGCCAGCATGTCCGCCCGCCAAAACCGACACACGCCGCCTTTGGCCCAGAAAACCGCTAGATCAGATGCTCGCCCAAAAGCTAGACCAGACGTCGGGCCGTGGCCCAGCGGGACAGTTCGTGCCGGTTCGACAGCTGGAGCTTGCGCAGCACCGACGACACGTGCGTCTCGACCGTCTTGACCGAGATGAACAGTTCCTTGGCGATCTCCTTGTAGGCATAGCCTCGGGCGATCAGCCGCAGCACCTCGCGCTCGCGCTGCGTCAGCGAGTCGAGCTCGGGGTCGATCGACGGCGCCTCCGACGAGGCGAACGCGTCGAGCACGAACCCGGCCAGCCGCGGCGAGAAGACCGCGTCGCCGTCGGCCACCCGGCGGATGGCGTCGGTCAGCTCGGTGCCGCTGATGTTCTTGGTCACGTAGCCGCGGGCGCCGCCGCGGATCACGCCGATCACGTCCTCGGCCGCGTCGGACACCGACAGAGCCAGGAAGCGTACCTGCGACCCGGCGCCGAGCACCCTGCGCAGGACCTCCTGCCCGCCGCCGCCGGGCATGTGCACGTCGAGCAGGACCACGTCGGGAGCGAGCTCGGCGATCGCCTTGACCGCCGTCTCGACGTCCTCGGCCTCCCCGACGACCTGGATCGAGTCGCCCAGCTCGGCCCGTACGCCGGAACGGAACAGCCGGTGATCGTCGACGATCAGCACCCTGGTCATTGCCTCTCCACCTTCATCGTCAACATCACTTCCGTGCCCTCACCGGGCTCGGTGCGCACCCTGGCGGCGCCGCCGTGACGCTCCATTCTCCCGATGATGGACTCCCTGATCCCCATTCTGTCGAGAGGCACCGCGTTGAGGTCGAATCCCTTGCCACGATCCTTCACGAAAATCGTGACTTCTTCGCCCTCTACCTCGGCATAGACGGAAATGGAGGGACTGCCAGAGTACTTGGCGGCGTTGACCATCGACTGCCTCGACGCCTTCAGCATGGCGCCAAGCTTGCCGGCCGAGTCGAGCTCGATGTCGCCCACGCAGACGACCTCGATCGGTACGCCGTGCGCGTCCTCCTCTTCCGCGGCGATCCTGCGTACGGCCGCGGCGAGCGTCGCGTCGGCGTCCTGGGCGGGCTGGTAGAGCCAGTTGCGCAGGTCGCGCTCCTGCGCGCGGGCCAGCCTGGTGACCTCGCGCGGGTCGTGCGCGACGCGCTGGATCAGCGTGAGCGTGTGCAGGACCGAGTCGTGCACCATCGCCGCGACCTCGGCCCGCTCCTCCGACCGGATGCGCTCGCGCCGCTCCAGCTGGAGTTCCTTCCACAGGCCCGCGAGCCAGGGCGCGGCGATGACCGCCAGCCCGCCGACCACCACCACGGTGAACAGCAGGCCGGGCTTGGCCTTGGACAGCTCCCCCTGAGCGGCCAGGAAGCCCGCCGCGCCGATGACGACGAGCGCGATGCCGAGCAGCGTGCGGACCCGGTTCTTCCTGATGCTGTTCGTCGCCCCGCTCACCCAGTTGCGGCGGCGTTCGGGATCGGCCTGCTGCCACAGGATGAGCGCGCCGATGCCGCCCACGGCGAACGGCAGGATGGCGATGCCCCCCTTGGAGGCGCCGGTCAGCCAGCCGAACGCGAACAGCGCCACGCCGATCGCGCTGAACGCCGCGAGCTGGCTCCAGTCGCGCTGCGGCGGCTGCCCTTCGTACGGCACGCGAGGCGTGATCATCCAGAGCACGGCGTACGCCACCCCGCCGACCCCGCCGACCACGCTGAGCAGTACGAACATCAGCCTGATCACCACGGGATCGAGCTTCAGCTGAGCCGCGAGCCCTTGTGCCACGCCACCGAGCAGCCGGCCCTCCATGGGGCGCATCATCCGGCGGTAGGGCGCGTCGCCACCGGCTTGGGCAAGAGTCTTCTGGTCAGCCATAACATCGCCATCGTCACATGAAGGCCGCGTTAGGGACATCAGGGAACAACCCCCGGGTCGGGTCAGGGGTCTCCCGGATGCAGACGGCGGGCCGGTGGGGCCACGATAGTGGCATGACAGAAGCACCACCGAAGGAACCGGCCGCTCCGCCGACCGCGCTGCGACGCAGCAGCGAGGGGCGCTTCCTCATGGGAGTCTGCGCCGGGCTCGGACGCTACACGGGGATCGACCCGGTGGTGTTCCGCGTGGCCTTCGCGGTGCTGCTCTTCGGCTCCGGGATGGGGCTGTTCCTGTACATCGCGGCGTTCCTGCTGATGAAGGAGCCGAACGGACGGCCCGGATACATCGAGCAGTGGACCGGGCGCGACTTCGACGCCGCCACCGTGATGGCGCTGCTGACGGCGGTGCTCGCCGCCGGGCTCGGCCTCAACCTGGCCACGGTCTGGCTCGACTCGGGCACGCTGGTGGTCGGCATGCTGCTGGCCATCGGGCTGCTCGCGGCGCACACCAACGGCGTGGACCTGCTCGGCCTGGTCCGGTCGATGCCCGAGCGGCTCACCCGCCGCGCCCAGCCGGGCGAGCCCGAGCCGTACCTGAACGACTTCACATATTCGCCCATCTCCGGCCAAACCGCGCCTACGACTGGCTACGCGCGGCCCCGCCCGGCCGCCGCGCCGTACACACGCGAACCGGTGACGGAGACGGACCGGGCGGCAGAGACGCCGACGGAGAAGGTGGCCGCGTCGCCCGCCGGATCGGAGCCGCCGACCGCCCCGACGCGCGTCAACCCCGTCCCCGCCGACGTGCCGATCGACGACCGGGCCGCCGACGAGCCGACGCGAGCGCCGATCGACAAGCCGGTCGAGCCGACGCGAGCGTCGACGGACAGGCCGGCCGATGAGCCGGCCGCCGTTCGCGCCGAGCCGTACGAGAGGGCAGAGCCGTACGGGAGCGCGGAGCCGCACCGGAGGCCCGCCCCCGAGACGCCGCCTCAGCCGCCTCGGCCGCCCCAGCCGCCCGCGCCGCCGCGCTTCCGTGCCGAGCCGATGACCGCCCTCAGCTACGGCGAGCCGTTCGCGCCGAACGGCCCCTTCCAGCCGCTCGACCCGCGCAAACGAGCCGGCGGCTACTCGCCGTACGACCCCGCCCTGTACGGCAGGCCGACGCCCCCGCCCCGCCAGAAGCAGAAGCGGCCCAGATCGTTCATCGGCGCCATGACCATGTTGCTGGCAATCATCATTGGAGGGATCGTCGTGGCGGTCCAAGCCAGGTCCGCCTCGGGGGTCAGTCCCACCCTGGTCGGCGGCGCCGTACTCGTCACCATCGGCGCCGGGCTGCTCATCGCCGCCTGGTGGGGCCGAGGCGCGGGCCTGGTCGCGGCCGGCACCATGGTCGCCCTGCTGATCGGTCTCGGTCTGATGGTCGGCGACCTGCCGCGGAATGTCGGCGACTTCGTCTGGCGGCCGACCACCGTGGCGGAGACGAACCGGATCTACGACGTGGGCGTCGGGGACGGCCGGCTCGACCTGTCCGAGCTCAAGCTCACGCCGGGCGCGAGCCTGACGGTCAACGCCAAGGTCTCGATCGGCGAGCTGATGGTGATCGTGCCACCGACGGCGCGGGTCGAGGTGCACGCCACCAACAAGGTCGGCGACATCAAGGTGGACCAGTCGCTCAGAGGCGGCGTAGACGTCAAATTCGACAAGGTGCTGGAGCCCGACACGCGCCCGAAGGGCGCCGTCCCGACGATCGTGCTGAACCTGCGGGGCGGCATCGGCGACATGGAGGTGCGGCGTGGCGCGTGAGGTCGACAAGCCGCGCCGCGTGCACCGGACGGACTGGATGGCACTGCTGAGCGGCATGCTTTTCGTGGTGCTGGGCATCCTGATCCTGACCCATAAGATCACGGACCCCCTGGTCCTGGTGTCTTTGGTCATCATCGGGCTGGGCTTCGCGGGGTTCGTCGCCGTAATCGCGCGGGTGATCCGCGGCAAGTAACCCTTGACCGGGAAAAACACCGGCGTACGTTGGCCTTGTCCGCCTTTCCCGCGCTCCTCTGGGAGGACGTATGCCTCGGACAGCCATCACCGTCGACGGAGTCAAGTACGAGGAGGAAGTCGAGCCGCGGCTCCTTCTCGTCCACCTGCTACGAGATCGTCTGGGCAAGACCGGCACCCCGGTCGGCTGCGACACCAGCAACTGCGGCACCTGCACCGTCATGCTCGACGGCAAGAGTGTGAAGAGTTGCTCGGTGCTCGCCGTGCAGGCCGACGGCTGCGACGTCGTCACCATCGAGGGCCTGGGCGCCAACGGGTCGATGCACCCGATGCAGCAGGCCTTCCACGAGGAACACGCCCTGCAGTGCGGCTACTGCACCCCCGGCATGATCATGGCCGCGATCGACCTGCTCAGGGACAATCCGGACCCGTCGGAGGACGCCATCAGGGAGGGCCTGGAAGGCAACCTCTGCCGGTGCACCGGCTACTGCAACATCGTCCGCGCGGTACGCCGGGGCGCGCAGGAGATGGGCCAGGCGGTGAAGACACCATGACCGAGGTCGGCAAGGCGAGGAAGCGCAAGGAGGACAGGCGGCTGCTGACCGGGCGTACCCAGTGGACCGACAACCTGCGGCAGCCGGGGATGCTGCATGTCATGTTCCTGCGCAGCCCGATGGCGCACGCGCGGATCACCGGGGTCGACGTCTCGGCGGCACGCGAACTGCCGGGTGTCGTGGCAGCGTTCAGCGGCCAGGACTTCGCCGCCGAGCAGGGCAGCCTGCCGTGCGCCTGGCCGGTGAGCGAGGACATCGTGATCCCCGACCACCCGCCGATGGCCGTGTCGGAGGTGCGTTACGTGGGCGAGGCCGTCGCCTGCGTGGTCGCCACCGACCACTACCTGGCCGCGGACGCGCTGGAGGCGATCGAGGTCGACTACGAGCCGCTGCCGCCCGTACTCGACATGAACGAGGCGCTCACCCCTGACAGCCCCAAGGTGCACGAGGCGGGCAACCAGGCGTTCACCGCGAAGATCACCTCGGGTGACATCGAGGCGGCCTTCAGGGACGCGCCGGTGGTCATCGACCGGACCTATATCCAGCAGCGGCTGATCCCGAGCGCGATGGAGCCGCGGGCGGTGCTCGCGACCACCGACGGCGACTCCTTCACGCTCTGGTCGGCCACGCAGATCCCGCACGTCCTGCGCGTCATGCTGGCCGTGGTGACCGGCATCCCGGAGCACAAGATCCGGGTGATCGCGCCCGACGTGGGCGGCGGGTTCGGCTCCAAGCTCCAGGTCACCGCCGAAGAGGTGCTGTGCCTGCTGCTAACCAAGCGGCTGGGCAAGCCGGTCAAGTGGACGGAGTCCCGCTCCGAGGGCAACCTGACCGTGCACCACGGCCGCGACCAGATCCAGCACCTCAGGCTGGCGGCCGAGGCCGACGGGCGGATCCGCGGGCTGCAAGTCGAACTGCTGGCCGACATGGGCGCCTACCTGATGCTGGTCACGCCCGGCGTGCCGCTGCTCGGCGCGTCGATGTTCAACGCCATCTACAAGATGGACGCCTACGAGTTCGGCTGTACGGGCGTCTTCACCACGAAGATGCCGACCGACGCCTATCGGGGGGCGGGCCGGCCCGAGGCGACGTACGGCATCGAGCGGATCATGGACGAGCTGGCCGCCGAGCTGCGCCTGGACCCGCTGGAGGTACGACGGCGCAACTGGATCAAGCACGAGGAGTTCCCGTACACCACCATCTCCGGGCTGACCTACGACTCGGGCAACTACGAGGCGGCGACGGACAAGGCGATGGCGCTGTTCGGCTACGACAAGCTGCGCGCCGAACAGGCCGACCGGCGGGATCGGGGCGACCCGGTCCAGCTCGGGATCGGGGTGAGCACGTTCACCGAGATGTGCGGGCTGGCCCCGTCCCGGATGCTCGGCGCGGCCAACTACGGCGCGGGCGGCTGGGAGCACGGCTCGGTACGCATGCTGCCCACCGGCAAGGTCGAGGTCATCACCGGCACCTCCCCGCACGGCCAGGGACACGTGACGGCGTGGAGCCAGATCACGGCCGACGCGCTCGGCGTGCCGTTCGAGGACATCACGGTGCTCCACGGCGACACGGCGATCGCGCCCCGGGGCATGGACACCTACGGCTCACGCTCGCTGACCGTCGGCGGCATCGCCGTGCTCAAGGCGTGTGACAAGGTCAAGGACAAGGCCAGGAAGCTCGCCTCGCACCTGCTCGAGTGCTCGCCCGACGACCTGGAGTTCGCCGAGGGCGTGTTCAAGGTGAAGGGCACCGACTCCCAGAAGACCATCCAGGAGCTGGCCTACGCCGCGTTCACCGCCCACGACCTGCCCGAGGGTGTCGAGGCCCGGCTCGACTCCGACGCCACCTTCGACCCGGAGAACTACTCCTTCCCGCACGGCACCCACCTGTGCGCGGTGGATGTGGACACCGAGACCGGCATGGCGAAGATCCGCTCGTACGTGGCGGTCGACGACGTGGGCACAGTGGTCAACCCGATGATCGTCGAGGGCCAGATCCACGGCGGCATCGCGCAGGGCGTCGCGCAGGCGCTGTACGAGGAGGCCGTCTACGACTCGGAGGGCAATCTGCTCACCACCACGATGGCCGACTACCTGCTGCCGACGGCGATGGACCTGCCGGACTTCGTCACCGACCGGACCGAGACCCCGGCCACCAGCAATCCGCTGGGTGCCAAGGGCGTCGGCGAGGCCGGCACGATCGCCTCGACCCCGGCGGTCGTCAACGCCATCGTCGACGCGCTGCGACCACGCGGCATCCACGACATCCAGATGCCATGTACACCCGAGCGGATCTGGAGGGCGCTGCGATGATCCCGGCCCAGTTCGACTACGTCCGCGTCGGCTCGCTCGGCGAGGCCGTCCAGGAGCTCTCCGCCGACGAGGACGCCAAGGTCCTCGCCGGTGGCCAGTCGCTCCTCCCGCTGCTCCGGCTCCGGCTGGCCTACCCGTCGAAGCTGGTCGACGTGGGCCGCCTGCCCGAGCTGACGGGCGTGCACGACCGTGGCGACCACGTCTTCATCGGCGCGATGGCCACGCACGACGAGGTGATGCGCTCCGGCGTGGTCAACGCCGACTGCCCGCTCGTGGCGCAGGCCACCGCGACGGTCGCCGATCCCGCCGTACGCCACCGCGGCACGTTCGGCGGCTCTCTGGCGCACTGCGACCCGGCGGGTGACCTGCCCGCGGTGGTCCTGGCGCTGGAGGGCGTCTTCGTGGCCAGGTCGCCCGAGGGCGAGCGGGAGATCCCCGCCGCCGAGTTCTTCGTCGACTACCTGGAGTCGGCGCTGCGGCCGGGAGAGGTCCTGGTCGGGGTGCGGCTGCCGAAGCTCGGCGCCGGCTGGGGCTATCACTACGAGAAGTTCCACCGGACCGCGCAGTCGTGGGCCATCGTCGGGGTGGCCGCGGCGGTCAAGCGTTCCAACGGAGCGATCGAGGAGGCGCGGATCGGCCTGACCAACATGGGCCCGACGCCCGTACGAGCCCACGCGGTCGAGACCGCCCTGCGGGGCAGGCAGCTGAGCGATGACCTACGGCAGGCGTGCGAGGAGGCGGCGGCCGACACCTCTCCGCCCTCCGACCTGCATGCCCAGCCCGACTATCGCCGGCACCTGGCCAGGGTGCTGACCCATCGCGCGATTCTGCACGCCGCCGGGTCTCCCTGATCGGTTCGAGGGGGCGCCCTTTCGGGGCGCCCCTTCTCAGTCGTAATGTCGCAATCAGCGGAGAGGAGCGGATCCATGGCGATGCGGTTCGAGCATGAGTTCAGCGTTCCGGTGCCGGTCGAGCAGGCGTGGGCCGTACTGCTGGACGTCGAACGGGTCGCGCCATGCCTGCCCGGGGCCTCGCTCGACCTCTTCGAGGGCGACGAGTTCACCGGCCGGATGAAGGTCAAGGTCGGCCCGATCACCGTGACCTACCGTGGCGTGGCCAGGTTCGAGAACGTGGACAAGGACGCCCATACGCTCACCATCGAGGCGTCGGGCAAGGAAGCGCGCGGCGCGGGGACGGCCTCGGCGACCGTCAAGGCCACGCTGACGCCGGACGACGGGTCCACCACGGTCCGGGTGGAGACGTCGTTCAACGTGACCGGCCGGCCCGCCCAGTTCGGGCGCGGGGTCATGGCCGAGGTCGGCGCGAAGCTCATCGACAAGTTCGCCGCCAACCTCGCGCAGTTGCTGACCGAGCCGGCTCACGAGACGCAGTTGGTGACCGAGCCCGCCCACGAGGCGCCCGCCGTGCCCGTAGCGGTACCCGCGGAGCCCCTGGAGGGCGAGCCGCGGCTGAGCGTGGTGCCCGGCCCCGAGGAGGACGTCCGGCCCGCCGGGACGCTGCGTACGTCGCGCACGCCCGACGAGGAGGCGCTCGACCTCCTGGAGATCGCTGGGACGCCGCTGCTGAAGCGCTTGGCGCCCGTCGCCGGGGCGATCGCGGGGCTGCTGTTCATCGGCTGGCTGATCAGACGTCTCATGCGCTGATATCGGCCGGCTGATCAGTCGCGCTGATATCAGCAAAGACACCATCAAGTCCGGACACTTCACCCGAAGCCGGGGCAGTTCATCCCCACATGTCTTATTTCGGGGGACATTCGGGGGAGATGAGCATGCCGGACTGCACTGTTGTCGTGATCACCTACAACGACGCGGCCCGCCTGCCCAGGGCCGTGCGATCCGTACTCGGCCAGTCGCTACGCGACCTCGAAGTGATCATCGCCGACGACGCGAGCACCGACGACACCCCCCGGGTGGCGAGCGAGCTGGCGCGGTCCGATCCCCGCGTCCGCTACCTGCGCCGGCAGGTCAACAGCGGAGGCTGCGGCGCGCCGCGCAACGACGGTCTCGACGCGACGACCGCGCCGTACGTGATGTTCCTCGACAGCGACGACGAGCTGCCCAGGCACGCCTGCAAGAGCCTGCTCGGCGAGATCGAGCGGACCGGCGCCGACTTCGTGGCCGGGCAGATCTCCCGGCTGCACGAGCGGAACGGCCGGCTGACGCCCTACTACCCGTCGCTGTTCGCCAGGCGGCGGGTCGTGGCGGGCATCGGCGCGGAGCCCGAGCTGTTCCTCGACTGCTTCAGCACCAACAAGCTCTACGACGTGCGCTTCCTGCGCGAGAACGGGCTGCGCTTCCCGGAGGACATCCACTACGAGGACCACGTCTTCGCGGCCGGCCTGTACGCCGTGTCGCGCCGCTTCGCGGTCGTGCCCTGGGTGGTCTACCACTGGCACCGCGCGCCCGACGACCGCTCCATCTCGCTCAACATCAAGGAGATGGACAACGTACGGCATCGCGTGGCGGCGGCCCGGATGAGCGACGACGTGCTGCGCGCCCACGACGCCGCCGACCTGGTGCCCGACCGGCAGTACCGCTTCCTCAGGCAGGACCTGCGCGTCTACCTCAACCCGCTGCCCAGGCGCGGCCGGGTGTGGGCCAAGGAGTTCGCCGCCGTCGTGCGGCCGTACCTGGAGGAGATCCCGCTTGAGGTGTTCGAGCGGATCGAGCCGATGGTCCGGGTCTGCTGTCATCTCATCCTCGACGACCGGGTCGACGACCTGCTGGTGGCCGCCCGGTCACTGCCCGACCCGTGCGCCGCCCCACGGGCCGCCGTACGCCATGAGGGGCGGACGTACTGGGGCACGGCGGTCACGCCCGGCATGGACATCACCCGGCTGCGCATGGCCGAGCTGCCCTATACCGCGGCCCGGCTGCGGCACGAGGTGACCGAGATCGCCGGGGACGGCGAGCGGATCCGGATGAGCGTGCACACCTACGACCCTTTCGGGGTGCTGCCGGTCGACTGGACGGCCTTCCTCCAGCTCGGCGGCCAACGCGTCCCCATCGATCCGGTCCCGTCCGGTGACGGCGGCTACGTGAGTGAGATCACCTTCACGCCCATGGCCTCATGCGAGCCGCGCATCGGGTTCACCAGGAACTGCGACGGCCGCACCACGACGGACCGGCTGATGGCCCCGCCCGACATGGAGCCGATCGCGCTGCAGCTGGCGCGTACGGTCACGGCCGAGGGCAACGCCGCCTACTTGCGCGTACGCGTCCCATCGGTCAGGTCACGGCTCCACCGGATCAAGCGCCGGTTGCTGCGGCGGTTCAGCACACCGGCGATGAAGCTGCGCTTCTACAAGACGGTGATCCGCCTGCTCCCGCCCCGCCCTGACCTGGCCCTGTTCGAGGCCGACGTCGGCAAGGGCTACACCGGCAGCCCGCGCGCCATCTACGAGGAACTGCGGCGGCGCGGCCTGCCGATCCGCGTCTTCTGGTCGGTGGCCAGGTGCCGGGCGAACTTCCCCGCCGACGCCCGGCTCGTCCGCCGCGGCGGCTGGCGGTACGTATGGCTGCTGGCCCGCGCGGGCATCTGGGTCGACAGCCACGGCTTCCCGCTCAACTACCCGAAACCACCCGGTACCCGCTATCTCCAGACCTGGCATGGCCAGGGCATCAAGTCGGTCGGCTTCGACGCGCCCGACCTGCGCGCCGACTTCGACCGCCCGCGCACCGAGTGGCGCGCCGCCGTCGCCCGCTGGGACGCGCTCGTCTCGCCGAGCGCCGAGTTCTCGCGGATCTTCCTGCCCTCCAACGGCTACACGGGCCAGGTCCTCAGGTACGGCACGCCGCGCTGCGACGCGCTGGTGCGCCAGGAGAGCAGGCACGACGTCCTGCAACGGCTGGAGATACCGCCCGGCAGGAAGATCCTGCTGTACGCGCCCACCTATCGCGACGGGGCCAAGAACAGCGGCCGATCGGTCCGGGCGGACCTGGAGCTGATGGCCGAGGAACTGGCCGGCGAGTGGGTGCTGATCCTGCGGACGCACCCGGTGGAACGCTTCAGGACCCCGCAGCACGTCAGGCACTTCGTCCGGCCCGCCGGGTCGTACCCGGAGATCAACGACCTGATGCTGGCCTCGCACGCGCTCCTCACGGACTACTCGTCGGTGATGTGCGACTACGCGCTGACCGGCAAGCCCATGGTGTTCCTGATCGACGACTGGGACGAGTACCGGCTGACCGAGCGGGGCGTCTACCACGACCTGCCGGCGATAGCCCCCGGGCCGTGCGTCACGACGACCGAGGAGGTGGTCGAGGCGCTGCGGGAGCTGCCGGCCGTACACGCGGCCCATGCCGAGCGGTACGCGGCCTTCCGCGAGCTGTGGTGCGCCGACGAGCGGGGGGACGCCGCCGCGCGCGTCGTGGACGCCTTCTTCGGGCATCGGGCGGCGTCGTGACCGTGGTGTTCGCCTGCATGGACGCCGACACGCTGGGGGGCATCCAGCAGGTGACGCACACCCTGGCGCAGGGGCTGGCCGAACGCGGCTACGACGTGCACGTGGTCGGGCTGCACCGGGCGGCCTCGCCGTTCCGCTACGTCGAGGAGCCCAACTACCGGCGCCACGTGATCAGCCCGGAACCCCTGGGACCGCAGAGCCCGCGGGCACGCAGGCGGGCCGACGAACGGCTGGCCGCCCTGTTCGACCCGATGCGGACGGGTTTCGCGGTGCTGACCTCGCCGGGGGTGGTGACGCGGCTGACGTCCGTCCTGCCCGGCTCGCTCCATCGGGTCGGGCAGTATCACGGCTCGTACGAGCACGCCCGCGGCTGCTGGCACCTCGGCTCGATCAGACAGCACTACCCCAAGCTCGACCAGGCGGTCTTCCTCAGCGAGGACGACGCCTGGCGCTTCTCCGAGGACGCGCTGCTGCCCAACACCTGGGCCCTGCCCAACCCGCTGGCGCGCTGGCCGGAGGAGGTGTCCGGGCTGGAGACGCCCCGGGTGCTGGGAGTGGGGCGGATGGAGGGGGTCAAGCGGTTCGACCGGCTCATCAGCGCGTTCGCCAGGGCCGGCGCGCCGGCGCCGTGGGAGCTGCACCTGATCGGCGACGGTAGCGAGCTGGAGCGGCTGCGCGCGCACGCCGTGCGTGAGGGGGTCGGGGAGCGGGTGGTGTTCAGGGGCCGCGTCCCCGCCGCCCGGATGACGGGCGAATACCTGGAGGCGGCGATCGTGGGGCTGACCAGCGAGCACGAGGGGCTGCCCATCGTGCTGCTGGAGTCGGCGGCGCATGGGGTGCCCGCGGTGGCGTTCGACGTGTCGGGCGGGGTGCGGTCGGCGGCGCCGGTGCTCGTCCCGGCCGGGGACGTCGGCGCGTTCGGCGCGGCGCTGGCCCGGCTGATGGGCTCGGCGTGGGAGCGGCGGCGCCTGGGCGCCGCCGCTCGGGCACGGGCCGCCGCCTTCCGGCTCGACCACGTGCTGGACCGCTGGGAATCCCTGTTCGTCCACCTGACCAGGTGACGGCCAGGTTCATCACCGCGCTCTGTTACCGCGCGCGCTGTTGTTACCGCGCGCGCTGGGCCAGCTCGGGCGACTCGTTACGCGGCTGCGGAATCCCGGCGAGCAGCTGCTGCTTCGAGGTGAGCAGCGCGGCGACCGGGCTCGGCTCGCGCAGCCGGTTGATGCGGTCGCGCACCATCTTGCGCATCCGGTTGGCGCGCCGCTTCTGCATCGTCTTGTGGCAGGTGACCAGGTGCTCTTTGGACGCTGCCGGCGCGCCGGACAGCTCGTAGCCGTTGGCCTCCAGCCGGTCGCCGAGCACCTGCTCGCACAGCGAGATCTCCCAGTCCTCCAGCCGCTTGGCCCAGCTGCCCACCCTGGCGCGGGTGACCTCGCCGTGCGTGTTGCTGTGCCAGACCTTGTGCGCGGGGACTGCCACGGTGGCCGCCTCGCGCGGAGAGACCGTGCTCGGGTCGAAGTCCTCGTCGAGGAAGTGACAGAGCTTCTTCATCTCGGTCGCCGGGTCGTCGGTCAGGTCCTCGTACCGCAGCTCGTAGTAGGTGTCCTCGGGCAGCATCCGCCGCAGCCTGTTGCCCGCGTCGATGGCCTCGGCCCAGGTGGAGATCGCGTGGAAGGAGTCCAGCGTGTACCAGGGCATCTCCTTCAGTGACGAGACGCAGTCGCGGCCGTCCCTGATCAGGTGGATGAACTGGGCGTCGGGGAAGAGCCTGAGCAGGATGTCGACCTGCTTGACGTAGCTCGGCCGCTTGTCTCCCCAGCGGGCCTTGTCGAAGCGGTCGGCGTACATGCGGAAGGTGGTGCCGAGCACCGAGCCGAGCGTCCCGGGCCCGTCCACGACCTGCTGGACGAAGTCCTCCCTGTCGATCTTGAGCTCGCGGAACTTGGTGCTGCGGTCGCCCGCGATCCACTCCGCGAGCGCGCGGCGGCGCTCCTCGACGCGCAGGTCGCCGAACGAGCGGCGCCGGTGGTAGACGGGCACCAGGAACCTGGTCTCCGGCGGCACCGCGATCCGCGGGTGCGAGTGGAGCATGAGCTGCAGCATCGTGGTGCCGGAGCGCGGACAGCCGACGACGAAGATGGGCCGGTCTGACATGAAAACCCCCGAAAACTTAGACGAGAACGTGCTCTCGGCTCCTCGTGGAGGGCACGCTGTGCTTGCGCGTGAAGAGCCACATCCGGTGGACGAGCCAAACCTCGTTGACCAGCAACGAGACGCTGGCGACCGCGGAAACCGGGATCAGCGCCACGGTGCCCACGAGCGGCGCGACCACGAACACCGCGGCGTGGAACTCGATGCCGCTGATCAGGTGGGCACGGATACGGCGGCGGACCATCGCCTTGTTGATCCGCCGCATGAGGCGACGTGACCGGCTCATCGGCGGCCTCTGGCGCGGGATCCGCACCTCGGGCTCGTCCTCTTCCTCCGCCCGGGCCTCCCCGTCGGCCTCCCGCTCCGCCTTGACCGTCTCGCGGACCCGCTTCATCTGCGGCGCGTTGACGTACCTGAACAGGTCGACCACCGCCACCGCCGCGCCCATGACGATGTAGCGGACGTCGCCGGTGATCGCGTACTGGCCGTAAGCGAGGCCGGTGGCGCAGCACACCACCCTGATCCGGTCGCCGACGTAATCGAGCCACAGGCCGAAGGGCGTCCCCGAGCCCTTGAGCCGCGCTATCTTGCCGTCAAGGCAGTCCACCATGAAGCTCAGATAGAACATGGCCGCCCCCGCGGCCAGCAGGTCCATCGCGAGACATACGGCGGACACCATGCCGAGGACCAGCGAGACCACCGTGAGCTGGTTGGGCGTCAACCGCGTGTGGTTGGCCACCAGCAGAGCGGCCCGGCAGGCGGCCGGGTCCACGAAGTACACGGTCCACCAGGAGTCTCTCCGCTTGCGTGTCGCGTAGACGTCATCCAGCGAATAGGTCCTCATGGCTCCCAAGCATGGCGACGCACCGTCGTGATCCAATTACTCTCTGGAACTACTGGGCGATGTCCATGCCGGTTCTTGACCATCCTGGCACCGACAGCCGCCAGACCTTCTGCGCCTCGGCATCGCGAAAGCACGTCTTGAGCACCAGGCCGCACAGTTCCACGCGGGCGTGCAGCCGCCAGCTCGGGCCGCCCTCTTCGAGCCGTGCCGGGTCGATCTCCACCGAGACGCCCTGCCCGCCCGTACGCCGTACCTCCAGCGGGACCCGGCGCTCGCCGTCGGTCAGCCACATGCCGATCCGGTTCGGCTCCCGCGCCACCCGGTGGAGGACCACCTCGCCGCGTACCTCGAAGTGGCTCCCCGTCCAGCCGCACTCATGGACCGTGGCCAGCAGCTTGACCTCGTCGCTCGCCTCGAAGACGGCGTCGGGGATCTGGAGGGTCCGGTCGCGGAAGTAGGGGTAGTCGCCGTACCAGCCGATCTCGTGCGGCACGATGGGGGTGCCGTCGACCGAGTCGCGCCTGAACCTGCGCACCACCCGCAGCTCCTCGACCAGGCCGCGGCTCAGCAGGTGGAGTTCGAGCCGGCGCAGCGACGCCACCTCGCCGAGAGCGACGGGGCTCAGCCCGGCCAGCCACTCCTGCGAGAGTTCGAGCAGCGGCCCGACCTCGTCGTCCTCGGCGTACTCCAGCGCCTGGAACAGGAACAGGAGGTCCTTCTCCAGCACCACGCCGTCGAAGGCGTCGGCCAGCTCGGACTCCTGCTCACTGAGGAAGGCCCGGACCGCGCGGATGGCGGCCAGCCGTTCGGCCAGGTTCGGCAGCTCCATCCGCCGCTGGGTGATCGAGCTCTCCCCCTCCTCGCGCTTACGCCAGTGGTAGACGATGTCGGGCAGCACGTCGACGCCCTTCGCCAGTACGTGCGCCCGCATGCTGAGCGGCACATCCTCATAGATCCCCGCCGGGAACTCCAGCTCGTGCGCGCGCCAGAAGTCCTGCCGGTAGACCTTGTTCCAGACCGTGCGGTCCCTGATCAGGGACCGGCGCTCCCGGATGTGCGCGCCCCGCGCGGGGCGCCTGAACGCCTTCTCGTGCATGGACGACACGGCCAGCTCGCCCTCCCTCAGGCGCAACACCCCGCCGCACGCGAAGTCCGAGCCGCTCTCCCGCAACGACTCGACCAGCAGCTCGTACGCCTTGGGCGGCACGACGTCGTCGCTGTCCGCGAAGGCCAGATAGGTGCCGCGGGCCCGCCGGATCCCCGCGTTGCGCGCCGGACCTGGGCCCTGGTTCGGCTGGTCGAACAGGACGAAGCGCGGATCACGGGCCACGAACTCACGGGCCACCCGCGCGCTTCCGTCCAACGAGCCGTCGTCCACGAGGATGACCTCGATGTCCTCCAGCGTCTGAGCCGCCAGAGATTCCAGACATTCGCCGATATACGGCTCCACGTTGTAGATCGGGACGACGACGCTGAGCATGGGCGTCATACCGAGAAGCTCCCTTGGGGTCGGGGTAGTAGGGGTCGAGGGCAGCATGCCCTGGCCATCACTCCGGCACGACGTTCGATGCCGCACTCTGATCAGCTCTTTGCCGGATGGATCCGCTACGTTGTGCAATGGATCGAGCGCGCTGAGTAGGGGGAAGCCGTGCTGAGACCCGTACACGACCATGAGCTGCCCGCCATCCGCCGATGGCGCAACCACCCGAGGGTGCGGGCGGCGAGCTTCACCACCCACGTCATCGCCGAGGAGGAGCACGCCCGGTGGTGGGCCGGGGTGAAGGACGATCCGGCCAGGCGGGTGCTGATCTACGTTCACGACGGGACCGCCGCGGGGGTGGTGACGTTCTCCGAGCTCGACCCCGCCGCGCGGAGCGGCGAGTGGGGGTTCTACCTCGATCTGGCCGGGTTGGAGCCGTCGGGCGCGCTGCTGCCGGCCTGGATCGGGCTGGAGCGGGCCGCCATCGACCACGCTTTCGGGCCGCTGGGGCTGACCACGCTGCGTGGCGAGGTGCTCGCCCGCAACGAGGCGGCCAGGGGGCTGCACCGGCGCTTCGGGTTCGCCGAGGTCGCCGTCCACCGGCGCGACATCGACGGCGTCCGCCGCGACGTCGTCACCGTGCAACTCATCAGGAAGGACGACTCTTTGAGGAAGGACCACGCATGATCTCCATCGCCGGGCGGGCGATCGGGGCGGGACAGCCCCCCTTCGTCATCGCCGAGATGTCGGGCAACCACAACGGCCGCCTCGAACAGGCTCTGGCCATCGTCGACGCGGTGGCCGACAGCGGCGCGCACGCCCTGAAGCTGCAGACCTACCGCCCCGACACGATCACCGTCGACGCCGACGGCCCCGCCTTCCGCCTGGGTGACGACCATGAGCTGTGGGGCGGCGAGCGGCTCTACCGGCTCTTCGAGCGGGCGCACACGCCGTGGGAGTGGCACGAGCCGATCTTCGCCAGGGCTCGCGGGCGGGGGCTCATCCCGTTCTCCTCGCCCTTCGACCCCACGGCCATCGATCTGCTGGAGAATCTCGGCGCCCCTGCCTACAAGATCGCCTCTTCGGAGATCGTGGACCTCCCCCTGATCAGGCTCGCCGCCGCCACCGGGAAGCCGCTGATCATCTCCACCGGCATGGCGTCGATCGGCGAGATCCACGCCGCCGCCGAGGCCGCCCGCGAGGCGGGCTGCACGCAGCTCGCCATGCTGGCCTGCACCGCCTCCTACCCCGCCGCACCCGCCGAGAGCAACCTGCGCTCGCTGCCGCTGCTCGCCGGGCTCACCGGCGCGGTCGTCGGCATCTCCGACCACACGCCCGGCATCGGCGCCGCGCTCGCGGCGGTCGCGCTCGGGGCGTGCCTGATCGAGAAGCACGTCACGGTGGACCGGGGTGACGGGGGGGTCGACTCGGCGTTCTCGCTGGAGCCCGCCGAGCTCGCGGCGCTCGTGGTGGAGAGCGAGCGGGCCTGGCAGTCGCTGGGCAGCGCGGTCATCGGGCCGCGGGCCTCCGAGCGGGAGGGGCTGCGGTTCCGGCGGTCGCTGTATGTCGTACGGGATGTGCGGGCGGGCGAGCCGGTGACAGAGCAGAACGTCCGCTCCATCCGGCCGGCCGGGGGGCTGCCGCCGGCGGCGGCGGCGCAGGTGATGGGCCGCCGCTTCGCCAGGGACGCCACGCTCGGCACCCCGCTGACCTGGGACCTGGTCTGACGCGCCCTGGTTTCACCGGTTTTGACGGGCGCCCGGTTCACTGGTCCGACGGGCGCCCGGTTCACTGGTCCGACGGGGGCTCGGTTCAGAGGAGGGCGAGGAGCGCGTCGGCGACGCGTTCCCTGCCGCGGCCGTCGATCAGTCCGGCGCCGCGCCTGCCGTACTCCTCGCGGGCCGCCGGGTCGGCGAGCAGGCGGGCCAGGACTGCGACGGCCGCCGCGTCTGGGGCCGGCCCCAGCCCCGCCGCGAGTCCGCCGCCGACCAGCGCCTCGTAGCCGATCAGCTGGTTGTCGGCCACCCAGCTCAGCGCGGTGGGCACACCCAGGTGCAGCAGCTCCCAGACGGCCGAGCCCGCCGCGGTGATCACCAGGTTGGCCTCGGCCATCAGGCCGGGCAGCCGGTCCGTCGGCGGGATGACCGTGACGGGCCCGTCCACCTCGAACGGCACCGGGCTGACCACGGTCGCCCGGAATGGCAGCCCGGTGGCACGCAGCGCCCCGGCCCAGGCCGGCGCCACACCGGCGCTGTCGGTGCCGCCGAAGAAGCACAGCACCAGCGGCCCCTCCGGCCGGGCCGGGCGGCGGCGGGCGGTCCCCCGCATCAGCAGGACGCTGTCCCGCAGCAGCACATAACGAGCCCCCGCCAGCCGCCCACCCCACGGCCCATCCGCAGCCTGCCCCGAGTGTCGGAAGGGGCGCAGCTCGGCGCCGAGGTTCTGGTCGAGGTAGAGGTCCGCCTCCTGGCCCAGCGGGTCGCCGTCGACGATCGCCAGCACGGCCGTGCCCGCCGCCCGCAGCGCCGCGCCCGTACCCGGAGCCAGCGCGTACGAGTCCAGCACCACCGCGTCCAGCCCGAGCACCCGCACCAGCTCGGCCAGCGCGCGCGGCTCCGAAGGCGCCGGGCACAGCGGGAACGCGCGCTGCCGCAACTGCGACTCCGCCCACGCCGACCCCGCCACGTCCCCGAGGAACAGCACCTCGGCCCCCCGCCCGCACAGTTCCTCGGCCAGCGCCACGCAGCGCATCAGGTGACCGACCCCGCTCGCCACGCCCGCGTCGCAGCGGAACCCCACCCGGTGCGTCACGCCTCCTGCAACGCCTTCTGCGCCACGTGCGCGTTGAGCTCGCACACCTCGGGCCGCTCCCGCAGCCAGCCGACCAGCGACCGTACCGGCACGCACCGATCGCCCAGCTCCGCGACGACCCGTGAGATGAGCCGCCAGTCGTCCTCGGTGTCGAGCGTGACCCGCAGGTCGGCCGCCGACGGCGCATAAGCGAGACCGAGCAGCCGCGACTCCCCCGGATGCGTGTAGAGGTAGGACGTGACATGCGTGCGGTGATGCGCGGTGGCCTCCAGGTCGGCCCGTTTCAGCGCGGCCAGCCCCGCGATCTCCACATCGAGCCCGCGCGGCAGTGTGCGCGCCAGGCTCGTGCTCAGATAGTCGAGGCCGGGCACCGCGCGGAAGACCAGCGCGGCCTCGCGGATCACCACCGGATCGAGCAGCGGGCAGTCCGCCGTGAACCGCATGACGGCGTCGCCCGGGCGACCCCGCAGCACCTGCGTGAACCGGGTGAGCACGTCGTCGACCGGTCCCCGGTGCCAGAAAACGCCGAGCCGGCGGCACTCCGCCACCACCACGTCGTCGGCCGCCTCCGTGGTGGTCGCCACCACCAGGTCGTCGACCGCGGCCGCCTCGCGTACCGCACGGACCACCCAGCCCAGCACGGAGCGGCCCCCGAGATCGCGCAAGACCTTGCCCGGCAGGCGCGTCGAGCCCATGCGCGCCTGGATGATTCCGACAATCCGCACCGAAGCCCCATTCCCCTCTGTGACCGTGTGTCATCGAACGATCGCGCTATGCTACCGGGCAGCTCGGATGACTACGGCGGGGGGCCGCGTGAGCATTCTCAGTGGATCGTCAATTCTGATCACCGGAGGCACGGGGTCCTTCGGCAAGGCTTTCGTCCGGCACGCGCTGGACCACCTCGACGTGCGCCGCATGGTGGTCTTCTCGCGCGACGAGCTCAAGCAGTACGAGGCACGTCACCTGTTCGACGACGACCAGCGGCTGCGCTGGTTCATCGGCGACGTGCGCGACAGGGATCGCCTGGCCAGGGCCATGCACGGCATCGACTACGTCGTGCACGCGGCGGCGCTGAAGCAGGTCGACACGGCCGAGTACAACCCGTTCGAATACGTGAGGACCAACGTCTCCGGCTCCCAGAACGTGGTGGAGGCCGCCATCGACTGCGGCGTGCGCAAGGTCGTCGCGCTCTCCACCGACAAGGCGTCCAGCCCGATCAACCTGTACGGCGCCTCGAAGCTGGTCGCCGACAAGCTGTTCGTCTCGGCCAACCACTACGCCGCCAGCCACGTCACCCGCTTCGCCGTGGTCCGCTACGGCAACGTGGTGGGCAGCAGGGGCTCGGTGGTGCCGTTCTTCCTGCGGCTGGCCCAGGAGGGCGGCAGCGTGCCGATCACCGACAAGCGGATGACCCGGTTCTGGATCACGCTCGACCAGGCCGTCCGATTCGTGGTCGACTCCTTCGACCTGATGCAGGGCGGCGAGCTGTACGTGCCGCGCATCCCCAGCATGCGCCTGCCCGACCTGGCCCAAGCGCTGGCGCCCCGGAGCCCGGTCTACGAGATCGGCATCCGGCCCGGCGAGAAGCTGCACGAGGAGATGATCGGCCCCGACGACGGCCGCAGGACCCTGCGCCTGAGCGACCGCTATGTGGTGCAGCCGACGATCGCCAGCTGGGGCTACGTGCCCCCGCAGGGCGGCGAGCTGCTGCCGGACGGTTTCGCCTACCGCTCCGACACCAACGACCGCTGGCTGTCGGTCGAGGACCTGCGCGCCATGGTGACGGTGGGCGTCTGATGCTTCCCTACGGACGGCAGTCGATCGCCGACACCGATGTCCAGGCCGTGACCGAGGTGCTGCTCGGCGAGTGGCTGACGACCGGGCCCATGGTCGGCTCGTTCGAGGCCGAGCTGGCCCGGTGGACCGGCGGCGTGCCGTGCCTGGCGGTCACGTCGGGCACGGCGGCCCTGCACGTCGCGTACGCGGCGGCCGGGGTCGGGCCGGGAGACGAGGTGATCACATCGCCGCTGACGTTCGTGGCGACGGCCGCCACCGCCGCCATGCGCGGCGCCCGGGTGATCTTCGCCGACGTGCAGCCCGACACGGGCAACCTCGATCCCGCGTCGGTCGAGTCACTGGTGGGCGACGCCACCAAGGCGATCACCGCGGTCGACTACGCCGGCCATCCCGCCGACTACGACGAACTCCGCGCGATAGCCGACCGGACCGGAACCGTGCTGATCGGCGACGCCGCCCACTCCCTCGGCTCGCGTTACAAGGACCGGCCGGTCGGGGAGCAGGCCGACCTCACCACGTTCTCCTTCTTCCCGACCAAGACCGTGACCACCGCCGAGGGCGGCGCCGTCGCCGTACGCGACCATGACCGCTATGTCCGCGCCGCCCGTTTCCGTAACCACGGCCTGGTCCGCGACCCGGCCGAGCAGCGCGATCCCGGCCACGGCGGCTGGCACCAGGAGGTCCACGACTTCGGCCTCAACTACCGGCTGCCGGACGTGCTCTGCGCGCTCGGCCTCAGCCAGCTGCGGCGACTCGAAGGCTTCCGCGCGCGGCGGATCGAGCTGGTCGCCCGCTACAACGCGCTGCTCGGCGACCTGCCGGGCCTGACGCTGCCCGCGCGGCGCCCGTACACCACGCCGTGCTGGCACCTCTACCCGGTCAGGGTCCGCGACGGCCGCAGGCGGGAGGTCTACGAACGCATGCGGGCCGAGGGCATCGGGGTGCAGGTCAACTACATCCCGGCCTACTGGCATCCGGTCTTCGAGGACCTCGGCTACCGGCGCGGGATCTGCCCCGAAGCCGAGTCCTACTACGCCGAGCAGCTCTCACTGCCGCTCTTCCCCGACCTCACCGACCAGCAGCAGGACGAGGTCGTCGACCGGCTGCGGGCCATCCTGGACTGACGGCCGTCTCATCGTTCGGCGAGCATGAGGCAGCCGTCGTCGCCCCGGTCAACCAGGAAGCGCCGCTCGGCGACCGTCACGATCGGCCGCGCCCGAGTACGTACCAGCGGCCGGATCTCCCGGCCCTGGTCGATGACGAAGTCCCAGCGCGACTCACGACCGACGACCTCGTCGATGTCCACCAGCGACACCCGGGCCCGGAAGCTCTGCCCGGCCAGCGTGACGGGGAAGTACATCTCCTCGCCGTCGCTCCTGCGCACCAGCCGCAGCACCGGATCGCCGTCGCCAGGGTCGCTGAGCTCGCCGGAGAAGACCAGGTCGTCGCCGTCCACCCGGCACTCACCGATCAGCGCCTCGGCCCGGCGCAGCCGCAATCCCCAGGCCCCGCCACCGCCGCGTACCGGCACCAGCCACACGCCCGCCCTACGCTTCGGCGCGGGCACCAGCGGTGGCAGCCAGCGCGATCCGACGACCTTCGCCTCCAGCTTCAGCCGGGGGCCGCGCAGCCGTACCCGCAGATCCCAGTGCCCAAGCCGGGCAAGCTGCGCGCGGCTCAGCGTCGCCGGGTCGAACGCGAACGCGAAGGAGAACCCGTGCTCGGCCACCGCAGCGCCCTCCTCCTGCTCGACGCTCGCCCAGGTCGGTGAGACGCGCTGGTCGGACAGCGCGACGATCTCGCCGGTCCTGCGCTCCTGCAGCCACACCTGCACACTCGTACGGCGCAGGTCCGAGACGTCGAACCGGCCGATGCTCACCCGGCCCGTGCCGCCGAGCTCGCCATCGCGCCACTCCAGCTCGACCAGCCGGGCCGACAGCTTGAGCTCGGCCGACACCTCCGACAGGTGCCTGGGCATGGCCGGGTGCCGGCCGTACCAGCGCTTGCGCAGCAGGCCCGGGGGGCTGACCCGCGGAAGCAGGCGGCCCGCGCGGTCCTGCTCGAAGACGCGCGCCAGCTCGTCCAGGCGACGTCCGTGGAGCAGGTGCACCTGGAGCCGCTGCGCGAACGGGATGCTCTGCCACGCCTCCGGCGCGACGCCGTCGAGATAGCGGACGACCAGGTCGACGAGGCCGGGATCGGCCGCGGCGCCCATCATGGCCATCGCCTCCACCGCGACGCTCATGTCGATCTCGAGCGTGTCGCGGTCGAAGTCCGGCTTGAGCGCGGGCGCGCCGGTGGTGAGCAGCGCGGCCGTCTCCAGCACCGACAGCAGGCGGTCCCGCAGGTTGGCCGGCTCCAGGCGGCGCTGGGTGATCGAGGTGCCCTCCTCGTCGCGCTGCCGCCAGTGGTAGACGATGCCCTTGATCACGTCGACCGACGAGGCGCCCACGTGCGCGGCCATGGCGACCGGCTGGTCCTCGTACATGCGCTCGGGGAAGGCCAGGCCGAGGGCGTTCCAGAAGTCGAGCCGGTAGACCTTGTTCCACAGCATGCGGTCGCGGATCAGTAGCGGGTGGCGGGTGATGTGCGTGCGCT
Source organism: Nonomuraea sp. NPDC049129 (assembly GCF_040648495.1). Classification (NCBI taxonomy): domain Bacteria; kingdom Bacillati; phylum Actinomycetota; class Actinomycetes; order Streptosporangiales; family Streptosporangiaceae; genus Nonomuraea; species Nonomuraea sp. NPDC049129. The sequence continues at coordinate 141,340 of NZ_JBEZDU010000007.1, read as the reverse complement.
TGCGCGACTCGGCGAACGCCTGCTTGTGCGCCCACGAGGGTACGAGCAGGTTGCGGTGCAGCCGCATGACGTTGCCGCAGGCCAGATCGGAACCGGTGGCCTCCAGGGAGGCGACCAGCCGCTGGAACGCGCGGGGCGGCACCTTGTCGTCACCGTCGACGAAGGCCAGGTAGCGGCCCGTGGCCCGGCGGACGCCGATGTTGCGGGCCCGCCCCACTCCCTGGTTGGCCTGCCGGATGAGGCTGATCCGCGGGTCGGCCGCCATCCGGGCCTCGACCACGGCGGCACCGCCGTCGGTGCTGCCGTCGTCCACGCAGATCATCTCAAGGTCCTGGAGCTTCTGCGCGGCCAGCGAATCCAGGCAGGGACCGATGTACTTCTCAACGTTGTAGAACGGGACGATCACCGAAAGAACCGGCACGGGAACTCCTCTTCGTCAGCCGGACAGCAGGCGCAGGACCCGGCGGGCGACCCTGCGCGGGCGGGCCAGGCGGCGCGAGAGCCGGTAGCCGAGCGTCCTGCGGTAGGCGGCCGACTTCCGCTGGCTCTTTCTCAGCCGACCCCTGGCCCGCAGCAGCTCGCGCTCGCGGTAGGTGAGCTTGGTCTCCAGGCGGGACACCCTGGCCAGCGCGGCGGTCAGCTGGTCCGCCAGCCGGTCCCGCGCGCCGAGCAGGTCCCGGTACGTCGGAGCGGCGTCGCTCAGCTCGGCCGGCTGCCCCAGCTCGGCGTCGAGCTTGCGGGCCAGGTCGAGATCCGCCTGGTCGCACGGCCGGTTCGCCATGCCGCAGAGCGTCAGCGTCAGCTGCTCGGCCTGCCGCGGCCACGGCCACGGGTGGTGGTGACCGGCGGCCAGCAGGCGTACCGCGAACCGCCACAACACGCGGCACAACACCACGCGGTCGGCGGGCCGGTCAGGCGGCGCGGGCAGGGCATGGATGGCGGCGAACCGCTCGCCGTCCCAGACCAGGTTGTCGGCCGCGGCGTCGCCGCCCATCTCGACCCAGTCGCCCAGCACGGTGAGCAGGTCGCGGACGGCCCGTACGTCCTCGCGGGCGCACGCCTCGATCAGGACCTCCTCCACGACGCGGCCCGCCGGGATGGCCCGCTCCACGCCGTCGGGCAGCCGACGGGTGGCGCCCCAGATGACCTCGTGTACGGCGTGACCCTCCTCGAACAGGCCGAGCGGCAGGTCCGCGCGCGCTGTGGGCGGGCCCTCGAACTGGCCGATTGGCGGGTTGGGCGCGTCCGAGGGTTTGGTCGCCATGGCCACCCATACCGGGGCGAGCTGCTCGCCGAGACCGTGGCTGAACACCAGCCGGGTCAGCCGCAGCGGATCGGCCACCAGCATCCTGTCGCCGCCACGGGCGCTCAACGGCACCGTGAGCGCGTCGGGCAGATCGCAGCCGAGCAGTTCGCGGGCGAGCAGCGCGCGGGGCGCCGCGCGGCCCGGATAGGCGGCGTAACACCTCTCGGGGGTCAGTCCGGCCGCCACCAACGCCTCGTCGAGGGCGCCGGGCCCGTCGGGGTAGCCCTGGTCGAACCCGTGCGGCTCCCAGTGCTCGTCGCCGCCGTCCCGGTCGGCTGGCCTGGCCTCGACGAACCGGTCGATACCCAGGTCGTTGCTCACGCTCAGGACGAACCGCCCGCCCGGCGCGACGAGGGCGGCGAGCGCGCCCACCGACTCGCGCCAGGGCGGCGCGACCTCCTCGGCCGAGTGCGTACGCCGCAGCCCGTCGAGCGCCAGGACCAGGTCGTACGGCTCGCCCTCGGGCAGCGCCGACAGACGGCCGCAGTGCACGGCCAGATCGGGGTGGCGCTCGGCGAGGGCACAGGCGTCGGGGTAGGAGCGCAGCAGCACGGCCACCGACGCGGCCCGCGCCACCACCTCGTCCACCAAGCCGCGCGGATGCGGCCCGACCAGCAGCACTCTGGCCCTCGCGCCCTCGGCGGCTTCTTTGGCCTCGCGGCCCTCCCGGCCCTGGCCGCCCTCGCTGTCCTGGCGGCCCTCGCCGGTCTCGATGGGGAGCAGGCGTCTGACCAGTTCCAGGGCCACGCCCCGCCAGTCCGTGACGCCGGACGTATGGGATGAGTCCGACCACAGCAGCATCTCGCCGCCGATCAGCCGGACGTTCTCGGGTGCCTCGTTCATGCGCATCGCGCCCGCTTCCAGCCGAACATTCGCCGTAGCTCCTCCGGTGTCGCCTGATACTCGAATCCCAGCTCCTGCCGGGCCGCCTCCCTGGCCGCCTCTGGGTCGACGCGCACGCCGTGCAGCTCGGGCCAGAGCCGCATGCGGCGGGCGGTGCCGCCGTACTCGGGCCGCTCGTCCTCCAGCTGCATCGGGTCTCCGTAGACGGCGACGTCGCAGCCCACGGAGGCGCCATAGAACAGCGCGCTACCGAGCCGGTTGGACGCCACCCGGCGATGCCGCCGCAGCTCGGCCAGCTGGCCGGACAGGAAGTCGCGTCCTCTGCCGTCCCACCGCGAACCGCGCTCACCATGGCAGATGACGCGGAAACCCGCCGACCGATAAGCCCGCCGAATGTCCGGATTGGCGAATTCCAACCAGTAAAGACAGATTGTCACCGGCTCCGTCTCCACCTCGGCGATTTCGGCGGCCAGCCGGGCATGGTCACCGCTGACCGAATGCTTTTCCCAGCCGTGGAAGGGATACCAGATCGTACCCTTCCTTTCGGGGACCGCGGCCTTTCCCGGCTCCATATCAAGAAGGTAGATCCACGGCGCGCCGATGACATAGTGACCACGGCGGCCCATCGACCAGCCACGCCGCCTGAGCACGTCGGACCAGACGAAACGGGGGTAGCCGGGGCTGCACCAGTGGTCGTTGGGCGGGAATCCGTGGAGATAGTTCCAGCCGTGCTGCAGGAAACCCTGTATTCGCCGGGGAGTGTCTTCCGCCATTTCACAGTATCGGCCGAGTATGCGGGAGTGCCCGTACCAGTGATTGGATTCGTCCATCATTCCCCCTGTAGCGGTTGACGCGCCCCATGCGACATTCTCAGCCCGGCACAGCGGGCACTCGCCGTTATACGGTTCTATTACTCACGACGGGTGCTTGGTTTCTGTTGACGGACGATCACGGCTACACTACGTGGTTGTCCGAAGACAGAAAGTGAGCAGAGATGAGCCAGCTCGACCGCCTGCGCGGCGTCTTCCGCGCCTCGCTGAGCCTGCCGGCCGACCGGGACGTCGACGGGCTCGAATACCGGGCGATCCCGCAGTGGGACTCACTGGCCCACATGGCCCTCGTCGCCGCGATGGAGGACGAGTTCGGCATCATGATCGACACGGACGAGATGATCGACATGAGCTCGTTCGCCAAGGCCGCCGAGCTGCTGGAGAAGCACGGTGCCGACGCCGTCACCTGACCTCCGGGTCGCGCTCGTCACCGGCTCCACGCTGGGCATCGGCCGGGCCGTCGCCGCGCGGCTGGCCCGGACCGGTCACGAGGTCGTCCTCCACGGGCGCGACCAGGAGCGCTCCGCCAAGGCGGCGGCCGAGGTGGCCGCCGAGACCGGGGGCCGCACCGACACGGTCCACGGCGACGTGGCCGACCCCGCCGCGGTGTCCGCCATGATGCGGGAGATCCACCGGCGGCACGGGCGGCTCGACGCCCTGGTGATCAACGCGGGCGGGCACGCGGCGAGCCTGCTCGGCATGATGCACAGCGACGTGGTGAGCCGGCTCTTCCACGTCAACGCGCTGGGCGCCACCCACACCCTGCAGGCCGCGGTCAAGCTGCTGCGCAGGGGCACCGACCCGGCCGTGGTCCTGGTCTCCTCGGTCATGGGCCGCAAGGGGGCGCCGGGCCAGGCCGTCTACTCCGCCACCAAGGCCGCCATGCTCGGCCTCACCCTGGCCGCCGCCAAGGAGCTCGGGCCCCAGGGCATCCGGGTCAACGCGGTGGCACCCGGCTACATCCAGACCGACATGCTCTCCACGCTCGACGATCGGGCCCGCGCCGACACCGTCGCCGCGACCCCGCTCGGCCGCCTGGGCACCGCCGGCGACGTGGCCGCCGCGGCCGCCTTCCTGCTCTCCGCCGACGCCTGCTTCATCACCGGCCAGGTCATCGGGGTGGACGGCGGGCTGGTGCTGTAAGTCTCCGACACGATGGACGGGCGGTCTGCCATGAACGCTTCTCTACACTCCGGACACTCCGGCGCACCCCAACCCGCCGACGGTCCCTCACCGCACAACGGCGAGGAGCCGACTCCTCGGGAGGGCCTTCCGCACCCGGACGCACGGATAGTCGTCGCGGGAGAGCCGGGGGTGCTCACCGGTGACGACCTGGCGGCTCGGATCGCGAGCACCACGCAGGCGCTGGCCGCGCTGCCGCCCGGCCCGGTGTTCTGCGGCATGCGTAACGACCTGCCGTCCGTGCTGCGCTACCTCGCGGCGTTCCAGGCGGGAAGGCCCATCGCGCTGCTGGACCCCGACCTGCCGCCGGGCGCGCTGGCCGAGCTGGCCGCCAGGTTCAAGCCCGCCGCCCTGCTCGGCTTCACGCGGGCCGCCGACGGCCTGCGGCGTGCCCGGGGCGGCACCCCCGAGCCCCATCCGGACCTGGCCGTCCTGCTCGCCACCTCGGGTTCGACCGGCAACCCCAAGCTCGTGCGGCTGTCGCGGTCGGCCGTGTCGGCCAACGCCCACGCCATCGCCAGGGCCCTGGCCATCGGGCCCGGCGAGATCGCGCCGACCAGTCTCCCGCTCTACTACAGCTACGGCCTGTCGGTGCTCAACAGCCATCTCGCCGCGGGCGCCACCGTGGTGCTGACCGACGCGGGCCTGCTCGAACGGTCCTTCTGGACCATGCTCGACGAACACCGCTGCACCTCACTGGCCGCGGTTCCCTACCAGTACGAGATGCTGCGCAAGCTCCGCTTCGACCCGGTCGAGCACCCCGCGCTCACCACCATGACCCAGGCGGGCGGGCGGCTGCGGCCCGACCTGGTCACCGAGTTCGCCGCCAAGGCCCAGCGCTTCCTCGTCATGTACGGCCAGACGGAGGCGACCGCCCGCATCTCCGTACTCCCCCACGATCGCCTGGCCGCCAAGCCCGGCTCCGTGGGCCCGGCCGTCCCCGGCGGTCGCCTGACCATCGACGACGGCCAGGTCGTCTACCACGGCCCCAACGTGATGATGGGCTACGCCGACACGGCCGACGACCTGGCCAGGGGCGACGACCTGGGCGGTGTGCTGCGCACCGGCGACCTCGGCCACCTCGACGACGAGGGCTTCCTCTACATCACCGGCCGGATGAAGCGCATCGCCAAGGTCTTCGGCGTACGCGTCAATCTCGACGACATCGAACGCCTGCTCCGCGACCGAGGCCCTGTCGCGGCCACGAGCGGCGACGACCGCGTCACGGTCTGGGCCGAGGGCCTCGACGCCGACGGATGCACCACGCTCGCCCGGCGGCTGGGGTCCGAGCTGCGGCTCCACTGGAGCGGGTTCGACGTACGCGGCGTGGACCGGCTGCCGCTGCTCGGCACCGGGAAGATCGACTATCCCGCTCTGGAGGCCCGCACATGAGCGTCTTCACCTTGTCCCAGGACGCGAAGGAGGCCGCGCTGCTGCCCGAGCTGGTCGCGCTGACCGAGCGGCATCGGCGGGCGTGCCTGCCGTACCGCCGGATTCTCGACGCGATCGGGGCGGTGGGGCCCTACGAGCGGGTGGCGGATCTGCCGTGGCTGCCGGTGCGGCTGTTCAAGACGCACGAGTTGCGCAGTGTGCCGGAGAGCGCGGTGTTCAGGGTGCTCACCTCCAGCGGTACGACCGGGCAGCGGCCCAGCCGCGTCTACCTCGACCGCGAGGCGGCGGCCGCGCAGCCGCGCATGCTGGCGGCGACACTCCGGGCGGTGCTGGGTGAGCGGCGGCTGCCGATGCTGATCGTCGACAGCCGCTCGGCGATAGGCCCTGCGACGCTGAGCGCTCGCGGGGCGGGCGTGCTCGGCATGATGCACTTCGGCAGGGACCACACCTTCGTGCTCGACGAGGGTGGCGAGCTGGATGCCGAAGCGGTCAAGGGCTTTCTCGCGCGGCATGGTGGTGCGCCCTACCTGATCTTCGGGTTCACGTTCATGGCGTGGTCGCACCTGCGTGAGCTGGGGCTCGACCTCTCGCAAGGCGTACTGATCCACTCCGGGGGCTGGAAACGGCTGGCGGAGCAGGCCGTCGACAATGCCACGTTCCGCCGGCGACTGGGCGAGGAGTGCGGGCTGCGGCGCATCCACGACTTCTACGGGATGGTCGAGCAGATCGGCACCGTGTTCCTGGAGGGGACAGACGGAGACGGGCTCTACTGCCCCGATTTCGCCGATGTCGTGATCCGCGATCCGGAGACGTGGCAGGAGGCGCCGCCCGGCGTGCCGGGGCTGATCGAAGTGGTCAGCACACTGCCCACGTCCTATCCGGGGCATGTGCTGCTGACGGAGGACCTCGGCGTGGTGCACGGGGTGGACGACGGGGTGTGGCCGGGCAAGCGGTTCTCGGTGCTCGGGCGGCTGCCCAGGGCGGAGGCGCGCGGCTGCAGCGACACTTCGGCGCGGTCGGCGGCGTGATGAGACTGGGGGTCGGCGTCAGGTTCCCGGATTGCCGGGATATGTCGGTCGAAACGCTGATCGAGCAGGTGTCCGGGGGCGAGCCGCTCGCGGTGGGTGATGAGCGGATTCGTGGGTTCCTCACCGCGTTCGGTAGACGCCTGCTGAGTCCGGAGTTGGCGCGACGTCATCCCGAGCTGGCCTCACTGGGCTTCTTCCTGCGGCCCAGCGAGCTGACGCGGATTCTCGACGGGCCCCGGGGCGATCACCTGCGGGCGCCGCGCGGCCTGGTGTTCCACGTCCCACCCGCGAACGTCGACACCGTCTTCGTCTACTCCTGGGCGCTGTCGGCGCTGATGGGCAACCGCAACGTGGTACGCCTGTCGCCGCGCGCGGGCGCCGTGGCCGAGACGATCACACGGACGCTGCGAGAGTCGCTGGCCGACGCCGATCCGGTGGTGGCCGCCACGCAGCGCATCGTCACGTACGACCGATCCGACGCCATCACCGCGGCCCTGTCAGCGGCGTGCGACCTGCGGGTCATCTGGGGCGGCGACGCCGCGGTCGGCGAGCTCCGCCGCCATCCACTCGCCCCGCACGCGCGTGACCTGACCTTTCCCGATCGGACGTCGTTCGCGGTGCTCCGGGCGGCGGCCTGGCTGTCGGCGTCGGCCGCCACGCGGGGGGCGGTCGCCGAGGGGTTCGCCAACGACGCCTACTGGTTCGACCAGGCGGCCTGCTCGTCCCCGCGCACCGTCTACTGGGTCGGCTCGGCCGCCGACTGCGACGCGGCGCGCGAGGAGTTCACCGCCTGGCTCGCGCGGGCCGTGGCCAAGCGGGGGTGGTCCGTGGACGCCGCGATGGCGGTCGAAAAGCGGGTCGCCACGTACGGGCTGGCCGCCGACGGCGACGCCCATGCCATCGACTTCCATGGCAACGCGCTGGCCAGCGTCACCCTGGCCGCTCCCGAGGCGGCGCCACGACGGTGGCTGGGCGCCGGGACGTTCGCGCACGCCCGGCTCGATGGGCTTGGCGAGCTGGCTCGGCTGGTGGAGCGCCGGGATCAGACCATGACGCACTTCGGGTTCGTCCCGGCCGAGCTGGAGTTGCTGGCGGGGGCGCTGGGCGGGCGGGGGGTCGATCGGATGGTGCCGGTCGGGAGCGCGCTGAGCTTTCACCGGGTTTGGGATGGAGTGGACCTGACCGCCGAGTTCACCCGTCTGGTGACTGTCATCACATGACGATCGGGGCAGAGCAGAGCGTGGCGATCGCATGACGATCACAGCGGCAAAGAGGGTAGTGACCTCGCCGGTGGTCGGGCGGCGGGGGTGGTCCGGCTGGGTGCCGGTGGGGCTGGTCGGCCTGGTGGCCGTGGCGGCGCTCGTCTGGCGCGGGGTTTCCGTCCGGGACATTGCGGCTTTCGGGGGCTATATCGGTGTCGGTGTGCTGGTTCCCGGGACGCTGCTGTGGCGGGCGCTGGCACGGGGGCGCGGGTCGCTCGCCGAGGAGCTGGTCGCGGGGCTGGCGCTGGGGTACGCGGTCGAGGTGCTGGCCTACATCCCGGCGCGCGCGGTCGGGCTACCGCTGCTGGTGCTCGTCTGGCCCGTTACGGTGATCGCCGCCTTCGTCGCCGTACCCCGGCTACGACGGCACTGGCGATCGGGGACGGCGGGTCGCGAGTGGATGCCCCTGTGGTGCGCGTGGGCCCTGGCGGGGGTCGTCTGTTATCTCGTTGTCTGGAGCACCCTGTCGTTCTACGGGGGCCATGGCCTGACCTGGCCTGGCAACTCGATTCCCTACGTCGACATGCCCTACCACCTCGCCCTGCTCGGCGAGCTCAAGCACCACATGCCCCCGACGGTCCCGACGGTCCTGGGTGAGCCGCTGTCCTACCACTGGTACGTCTATGTCGAGATGGCCGCCACCAGCTGGGTCACCGGGATCGAACCGCAGACCCTCCTCTACCGGCTGTCGATGCTGCCGATGATGGTGGCCATGGTCGTGCTGGTGGCGGTGCTCGCCAAGCGGGTGACCGGGCGGTGGTGGGCGGGCGTGGCGGCGGTCTTCGTGACGTACTTCGCCTTCAGCCCGGAGCTGTACCGGGGAGCGAGCAATCTGTTCACGTCGCGGTCGATGTTCACGGTGTGGACGAGTCCGACGCAGACGTTCGGGGCGTTGCTCTGCGTCCCTGTGGTGCTGGTGCTCGTCGGGTACCTGCGCCGGGAGCGGACCGGGTGGGGCGGGTGGGTGCTGGTCGGGGTGCTGTCGGCGGCGCTGACCGGGGCGAAGGCGACATTCCTCCCGCTGTTGCTGGGTGGGCTGGTGCTCGTCCTGGTCGTCAGGCGGTGGACACGGCCCGCACTCGTAGGTGTCGAGAACACCCCGACCGAGCCGTGGTCACGACCCGCACCCATGGACGTCAAAAACACACCAACCGAGCGGTGGTCGCGGCCCGCACTTGTGGGCATCGGGATCATGCTGGCCGGTCTGGCGTTCGCGCAGTTCGTGGTCTTCGGGGGTCAGCGGCAGGGGCTGGTGCTCGCGCCCTTCGCGAGCATGCGGCCGGTATGGGGACTGGTGATGGACCTCGGACCCAAGCAGGTCGCCAGGGCCTCCGTGTGGCCGATCGCCGGGCTGACGGGGATTCAGCTGATCTGCCTGGCGTGCGTGTGGGCTGGAGTGCTGGGCGTGCTGGCCAGGCGGGCGGTCCTGCGGGATCCGGGCATGCTGCTGTTGCTCGGGATCGGGGCGGGGGGCATCGGCGCCGTCGTGCTGCTGGGGCATCCGTCGGCCAGCCAGTACTACTTCCTGGAGGGCGCTCGGCCCTACCTCTCGATCGCGTCCGTGGCCGGGATGGCCGCGTGCGGCCGGGAGCGCGGATTCGCCGCCGCCAAGTGGTGGGTGGCACTGGGGGCCGGGCTGGCCGTGGCGGTCCGGGCGCTGCTCGGACCGGACGTGCCGGTCCACGGACTGTTCCCCCTCGCGCTGCCGTACCTCGTGCTCGTGGTGGTCGTCGTCGCGGTCCTCGCGCTGCGGCGCGGGTCCATGGCGTTCGTGCCGCAACGCGGACGGCGCGGGTCCGTGGCGGTCGCGGTGGTCGCGCTGCTCACCGGTTACGCGGTGCCGGCCACCTTGACCCAAGGGGTCGGGCCGTCGAGTCACCGGGCGGTGGCGGCGCCGCCTGTGCGTATGGTGCCGCAGGGTGCACTGGAGGCCGGGCGGTGGCTGCGGGACCACTCCTCGCCCGACGATGTGGTGGCGACCAACGCGCACTGCCGGCCCGTGGGCTGGAAGGTGTGCGACAGCCGCCATTTCTGGGTGTCCGCCTACAGCGAGCGCCGGGTGCTGGTGGAGGGGTGGGCGTACGCCCAGAGCACGATGTCGCGGAGTGAGCCGTTCGGCACCTCCTACCTGGCCCTGCCGTTCGCGGACCAGGCGCGGCTGGCGGCGAATGACGCGGTGTTCCGGCAGCCGTCGGCGGAGAATGTCGCGCGGCTCGTCCGCGAATATGGCGTCAAATGGGCGTTCACGGAGAATGGCGTGGCCCTTGACAGCTTCGCGACGCTGCGTTTCCGCAGCGGCCAGTGCTCGGTCTACGAACTCCGCGCCGGGTAAAAGTCTGTCCAGCTCCAAGAATGGTGCGGAGAAACAGCCCGCGCATCAATGGACGGCAGCAGCAGCATTCCCCTATGAACACGCGTTCCGCCATGGACAGGAGCCCGGCCGTTCTCGGCGAACCGGTCACCTTGGCGACCGTGGACATCGTCATTCCGGTGCTCAACGAGCAAAAGGCACTGCCCGGTTGCATCAGGACGCTCAACGCGTTCCTCGGCGATTCCTTCCCGCTGCCGTGGCGCATCACGATCGTCGACAACGGGAGCATCGACGGCACCTGGCGGGTCGCCCGGGGGTTGACGCGCGAGTTCCCGCAGGTGCATGCCCGCAGGCTGGAGACCAGGGGCCGTGGTGCGGCGTTGAAGGCCGCCTGGCGCGACAGCCCGGCCGACATTGTCGCGTACATGGACGTCGATCTGTCGACCGGGCTCGGCGCGCTGTTCCCGATGGTGGCCGCGCTCGCCAGCGGCCATTCCGAGGTCGCGATCGGCACCCGGCTCGCGCGCGGCGCCCGTACCCGCAGGTCGCTGCGGCGGGAGCTGGTCTCGCGCGGGTACAACGCCCTGCTCCGGTACGGTTTCGGCGTCGGCTTCAGCGACGCCCAGTGCGGCTTCAAGGCCGCCAGAACGGACGTGATCAGGCCGCTCCTGGACCGCGTCGAGGACGACGGCTGGTTCTTCGACACCGAGCTGCTCCTGCTGGCCGAGCACAACGGCCTGCGCGTCCACGAGGTGCCGGTGGACTGGGTCGAGGACCTGGACTCGCGCGTCCGCATCATCAGGACGGCGGTCGAGGACCTCAGAGGGCTGGCCAGGGTGGCGCGGTCGATGTCCACCGGCAAGGCGGCGCTGAAGTTGACGAACGAGACGGAGCCCACGCCCACGCACCCGGACGCGGTCGTCGCCCGGCCGCGCGCGGTGACGCTGGCCAGGTTGGGGTCGTTCGCCCTGATCGGCGGGTTCTCGACAGTCCTCTACGCGCTGCTCTATCTCCCGTTGCGTGAGCATTGGCCCGCCGCGGCGGCCAACCTCGCCGCGCTGCTGCTCACCGGCTTCGCCGGCGCCGAGGCCCGCCGCTGGACGGTCAACGTGCTCGGCGGTCACCGTACGGCGCCACGCGTCCGAACCGTGCCGGCCTTCCTGGCCGACTACGCCATCACCACCATGGCGGTGCTCGGCCTGCCGCCACCGGGCGGCCGCGTGTTCGAGGCGACCACCGCCGTCGGCACGTACTGCCTGCTCACCCTGCTGCGCTTCGCCGCACTCGACCGGTGGGTCCTCCCGAAGAGATGAACGAGATGCGAGCACAAGAGATCCGCCGCATGACCGCGCTCGAAGACAACCACTGGTGGTACCGGGAGCGCCGGGCCATCCTCCGTGCCGAGGTACGCCGCCTGCGACCGGGCCGGGCGCTCGACGTCGGCGCGGCCGGTGGCGGCAACACCCTGGTCCTCGTCGAGGAGGGCTGGGAAGCGACCGCCACCGATTGCTCCGAACTCGCGGTGGAGGTGGCCAGGGGTCGCGGGCTGCGGGCCGTACAGGCGGACGCGCGTGACCTGCCGGTCGAGTCCGGGAGCGTGGACCTCGTGACCGCCTTGGACGTGCTGGAGCACATCGAGGAGGACTACCTGGCCACCGAGCAGATCGCCAGGGTGCTGCGGCCGGGCGGGCGGGCGCTGATCGCGGTCCCCTGCGACATGTCGCTGTGGTCGGCCCACGACTATGCCGTCGGCCATGTACGCCGCTACTGCCGCGATTCGCTGACCGGCGTGGTCGAGAAGGCGGGCCTGCGCGTCGAGCGGCTGTGGAGCTGGAACGTACTCCTGCGCCCGCTGATCGCCCGGCACCGGCACTCGTCCACAGGCAACGCCCTGCGGCCGGTGCCCCCACTGGTCAACGCCGGCCTGTCCGCGGTCGTCAGGCTGGAGAGGTGCCTGCCGGTCGGTTCGCTCAGGGGCGTGACGCTGTTCCTGCGTGCCCGCCTCGAGAGTTAGGAGACCGGCGTGTCGCTCGATCGGAGCCTGCTGCTCGAGGACGCGGGGCGGCTGTACGCGGACGCGCCCCGGGCCCTGCGGCTCAAGCAGCGGCTGCGCGTGCTGGCCTGCCCGTTCGAGGAGACGATCGGGTACGTGCCGGACGGCGCGAGCGTGCTCGACATCGGGTGCGGCTCCGGGCTGATGCTCGGCCTCATGGCGGCGCGCGGGAAACGCGTCCAAGGGCACGGCTTCGACCCGTGCCCGGTCGCGATCGGGCTGGCCGGGCGGATGGCCGTCCGCCTGCGCGACAGCGGCTCGACACTGCGCTTCGAGCACCGCGACGCCCGCTCGCCGTGGCCGGCCCGCTCCTATGACGTGGTCCACATGCAGGACGTCATCCACCATGTGCCGATTCCGGCGCAGCGGGCGGTGTTCGACCGGGCCTGCGCCGCGGTACGGCCCGGTGGCCTGCTCGTCTACACGGACATGAGCGCGCGGCCCTTGTGGCGCAACGCCGCCTGCCGGATCCACGATCTGATCGTCGCCCGCGAGTGGATCCACCCGGTGCCGATCAGCACGATCGAGGACTGGGCGGCGGAGAACCGGCTCGCTCTGGAGGTGTCCCGCACCGCGCACCGCGTCATATATGGGAACGATCTAAGAGTCTTCCAGCGGCGACTTTGGCCATAAGCTAGCGCATGTGGTGATTCACGGCATACTTGCGGCGTCATTAGCACTGACGTCACTCCCCGCGACGAGCGCTCACGCGGAGATCGATTGCAGCCGGGTCAAATGTCTGGCCCTGACCTTCGACGACGGCCCGAGCGTCCATACGCCGAAGCTGCTCGACCTGCTCAAAAAGGAACGTGTCAAAGCCACCTTCTTCCTGGTCGGCGCGCAGGTGGAGAAATATCCGAGCATCGTCAGACGGGAAGCCGCCGAAGGCCACGCCATCGGCAACCACACCTATTCGCATCCGTCGCTGCCCACGCTGCTCGACAACGAGATCCTGGCCGAGATCCAGAACACCCAGGAACTCATCAAGGAGCAGACGGGGACGCTGCCGAAGATGTTCCGCCCGCCGTACGGGGCCACCGACGACCGGGTGCTGGGCCTGGCGGGGTCGCAGAACCTCTCGCAGGTGCTGTGGACCGGCACGACGCTCGACTGGAAGCTGCGTAACGTAGCGAAAATCAAGGCGGCCGTGTTCAGGTTGGCCAAGCGCGACGGCGTGATACTCATGCATGACGTGGTGCCGCAGACCGTACAAGCCATGCCGGCGATCATCAAGGAGCTCAAGAAGCGCGGCTACCACCTCGTCACCGTGCCGACGCTGGAGCGCGGCAAGGGGATGGAAGCCGGGGTGAGTTACCCCTGAACCGCCTGGATCGGGAGCCATGCAGATCGAAATCGCCAAGCGCCGGCGATGGGTGCCACTCGGAACGTTCGTCGCTATTCAGGCCGTTCTCGCCTGCTGGTGGGCGGCGTTCTATCCCGGGCTGTTCAGCCGCGATTCGGTCCTCTACCTAAGCCATACCCTCGTCGGTCCCTGGGTGAGCGATCACTCGGTCCTCTACGACTCGCTGCTGTGGCTCAGCTTCAGGACCACCGGCGACCTTGGCGCGGTCACGTTCCTGCAGACCACGGCCATGGCGGCGGCGCTCACCTACCTGACGGAAGCGCTCAAGAACCTCGGCGCGCCGCGCAGGTCGACGACGGTGGTGGCGGTGCTCCTGCCGCTGGTGCCCACGGCCGGCGCGTTCACGGTCACGCTCTGGAAGGACGTGCCGTTCACGATCTGCGCGGTCGCGATCACGGCCGCCTGCGCCGCGATGGCCGCCGACCGTACCGTCACCTACCGCAGGCTGCTCGGGCTGGGCCTGCTGATGACCGTCCTGGGGCTGTTCCGGGCGAACGGCTTCCTCATCGTGGGCGTCGCCATCGTCGTGCTGCTCGTGGTCGTCTCGGCCATGCGCGTACGGCTGGCCCTGGTCGGCACGGTGGCGGCGGCCATCCCGCTGCTGCTCAACAACCTGCTCTTCCCCCAGCTCGGCATCGCTGCCCCGTCGAAGACGTACGTCTACCACACGGCCTTCGGCGACATCGCCGTCGCGTACCGGGACCATCCGGAGCTGTTCACCGAGCAGGACAAGACCCTCATGACGGCCGTCGCGCCCCTGACCAGGTGGACCGAGGGCGGCAATTGCTACACGATCAACCCGCTGATCTGGCGGCGCGACTTCAGCTGGCCGCAGGCCGACGCGCACGCCGGTGAGCTGCTGGACCTCTGGAAACGCCTGCTCCTCGCTCAGCCCGCGATGGTGGTCGACGCCAGGCTGTGCCGGGGCGCGATCGCCTGGAAGCTGTTCGGGGACGACACGGTCCAAGGCGGGCGGACCTACCGGTTCTCGCTCCGCCCCAACGCCGACACCTACGTGGGACCCAACAAGGTGCCCGACTTCCAGGGCCGCTGGGTCTACTCGCTCAGGCCGATGTCGCAGGAGCTTTACCAGCGGGCGAGCTCGTGGCTGGCCACCGCCGAGCAGCCGCAGTATGACTGGCTGCTGTGGCGGGGTGCGTTCTGGTGCTACCTGTCCTATCTGGCTGTGGCCCTGGGCGCGCTGGCACAACGCAACCGCTACGTGATCGCCGTGGCGGCGCCGGTGATTGGGCAGCAGCTCGCCATCCTGGCCAACATCTCCGCCCAGGACTTCCGGTACATGGCCTCACCGATCCTCATCGGCGTCCTGCTGGTCCCGCTGCTCATCGCCTCCATCGGCCGGCTCGTCCGGCGCCTGCCCCCTCGGGAACCGGCGTCGACCTCGACCTCGACCTCGGCCGAGCAGGCGGAGACGCCGGCTTAGCTCGTCAGCCGGCGGCCGCGTGGCGAGCGTCGTAGCGCTCGCGGGACTCCGCCACGCTCGCGCTGTGCCTGATCGACCAGTCGGTGAAGGTCAGCATCGCCTCGTGGAGCTCCAACGCCATGGGCGTGGCCGCGTACTCGACCATGGGCGGGACGGTGGCGTAGACCGTACGTTCGAGCAGGCCGTCACGTTCGAGAGCGCGCAGGGTCAGGGTGAGCATCCGGCGGCTGATGCCCTCGATGCGTCGTTCCAAGTCGGTGAACCTGACCGGCCCGTCCGACGCCGCCACGAGGATCTGGATCGCGTACTTCCCGGCGATCCGGTCGAGGACCTCGCGCGGCGTTACAGCGGTGTTCTTGTGAAGCATGTCGCTGATGGTCACACACCATGACCCACTGTTACAACCCTTCGTCAAAGCCGCTTCACGCCAGTCGTGAACACTTCCCGCTCGATCGGTGAAGGAGAGGTGTGAACCCAAGGACCGAGAGGTGATCGCGATGTCACGGGCGCTGCCCGCGCAGATCGGCGACGCCGTGATCATCGAACAGTCGTGGGGGGAGCCCGAACGCTTCTCCGCCATCTTCGACCGCTATTACCCCGAGATCCACGACTACGCCGCACGCAGGCTGGACAGCGCCTTAGCCGACGACATCGCCGCGGAGACGTTTCTCATCGCCTTCGACAAGCGCACCGGCTACGACCTCGCACGTCCCGACGCGCGGCCCTGGCTGTACGGCATAACCTCCAACCTCATCGCCCGGCACCGCCGCGCCGAAGTACGCCAGTACCGGGCGCTGGCCAAAGCAGGCACGGAAAAACCCATGGAGGACCACGCCGACCGAGTAGCCGGGGTGGTGGACGCGGGCGCGCGCAAATCCCGGCTCGCCCAGGCCCTGGCCGAGATCGCCGACGGCGACAGGGATGTGCTGCTCCTGATCGCCTGGGCCGAGCTCACCTCCGAGGAGGCGGGCAGCGCGCTCGGCATTCCAGCAGGAACGGCGCGCTCACGGCTGCACAGGGCCCGCAGGAAGATCCAGGCCGTACTGGGAGAGGACGCGTCATGAACGATTTGGAGACGCTGCGCGAGGCCTGGGACCGCCCGAATCCCCCCTCGCCCGCCGCGCAGTCAGCGGCCAGGGCCGCCCTCTTGGCGCGAGCCGCCAGGCCCCGCCCCAAGCGCAGGTGGGCGATGCGGGCGCTGGCGGTGGCCGCCTCGGCGGTGGTGATCGCGACGGGGGCGACCGTGTTCCAGTCCGTGGGAGGAGGAGAAGGACAGCCGACGCTCCCCGCCGCCAACGCGCAGGTGGTGCTCACCAGGATCGCGGCGACGGTACAGAAGAAGGACTTCACGCCGCCCCGCGACAATCAGTGGATCTACACCGAGATGCGGGTGCGGAGCCACGGCAAGGGCCTCATGGACAAGCGGCTCACGCCGCGGACGCCGTTGACGAGCACGATCAAGGAGTTCTGGACGCGCGCCGACGGCAAGCGGGTCGGCTACATGACGGGTGGCAAGCTGATGACCACCAACCCCGGAGAGCGGACGCCGGAGAACACCTACTCGATGGTGGCCGCGCTGCCCACCGACCCCGACAAACTGCTGGCCAAGTTCCGCAAGATACACGCTGTGCGGGGCGGAGATCAGGACGACTGGATCTTCCTGCGGTTCTCCGTGACCCTGGAGCAGAACGTCCCCCCGCCGGCCCAGGAGGCCGCCATCTTCAAGGCGATGGCCAAGCTCTCCGGCGTGACGGTGAACGAGTCGGCGGTGGATGACGAAGGCCGTCCGGCGCTGTCGGTCTCTCGCGTCTCCGACAAGTGGCTCAAACGCGAGGTCCTGCTGGACCCGTCGACGTACGCCTTCCGAGGCAGGCGCGAGACCGCAGTGGCGGATCACGAGGAGCGAAACCCGCGACTGGGAGAGAAGGTGTTCACCGTCAAGGACGGCAAGTCCGTTCCGGTTCCCTCGCGTTTGCTGTGGAGCGTCGAGAAGGGAACCGTCTGGCTGGCGTTCACGCGCACCGTCGTGGGCGTCGTCGACCGGGCCGGACAGAAGCCGTAACCGTTCGACGAGCTTTACCAGTCCGCGGCTTGGAGCAGCCGCAGGGCGGCCTCGGACGCCGAGCCCGGTTCGGCGTTGAACACGGCCACACGCTGCCCTTCGTCGTTCGGCAGGGCCATGAACTCGGCCATGAGCGCCATAGTGCCCACCATGGGGTGGTGGTAGGTCCGCGTGTCGGTGCCGCAGTCGCCGACGGAATGCGCGGCCCACAGTTTCGCGAACTCCGGGCTCCCGACCGTCAGCTCGCCTACGAGACCGGTCAGGCCCGGGGCACCGGGATAGCGGCCCGCGATCAGCCGCAGGTCGGCGACGGTGGAGCGCGCCTTGCGCGTCCAGTCGCCGTACAGCTCGCGCATGTGGGGGTCGAGGAACAGCATGCGGGCGATGTTGGGGCGTTCGGCGGGCCGGCTCGGCGCGTCGAAGTCGAGGTGCCCGGCCAGCAGCGCGTGCGCCATCGGATTCCACGCGAGCACGTCGAGGAAGCGCCCCATGACCAGCGCGGGTACGTCCCTGAACGAGTCGATCATGACTTGTACGCCCGGTCGTACCCGCTCAGACTTGACCGCCCGGCGCCGGGTCCTCGCCTTCGGCCGGGCCAGTGAGTAGAGGTGGGCGCGTTCGGCCTCGTCCAGGCGCAGGACCCGGGCGACGGCGTCGAGCACGGCGTCGGAGGCGTTGGGGCTCTGGCCCTGTTCGAGACGGGTGTAGTAGCCGGCACTCACCCCGGCGAGTTGAGCCAGCTCCTCACGCCGCAGGCCAGGCACCCGGCGGCGTCCCCCGAACGTGGGAAGCCCGGCGTCCTCGGGCTGCAGCCGCGCCCGCCTCGACCGCAAGAATTCGCCCAGTTCACCATGTACGTCCATATCTCCCAGTGTCACGGACCAGCGGCCGTGGAGCCTGCACCTGCCAGGTGTACCCCCGGCGGAGGGCTGGATGAGGCTCACCGTCGGCCGCAGTCTGGTTCCCGGTTCGCTTCAGACGGAACGGGAGAAATAGTGAAGATCATTGTGATCGGTGCGACAGGGACCATCGGAAGTGCGGTCGCCGAGGCGTTGGAGGCGCGCCACCACGAGGTGGTACGCGCGTCGCGCCGAGGCCCTGTACGGGTGGACATGACCGACGCCGCGTCGATCGACGCCCTCTTCGCGCAGGTCGGCCAGGTGGACGCGGTGGCGTGCTGCGCGGCGAGCGGCGGCCTGTCACCGCTGGACACGCGCTCGGACGCGGACTTCTGGGGCGACGGGCTCGAAGGGAAGCTGGTCGGGCAGGTGAACCTGGTCCGGCGAGCGCTCACTCACGTGTGGGATGGCGGATCGGTCACGCTCACCAGCGGGCGGTTCGCGGAGCCTGTTCCGGGGAGTTCGCTCGGGTATCTGGTGAACTCGGGCTTGGAGGCGTTCGTACATGCTGCCGCGATCGAGATGCCGCGGGGCGTCCGCCTGAACACCGTCAGTCCCGGCTGGGTGCGCGAGACCCTCCTCGAGCTGGGCATGGATCCCGTCGCTGGTACGCCGGCGGCGGACGTCGCGCACGTCTACGTGGACGCGGTGGAAGGCCCCGCCCACGGCCGCACCCTTTCGGTGAACGCGTCCTGAGCACTCCACTGGATTCTTTAGCGCGTTGCCGACCATCACGGCACTCAGCCATTCCGACCGTCAAGCTCCGGCATTGGCTGGTCCGGCCCCACCTGATGCCCCTGGTCACGTCGACGTTCGAGCTCGGCCGGACGAACGTGAACGGCCTCGTTCCGCAAGGGCAGGAAGGCGGCGGCGTGCAGATCTTCCTGAGTACGTCGGCCGTGCCCGGCCACGCGGGCGCCTGGGTCCTGTCCAGCGATCTCCTCGATCCCTCCGGACGTACCGTCGTCGGCGCCGATGGAGCCTCCGGGCCGTCCTCGACGATCGCGCGGTCCATCCCGGTCTCCACGACGTCGGGCCCTTGCGCACCAGCAGGAGCACAGGGCAGGGACACATGCGTAGCGGAGCTCAACCGGCTCGGCTACCGGCAACAGGCGACCTACCAGCCCTTGGAGCGCTTCTGGCCCTTCCAGTGGATCGAGACCGGGATCTACGCCCTGCTCACCCTCGGCCTCACCTGGCTCGGCTTCCGGCAGGTACGAAGAGGCATGTCATGACCGTCAGGATCGCGGCCGCCGGGCTCGCCCTCCTCCTGGCGGCGGCCTGTACGGCGCCGGCGCCGCCGCGCGGCAAGGCGGGCACGACGGCGGGTACGGTCTGCGCGCCGCCCCAGGGAGCGCCCGAGGCGGAGACGCCCACCACGATCGACGTCATCGAGCAGGCGTACTTTTGCATCCTCGGCAACTACTACAGCGGCGCCACACTGGACGCCCGCTCGCTGCTGACCGCCGGATTCACCGCCTTGACCCACGAGCTCAACCGCGATGGGCGCGACCTGCCCGAGGCTGCCATGCCGGCGCTGACCGGCGACAGGAAGGCCGACTGGGCCGCCTTCAAGCTCGCCTACCAGAAGATCATCGATCAGGTGCCCGACCTGCGAGATCGGCTGGCCGTCGTCACCCTCGAAGCCATCGTGGCCGCTCTCGGCGACGACCGGGCCGGCTGGACGCACGACGTCAAGCAGTCGCCGGACTACTACGACGGCGACGGCTACGGCCTGGGTCTCGCGGCGAACATCGACGCTTCGCAGGCCGACGGCAACCTCGGCGCCGCCGTACCGCCGCTGTTCATCACCGCCGCGCTCGGTGGCGCGGCGCGGGCCGCCGGGCTGCGCCCGGGCGACATCATCCAATCGATCAACGAATCGGCGCCCTTCATCGACGGCGAGGCCACACCCGCGATAGCCGCCCTCTACCCCCGGTATCCGGAGGCGCGCCCCGTCCGGCTGCGCCTCCTGCGGCAGAGCACCGGCCGCCGCTGGAGCGTGACGCTCCAGCCCGGCCTCTACCAGCGGGACCTGAGCGCCCTGCGAGTGGTGCGGTCGAAGCTGCTGACCGACGACATCGCCTACGTACGCGTGACCGAATTCGTACCCGACTCCGCGGATCGGGTCCTGCGGGCGATCTCCAGTCTGCGAAGAGGCCGGACGCTGTCCGGCGTCGTGCTGGACCTGCGCGGCAACAGCGACGGCAACCCAGTGGAGACGACCCGGCTGCTGAGCGCGTTCATCCACGGCAAGGTCACCGCCTACCACTGCACCGTGGCCGGCACGTGCGCGGCCTCGCGAACCGACGACACCGTGGAGCTGGTCAACCTGCCGCTGATGGTGCTCATCGACCGCGGCTGCGCCTCGGCCTGCGAGCACTTCAGCTCCGCGGTCAAGGACCTACGTCTCGGCCGGTTGGTCGGGACGCGGACCGCCGGTGTGATCTCCGGCCCGGCGCAGGCGTACCGCCTTCGCAACAACACCCTGCTGAGCTTTCCCGCCACACACCACCTGGGGCCGAGCCGCGAGGTCATCGACCGGATCGGAGTGCCGCCCGACCACTACGTGCCCCTGAGCCCCGAGGACGCGGCCGCCGAGCGTGACCCCGCCCTGGCCAAGGCCCTGGCCCTGCTGCACCAGTGAAGGGACCCTCCATGAGACAGATCCTGGCCGTCGCCGCGGGATTGGCCGTCCTCGCCGCGTCCGCCTGCTCCGCCCCCACGCCGCCCCGAGCCGCCGCCTCGTCGGCCACGCCGACCGGCCCGGCCACCCTGCCCGCCCCCACCGGCTCCCACCCGGTCGGCACCAGCGCCCTTTACCTAAAGGACAGCTCCCGCCCCGACCCCTGGAACCTCGACGCCAAAGCCAGAGAGCTCAAGGTCACCCTGTGGTATCCGACCGCGCGGCACGACGGGCAGCGCGCGCCGTACATGACACCCAGGGAATCGGAACTCCTCCTGAAAGGCTCCAAGATCGCGAGCGCGCCGTACGACACGCTGAGCAAGACCCGGACGAACGCCATCGAGGACGCCGAACCCGCAGGAAAGAGGCTGCCGCTGGTGGTGCTCTCACCCGGCTTCACCAAGCCGATGAGCACCCTCACCTCCCTGGCCGAGGACCTGGCCAGCCGCGGGTACGTCGTGGCCGGGAT
Organism: Nonomuraea sp. NPDC049129; assembly: GCF_040648495.1. Classification (NCBI taxonomy): domain Bacteria; kingdom Bacillati; phylum Actinomycetota; class Actinomycetes; order Streptosporangiales; family Streptosporangiaceae; genus Nonomuraea; species Nonomuraea sp. NPDC049129. Next base: position 120,210 of record NZ_JBEZDU010000007.1, on the reverse strand, counting down.
CGACCACACCTACGAAAGCTACGCCACCACCTTCCCCGACGGGCGGGTCGCCGAATGCCTCGCCTGCGACAGCAACTCCGACCCCGGCTTCGGCGCCGGACTGGTCCAGGGCCGGGCCGCCGACGTCTCGTTCGTGCTCGACCAACTGCCCGCGAAGTGGGACGGTTCCGACCGGATCGACCGCTCTCGCATCGCGATGGTCGGTCAGTCGATCGGCGGGTCCAGCGCCATGGCGACCATGCTCGAAGACTCCCGGGTGCGGGCCGGGGTCGACATGGACGGCACCGCGTACGCGCGGATCCCCAAGAGCGGGTTCTCCCGGCCGTTCATGTTCCTGGGTTCGGCGCAGCACGTCTCCGGAGGCCACGCTCCCACGTGGGACCGCGACTGGAAGCTGCTCACCGGATGGAAGCGCTGGATCGTGCTGACGGGCACCGAACACCAGTCCTTCACCGACACCCCGCTGCTGTCGGACGCCCTCGGCATCAAGCCTCTGCCCGGCATCCTGCCCGCGACCCGTGCCGCCGAGCTCACCCGTACGTACGTGGCGGCCTTTCTCGACCTGCACCTGAAGGGGCGGCGACAGCCCCTTCTGGACAAGCCGTCGTCGCGCTACCCCGAGGCCACGTTCTGCCCCGCGACCTGCGCTCGATCCTGAGGTAGTGGGCTTGCGCCTGGCAGCGCTGAGAGGGCTACAGAGCCCATCCCCGGGAGAGCACGCCGAGCCGCCGGGGCGTGAACCGCCCGCCCACCCGCGAAGTCATTATGAGCCGGATATCCCAACAAAACGGGAATTGTGCGCGTCATAGCGATCAACACCTCTCAGGAAGGTCGTCGACATGGACGCCACCCCCAAGAAGCTTTTCGCCATCGCCACGACAGCCGCCATGGCGCTGTCCCTGGCCGCCGCCCCCGCTTCGGCGGCGAGCAGTGCGAGCAGGTCGCGCCTGATGAACGCGGCCACCGAACTCTGCCTGGCCGTAGGCAAGAGCGAAGTACGGGCCGGCAAGAAGGTCATCCAGTGGACCTGCTCCACCAACAAGGACCAGCAGTGGATCTACCGCAAGGGCAAGGTCATCAACGCCAAGACCGGCATGTGCCTGGCGATCGCACGCGGCGTCCAGGTCAAGGGCAAATACGCGATCCAGTGGCCGTGCACCGACGGCGGAACCGAGCAAGAGTGGATCTACGACGAGCACCAGCGACTGCGTAACCGAGCCACCGACATGTGCCTGGCGGTCGGCAAGGCCGAACGCAAGCCGGGCAAATGGATCATCCAGTGGACGTGCCGGGACTCCGCCGACCAGGCCTGGCTGATGCGCTAGCACCGTGGCCGACGTCGGCGGCCGACTATCCGGAAAATTCTGCGAAGAAGTCCGGGAGGAGGTGTCGGATCGGCCTGGTGGTGTTCGTAGCAGGGGTGAGGCCGCCCGCATGGGGCAGCGCCAAGGCAGAGGAACCGCGACCATGAATGCGACGGCCTGAAGTCCCTACCACCGAACGACGCTGTCTTGCCACCACAGGAGATGATCTTCAGATGCGTTACCTGGTTTCCGTGATCGATGACAAAAGCAATCCCGGCAGCACGGACAGGCAGCCTGCCATCAGCGCGTTCAACGAACGACTGATCGCCGAGGGCTACTGGGTTTTCGCGGGCGGACTCGCGGACACAGACGCGGCCACGGTCATCGACAACCGGGGCGAGCAGGCGGTGTTCAGCGATGGGCCCTTCGTGGAGTCGAAGGAGTACCTCGCCGGCGTCTGGGTGTGGGAGGCCCCCGATCTGGATGTGGCGCTCAAGCTCGCCGCCGAGGCGTCGAAGATCTGCGATCGGAAGATCGAGGTGCGGCCGTTCCAGTGAGCGACATCGAGGAGGCGATCACCCGGGCCCACCACGACGAGTGGGCGCGGGTGGTGGCCGCACTGACCAGACGCTTCGGCGACCTCGACATCGCCGAGGAGGCAGCGGCCGAGGCGTTCGCGACCGCCGTCGAGCGGTGGCGGGCCGACGGCCTGCCCCCCAATCCGGGCGCGTGGCTGACCACCACCGCCAACCGCAAGGCCATCGACCGGATCCGGCGCGAGAACAAACGCGACGACAAGCATAAGGAGGCCCAGATGGTGTACGACGTCAACCCGCCCGAGCCGCTGGGCACCATCGACGACGACCGGCTCCGGCTGATCTTCACCTGCTGTCACCCGGCGCTGGCGATGGAAGCGCGCGTGGCGTTGACGCTGCGCATGGTCGGCGGTCTTACCGTGCCCGAGATCGCCCGTGCCTTCCTGGCGCAGCGGACCACCTTGGAGCAGCGGATCACCCGCGCGAAGGCCAAGATCAAGGCGGCTCGCATCCCCTATCGGATGCCGTCCGCCGACGATCTGCCGGCTCGTGTCTCCGGTGTCCTGGCCGTCCTGTTCCTCGTCTTCAACGAGGGCTACCTGGCCAGCGGTCCCGACACCGATCCCGTACGACACGACCTGACCACCGAGGCGATCCGGCTCACCCGCCTGATCCGCGTGCTCCTGCCGCAGGACGGAGAAGTGGCCGGCCTGCTGGCGCTGATGCTGCTCATCGAGGCCCGCCGCCCCGCCCGGGTCTCGGCCGGCGGCGAACTGGTCCCCCTGGCCGAGCAGGACCGCGGCGCCTGGGACGCGGAACTGATCGCCGAAGGTCATCGGCTGGTACGCGAGCGCCTGGCCGCTGCCGCCGCCGGGGTGGCTCCGGGCCGCTATCAGATTCTCGCGGCGATCAACGCGGTGCACACCTCCGCCCGCGACATCCGCGACACCGACTGGTCGCAGGTCCTCGCCCTCTACGACCAGCTCGTCCGCCTCGACCCCTCGCCGATCATCGCCCTCAACCGGGCCATCGCCGTGGCCGAGCTCGACGGGCCGGAGGTGGCAATGGCCATCGTCGACCGCCTCGCCGAGGCGTTGACCGGCTATCACGCCTACCACGCCACCCGCGCCGACCTGCTGCGCCGGCTGGGCCGAAGTCAGCAGTCACGCGCGGCCTATGACCGGGCCATCGAGCTGGCCGGCAACACCGGCGAGACCGCGTACCTCACCCGCCGCCGCGACCAACTGCGGTAGCGCCCGCGTTTGAAGCGCTCCATGCCGGAGATCCCGGAAAGTCGCCCGCCAACGGAGACGCCGTCCCGGCCGGCCGATCGTCGCCCTGATGCCCCGCGAGGCACCATAGGCCGACAAAGCCGGCCGTCGAGCTCTTTGAGGTCGACGGCCGGCTTTAGACGCACAAGCGCCGGTGGAGATACTTCGCGCTGCCGATCCTGTACGGCGACCGCCTGGTGGGCGAACTCGACGCCACCACCGACAGCGGCGGGCCACCGAACGCCTAGTTCTTGCTCCAGATCCCCGCGTAGACGTTGTCCTCGACGTTCGTGACGATGGGGTGGTAGCCCAGCCCCTTCAGCTCAAGGGACTTGAGCTTGTAGGTCACGCTGGACAGCTGCAGGTACTCCTTCAGACCGGTCGAGTTGGCCTTGCCCCACACGGTGGTGTAGAGCTTGCCGGGCTCGACCGCCATGGCGACAGGGCTCAGACCCTGCTTCGCCCGCGCCAGGAGCTCCTTGCCGCGCTGCTCCACGGTCTGGCCGGTAGTCACTTGAAGGGTTCCCGTGACGGCTCCGGCAGCCCAAACGGCCGTGTAGAGCGGCTTCTCGGCCGTGCCGTACACGTCCAGCGAGGAAATCTGGTAGCCGGCGGCGCCGAGCTGGGTGTTGACGGTCGCCAAGGCTTCCTTGGTCAGGTTGGTCTTGGACTGGAGCTTGCGCGTGGTCTTCTCGAAGACCGCCGCGAAGATGGCGCCCGTGCCCGTACCCGTACCAGTGATCATGGTGGGCTGGAAACCCAGCTGCTGCTGTTCGGCGATGCGCTTCGGCAGGTCGGTGACCGACAGGTCCTGCAGGACGTTCACCTTGCGGGTGGCGTCCTTGACCCATACGGAGGTGTACTCCGGGTTGGCCGCGTTGGTCACGCTCAACGCCGAGGGAACATAACCCGTACCCAGCAACTGCTTGATGCGCTGCAGGTGAGCGGACTCGGTGAGCCCCTGGAGGGAGAGCCAGCTCAGCGGCAGGCTCTGGGCAGACTGGACGGTCTTGGCGGGCTGCTCGGCCATCGCCGGAGACGAGAGCGCCAGCAAGGGGGCCGTGGCCGCCGCGAGCACCGTGGTGACAGCGACGATTCTCGGAGTGTTCCTCATGGTCCTCCTTAGGTAAAGGTTGTCCCAAAATCGGGGCAAGAAGTGACCATAACAGAGAATGAGCGAAACTTGACCATCTGTCACTACGATCGTGACAACGATGTGTCAAGAAAACGGATGTCGAACGGCCACAACCAGAGGGACCTTCATGTTTTAGCCGGTCACCGTCGTGCCCAACCCACGCTTTCAGGTTTGCGTGGCTTGTGCGCGATTGGGGTGCCAGCTTGTGGCCTTGTGTCTGTCTCGCGCGGAAGCTGGAACGCACCTACGGCGTCGCGACGCGCCGGCGTTCCGTTCATCGGTTACGTGTTGCGCAAGGGCAGGGCCGACCTCGCCGAACGAATCCTGCGTGACGCGGAGGACTGGTTCGGCGAGTGGACGGTGGTGCACCTTCTCCGGCAGTACGGGCAGACAGAGCTGCTGCGCGAATGTGCCGAGCGCACCGGCCAACGCGGTCGTGGTACCGAGGGAGCCGACGGACGAGGGCCTCACCCTCAGATACGCGGAGATCGCCCGGATCCCTCCAGCCCGGCGACAGGAGCCGACCGTGGATCTACTCCTGCGCTCTGCCGTCGACGTCGGCGCCGCCGACTTGCTGGCCGCCTATCGCGAGTTGCCTTGCGCCTCTAGGTTGAATCCGTGTCTCCTCAGCTGGTAGAGGCGCAGGGATCGCTGCGGGAGGAAGCCGAGCATACGGATGAGCGGCCAGGAGATCACCGTGTAGACCAATTCGATGGGCATGAGCCCGATGAAGGCCCACAGGGGTGAGGTCGCGAGTAGCAATGTCGCGCACTGCCGCGCCAGGTAGCGCGAATCGAGCAGGTCGTCGCGTGCCCACCAGCGGTAGGCGTAGGGAAGGCGCTTGTGGAACAGGCGATACAGCGCCCAGTGCCACAGTGGCGGACGTTCGCGCAGGCGCAGTGCGATACCGCCACGTACGACGTCGAGCGAGTCGCGCAGGGTCGGCCTGGTCTGCTCCGGCTTCGCCAGGTCCAGCAGCGTGCCGATCAACTCCTCGCCCCGCGTCTGCCGATATCGGAGCGGATAGGCCCGCGCCAGGAGCCGGCAGCGGCGCTCGTAGGTATCCATGATCACGTCCCGGGTTGGAGTCGGGCGCCGAGGCGGCGCTGCGCGGTGGCGGCCAGGCGGGTCAGGCGGGCGGTCTCCTCGGTCAGGAGCTCGGCGCCCTGACCGGTCAGCTCGTAGTAGCGACGGTGCCGGCCGTCCACGACCTCTTCGCCGGCCACACGGGCGAGCCCTGCTTCGGTCAGGCGATCAAGCGCGCCATAGAGGGTGCCCGCGCCGAGGCGTATGCGGTCCTCCGACAGCTCGCGCACGGCTTTGATCACGCCGTAACCGTGCAATGGGCCTTCGGAAAGGGCCAGCAGCACGAGATAACTCTGTTCACGTAGCGGCATATCCGATATATATCGCTAACCGTACTATCGGTCAAAGAGGCAAGCGGCCCCAAACTGAGCGCTTCGCCTGCCTCCGGCCTTGAACCGGTCTGCTGCGGGTTGGCTCTGCCAGGTCGGGTCCGAGTGACCAGGCCGGCGATGCCCTGGCGCGACGGCGAACGTGGTCGGTGGCGGGCTGAGCGGCCCCAGCGGTCAGCGTCGGCGGACAGCAGCATCAGGTAGGCCAGGGCACCGATGCCACTGTCCTGACCGCCGCCCCCGCCTCGTTCGTGATCCGGGACAGCATGTTATGAGGCACCCGCGGACCCGCCCATTGGGCTACAAGCTCGGGCCTACGACGTCACCAGCGGCAGTCGACAATCGCCGCCTGTGGCGGGACAGATGTCCAGGGAGTACTCCCGGTCAGCGAGAATCCGCTGAAGGGATGCTTCCACAAGCGATCTCTGGAAGTCAGTGCGAATGCGGCGTGCGACCACCACGATGGTCACCTCCGAAGCGCCCGCGAGCAGCAGCGTGGCGGCTGCGGACTGCGCGTGACCGGCCGTGCGACAGGCACATCGGCCCGACGGGCATCCACACTGCAGCGGTAGCACCGGCATGACCTTGGCTTCGCAGGCACGCAGCCCAATCAGCGCTGCGACATTACTCCCACTCGATGGTGCCCGGCGGCTTGCTCGTCACATCGAGCACCACCCGGTTCACGTCGCGGACCTCGTTCGTGATCCGGGTGGAGATCCGGGACAGCACGTCATAAGGCACCCGCGACCAGTCGGCCGTCATCGCGTCCTCCGACGTCACCGGCCGCAGCACCACCGGATGCCCGTACGTACGCCCATCCCCCTGCACGCCCACCGACCGCACGTCGGCCAGCAGCACCACCGGGCACTGCCAGATCTCCCGGTCGAGACCGGCGCGCGACAGCTCCTCGCGGGCGATCGCGTCGGCCTCGCGCAGCAGGTCGAGGCGCTCCCGCGTGACCTCGCCGACGATGCGGATGCCGAGGCCGGGGCCGGGGAACGGCTGGCGCCAGACCATCGCCGCCGGCAGGCCGAGCTCCTCGCCCGCCCGGCGCACCTCGTCCTTGAACAGGGTCCGCAACGGCTCCACGAGCTTGAACTGCAGGTCCTCCGGCAGGCCGCCGACGTTGTGGTGTGACTTGATGTTGGCGGTGCCCGTGCCGCCGCCGGATTCGACCACGTCGGGGTAGAGCGTGCCCTGCACCAGGAAGTCGACGGGGCCGTCGGCCATGATGGCGCGCTGTTCGTCCTCGAAGACCCGGATGAACTCGCGGCCGATGATCTTGCGCTTCTCCTCGGGGTCGCTGACGCCTTCGAGGGCCTTGAGGAAGCGGTCGGCGGCGTCGACGACGCGGAGCTTGACGCCCGTGGCGCGGACGAAGTCGCGCTCGACCTGCTCGGCCTCGCCCTTGCGCAGCAGGCCGTGGTCGACGAACACGCAGGTCAGCCGGTCGCCGATGGCTCGCTGGACCATCGCGCCGGCCACCGCCGAGTCGACGCCGCCGGACAGCGCGCAGATCGCCCGGCCGTCGCCCACCTGCCGGCGGACCGCCTCGACGGCGTCTTCGACGATGTTGAGCATGGTCCAGGTCGGGCGGCAGCCCGCCGCGTCGAGGAAGTGCTTGAGCACCGCCTGGCCGTGCTCGGAGTGGAGCACCTCAGGGTGGAACTGCACGCCGTAGAGACCGCGCCCGGCGTCCTCGAAGGCGGCGACGGGCGTCTGCTGGGTCGAGGCGGTCACCGTGAAGCCCTCGGGAGCGGTGGCCACGCTGTCGCCGTGGGACATCCAGACCTTCTGCGCGGCGGGCAGCCCGGCGAAGATCACGCCCTCGCTGAGCACGTCGAGGTCGGTGCCGCCGTATTCGGCGACGCCCGTCTGGGCGACCTCGCCGCCCAGCGCCTGGGCCATGGCCTGGAAGCCGTAGCAGATGCCGAACGTCGGCACCCCTGTCGAGAACAGCCCCTGGGGCACGGCGGGCGCGCCCTCGGCGTAGACCGAGGAGGGCCCGCCGGACAGGATGATCGCCTTCGGCTTCTTGGCCAGCATCTCCTCGACCGGCATCGTCGAGGGGACGATCTCGGAGAAGACGTGGCACTCACGGACCCGCCTGGCTATCAGCTGCGCGTATTGCGCGCCGAAGTCGACGACGAGCACTGTGTCGAACTCAGACACCGAGAGGACCCCCCAAAGCGAATGCGGTGCCCCAAGTGTATCGGGGGGTGGCCCCAGAGAATGCTCCCGACCAGCCCGGGGCTGATCCTAGAGGATGCTGCCGATCAGCCCCAGCGGCGGCGAGCCCAGGTCGAACAGGGCCTTGTGGAAGCGCTGCAGCGTGAAGCCCGCGCCCCATTCCTTGCGCGCCTGCTCACGCAGGTCGAGGATGAGCAGCTTGCCCCAGGTGTAGCGGCCGTAGGTGGGGTCGAACGTGGCCCGCCTCGCCTCCGACAGCGCGGCCGGTCCGGCCAGGTGGGTGTCGGACCCGAAACGCCTGGCACCGTCCTCGACCGTCATCTGCCCGGTGTGTACGCCGATGGCGCAGGCCAGCCGCGTGACCCGGATCAACGCCTCCATCCAGACCCCGATCTCGACACGCGGGTCCTGGGCCTCGAACCCCTCCTCGACGCAGAGCTCCTCGGCGTAATGCGCCCAGCCCTCGGCGAACGCCATCGAGTGCAGCAGCCGCCGCACGTCCGAGCCGGCCCGGCGCAGGGCGCGGCCGTGCGAGAAGTGCCCGGGAGCGACCTCGTGCACGTTGATCGCGGGCAGCGTGGTGTCGCTGAACACCTCCAGCCACTCCTCGGCGTCCTGCGCGGGCCAAGCGGGGTCGGGCGGGGTGATGTGGTACCAGGAGGGGCCCTCCGGTTCGCCGGGAGAGTTCCACGACATCATCGCCATCCCCCAGCGGCGCGACGGAGGCGCCAGGCCGACCAGGCACTCGCCGTCGTGGTAGGGCACCAGGTCCTTCTCGCGGGTGAACGCGAGGGCCTTCTCGGTGCCGATCCTGGCCGCCTCGATGACGCCGTCGGCGTCGGGGTGCTGCTTGACCAGCTCGCGTACGACGTCCAGCGGCGCCTCGCCTCGCCGCCCCAGCTTGGCGCAGGACTCGGTGAGCAGGGCCATGAGCCGGTCGCGCTCGGCGTCGGCGCGCTCGGCCAGCCTGCCGAGGTCGACGGAGAGCCCTTCGGTGTCGCCCATCAGCCGGGCCAGCGCGTCGCCACCGAGCGACGCGTCGGGGTCGCCGACCGCCGCCGCCCGCTCGATGTGCGCGACCAGCAGGCCGTGCGCGTCAAGCGCGGCCTCGTCCGTGACACCGGCGGACAGTCCCTGTACGGGTGCGACCAGCGACCTCGCGACGGGCGCGCTGACCCGGTCGAGCGCGGCGATCGCGTACGTCACCGCCTCCGGCCAGCGCGCCAGGTGCGCGGCCTTGGCGGCCTCGCGCTCGGCCTGCGGCGCGTAGTCGCGGTCGTAGCAGGCCAGGTCGAGGTTCGCCAGATGCGGCAGCGGATTGCTCCGGTGCAGCTCCAGCTCGCCGTACTGGGTGCGTAGGCCGTCCTCGAAGACGCGCAGATGCGCCGAGTCGTACGGGTCGGCGGGTGCGGCGCCCTCTCCAAGCCGCGCCAGCCCGGCCCGTACGCCTTCCGGCGACAGGTCCTGGATCTTGCCGTCGTACTCGTGCCTGCCGCCCGATTCGCGGGCGTCGGCGACGTTCAGATCCGTGATGGCGCGGAGCCTGGGGTCGAGTTCCGTCATGCCGCCGACGCTAGCGCACAGGAGCCCAGAAAGGACCTGGCCGATCAGCCGCCGTGAAGGGCCTCGATCGCGTCCAGCAGGGCTTCGAGCGTGGTGTCGTCCGTGGCCGGGGCCATGACCGTGACGCGTAGGTGGCGGACGCCGTCGAGCTCGGCCGAGGTGAGGTAGAAGGCGCCGTCCGCCATGAGGCGTTCGCGCAGGTCCGCGTGGTCGGCGTCGCCGTACCGGAAGCAGACGATATTGCTCTCCGGTTCGTACGGCAGCGCGAACCCCGGCCGCCGGCGGGCCAGCTCCCAGAAGCGGTGGGCCGTGGCGTACTGGCGTGCGACGTACTCGCCCAGGCCGCGCTCGCCGCGCCAGGCCAGGTTCAGGAAGATCTTGAGCCCGAGCTCGGCCTTGGTGCACTCGACCGTGCGGCCGATGAGGTCGAAGCCGCGCTCGCCGTAGAACAGGTAGCTGGCCTCCTGCTTGAAGGCCGCGTCGAGGTCGTTCTCCCTGCGTACGAGGACGGCGGCGGCCAGGGCAGAGGTACGGAGCATCTTGTGCGCGTCCCAGATGACCGAGTCGGCCAGCTCGATGCCGTCGAGCAGGTGCGCGTGCTCCTCGGCGAGCAGGGCGGAGGCGCCGTGCGCGCCGTCCACGTGGAACCAGACGTCCCGCTCGCGGCACCACTCGCCGATGGCGCGCAGGTCGTCGTACAGGCCGGTGCCCGTGGCGCAGGCGGCCGCGACCAGCGCCATCACTCTACGTCCCGAAATATCCGGCAATTTCGTGATGTCTATGCGTCCGAGGTGGTCTGTCGCCAGCGGCACCATGGCCCGCTGCCCCAGCCCGAGGATCGACGCCGCCCGCGACACCGAGTAGTGCGCCGACTCAGGCGCGAGGATCACCAGGTCGCCGGGCACACCGTCCTCCCATGCCTCGGGTACGGCCCGCGCCCGCGCCGCCAGCAGCGCCGTGAGGTTGGCCAGCGAGCCACCATGGGTGAGCACCCCGCCACCCTCCGGGAACCCCACCTTGGCCAGCATCCACCTCAGCACCTCGAACTCCACCGTGGCCGCCGCCGCGCCCATCTCATAGATGGCCATCGGGTTGTTCGTGGCGCCATGGATGAAGTCGGCCAGCGCGGCGGGGAAATCGGGCGAGGCGCTCTGGTGGCCCAGGTAGGCGGGGTGGTGCAGCCGGGTCCCCTCGCCGAGGAAGGTCCGCAGGAAGTCCCGGTAGGTTTCGGGCGTCATGCCGCCCTTGGCGATCAGCTCGCCGAGCCTCAGCCGTTCGGCCAGCTCACGGGGTGGGCGGCGGCTGATCGCGGGCTCGTCACCGCGCTGGCTGCGGTCCACGTAGGCCGCCAGCTCGCCGACCGTGATCCCGGCGGCCGCGGTGAACTCCTCGATGTTCCACATACCTCGAAATACTCGTCAATTGGGTGGCGTACGACTAGCCTTGCCGAATTGAGGGGCGGTAATCGTGCATAACGCCGAACTGGATTCGATCGACCTCGCGATCCTGGCCGAGTTGCAGAAGGACGCCCGGCTGCCCAACAAGGATCTCGCCGAGCGGCTCGGCGTCGCGCCCTCCACCGCGCTGGAACGCGTACGTTCGCTGCGCCGCCGCGGGGTCATCACCGGCTTCCGCGCCGCCGTCGACACGGCCCGGCTCGGCCGACCGCTCCAGGCGCTGCTCGCCCTGCGCGTACGGCCGCACACCAGCCGGATCGTGGACCCGCTGCGTACGTTCGTGCTGGGGCTCCCAGAGACGATCACGCTGTTCCACGTCGCGGGCACCGAGGACTTCCTGGTGCACGTGGCCGTGGCCGACGCCGACCACCTGCACCGGCTGGCCCTGGAGCGGTTCCTGATCCGTACGGAGATCGTGCACCTGCACACCACCCTGATCTTCAAGACCGAGCACCAGCCCGTCCAGCGGCCGGCCGAAATGGGCTGAGGGAAGATCGCGACAGGTGTGACAATAATCCGCATGTCGCTCCGGATCACCACGCTCGCCGAGCGTCCCGAGTTCGTGTCCGCGCTATGGGAGATGGATCACTCGTGGCGGGTCTTCATGTTCAACGACCCGATCGCCGACCTCTTCTATCCCGTCGCGGCGACGGACTACGCCGATTACGTGCTGGTGGCCGATGACGACGCCGAGCCCGGCCGGATGGTGGCCAGGGGCTGCATGATCCCCTTCCCGGCCGGCGACTTGCCCGATGACGGCTGGGACGGGGTGATCCGCCGAGGGTGGCTGGCCCGCAAGCTGGACCGCCCCCTTGACGCCGTCTCCGCGCTGGAGATCACCGTCAGGAAAGACCTGCTGGGCTCGGGGGTGTCGCCGGCGATGGTGGCCGGGATGCGGGACCACGCGGCGCGGCTGGGGTTCCGGGAGCTGGTGGCGCCGGTCCGGCCGAACCAGAAGCACCTCGAACCGCACACGCCGATGACGGAGTACGCCTTCAGGTCCCGCGAGGACGGCCTGCCGCACGATGCCTGGCTGCGTGTGCACGTACGGGCCGGCGGGGAGATCGTCAAGGTCGCGCCGCGCTCGATGGTGATACCGGGCACGCTCGCCGAGTGGCGCGAGTGGACCGGCCTGCCGTTCGACCGGACCGGGCCGGTTGAGGTCCCTGGGGCGCTCAGCCCGGTGTACTGCGACGTCGCCCAGGATCACGCCGTCTACATCGAGCCGAACGTCTGGGTCAGTCATCGGCTGGGCTGACGCGACCCCCTGGCCTCGCGCCCACCGGTCCGTGGTGGCTGAGGGTCTTTGGAGGGCGAGGAAGCGGCCGCCCTAGCTGCCGGTACGGCGGCGCAGCTCGGCGTCGTATTCACGCACGTCAAGCCCCTTCCCGATAGCCCATTCCTCGTCGTGACATGTCGTCAGATGGCGTGGGTGGGCGTCGCCGAGCACGGAGACGATCATGCCGCTCTCACCTTTGGCGCGCATCCGCTCGACCACCTCCAGTGCGGCCCAGAGCGCGGTCCCCGACGAGCCGCCCACGGGCAGCCCGGTGACCTCCCTGATGAGCCGCGCCGCCGCGACACCGGCCGCGTCGGGCACGGGGACGACCAGATCGACGAGATCCGGGCGGAACCCGGGTTCGATGCGCGGCCGGCCGATGCCCTCGATGCGCGACGGCATCCCGGTCGCGTAGTCGAGCGCGTCGAGCGTCCAGCCGGGGAAATAGGCGGAATTTTCCGGATCCGCAACCACCACTCGTGCCCCAGGCCCATCGTGGTCGCGGGACCAGCGGCCGAGTGTCGCCGAGGTCGCGCCCGTGCCCGCGCCGACCACTACCCAGTCAGGACGTACCTGGGCGAACAGCTCGGCGGCCAGGTCATGCTCGGCCGCCCGCCCGAACTGGTCGAGGAAGTGCCCCTCGATCTGCCGCGCCGCGTCGTAGATCGCCAGCGGCGGCGTGACGAACCGGCACTCGCCGCCCAGTTCCTCGACCGGCCGTGCCCGCTCCTCGCCGCGCACGCCGGGCATGACCACGATGTACGGCAGGCCGAGCCGCTTGGCGAACCACGCCTGGGCCACGGCCGCGTTGCCACCCGTGGCCTCGACCACCGTGGTGCCCTCGGTGATCAGCCCGTCGAGCACCGCCTGCCGGAACAGCGCCCTGGCGTGCCGGTGCCGCAGGCTGCCGGTGGGCTGAGCGGACTCGTCCTTCAGCAGCAGCGTGACCCCGGGCGCCCCGACGGGGAACTCGATCAGCGGCGTGGGCGCCCCGGCCGCCAGCAGATCCAGCGCCGCCGTCTCCCAGCTCATCCCCAGAGCATCCCCTATGAGAGGGTCACCCGTTCGCCCGGCTCCAGCAGGTGCACGCGGTCGCCGAGCCCCGCGAGAGACTTGACCAGCGTGTCCCGGCCCTGCGTGAAGTGTCCCCAGTGCTCGAAGTGCAGCGGCACCACATAACGGGCGCCCAGGATCTCGGCCGCCTCGGCCACGTCGTCGCTGGTCAGCGTCAGGTACGCGTCACCCACCAGCGGCGTCCGCGCCCCTCCGGCGAACAGCACCGCCACGTCCACCGGCCCGACCCGCGCCGCGATGTCCCTGACCACGTCCAGGGAGGCGTTGTCGCCGCTCACGTACACGGTCGGCAGTGCCTCGCCGCTCAGTACGAACCCGGTCACCTCGCCCACCAGGTGCTCGCTCCCGTCAGGCCCGTGCTGCGCGGGCACGCCGGTGATCCGCAGCGCGCCGCCGCCGGGGCGTACCAGCTCGGTGTGCGTCCAGTTCGGCAGCGCCCGCACCGGCTCGCCGATCCGCTCGGCCGCCGAGCCCGTCGACAGCACCACCGGCGCCGAGGACAGGAAGGCGCGCCCGGCCTTGTCGAGGTTGTCGGGATGCTGGTCATGGGAGAGCAGGACGGCGTCCACGGTCCCGGCGTCGTCCGGCCCGAACGCCGGTCCGGCCGTCTTGATCAGCGCCCGGTTCCCGATCGGGTAGTCGCCGGGCGGGTCGAATGTGGGGTCGGTCAGCAGCCGCACCCCGCCGATCTCCAGGACCGCGGTCGGGCCGCCGACGTAACGAATCTCCATGGAGATCATGACACCCGCGCCGCACGCGGTATTCCGCCCCGCATCCCTCACATACCTACTTAAGGCCCTACTTAAGGCGCAGCCTCTTCATCGTCTTGAGCGTGGTGACCAGGGCGCCCGCCCATTTGTCGTACGTCATGCCGAAAGGCGGCTCGAAGCCCAGCCACGTGGCCTGCGAGGCAACCGTCTGCGCCTCGGTGTAGCGGAGGAGGCCCTCGGCTCCGTGCCGGCGGCCCAGCCCGGACGCCTTCATGCCACCCATCGGCGCGTCGTAGGAGGCGTACGCCGAGCCGTACCCCTCGTTGATGTTGACCGTGCCCGCCTTGATCCGGGCGGCGAGCGCGCGCCCCCGCGCGAGGTCGGAGGTCCAGACGGAAGCGTTGAGCCCGTAGATGGTGTCGTTGGCCAGCGCCACCGCTTCGTCATCCGAGGAGAACCGGTAGAGGCCGACCACCGGGCCGAACGTCTCGTTGCGGCAGAGCCGCATCTCCTCGGTGATCCCGGAGAGCACGGTGGGCTCGTAGAACAGCGGGCCGAGGTCGGGCCTGGCCTTGCCGCCGGTCAGCACGGTGGCGCCGTGGGCCACGGCGTCGTCCACGTGCGCGCTGACCGCGTCCAGCTGGCGCCGCGAGGTGAGCGAGCCCATCTGGACCGACCAGTCGTGGCCCGCGCCCATCTTGAGGTCGGCGGCCTGTGCGGCGAAGCGCTCCGCGAAGGCGTCGTACACGGTGGTGTGCACGTACAGGCGCTCGATCGACAGGCAGAGCTGGCCCGCGTTGGTGAAGCAGGCGCGGATCGCACCCTGGACGGCGAGGTCCAGGTCGGCGTCGTCGAGCACCACCATCGGGTTCTTGCCGCCGAGCTCCAGCGAGCAGCCGATGAGCCGCTTGGCGGCCTCCTCGGCGATCTTCCTGCCGCCCCGGGTGGAGCCGGTGAAGGCCACATAGTCGGCGCCGTCGAGCAGCGCGTCGCCGACCTCGGCGGGCTCGCCGAGCACGACCTGCCAGACCTCGCGCGGCAGGCCCAGCTCGGCCAGCAGGTCGATGGTCCACAGCGTCGACAGGGCGGTCTGGGTGTCGGGCTTGTGCACGATGGCGTTGCCGGCGAGCAGCGCGGGCACGGCGTCGGTGACGCCCAGGGAGAGCGGGTAGTTCCACGGCGTGATCAGCGCGACCACACCCTTGGGCCGGCGCAGCTCCGTCACCCGGGTGGCCACGGGGAAGATGCCGGCGCGCCGGCGCGGGGCGAGCAGGCCGGGCGCGCGCCGGGCGAAGTAGAGGCTGCAGCCCGCCACGTCCAGCACCTCCTCGAAGGCGTGCTTGCGGGCCTTGCCGGTCTCGTTCTGGACGATGTCGAGGATCTCGTCCCTGCGGTCGAGGATCGCATCGTGCAGCAGCAGGAACGGCCGCGCCCGCTCCGCGACCGGCCGCGCGGCCCACTCCGCCTGCGCCGCCCGCGCCTTCCCATATGCCTCATGTACGTCATCCACCCCGGAAACCGGCAGGTCGGCAAGGGGTTCGCCGGTGAACGGTGCGGTGATCTCGGTCGTCTTGCCGCTGGACGTCACATGCATGGCAGCAGGTTATTCCGGATCGCTACCGGCGGGTAGTTTTTGCCAATCCATGGCATGGGGACAGAATCCCTTTATGCCTTCCTTCGCGCCACTCAGACCGGGAGACCCCGAGAGGCTCGGCGGTCTGCCTCTCCTAGGACGGCTGGGCGAAGGCGGCCAAGGCGTCGTCTACCTGGCCAGAGACCCGGCGGGCACACACGTGGCGGTCAAGTGGCTGCGCCCCGACCAGGCCGGCGACGAGGTGAGCGTGGGCCGGTTCCTGCGGGAGGTCCAGGTCGCCCAGCAGGTGGCGCCGTTCTGTACCGCCGCGGTGCTCGGCACGGGCATCGAGCACGACCGGCCGTACATCGTCAGCGAGTTCATCGAGGGCCCCTCCCTCCAGCGGGTCGTCCAGGAGGAGGGCCCGCGCACCGGCACGGCCCTGCACCGCCTGGCCATCGGCACGGCGACCGCGCTGGCCGCGATCCACCAGGCCGGGATCGTGCACCGTGACTTCAAACCGGCCAACGTGATCATCGGCGCCGACGGGCCACGGGTGATCGACTTCGGCATCGCCAGGGCGCTCAACGCCACCTCGACGATCAGCAGCATGCCCGTCGGCACGCCCTCGTACATGCCGCCCGAGCAGGTGATGGGCCACACCGTCGGGCCGGCGGCCGACCTGTTCTCGTGGGGCAGCACGATCGTGTTCGCCGCCTCGGGACGCTCGCCGTTCGGCAGCGACACGATGCCCGCGGTGATCAACCGGGTGCTGAACCACCAGCCGGACATGAGCGGGCTGCACGGTCCGCTGCTCGACGTGGTGGCCGCGTGCCTGTCCAAGGATCCGGCGCAGCGGCCGACGGCGGAGCAGGTGATCATGCGCCTGCTGCAGCACCCGGTGCCCAACTCCGGCATGCTCGCCCAGGCCGCGGCGGCCGCCGCCCCGGCGGAGCCCTGGCAGGCGGCGCCCTACGGTCAACCGCCCGTGACCGGTCAACCTCTTCACATGGGGCCGCCCTCCATGCCTGGAGGGCCGCCTTCGGTGCCCGGCCACCACCACGGACCGCCGTCCATGGGCGGCGGCGGCGGATACCCGCACACGGGCGACCACCGGCCGACGCACCCGAGCCCGTACACCGCCGGACACTCCCAGCAGAAGAAGAGCAGGGCGCCCATCGTCATCGGCGTGACCGTGGCCGTCGCGCTGCTCGTGCTGGCCGGCGTCGGCGTGGTCATCAGCCAGACCAAGCCCCCGGCCGCCACACTGACCGCCAACAGCCGCGCCTCCACCACGGCGTCCGCCAGGAATCCCAGCACCACGCCGACGGGCGTGCCGCGGAGGGGCACGAAGCGGGCAATACCCGGCGGCGCCATTTCGCTGTACGAGAATTCGGCCGACCCGATCACGCTGACCTCGTACGAGGTCTACAACAAGAAGGCCGACGACTGGATCGACTACGCCCGCAACTCGCTGCGCGGCACGTTCACGAAATACTCCGGCAACTGGGAGACGCTGGTCTCGCCCGACGGCCACTCCATGGTCGGCCGCGGCCGCAACTACACCTCCGACAACTACGACTCGGTGATCATCACCGACCGGCGGTCCGGCGACAGGACCTCGATCAAGACCGTCCGCAAGCCGTTGATCAGCAGCATCCGCGCCTGGTCGAAGGACGGCAAGAAGATCCTGCTCAACATCGAGAAGGAATCGGGCAAGGACTGGCTCTACCTCGGCTTCGTCATCGTGGACGTGGCCGCGGAGGACGCCAAGGTGGTCACCGTGTCCGACACCTCGATCCGCAAGACCGCCTTCGGCTGGGACGGCGAGGAGGAGGGCGTGGTCAACATGTCCCCCGGGCGGGGCCTGCGCTTCTTCGACACGAGCGGCAAGGCCACCCGCACCATGGCGAACATCGGCTCACTGGCCTCCGGCACGCAGGACATCTTCTCCCCCTCTGGCAAGGTGTTCATCACGAACTGCCCCAAGGGCGGAGACGGCGACCACTGCGTCTGGAACACGGAGATCGGCAACCGGGTCCGCCGGTTCACCTCCGACTGCGACAAGGTCCTCGGCTGGTACGACGAGACCCACCTCTACTGCTGGGAGCAGGACAACTCCACCAGGGACGAGATCCAGGTGGTCGACTTCCAGGGCAAACTGGTGCGCAAGCTGCTCGACATCCCCGAGAACCTTGACTTCAGCCCGGTCTTCACGGTCGACCCCCCTGGATGATCGTGAACCGCTCGGCGCGGAGATCCGTCAATGAGGTCATGAAGACGCTGATCCGTACGGTCGTGGCCGGGGCGGCCCTCGCGACGGCCATCTCCGCCTGCACCTCGGCGCCGGGGGGCACCACGCCCGTGAAGCAGCGCCTGCAGGTGCGCCTGGTCTCCTACAACGGGTGCGACGACATGCTCGCCGGGCTGCGCGAGCACGCGGCGAGCAACGTCGGCCAGTGGGGCTTCGGCGGCCCGGTGCCCATGTACATGACCCGCCAGAAGTCCATGGAGGCGACCAACGACGCCGCCCCGGAGCACTCCACGACCAACACCCACGAGGCGGGAGTGGACGAGCCCGACCTGGTCAAGACCGACGGCAACCGGATCATCACGGTCGCGGGCGGCACGCTGCGGATCATCGACACGGCCACCAGGAAGATCACCGGATCCGTCAAGCTCACCAAGGCCGACGAGCCCGCCTACGCCCCCGCCGACCTGCTCGTCTCGGGCGACCGCGCGCTGGTGCTGTATCGCGGGGGCGACATCATGTACAAGGGGTTCGCGCCTGTCGGCGAGACCAGATACCTGCTGGTGGACCTGTCCGGTGAGCCCAAGGTGCTCGGGACGATCAAGCCGCAGGGCACGTACGTGGACGCCAGGATGGTCGGCTCGACCGTCAGGCTCGTCACCCGCAGCCAGCCCGACATCACCTTCCCGGAGCCGAAGCAGAACGCCTCCGAGGCCGAGATGAAGAAGGCGAACGCGGACGCGGTACGCCGGGCGCCGCTCGACGCCTGGCTGCCCAAGATCCAGATCACGGACGCGGCTGGGACCGTCACCAAGAAGACGGTCGACTGCGCGCGGGTCAGCCATCCGGCCGACTACACCGGCACCTCGCTGCTGACCGTGCACACCATCGACCTGGCCCAGGGCCTCACGGAGGCGGGCACTGACCCGATCAGCCTCGCGGCCGACGGCGACACGGTCTACGGCACCGGCCAGAGTCTGTACGTGAGCAGCAATCCGCGCTGGTGGTGGCCGGTGCCGCTGGCGGCCGTGGAGGACACACCCCAGGCCCCCGCCACCGAACCCGACCCGACCGAGCCCAGCCCCTCGGCCAAGGTCACCCTCAGCCCTTCGGCCCAAACCACCGTCAGCCCCGAGCCCACCCCGACTGCCCCGCCTGAGGAGACCGAGGTTCACCGGTTCGACATCAGCAAGCCGGGTCCGCCCTCCTATGTGGCCTCGGGCAAGGTGCCCGGACGGCTGCTGAACCAGTACTCGCTGTCGGAGTACGAGGGCAGCCTGCGCGTCGCCACCACGCTCAACTCCGAGGCCCAGAAGACCAGCACCAGCAGCGTGTACGTCCTCAAGGCCGACACCCTGGACAAGGTCGGCGAGGTGGGCGGCCTGGGCGAGGGCGAGCGCATCTACTCGGTCCGGTTCATCGGCCCGGTCGGCTACTGCGTCACGTTCAAGCAGGTAGACCCGCTCTACACGCTCGACCTGCGCGACCCGGCCGCCCCCAAGGTGACCGGCGAGCTGAAGATCACCGGCTACTCCGCCTACCTCCACCCCGGCGCCGACGGCCGGCTGATCGGGATCGGGCAGGAGGCCAGCGAGAAGGGCAGGACGCTCGGCACGCAGATCTCGCTCTTCGACGTCAGCGACCCGGCGAATCCGAAGCGGCTGTCGCAGATGTTCCAGAAGAACTCGGGCTCCGAGGCGGAGTGGGACCCGCACGCGTTCCTGTACTGGCCCAAGACCGGCCTGTCGGTCATTCCGCTCAACACCTACGCGGAGAACAAGGAGGAGATCGGCGCCGTGGTCCTGAAGATCGACGACGCCGCGGTGACGAAGCTCGGCATGATCAAGCATCCGGTCCAGCGGCCGAAGGACGGGGCGTACCAGCCGAGCATCCAGCGCGCGATGGTCATCGGCGACTCGATCTGGACCGTCTCCACGGACGGCGTCCAGGTCAACGACGCGACCACGCTGGCCGAGCAGGCGTACATCCCACTCCACTAAAAGCCCCAATGAGAGGGCCGTTGAAAGGCGTCACTGCTCCGGGAGGGCGACCGGCACGATCTCGGGTGCGCCGAGTCTGATCGCGTCGGCCTCCTGGTCGGTGTCCTGCTCCTGGGACAGGCGTTCGGCCTCGACGCGCTTGGTGAAGTACTCGACCTCGCGCTTGACCTGCTCCCCGTCCCAGCCGAGCGGCTGGGCGAGGAGCTCGGCGGCCTCGTGGGCGCTGGCCAGGCCGCGGTGGAAGGTCTCGATCGAGATGTGCGTCCGCCTGGTCAGTACGTCGTTGAGATGCCTGGCGCCCTCGTGGGTGGCCGCGTAGACGATCTCCGCGCGCAGGTAGTCGTCGGCCCCGCCGAGCGGCCGGGCCAGCGACCTGTCGTGGTCTATCAGCTCCAGGACCTCGTCGACGAGCGAGCCGTACCGCTGGAGCAGGTGCTCGATGCGGGCCACGTGCAGGCCCGAGGTGTGGGCGAGCCGGTGCCTGGCGTTCCACCTCGCCTGGTAGCCCTCGGCGCCCACGAGCGGGATGCGGTCCGTGCACGACCTCGGCACCCGCTGGTCGAGCCCGTGGGCGACGGCGTCGACGGCGTCCTTCGCCATAACCCGATAAGTCGTATATTTCCCGCCGGCGATCATCACCAGACCGGGAACCGGATGCGCCACCACGTGCTCACGCGACAGCTTCGACGTCTCCTCCGACTCACCCGACAGCAGCGGCCGCAGCCCCGCGTAGACGCCCTCGACGTCGTCCCGCGTCAGTGGCACGGACAGGACGGCGTTCACGTGGTCGAGGAGGTAGTCGATGTCGACCCGCGACGCCACGGGATGCGCCTTGTCCAGCTTCCACTCGGTGTCGGTGGTCCCGATGATCCAGTGCCGCCCCCACGGAATCACGAAAAGTACGGATTTTTCGGTGCGAAGGATGATTCCGGTGAGCGAGTGGATCCGGTCGCGCGGCACCAGCAGGTGGACGCCCTTCGACGCCCGTACATGGATCTGTCCCCGGCCGCCCACCAGCTCCTGGATGTCGTCGCTCCACACGCCGGTCGCGTTGACCACCTGCCGGGCGCGTACGTCCAGCTCGGCGCCGCTCTCCAGATCGCGCACCCGCACCCCGGTGACCCGCTCCCCCTCGCGCAGGAACCCCACGACCTGGGCCCGTGGCGCCACGTGCGCGCCGTAGGTGGCCGCCGTACGCAGCATCGTCATCACGTAGCGCGCGTCATCGACCTGCGCGTCCCAGTACTGCACCGCGCCCGTGAACGCGGTCCGCTTCAAGGCGGGCGCCAGCCGCAACGCCCTGCTCCTGGACAGGTGCCGATGCCCCGGAACCCCGCGAGCCAGCCCCGTGGCGAACCCCAGCGTGTCGTAGAGGGCCACCCCCGCCCCCACGTACGGGCGCTCCCACCCGAGGTGGGTCATCGGGAAAAGGAACGGCACCGGCCGGACCAGATGCGGCGCGATCCGCTGCAACAGCAGCGCCCGCTCCTGCAGCGCCTCCCTGACCAGCTCGAAATTGAGCTGCTCCAGGTAGCGCAGGCCGCCGTGGATCAGCTTGGAGGATCGCGACGACGTACCGGAAGCGAAGTCGCGCGCCTCCACCAGGCCGACGTCGAGCCCTCGGGTGACGGCGTCGAGCGCGATCCCCGCGCCGACGACTCCCCCGCCGACCACGACCACGTCGAGTTCCTGTGCCCCCATCCAATCCAGCGCCGAGGTCCGCTCTCCAGGCCCAAGCCGGGCGATTCCCCTTCCCGCCATGCCCCTCCTCTTACCCGCCGCAGGCTCTTCTGCGACAAACTCCACTCTTTTCTTGTACGGCACGTATGGGCTACTCGCCACCCGCCGACCATGGCTGGGGTCCTCAGGAGAAGGCTCTTGTACGGCAAGCATGGGTTACCCGCCACCCGCCGACCATGCCTGGGGTCCTCCAGGAGACGGCCTCTGACCGGATGGTGGCCGAGCGCCGTTACGGCCCGCGGAAGTGTTGGGGAACACCCTGAGGCGGAGGCGGGAATGCGGGGGCGTCAGGCGCGGATGACCTTTACCCCCGCGTCGGTCAGCTCGCCGGCGAGGGAGTCGGAGAGCTGGGCATCGGTGACGAGCGTGTCGATCTGGTTGATGGGACAGATGCGGGAGAACGCCCGCTTACCGATCTTGGAGGAGTCGGCCACCACCACGACCTGCGCGGCACGACTGATGAGCAGGTGGTTGACGCTGGCCTCCCCCTCGTGGTGGGCCGAGGCGCCCAGCTCCACGTCGAGCGCGTCCACGCCGAGGAAGGCCACGTCGAGCGTCACCTGTTCGAGCACGCCCGACGCCAGCGGACCGATGAGCTCGTAGGACTGCGGCCTGGCCACGCCGCCCGTGACCACGATCTTGACGTGCTGGCGGACCGTGAGCTCCGAGGCGATGTTCAGGGCGTTGGTGACGATGGTGACGCCCGATTCGAGTGCTGGGCTGGTGGCCAGCGTGCGGGCCAGCTCGGAGGTCGTGGTGCCGCCGTTGAGCCCGATCACGGCGCCCGGCGAGACCAGCTCGGCGGCCGCCGCGGCGATGAGGTGTTTCTCGTCGGCGTGCCGGGCGGTCTTGTAGCGCAGCGGGAGGTCGTAGCTGACGCTCTGCGCGACGGCCCCGCCCCGCGTGCGCATGAGCATCTGCTGCTGCGCGAGCTGGTCGAAGTCGCGGCGGATCGTGGCGGTGGAGACGTCGAGCTCCTGGGCGGCCTCCTCGACGGAGAGCCGTCCTTCCTGCGCGAGCAGCTCGAGAATCGCGTTCCAACGATCGTAGCGGGACACGATGCCTCCCCTTTGAGATCCGTCGGGCCAAGCGTGGCACAACCTGGGAGGTCAAGCCACCGGTGCAAATTTCTGCTCCTTTATGCTATAAAAACAGCAGAAACAATCAATCGCCGGGGAGGCAAGTGGTGACCACCCACACCGAGGCCGAGATCGACTCCCAGCCCGAGTGCTGGCGTCGCGCCGTCGCGGACGTACCCGTCGACGCGCTGCCCCGCCCCGGTGAGCGGGTCGCCGTCGTCGGCTGCGGGACGTCGTGGTTCATCGCGATGGCCTACGCCACCCTGCGCGAGCGCGCGGGGCTGGGCGAGACCGACGCGTTCGCCGCCTCGGAGGCCCCCAACGGCCGCTCGTACGACCGCGTGCTGGCTCTGACGCGCTCCGGCACCACGACCGAGGTGCTCGAACTCCTGCGCAGGACCGACGCCAGGACCACGGCCATCACCGCCGACCCGAACACACCGGTCATGACGGCCGCGGACGACGTCATCGTGCTCGACTACGCCGATGAGCAGTCGGTCGTGCAGACCCGGTTCGCCACCACGCAGCTGGCCATGCTCCGCGCCAGCCTGGGCGAGGACCTCACCCAGGCGATCGCCGACGCCGAGCAGGCCGTGGCGGCCCCGCTCCCCGCCGAGCTCACCGACGCGGAGCAGTTCAGCTTCCTCGGCATCGGCTGGTCGGTCGGCCTGGCCCAGGAGGCCGCGCTGAAGATGCGTGAGGCGTCACGGTCGTGGACCGAGGCGTACCCGGCGATGGAATACCGTCACGGCCCCATCAGCATCGCCGGCCCCGGCCGTGTCACCTGGATGCTCGGCGCCGCCCCCGAGGGCCTGCGCGAGCAGGTCGAGGAGACCGGCGGCACATTCTTCCAGACCGGCCTCGACCCGATGGCCGAGCTGATCAGGGCGCAGCGGGTCGCGGTCGCCAGGGCGTTCGCCAGGGGTCTCGACCCGGACGAGCCCCTGCACCTCACCCGATCTGTGATCCTTTCTTCATGAGCCTTACTCTTGCCGACGCCCGCATCGTGACTCCCGAGGGAGTCCACGACGGATGGTTGACCATAGAAGACGGCCGCATCACGCACGTCGGGCACGGAGCCGCCCCTCGCGCGGGCCACAGCCTGGGCGGGCGGCACGTGGTGCCCGGCTTCGTCGACCTGCACAACCACGGCGGAGCGGGCGGCTCGTTCCCGACCGGCGAGCAGGACCGAGCGCGTGACGCCGTGGCGCTGCACGAGCGCCACGGCACCACGACGATGGTGGCCAGCCTGGTGACCGGCGCGCTCGACGACCTGGCCCGCGCCACGTCGTCATTGGCCGAGCTGTGCGACGACGGCCTGCTGGCCGGCATCCATTTCGAAGGCCCGTACATCTCACGGGCCCGCTGCGGCGCCCACAACCCCGGGCTGCTGCGTGAGCCGTCTCCTCGGGAGTTCGGCGAGCTGCTGAAGGCCGGACGCGGGCACGTACGCATGCTGACCATCGCCCCCGAGCTGCCCGGCGCCCTTGAGACGATCCGCATGGCCGCCGCCGAGGGCGTGCTCGCCGCGCTCGGCCACAGCGACGCCACCTATGAGCAGACGCTGGCCGGCATCGAGGCCGGCGCGACCGTGGCCACGCACCTCTACAACGCGCTGCCGCCGCTCGGCCACCGTACCCCCGGCCCCATCGCCGCGCTGCTGGAGGACGAGCGGGTCACGATCGAGCTGATCAACGACGGCGTGCACGTGCACCCGGCCATGCTGCGGCTGGCCTACGAGGTGGCCGGGCCCGCCAGGACCGCGCTGATCACCGACGCGATGGCCGCCGCCGGCATGGGCGACGGTACGTATGTGCTGGGTTCCATGGACGTGATCGTCACCGACGGCGTCGCCAGGCTGGCCGAAGGCGACTCGATCGCGGGCAGCACGCTCACCATGGACGTGGCCTTCCGCCGCGCCGTCCAGGAGATGGGCCTGACGCTGTCCGAGACGGTCCAGCTCACCTCACTGACGCCGGCCCGTGTGCTGGGCGTCGCCGACCGCGCCGGCTCGATCGCCGTGGGCAAGGCGGCCGACCTGGTGGTCCTGTCCGACGAGCTGGAGGTAGCGGGCGTGATGAAGCGCGGAGCCTGGGTCGTGGAGCCCTGATGATCCTCACCGTGACGCTCAACGCCGCCCTCGACGTCACCTACCAGGTGCCCCGCGTCGACTGGGACGGGGTCAACCGCGTCGCCGCCGTACACCGGCGGGCCGGCGGCAAGGGCGTCAACGTGGCCCGCGTCCTGGCCGCGCTCGGCCAGGACGTGCTGGTCACCGGCCTCGCGGGCGGCCCGACCGGCCAGGCCATCGAGGCCGACCTCCAGGCGGCCGGACTGCCGCACGCCTTCGTGGAGATCGCGGCCGACTCGCGCACGACGCTGGTGGTCGCGGATTCCGGCCAGGCCGTGGCGGGCGACGAGCAGGGTCCCGGAGCCAGCGCCGTGGCGGGCGTCGGGCGGGGTTCCGGAGGCCAGACCGCGCTGTTCAACGAGCCGGGGCCGGAGGTCACGGCGGTCGAGTTCGGGCGGATGGTCGGCCGTTTCACCGACCTGTTGGCCACGGCGGAGGCGGTCGTCATCTCGGGCAGCCTGCCCAGGGGTGTGCCGCTCGACGCGTACGCGACGCTGGCCGCCGTCGCCGCCGAGCACGGCGTGCCCGCCATCGTGGACGCCGACGGCGAGCCGCTGCGGCACGCGCCCGGTGGCCGCCCCTCGATCGTCAAGCCGAACGCCGAGGAGCTCGCGCGGGCCGTGCCGGAAGGCGGTCCCGAGGAGGGCGCGCAGGCGCTGCGCGGTCGCGGGGCCGAGTCGGTGGTCGTGTCGATGGGCGCCGACGGTCTGCTGGCCGTCACGCCCGACGGGATTTTCCGGGCGCGCATGCCGTACAAGGTGGAAGGTAATCCGACCGGTGCCGGTGACTCGCTGGTCGCCGGGCTGGCGCTGGGGCTCGTGGAGCGGTCCCCGTGGCCCGAGCGGCTCATCCGGGCGGCGGCACTGGGCGCGGCGGCGGTCGCGGCGCCCGTGGCGGGCGACTTCGACCGCGACGTCTACGCCGACATCCACCCCCGCATCGTCATCGCCTGAGAAACCGCCTTCACCGCCTGAGCCTTCGTCGTCCGAGCCCTCGTCATCCGAGCCTTCGCCATCTGAAGAATCGCCTGAGGAACCGTCAAAGGAGCCGTCATGCCCCTCGCCCGAATCGGCGACATCGTCCGCGAATCACCTGCGGGAGTGGGCGCGTTCAACGTGATCCAGTTGGAGCACGCCACCGCCATCGTCGCGGGCGCCGAGGCCCTGGGCCTGCCGGTCGTCCTGCAGATCAGCGAGAACTGCGTCCGCTACCACGGCGCCCTGGAACCCATCGCGCTCGCCTGCCTCGCGGTCGCCAGGGGGGCCGTGGTGCCGGTGGCGGTGCATCTCGACCACGCCACCGATCGCGCCCTGGTCGAGGAGGCGGTGGAGCTGGGCGTCGGCTCGGTGATGTTCGACGCGTCGGCGCTGCCCGACGAGGAGAACGTGACCGCCACCGCCGACGTGGCCGCCTGGTGCCACGAGCGCGGCGTGTGGGTGGAGGCCGAGCTGGGCGAGGTGGGCGGCAAGGACGGCGTGCACGCGCCGGGCGCGCGGACCAAGCCGCACGAGGCGGTGGACTACGTGGCGCGTACCGGCGTCGACGCGCTGGCCGTCGCCGTGGGCACCTCGCACGCGATGACCACCAAGGACGCCGTACTCGACCTGGACCTCATCGCCGAGCTCCGCGCCGCCGTGGCGGTCCCTCTGGTGCTGCACGGCTCGTCGGGGGTGCCCGACGACACCCTGCGCGCGGCCGTACGGCACGGCATGAAGAAGATCAACATCGCCACGCACCTGAACAAGGCGTTCACCGGTGCCGTACGCGACTACCTGGCCGGCGACGAGAAGGTGGTCGACTCGCGTAAGTACCTGCGGGCGGGCCGCGACGCGGTGGCCCGCGAGGTGACCCACCTCCTCGGCGTCCTCACGGGCTGAGCCGCCGTCACGGAAGCTG
Source organism: Nonomuraea sp. NPDC049129 (assembly GCF_040648495.1). Taxonomy (NCBI): domain Bacteria; kingdom Bacillati; phylum Actinomycetota; class Actinomycetes; order Streptosporangiales; family Streptosporangiaceae; genus Nonomuraea; species Nonomuraea sp. NPDC049129. The sequence continues at coordinate 93,606 of NZ_JBEZDU010000007.1, read as the reverse complement.
TTTGCGCATGGCCACGACCGTGCGGCCCTCGCGTTCCTTGCGGCCGGTCACGACGTAGCCGAGCGACTCGTACAGAGCGATGTTCCTGGCCATTTTGACGTTGGTGTAGAGGCGCAGGGCAGGCAGGCCGAGCCGCCGCGCCTCCTGCTCGGCGAAGGCCAGCAGGCTCCGGCCGATGCCTTTGCCGTGGAGGCCGGGGCGTACCGCGACGTTGTCGACGTAGAGCACCCCGTTCTCGGGGATCAGCACGATGAGCCCGTCGAGATCGCCGTCTGTCACGTGTACCCGGCCCTCGGAGATGAGCTCGGCGTAGTCGGCCTCCATAGGGCGGGGCCGCGCGCCGATGACGGCCACCCACGGCTGGTAGGCCGCCTGTACGAGCTCCTCGACCGCACCCCTGTCCGTCTCTTTCGCGCGCCTCATGTCCTCCATCGTCGCAGCCTTGACACCACTCTAGATGTAGTACTACGGTTGCATCACTTCGATCTAAGTACTACAGATGGAGTGACTCGATTGCGAAAGCTCACCTACTACGTCGCGACGTCCATCGACGGCTACATCGCCGGCCCGAACGGCGAGTTCGACTTCTACCCCCTGTCCGATGACCTGGCCGCCTACGCCAACGAGGAGTTCCCCGAGACCGTCCCCACCCACATCCGGAAGCAGATCGGCTTCGACGCCCCCAACAAACGCTTCGACACCGTCCTCATGGGCCGGGGCACCTACGGGCCGGTCCTCGACGTCGGCGTGACCAGCCCCTATGCCCACCTGCGGCAATACGTCTTCTCCAGCACGATCCCGGAGATCGCCGACCCGGCGGTGGAGCTCGTCTCCGGCGACCCTCTCGCGCTGGTGCGCCGCCTGAAGGAGGAGGACGACGGGCTCGGCATCTGGCTCTGTGGCGGCGGCAAGCTGGCCGGCACGCTGCTGCCGGAGATCGACGAGCTGGTCGTCAAGGCGTACCCGGTGGTCGCGGGGTCGGGCATCCCCGCCTTCGACGGCGAGTTCCGCCCGACCCCGTTCAACCTGACCGCGACGCGCACGTTCGGCAACGGCGCGGTCCTCATGAGGTACGCGCGCTAGGAGTTCAGCGCGCTCATCAACTCCTCGCGGTACTCCTCCATGCCCATGGGGTTCCCGTAGTCCCGGGAATGGACGATCAAGCCCTCCCGCACCCGGACGACCATGATGTACGTCGAGACGACAGGCCGCCCCGAGGCGACGAGAGAGCCGTGGAGTTCGAACTCCACGATGACCACCTCGGGGTCCGCGGTCTCGTGGATCAGCACGTTGTCCGTCCGCTCCCAGCGCAGCACGCCTTTGGCGGCCTCGAACCTGGCCCGCAGCTCCTCACGTCCCTGCGTGCGCCGAGGGATGCCGGCCGGGGCGAACGGTATTTCGATCACGACGTCGGGGGCGTACATGTCGGCCAGCCCGCCGTCCACGGACGCCCGCAGGAAGCGATCGACGACCTCTCGGGGGGTCGGGTATGTCGGTACGGACATGCGAACTCCTCGTTGTGCATAGAATCGGAACGGTCAACCCGCTTAGACGCTACGGAACGCACGTTCCGGTTGTCAATCCGGGCACCAGAGACCGGCGCATGGGAGGCCACATGACGATCGCCGCTCGCGCGGACGCCCGGCACAACCGCGCCCGCGTGCTGGAGGCCGCCCAAGAGGCGTTCGCGGCGGAGGGGCTGTCAGTGCCACTCGACGTGATCGCCAGACGCGCGGGCGTCGGCGCGGGCACGGTCTACCGGCATTTCCCCAGCAAGGAGGCGCTGTTCGAGGCGGTGGTCCACGACCGGATCGAACGCCTGGCCGACGAGCTCACCGCCCTGCTGGCCACCGGCGAAGCGGAGACCGGGGAGGCGTTCTTCACCGCCTTCGCCTCGACCGTCGAGCAGGCCGGACTCAACAAGGCGCTCTGCGAATCCTTCGCCTCCGGCCTCAAGGCGGAGATGGCGCTGGAGGCCCGGCGACGCTACGGCACCGCCCTCGCCGCCCTGCTCGACCGGGCCCGCCAGGCCGGAGCCGTACGCCCGGACGCGCAGCTGACGGACGTCATGGCCCTAATGGCGGGATGCCTCACGATGGAGACGCACAGCACCACCCCGGGCAGGACCACCGCCCTCGTCCTCGACGGCCTCCGCACCGGACGCTCTCCGCTGCCCACCGTAACGAAACCCGTTACGAAACAGAAGACCCGTAACGAAACCCCTACCGAGTCCGCCCGCTGCGAGGAGTGCGGCACCGTCATTCACACGTCCCGCACCGGCCGCCCACCCCGCTTCTGCGGCGGCGCCTGCAGGCAGAAGGCCCACCGCCGCCGGACCACCGGCTGACGGGCGGCTTACCAGGCCAGAGCCTCGCCATCACGGAAGAATCCCCCGGTAGGCCCGCCATCCGGCAGATCCACCGCCCACAGCACGCTCCGCGCCCCCTCGTCGACCGGCCGCCCGCCGGGCCCGCCCATGTCGGTGGCCACCCACCCAGGGCAGACGGAGTTCACCAGGATCCGATCCTCGCGCAGCTCGGCGGCCAGCATCCTGGTCAGCGCGTTGAGCGCGGTCTTCGACACGGTGTAGGCCGGGGTGCCGCCGCCCATGACGGCCAGCGACCCGGCCTCGCTGGAGACGTTCACCACCCGCCCGTGATCGCCGGCCCGCAGCAACGGCAGCAGCGCCAACGTGACCCGCCAGGTCCCCAGCAGGTTCGTCTCCAGTGCCTCCCGCACGACGTCGAGGTCGGCGTTCTCGGCTCGCTGCCAGGTGTCGTAGTGGATGGCGGCGTTGTTGACCAGGACATCTACCTTGTCGTACGGCAACTCCTCGACGAACCGGCGCACCGACACCGGATCACCGACATCCAATTGCCGCGGCTCCACGGTCCCGCGCAGTCCACTCGCCGCCTTCTCCGCCTTCCCCAGATCCCTGGCGGTCAGGATGACGGTGTCCCCGGCCAGCGCGAGCTGGCGAGAGACCTCCAATCCGATGCCCCGGTTGGCCCCGGTGACCAGGCAGACGCGATTCATTCGTACGACCCTACCCACGGGAACCGCTCCCTGAGCCTGACCTTGATCAGGCACAAGGGCGGGGTGCACACACCGCCCCCGTAATTGGACGCGGAACAAACCGTGATCCCCATGCTGTGATGACTCGCGTTTGTCACAGACACGGGGGTTTCACTCATGCAGCAGAAAGTCCGCTTACGCCTGACCATCCTCAGCACCGCCTGTGCGCTGCTGCCCTTTCTGGGCGCGGGGGCAGCCACGGCGCAGACCGCCACCGACGACCCGGCCGTGACCACGCGGGCCATCGACGACCCGGGCGGCAAGACGCCGGACAGGGACGCGACGGGGCCGCGGGGGGCGGTGCCGGGCGGGTTCGCCGACTGGAAGGCGCTGTTCTCGGAGCAGACTCGGCTGAACGGGGTGGCCGACCGCATCATCGAGTCGGCCGAGAACGCCGAGGGCTACGCGGGGATCGTCGTCGCACCGGAGAACCACGAGGTACGCCTGTACTGGCGGGGCACGGTGCCGCCGGCCGTACAGACCACGATCGACCAGGGACGGCAGACGGCTCCGGTGGCCGTACTGCCGGCCGCCTACACCAACGCGCAACTCCTGCGGGAGGCCGAGAAGTGGGCCGAGGCCGGCCAGGCGAGCGGCGCGGCGCCGCAGCCGGACGGCAGCGGCATCCGGCTCTCGGTCACCGGGGAGGACGCCGACCCGCAGCAGTTGCAGCGGCCCAGCGGCACGAGCGCGCCGATCACGCTGGAGACAGGAGAGGAGTTCAGCCCGGCCTACAGCAGGCAGGACGACGTGCCGAGCTACTACGCGGGCGGCCGGACCTGGAACCAGCAGTCGGGGGCGGGCTGCAGCTCCGGCTTCGCGGTCGTCGACAAGTACGGCACCCCGGGGTTCCTCACCGCCGCTCACTGCGGCAATGTCGGGGACCAGTTCTACGACGGCGGAGGCATCAGCCCGGCGAACTACATGGGTCAGCTGTCCTGGCGCGTCGCCAAGCGAGACGCCGCGATCGTGCTCGCCGACGCGACCGCGAACGTCTTCGACGGCAGCAACACCGCCTCCACCAGCAACAAGGTGGTGGCGCTGTGGAAGGCGCACGTGGGCAACTTCGTCTGCAACTCCGGGGCCACTCTGGGCGAGAACTGCCTGATCAAGGTGACCGAGACCGGCTGGAGCGGCACCTACACCAACGGTCAGTACGTCAAGCACATGGTCCGCGCCAAAAGCGTCGTCGGCGGCTGCGCCGTCGCACACGGTGACAGCGGGGGCCCGATCTACTCCTACACCAACTGGTTCGACGAGGTCGCCGCACAGGGCATCACCTCGGCCGTCAGCAAGAAGGTGTACTGCGGCGCCGCCGATGGCGGATCCGTGATCGTATTCTCCCGCGTCTGGGACGTGGACCTGGAATTCGGCGCCCTGCTCCAGGTCTGGTAGTCCGTCAACCAGGCTGAGCTTCGCCGCCACAGCGCCCAGGACCACCCCAACGGGAGGCCCTGGGCGCTCCCGGCTGCCAGGACCCCGGGGCCGAATCTGGGCCTAGGCGGCCGCGGCGGCCCGGCATACCATGAGGCGGCTTCAGCGACGCAGCGATTCCAGCCCCCTGGCGACCCAGCGTGTCCCCGGGTGCGCGCGCCTGACGGCCCGTATGAAGGGGGTTAGGAAATTGAGCGTCTACGGCGGACTCGAGTACACCGAGGACCCCAACCTCACGAACCTGGTGTCCTTCCCGGGGAACGTGAACCCGGGCACGGCAGTCGCCCCGGCCAGGACGCTGACCATCGGCGGCGAGAACATCGGTGTCTACAGCATCGACCCCGCGAACCAGGCCTGGCTGGGCGCTCAGCGCAACAGCGACCACCAGGTCTGCAAGAGCGGGCGGGTCCGGCTCACCAACGACACCATCTCGGCCGAATGGGTCATCGAGGGCCACGAGCAGGACGGCCTGAACATCGACACGATGATGGCGAACATGAAGGCCGACATCGGCACGCTCATCAACCTGCGCCAGCAGATCAAGCAGGAGGTCGACCAGGCGACGGCCGCGACGAGCGCGGACAACATGATCATCCTCGCCCCGGGCGCGGCGGTCAACATGTACCCACCCGGGGCGCAAGGGCTCTTCTGGTACCGCAAGGCGCCCGCGACCGCCACCGGAACGGTGCAGATCACCGTGCAGTACACCAAGCCCACGACCATCACCCAGATCTGCCTGATCAACGCCGCCCGATGGCTGCCGGGCAAGAAGATCGATCCCGGCGACGACGTGGACGTGGTGACCGGCACGACGGGAATCACGTACAAGGCGAAGTACGACCTCACCGGAACCTCGAGCCACACCGCCGCCCTGGCCCTGCTGGCGGAGCTGACCAAGAGCGCCAAGGCGATCTCCAGCGAGGGCGGCTACCTGCTGACCAAGGATCAGGTCGGTCTCATCACCCTGATGATCGTGAACGACGCGATGGCGTCGGTGCAGAGCCGCCACGCGGACACCATCGGCCAGGCCGACGACAAGAACATGCAGCGCTTCTTCCCCAAGTCGCGCCGCGACGCCTACGTACTGGCCCTCGCCGCGCGGCCGCTCGCGGACCGGTACCTGAACCAGTTACGCACGAACATCGACGCCATCGCCGCCGCTTTGGGCGAACTGATCTGGAACCGCTGTGACGCGTTCGCCCTCGCGACCGGCAAGACCAAGAACGAGCTGTCCAGAGGGCCCGGTGACGCTCCGGCCAAGGCCGAGGCCATCGCCGAGACGGAGCGGCGGGCCGTCCAGGACAAGAAGATCCTGCCCATGGAGCTCGACGGGATCAAGAACGCCGTCCTGGGAGCGAACGGCTCGCTCCTGGCCACGTGGATCAAGAGGGCCGTACTCGCCTACACCGACTCCACCGCGCAGGCCACCGATCACTACGCGGCCGGCTCTGGGCACAGCCATGTGATCACGTCCCTGTCGCTCTCCGCACCGGTCGGGGTCACGTACGCCGCGATCTACGAACTGCGCCGCAACGAGATCCCCATGACCGCCGACCACCGGGACGAGGTTCTGGAGATCATGCGCAAGCTGTTCACCGCCTCCGTCTGACGGCTCAACGGCTGGGACGGATCAGCGGATCAGCGGATCAGCAAACTTGTCGTCTTTCTCCATGGCGGTCCCGGTGGCGGGTTTCTGACACCGATCATGCCTCACCCGGGATCGCACGGGCATGTGAGAACGGGCCGGTCGGCTCGGGATTCCACCGAGACCGCCCGGCCCGCTTCGAGTTCGCGTCACCTCCCGGCCAGGGCCGGGTGTCACGCGGTATCCCTTGCCGGCGACCATGACGCGGTCACCGGTGATCAGGGTCACCGTGTTCCCGGCGGGTCCGGCGCTCGCCCGGGCGGCCGATAACGGTGTCGCGGCGGTCACCTTGAGCAGCAGTGCACCGGTCAGCGCCCTGGCGGCGATCATGACGTGCTCTTCTCGTCGGCGGCGCAGCCGTCCTTCCGGAGGATCGTGCGCATGAGCTCCTCGTCCATCGGCGTCTCGCTGACGACGAGGAAGGCCTTGCCGAGCTCGGACATCCCGCCACCGGTCACGTACATGGAGTCGGGCACGGATGTGCTGACCTCCGCGTCCTCGCCCCGCTGGCCGGGCTTTTTGATCGAGAAGTCGGTGATGGAAATACCGAGCGCGGCCAGGCTCCCCCGAACCTCGCCGACCCTGCGGTTGTAGAACGGCTTGCAGTGCAGGGGCTCGCCCCGATCGTGCAGGCCGGCGACTGCTTGGTACTCCTCCCCGGGACGGCCTTTACGGCCGAGCTTGATCTCGGCCTTGCCGGTGAAGTCCTTGGCGATGGTGAGCCCGATCGGGCAGCTACGCGAGAAATCGCACCCCTCCGGGCGGTCGATCGTCTTGATCTTGTCCGCGTAGGGGAACGGGCCACCGCTCCATCCCGGGGTGTCGGGGGAGATCTCGCCCACGAGGGAAGGGGAGACGGGCACGACCTTGAGTGAGATGTCGAGGCCCGAGTCGTTGAGCTGTGTCTCGTACACCTCGCTGTTGGCGTACAGGTCCTTGACCTCGATGAGGTAGTGATCACCTTCGTCCTTGATGTCCAGCGCGGCGGCGGGCGTGGCGCCAAGGACGACCGTGGCCGACCAGCCCGCGCCGGCGAGCGCCGCCGCGATCGGCAACACGATCAACGGCCGCCACCTCGTGCGCCGGGCGCGCGGAGCGGGCTCGGCCATGTCCATGATCTGGGTCAGCATCTCCCGCGCGCCCGGTGTGAGGCCGGGGCCGGGGTCAGGGGCCAGGCGCTTGCGGGCGCGGTGCAGGCGCTGGCGCACCGCCACCCGCGAGCAGCCCAGCACCTTGGCGATCTCGGTGGGGCTGAGCTCTTCCCAGCCCACGAGTGACAGCAACTCCCTGTCGTCGTCCGACAGGCGCGCGAACGCCTCCCTGGCCCCTTCCGGGGCCTGGTCGAACGTCGTGCCGGCGTACGCTGAGAGCTCTTCGCGAAGGCGCAGTGTCAGGGCCGTACGGCGCAGGGTCCCGCGGCGCTGGTTGGCCAGGATCCGCCGGGCCGCGCCGTAGAGCCACAGCCTGACCTCGTCACCGGCCGGCAGGTCCGCCAGCCGCCGCCAGGCCGTGGTGAACGTCTCGGCGATCACATCGGCGCAGTCGTCCGGGTGGTCGGTACGCCGCCGGACATAGCCGGAGACGGCGGCGTAGTGCTCCGTGTAGATCTCTTCGAAGCGCCGCTGGGACTCCGCCGTGCCCACATCATCGTCCTTCTTCAGGAATGTCACATGCCGGTAGATGTCCGGCAACCTACGAGCGTGACAGCTCCACCGTCCGGAACGATCGCGACCCAGTGACGCGACGGTCGCACCGGGGAAAAGGAAGAACTATGTCTCGCCATTTGGACATCAGGTAAGCGGCGCCTCCTTCACCTCCTGAACATGCTTTCTGACGAGTAGCTGAATCAGGAGCGGCGAGCGTGCGCGCCAGGCGGCGTCGGCGTGTATGTCTGATACCCATGGGACAAAGAACGTTTTATCCGCCTATTGAGCCGTACGAGACCGGGATGCTTGATGTGGGCGACGGGAACGAGATCTATTGGGAGGTCAGCGGCAACCCCGACGGGAAACCTGTCGTCTTTCTCCATGGCGGTCCCGGTGGCGGGTCGTTACCGCCACAGCGGCGGTTCTTCGATCCCGAGGCGTACCGCATCGTCCTGTTCGACCAGCGCAACTGCGGGCGCAGCCGACCGCACGCGGCCGACCCAGGGGTGTCGCTGGAGACCAACACGACCTGGCACCTCGTGGCGGACATAGAGCGGCTCAGGCGGCACCTCGGCATCGAACGCTGGCAGGTGTTCGGCGGGTCGTGGGGGTCGACGCTCGCGCTGGCCTACGCGCGGCGGCACCCGGAGCGGGTGAGCGAGCTGGTGCTGCGCGGCGTCTACCTGGCGAGCAAGGCCGATGACGCGTGGGCGTTCACCGGCACCGGGTCGGCCCGGCTGTTCCCGCGGGAGTGGGCGGCCTTCCGCGGTTTCATCCCGGAGGCGGAGCGGGACGACCTGGTCGCCGCCTACCATCGCCGGTTGTCCGACCAGGACCCGGAGGTGCACGTACCGGCCGCGCGGGCCTGGGCGGCCTGGGAGCTGTCGGCGAACACCCTGCTCCCCGCCCCACCGCCACCTCTGGACGACCGGGAGCTGGTGGGCTTCTCCCGCATCGAGGCGCACTACTTCAGCCAAGGGTGTTTCCTGCGGGAGGGCGAGCTGCTCGACGTGGCCGCGATCCGGCACATCCCGTGCGTGATCGTGAACGGCCGCTATGACATGAAGACGCCGCCGGACGCGGCGTTGGACCTGCATCTGGCCTGGCCGGAGGCGGAGCTGCGAATCGTCGAGGACGCCGGGCACGCGGGCGCCGAGCCCGGCACGCTGCACGAGCTCATCGCGGCCACGGACGGCTACCGCTCCGCCTCCCTCGGTTAAGCGCCCACCGCCGGGCGGGAGCCTGCCCGGCGGCGGGCCAGCTACACGAGTCAGCTACCGGCCGGCGGGTATGCCTCGGGGTGCTTCTTGGGGTCGGGCATCTTGTCCCAGGACGGGTCGTCGATGACCTTGCACGGCTTGACCGGACCGGTGATGAGATAGCCGCTGAACCCCCACAGGGCTCTGGGCTTCTCCGGGCCCGAGGTCTGGTCCGCGTTCTCGACGAACTCCATGACGGCCGTCTGCCCCGTCTTGATGTACTGCGGACTGATCCGGACCTCACCACGGCCCAACTTGAACGTCTTGCTGTTCACCGAGTTCTCGATCGCGTCCTTGACCCTCTTCTGGACCGCGGGATCCTTACTGGTGATCTCCTCCTTGGAGAACGAGGGGCCGAAGTCGGCGTCGCCACGGCCGGGGGCGCATCGGGTGCCGGGCTTGACGTAGGAGACATCGGCGGTCACGCCGGCTGTCGCCAGGTCCTTCTCCACCTGATCTGGGTTTCTGAACTCGGTGATCTTCAGGGTGACCGAGCCGTCGCCGTTCTTCGTGACCGCGTAGGCCGGGGTCTCCGACCCGGTCAGGAATGGCACCGCGACGGCCGCCGCGGCCGCCATCGCGGCCACCGCCGCTCCGGCGAGCAGACGCCGCCTGACGACCACACGTCTAGCCGTGTTCCGGGCGGCGATTTCGGTTTTGAGCTCCATCAGCAGCTGCTCCTTGAATCTCATCGCATTCCTTCCATGACGAAGGGCGCCATCTCCGGCACATTTCTGAGCGCGTGGCGGGCGCGGTGCAGCCTGGCCCTGGCGGCCCCCTGCCGGATGCCCAGAGCGGTGGCCGCCTCGCCGATCGTGAGCTGGTCGATGACGACCAGTTCGAGCATCGCGCGATCACCGTCCGGTAATCCGGCCATGGCCTGGAAGGCCCGCCTGGCCACGCTTTCCGCGTCGATCCGCTCTTCCAACTCGGCGAGGTCGTCGGAGTCGAGCAGCCTTCGCCCGCCCAGGCGATCGGCCAGCCTCGTCTCCTTGAACGCCCGCCGCCGCTCGGCCGACAAAGTGTTGCGAGCCACGCCGTACAACCACGCGATCTCGCTGCCGAGCCCGGGCCGGTAGGTGTGAGCGGAGTCGAGCACCGCGACGAAAACCTCGGCCACCAGATCGGCGACCGTGTGCGGATCATCGACCCGGCGAGCCAGGAAGCGCGCGATCGCGTCAACGTGGCGCCGGTAGAAGGCTTCGAAAGCCTCCGGGTCTGTGGCGATGTCCGACTGTTTGCGACGCACCGGCCATGCTCCCTTCGTCGATTACACCCCTTCTTGGTCAGCTGCCGAAAAAGCGTTATGAGAGTGAACAGATGATGCCGATGTTCCCGGCCGCATCGGTCTCGCGGGCCGGGAACATCGGCATCATGGGCCCGCCATCAACGCGGCAGGCTATTGCGGATGATCAGCTCTTGGTGCTGATCAGCTCTTGGTGCGTTGGGCGAGCCCGGCGGCCTCGTACCGGTCGATCGCCGAGCCCAGTTGAGCCAGCTTCTCGGTGTAGGCGACCGGGTAGACACCGGGCTCGGTCGCCGGCCGGTTGGCGTCCACGTACTGGGTGCCGAGGTTGGTGAAGGCCACGACGACGTAGTGGCGGCCGGCCTTGCCCGGCAGGGACCGTACGATGCCCGCGTCAGCTCCCGAGTTGCCGACCCAGCCGGTCTTGTGCGCGAAGGTGACCTGCGCCTGCTTGTTGCACGGCCGGACGTCCTTGCCGAACTTGTTGCCCTCGACCGTCACCGTGCCATCGGCGGCCACCCACCGCGAAGCCACCCGCTGCGGGATGCCCGCGGCCGGGTACGCGCTGCCGCACCGGTTGGTGGTGGAGAGCATGTCGTTGAAGCCCTGCTCGCCGAGCAGCTTCTTGAAGACCTGGCGGGAGGTGGGGCTCAGCACCGCGCCGGTGACCGGTGAACCGTTGGGGGCGGTCCACGCCGTGCCCTGTACGCCATCGACCAGCGCGAGCAGCTTGGCCGTGTCCAACGAGTTCATCGTGACCGGGTTGGACCAGCGCCCGCCGTTGGCCGGGTTGGTGTTCTTCAGCTGCATGGTCTCCAGGCCCAGGTCCTGGAAGGTCTGGTTGAGCTCGTCCACCGCGCCCTTGTCGTGCAGCAGCTTCACCAACGCACAGGACGCGGCGTTGGAGGAAGAGGTGATCGAGGCGTCCATGTAGGCGCTGATGGTGTTGCTCGACGGCCCACCGCACAGTGAGCTGACCGTGGTCGGCTGGTAGTCGTAGGTGTCGTCAAGCTTGATCACGCCCTTGTCCACCAGGCGCAGCACCCCGAAGTTGACCATCAGTTTCAGGACGGAGGCCGGGTAGGGGAGCATGAAGTCGATGGGCGCGTTCTCCCGGCCCGGCACGATGTCGATGGTGCCCTTGCCCTGGTTGGCGTACCATCCGGCGTCGTCCCACTGCCGCCAGCGCACCTGATCAGTGTGGAAGTTCCGGTCCACCGGCACGACGATCCCGTTCGGATACTGCGGGCTCATCAGGACCGTGCCGGACGACACCGGCCGGCCCCGCCGGTCCAGCTCCAGTACGGTCACGTCGAGTTGCGGCTGCTGGACGATGGGTTTGGGGTCGGCCGCATTGGCGAACAACCGGGCGTAGTCGGCGGCCGTCTTCGCGTCCTTGTCGACGCCATTGGAAAGCGTCCGAGCCTGCGGGGATGCCGGCGGCGCCAGGTCGAGGACCTGCTCGAAGCGCAGACCGTTCATGGTGTCCCGCAGGAAGGCGGCGACGCCGCCGCCATCGGTGGTGGCCTGGGCCGGCGGCGTCACGGCGGCTAACAGCACCGAGGCAGTGGACAGTGCGACCACGGCACGACTCGTTCTGGTTCGGAAAATAGACACGATCTGTAATTCTCCTTGGCAGACGTTTCCCGATGAGGGAGTTCAGGTCTGTGTGGGCTAGTGACGCGGACTTCGAACGCGGCGAGGAATCGGCCCGGTTCATGGAAAGGACACCCAAAGGGGCAGCCGTCACCCTGCAGCCCCCGTTGCAGGTTCGTGACCTTAACACAGTCTGGATCTTGATTCCGGACTTCCGGTGCCTTCCCTCAGATCTCCTGCGGGATATCGATACGAATCAGATCGGTGATCGCGGGCGGCTTCCCGGGAAAAGCGCCGGTAAGCACGCACGATCAGCGGTGGGCGTGAATCAGCCGCTTGCTCATTGGACCAGGCGAGCAAGGCGGCTCCCCGGCCCGACCCACTCAGCGGCATCGACGGTTTCCGATGGCACCGGGAAAACGTCACCGAGCAGCGACCGGGCCAAGGCGAGGGGCCGCCCGATATCCGCCCCCGGACGCTTCGCGGCCATTCCCAAGATCACGCGCATGAGAGCCCCCAACAGAATGATCTTAGCTGCGCTTTGATCTCTGGCGAGAGGACCCCTGGTGGCGCGAGCGAAGCCGCGTCGACGGGCGTCTGCCGGGCCGTGCCTCCGATCGACCCAAGGCGGCCGCGGCCATGCTTGAGCTCATGCGTACCTCTCCATCGCCTGGATCCTCGTCAGTAATTGCCGCGAAGCAGCCTTCGAGTTCACGCCGTGGCAGCGCGCGAGGATGGGGTGGAGGGTGCCGACGACGCCACCGCGACCGGACCCTTCCTGGCCGACGAGCTGTCGTTCATGTTCGCCCGGCCCCACGACCGGCCACCGCACTCGCACTACCTGATCGGCCTCGGCGAGCAGCGCGAGAGCGTGGTCGATCCGCACGTTCTGAACGACCCGACCGGCGTGTTCGTGGCCCAGCTCGGCGCCCCGTCGGCGGAGAAGATGGGGGCGGGCGACCGGATCATCCTCCTGGACGTGGCAACCGGCTCACAGGCCACCACCGAGCCGTCGCCGGACGGAGGTTGGCTGGTACGCCAGCACGGGCCGTTGAAGCTGTGGGATGGCGTCGAAGAGGCGGTCTCGACCTGGGAAGCGGCGGGGAAGCCGCCGCGGTCGGGGTACGGCCTCACGGTCACCGGGCAGGGGCAGAAGGTGTGGCTCGGCGACCCTGACGGCCCCTCGTGGAACCTGCCTGCTTGAACGGGGTCCATTCGGGTTCGCGCAACCAGTCCAAGGTAACTCTCGGTAATCACATTCGGTCAACGACGCTCTCACCGGAACATTTGTACAAGCTACCGGCGCGCACCAGGGACGACAGTGGGGCCGTGATTATTTCCCTGGGGCTCGATGACCCCGTTGTTTCGCCGACGCCGACCTGCGGTTTCCGCACCGGCAGGCTGATGTGAGCAGCGCGGCACGGCGCCGGCGGCGCCTTTTGATCGCCTCGGCTGTCCTCTTCGTCGTCGTCGGGTTGCTTCTCGTGAACGCGGAGGTGGTGACGCGGCAGAGCGCCGAGGCCAGTGGGGATCCGACCCTGCCCCTCAATGGCGGGAACATCTACGTGCGCCAGGACGGCCCCGCTGATGCCCCGGCACTCGTACTGATCCACGGGCTCGCCGCGTCGACCCGCTCGTGGGACGCGCTCGTTCCGCTGCTGACCAAGTCCCATCGCGTCATCCGGATCGACCTGCTCGGGCACGGCCGGTCGGCCAAGCCGGCCGGCGGTGGCTACGGGATGCCGGAGCAGGGACTCCGGGTCGGTGAGGCAATGGACCGGCTCGGGGTCAAGCACGCCACAGTGGTCGGCCATTCCACCGGTGGCGCGGTCGCCACCGCTCTCGCTGAGCAACGCCCCGACCTGGTGACCTCGCTCGTTCTCATCGACACCGCGCCCCGTTTGGCCGCCGCCGTCTCAGCCGGCGGCGTCGGCGGGCTCTTGTACACCCCCGTCATCGGCCAACTGCTGTGGCGGCTTCGGACCGACAGCCTGATCCGCAACGCCGCGAGCACCGCGTTCAGCCGCCGCGGCTACGAGGTCCCGCAGGCGGTCGTGGACGACGCGCGCGGCATGACCTACCACGCCCTCATCGCGACAACGCAGACCGGCGATGACTATGTGAATCAGCGCGCGCTCCCCGATCGGCTGATTCCCCTCGGCAAGCCACTGCTGGTGATCTTCGGTGAGGAAGATCGGAGATGGCGATCCTCCTCCGCCGCCGAATACAGCGCCGTTCCGGGCGCGAAAGTGGAGTTGCTGGCCGGTGTTGGGCACTCGCCCATCATGGAGGATCCGCAGCGGACCGCCGCGCTTCTTCTGGCCTTCACCGCGAGCCACACCCCCCAGGCGCACTGAACGAGATGATGCGCCCATGGCGGGACCCGCCTGCGGTGCGGGTGGAGCCGTACGTGTATACCCGACAACCTTCGCCGAGGCTAAGGAGATCGCGATGCCCCACACCAGTTCAGGCATTTACTGGGAGGAACACGGCCAGGGCCCTCTGACCCTTGTCATGCTGCCAGGATTCGGCGCCTCGGCTGATCTCATGACCGGAATCGCGCGACACCTGAGCGGGTTCCGCGTCTTGATCTTCGACCTGCCCGGACATGGTCAGTCCGTACGCGCGCCGGCGGACGGGAGACTGTCCACACTGGCCGCGACCCTGCACGAAGCGATCAACGAGGCGATCAACGACGCGGGCGCCGACGCCTACTGCCTGGTCGGCTATTCCCTTGGCAGTGCGATCGCGGTGCGTATCGCGCTCGACTACCCGGATGATGTGCGTGCGCTGGTTGGCGTTGTTCCGTGGAACGCCGCGGGGACGACTGCCGGGGACGAGGTGATCGCCGGCTTCGATGCCGCCTACGGCAACGTCGAGGCCCTCACCCAAGCAGTGGCGGCAATCTCCTTGGACCCGTCGAAGACCTCGAGTCTGACGAGCAGCATGCTGACCGTCACCGAACAGATGTGGCACGGCTGGCTGGCCGGCGGTGCGCTGACGAGCCAGGCCGACGAGCTGTCTGAGATACGCATACCGACCTGCTACATACTCGGCGGAAAGGACGTCGTCGTAGATCAAGCCAAGCAGCTTGACGACGTACGGCGCATCCCCGGCAGCCGTGCGGTCCTGCTGAGCGAGCTTGGACATCTGTGTGGTCTCGAGATGCCCGACGTCGTCGCGAACGAGATCTCGTACTTCCTGGAGACGGAAATCTAGAACTGCTGCCGGCCAGCGGTCGAGAAGAGGATCAGCGTGGTGCAGCCGGGCGCCGAGCCGCCCTGAATTCTCAGGTCTTCTTCGCACCGGCCCGTGCCCTGCTGCGCGCCGCCGCTGCCACGGGGCCCACCGGTGAGGATCTCCCGTAGCGACGGCGGCAGCAGCCTGCCCTGGTCGAAGGCTCGCTGGAAGGTACTGACGTCCTTCGTGGTCGAGACGACGCCGCCGGCGCCCCTGCCTCAGCTGGCATTGAAGCGGTGTACGTCGCGCAGGGTGCCGTTGGAGCCGGGGTAGTAGCGGGAGTCCGCCGGGATCGGGCCGCCTTCGCCGTTGAGCGGCCGCGACCCAGCGGTGCCACTGCCCGCGAACTTGCCGTCCACGTACGCGCCCACGACGGCGTCCCGGCCAGGTTCCGCCATGGTCACGCTGGTGCTCGCTGTGCTCCTGCTGTTCCCGATCGGGCGTATCCCCCGGCGACAGGTCATCGAGCGGCGAGTACGTGCGCCCACGGCTCATCGATGTCGGCCAGACCCAGCACGGCGACCACGTTGTCGAGCATTCCGGCGCCGAACCAGCGCCGCACGGCGTCATCGTCGCCCAGCAGCCGCCGAACGGTGTCAACCTGCTTCGCGTAGCACCGACGCACGGCCTGCCCTACCAGCGGCTCGCCTGCGGCACAGTTCGCGTGCATGAGGAAACGCAGGATGGTCCGGTCCGCGATGAGCGCGGTGTAGGCACCGCGTGCCGCATCCAACGCGGCCTCGGACGCCGGCCCGGCCCCTCTCGACGCCGCCTCGGACGTCAGCCCGCCCCCACCCGACGCCGGCGAGTGCGCGACCAAGGTTTCGGTCATCACGACGGACACGTGGTCGACCACCGCCGCGAACAGCGCTTCCTTGTTCGAGTACAGGCGATAGAGATACGGCTGAGAGATGCCGACCCGCTCGGCCACCTCGTGCGTCGTCGTACCGTAGAAACCCTTCTGCGCGAAGCAATCCATCGCGGCGGCCACGATGGCCCGACGTCGTTCGTCGCTCTTCGTGCTGGTGCCGGCGGCGGGCATGGACCCTCAACCTCCAAACGTCACGCTGAGCTCAGGGTCGGCCGGCACGTCGTGGGGTGTGAGTGCCTCGATCGCCACCAGCGGGTTCCAGTAGTCCAGGTAGTGGGTGATGCGCGCGTCTTTATCGGTCCGGACGACAGAGACGCACCTCTGCTCGTACGGCTTGCCGGTCGGCAGCGCGGTGCCCGTCGAGCGGAATTCGGCGATCACGAGACTCGGATCGACCGTCGGGTGGAACACCAGATCGACGAACTCCACGTCAAAGGTCTCGGGAAAGTTGCTCATGTGCGCCAGCAGTGCGTCTCGCCCCGTCACCCGTTGAGGCACGCCGACCGGCGCGAACGGGAACTCGAGCACCGCGTCCGGGGCGAACAGCGTCACCCATTCGTCGGTGCGTCCTGCGGCGGTAAGGCGCAGGTGCTCGGCCACGGTGTGCTGGGCAGCGGCGCGGCGGCTGGCGTGGTCTTGGTCGGCTGTCATACCCACTCCTAGGTTAGTAATCAACCAATAACATACCAGCCGCAGCTGCCAGGTCGAGCGCTGACACAAACCCGCGACCGAAGATTGCTAGGCGTCGCGGCGCAGCGTGAACCAGAAGGTCGGCACCGAGTTGGTGCCCGGTGTGACGTCGAGTAGTTCCCAGCCGGGGAACCTGGCGCGGAGCTCGTCGGCTGTGACGCCCGCCGCCCACGACGTGACCTCGGGGATCGGATTGCCGAGCGGCTCGGGGCCGTACCCGAACATCAGCAACCGTGCTCCAGGAGCGGCGCGGTGGGTGAGCCCGGCGGCGTAGGCGTCGCGGCGGTGCAGCGGGACCCCGCAGTAGCAGCTCAGGTCGAAGAACAGGTCGAAGGGGCCCGGCACGTCGAGCTCGTCGAGGCGGGTGGCGTCTCCGTGCAGCAGCCGTACCGCCACTCCCGCCTCCGCGGCCTTCTCCCTGGCCTGGTCGACGGCGCGGTCGATCAGGTCGACGGCCGCCACCTCCCAGCCGTGCCGTGCCAGGTAGATGGCGTTGGTCCCCGTGCCGCAGCCGAGTTCGAGGGCGCGGCCGGGCGGCAGCGCGCCGTGCCCCTCCACCAGGGCGACCAGCTCGGGCGGCGTCACGCCGGTGTCCCACGGCGGCTTGCCGGTGCGGTAGTAGCCCTCCAGTGCGCGGTGGACGGACTCCTCCTCCTGGTCTCGCTGCGTTGAGGCCAGGTCCGGCTCCGGCTTCTGGATGGCGTTGGGCTGGTCCATCGTCTCCTCCAAGAATCTAGAGTTGAACTCTAGTGACATACTCTAGAGATATACTCGCAATATGGACAAAGTCAAGCGGCCGGACAAGCGAGCCGAGCGCTCACGCCGCACCCGTGAAAAGGTCGTCGAGGCGGCTCGCGAGCTGTTCGTCGCGCAGGGTTACGGGGCGACGAGCCTGCAGGAGGTCGCGGACCAGGCGGGCGTGGCCGTCCAGACGGTCTATTTCGTCTTCCGCAACAAGCGCACGCTGTTCAAGGACGTCGTCGACACATCTATCGCCGGGGATACCGAGCCGGTCGCCACCATGGATCGTGATTGGTTTCGCGCCGCGTGCGCCGAGCCCACCGCAGCCGGGCAATTGCGCGCGCACGTCCACGGCACTCGCGAGATCCTGGGCCGGGTCGCCCCGATCATGCCGCTGATCGCGGCTGCCGCGGCCACCGACCCTGAGATCGCCGCACAGTGGCCGGACGGCCCCGACCCGCGTTACACCGTGCAGTACGCAGCGGCCGAAGCCCTGGCCCGCAAGCCCGACATCCGCCCCGGCCTCTCCGTCGAGATGGCGGCGGACCTGCTGTTCGGCCTGCTCAGCCCGCAGCTCTACCTGATCTTCGTCCGCGACCGCGACTGGTCACCGGACATGTGGGAAGAGTGGGCCCGCACCGCCTTGACCTCCCAGCTCTGCGCCGACCCCGGCTAAGCGGACGGCCGTCACGATGGTCCTCCAGGCCGCAATGCCGGTGGCCAACCACCTGGCCGGCCTCCTGCGGGCCGGGTCGGACAACCTGGCCGACACCCATACCGGGCCTACGCCGACCAGATCACCCCAACCACCCAAGCCCCGGGGCCGGTAGGCCGACCACGACAAACAAGACTCCGGCCCCAGGGTCGCAGCCCTACCACCAGGTGGCTACCGACTTACCGCCTGATCAATACATCACTTCCGGGGCCGCGCCAAAGATGAGGAGTGGGGCGGCCGACTGTACCGGGTCACCACAGCGATCACCGAGACGCTACCGGCCATCCGATCATGGGTAGCTTGGGGGCCCATCAATATGCCGTGGGCGTGGCGGAGCCGCGCTGCATAAGGACGTCCGAGCGGAGCGAGGCCCTTCAGTCCTCCGGCCCGACTGGGAGCAACGTCTGCCCCCGAAGCGCGAAGCGCCCACCCGCGAAGGCCTTTGGGCCGGAAGCGGGTGGGCGCTAAATGGTCAGCGCTGGGTAGGAGCGACCACGACCTCGACGCGCTGGAACTCCTTGATGTCCGAGTAACCCGTCGAGGCCATCGTCCGCTTCAACGCCCCCATCAGGTTCATGGACCCGTCGGCCACGCTGGACGGCCCGTGCAGGATCTGCTCCAGGCTGCCCACCGTGTCGAACGCCACCCGCCGGCCCCGAGGCAGGTCCGGGTGGTGTGCCTCCGAGCCCCAGTGGAAGCCATGGCCGGGGGCCTCCGTCGCGCGGGCGAGCGGGGAGCCGACCATGACCGCGTCGGCGCCGCAGGCGATGGCCTTGGCGATGTCGCCCGAGGTGCCCATGCCGCCGTCGGCGATCACGTGGACGTAGCGGCCGCCCGATTCGTCCATGTAGTCGCGGCGGGCGGCGGCGACGTCGGAGATCGCGGTGGCCATCGGTACGGCCACGCCCAGCACGTTGCGGGTGGTGTGGGAGGCGCCGCCGCCGAAGCCGACCAGGACGCCCGCCGCGCCGGTACGCATGAGGTGCAGGGCGGCCGTGTAGGTGGCGCAGCCGCCCACGATGACCGGCACGTCGAGCTCGTAGATGAACTGCTTGAGGTTCAGCGGCTCGGCCCGGCCCGAGACGTGCTCGGCCGAGACCGTGGTGCCGCGGATGACGAAGATGTCCACGCCCGCGTCAATGACGGCCTTGTGATACTGCACCGTACGCTGCGGAGACAGGCGGACCGCCGTGGTCACGCCGGACTCCCGGATCTCCGCGATCCGGCGGCCGATCAGCTCTTCCTTGATCGGCGCCGTGTAGATCTCCTGCAGCCGCTTGGTCGCGGCCTCGGCGTCGAGCGAGGCGCACTCCTCCAGCAGCGGCGACGGGTCGTCGTAGCGGGTCCAGAGCCCTTCGAGGTCGAGGGGGGCCAGGCCGCCGAGGCGGCCGATCTCGATCGCGGTGGCGGGCGAGACCACGCTGTCCATGGGGGCGACGACCACGGGTAGTTCGAACCGGTAAGCGTCGATCTGCCAGGCGATCGAGACCTCCTCCGGGTCACGAGTGCGGCGGGAGGGTACGAGGCCGATCTCGTCGAGCGCGTAGGCCCGGCGACCGGTCTTGCCCCGGCCGATCTCCACCTGCTGAGTCATGTCTTACCTTCTGTGATAGTTCGGGGCTTCCACGGTCATCTGAATGTCGTGGGGATGGCTCTCCGTGAGTCCCGCCGCCGTGATCGGCATGAGCTCACAGTCGGTGTGCATCTGCGTGATCGTGCGGCAGCCGGCGTACCACATGCCCTGGCGCAGGCCGCCGACGAGCTGGTGGGCGACCGCCGCGACCGGTCCCCGGAAGGGGACCTGGCCTTCGATGCCCTCGGGGATGTATTTGTCCTCGCCGCCGATGTCGGCCTGCGCGTAGCGGTCCTTGCTGAACGACATGCCGCCGCGCTCGCGGTTGCGGACCGCGCCGAGCGAGCCCATCCCCCGGTACGACTTGAACTGCTTGCCGTTGATGAAGATCAGCTCACCGGGCGACTCCTCGCAGCCGGCGAGCAGCGAGCCGAGCATGACCGTGTCGGCGCCGGCGGCGATGGCCTTGACGATGTCGCCGGAGTATTGCAGACCGCCGTCGCCGATGACCGGCACGCCGGCCGGGCCGCACGCCAGCGACGCCTGGTAGATGGCGGTGACCTGCGGCGCGCCCACGCCGGCCACGACGCGGGTGGTGCAGATGGAGCCGGGGCCCACGCCGACCTTGACCGCGTCGGCGCCCGCGTCGACGAGCATCTGGGCGCCCGCCCTGGTCGCGATGTTGCCGCCGATGACGTCGACCTTGCTGTTGGCCTTGAGCTTAGCGACCATGTCGGCCAGGCCCTTGGAGTGGCCGTGCGCGACGTCGACCACGACCACGTCGACGCCCGCCTCGATCAGCGCCTTGGCCCGCAGCTCCGCGTCACCGCCGACGCCCACGGCGGCGCCGACGACCAGGCGGCCGTCCGCGTCCTTGGTGGCCAGCGGATATTGCTCGCTCTTGGTGAAGTCTTTAACCGTGATCAGACCGCGTAGCCGGCCGTCGGGATCGACCAGGGGCAGCTTCTCGATCTTGTTGTGCCGCAGCAGCTCGAACGCGCCGTCACGCGACACCCCGACCGGGGCGGTGACCAGCGGCATCGGGGTCATGACCTCACGCACCGGCCGCGACTGGTCGGTCTCGAAGCGCATGTCGCGGTTGGTCACGATGCCGACGAGCACGCCGGAGAGGTCGGTGACGGGCACCCCGGAGATCCGGTACGTCGCGCACAGCCGCTCCACGTCGGCCAGGGTGTCGTCGGGAGTGCAGGTCACCGGGTTGGTGACCATCCCGGCCTCGGACCGTTTGACCAGGTCGACCTGCTGGGCCTGCTCCTCCACCGACAGGTTGCGGTGCAGGATGCCGATGCCGCCCTGGCGGGCCATGGCGACGGCCATGCGGGCCTCGGTGACGGTGTCCATCGCGGCGGAGACCAGCGGGATCGACAGGTTGATGCCGCGCGACAGGCGCGAACCGGTGTCCGCGTCACCAGGTTGCAGGTCTGAATAGCTTGGGACGAGCAACACGTCGTCGAAGGTCAGACCCGTCTCGGTGAACTTGGACATGCTGCGGCCCCTCCTGCCGATGCTGATGAGGCAAGTCTAGGGCCTACATGCAAAACGTCCCGAGGCCGGGAGCACGATGACCCCCACGGCCCGTCGTACCCCCGGCATCCCAAAGAGCCGGAGGATGGGGCGGTCGGTGATCCGCCCCATCCTCCGGCCACCGACATCCGGGCGGAAGCGCATAAAGCGCCACCGAACCCCCCTCCGCGTCCTGATGGCAAGCGCTGCCAGCTCAAGTGGATGCCGACGCTGGGTTAAGCCTGCGTTACTCATCGGCACACCGCAATGTGAAAACGTGCAATTGCACGAAGCTGCACATGTGGCCAAGGAGTCCACGCAAGGAGCGGACAAGGACGTATCGCCGAGTTATTCTCACGACACGCCCGTGTCCCCCCTACGGAGCCCCTTATATGCGCAGCGAGTCCCACGCCCTGTCCGACCCTCTCGCGGACGCTCCCCTCGCGACGCTGGGCCTCGACCCGGCCCAGACCGCGCTTTACACGGCGGTGCTGCGCCTGCACAGGGCTACGCGTACCGAACTGGCCGAGGCCATGGACGGTCCCGTCGACAAGGTGAGCAGACAGCTCGACGATCTCGTCAGGCTCGGGGTGATCGACGAACAATCGGGCGAATACCTCGCCCGGCACCCCGCCGCCGCGCTCGGCCGGCTGATCGCCGAGCGCCTCGACCGGCTGGCCGAGGAGAGCAGGCGCATCGACTCCGCCCTCGGCTCGATCCGAGGGCTGATCCGCGACTACGACGTGGGGCACGACTACCAGAACGGCGCGTTCCGGGTTGAGATGGTGAGCGGGGCCGACGTGCTCTACGAGAGCGTGGTGGGCATGGCGGTGCAGTCCCAGTCCCCGCCGATGCACTTACTCACCGCCATTCCCGACGAGCGGACGATGGCGGACTTCGTACGGAAATTTGCCGATCCTTGGATCGATGCACAGCAGCGGAAACTCCTGAACGTCCGGGCCGTCATCCCGGTCTCCACCCTGACCCTGCCCGGCGTACGCGACCAGCTGACCAGGCTGCTGGCCACCGGCGGGACCGTACGCACGCTGGACCGGGTGCCGAGCTGGTTCATGACCGCCGGGCCCGACGCCGCCGGCCTGCCCGCGCTGTGGGGCGGCAACCTGCCCGACCACGCCTACAACTTCTACCTGGTCCGGACCCCGATCGTCGTGGGCATGCTCCGGTCGCTCTTCGAGGAGCTGTGGGGCCGGGCCGTACCCCTGCCCTGGGGTCGCCGGGGCGAGGGCGTGGTGCAGGTGCTGCGGCTCGCGGCGCAGGGCATGTGCGACGACTCGATAGCCCGCCAGCTCGGTGTCTCCGTGCGCACGGTACGGGCCAGGTTTGCCGACGCCATGGTTCAGCTTGGCGCGCAATCACGCTTTCACGCAGGTGTGGAGGCCGCCCGGCGTGGATGGCTGAGCTAATCACCACCGCGGTGGCCGCATCGGTCATATGGTGGGAAGGTGCTGGAAGACGTCCCCCGCGACCCGTTCGCGGACGACCCGAACGACCCTTCCTCAGCGATGGGCGAGCTCGACGACGCCGAACCGCTGACCGCCTCCGAGCGCGACGAGGCCATTACCGACCTGGCCGACGTCGAGGTCTTCCGCTCCTTGTTAGAGCAGCAGGGAGTGCTGGGCCTGGTGCTCGACTGCCCGGAATGCGGCGAGCAGCACTTCTTCGACTGGGAGCTGCTGCGCGGCAATCTGCGCCAGATGATCGACAAAGGCCAGCCCCAAATGCACGAGCCGGCCTTTCACCCTGACCCGGCCGACTACGTGACCTGGGAATACGCCAGAGGCTACGTCGACGGTGTCATCGACACCGAGGAGCGCCGCTGATCCACATCGTCCAGCAGCGCGGCGAGCAGCCGCGCGGCCGGATCGCGTGAATCGGGCAGCTCGCCGCGGGCCAGCACGTCGAGGAGCGCGTCAGTCTGCTCCTCCGGCGTCAAGCCGACTCCAGTTCGGCCATCTGCCGCAGCCTCGCCAGCGCTCGATGCTGGGCAACACGGACCGCACCTGGTGACATACCGAGTACATTACCGGTCTCCTCCGCCGACAGCCCCGACACCACCCGCAACAACAGCAACTCGCGCTGGTTGTCGGGGAGTCTGGCGAGCAGCCTGCGGGCGTACTCCACCTCGATGTAGCGGACCACCGTCTCCTCGGGCCCCGGTCCGTCGTCCGGCCCGTCCGGTAGATCCTGAGTCGGTACGGCCGAGCGGACCGAACTCCGCAACGCGTCGGCCACCTTGTGCGAGGCGATACCGAAGACGAAGGAGGCGAAAGGCCGTCCCATGTCGCGGTATCGCGGCAGCGCGGACAGGACCGCGATGCACACCTCCTGGGCTACGTCATCGGCAATGTGATATTGCCCTGAAACCCTGCCCAGCCTGGCGCGGCAATAGCGCACCACCATCGGACGCAACTCGCCGAGCAGGGATTCGATCGCAGTGCGATCTCCCTGTACGGCGAGGCTCGTCAGTTCCCTTAGGTCGGAGTCATCCGTCCGTGCCGGAAGTCTCGACGCGAGCCTTACCCCAATTTTGGCGTCGGCGACGCTTCCCTCGCTCACGATAGGCATGATGCCCGCACTGATCGGGCCTGTCGTCATCGTGAACGGCTACGGATTGGTCACATTGACGCGGCGATAACGCGCGGTAATCGACCGGCCACACTAAGCCTTTATTGCGGAAGAATATTTCATCCCATAACCCCAAATGTGCAGAAATTGTCAGACGCCTAGACGCTTAAGCCACACATCCGGTTTACCCGAATAAACCACTTTCCCGGTTCATCACCCTTCGCTCACCCTCTCAGCAGCTTCGACTGGATTGCCCGTATGTCATATGCCATACATGGCTTTGCGGGGGTTGGAGGCCCAGGGGCGCGCCGGAGAAAGCACACGACCCGCACCTGGAAATCAGGCGCGGGTCGGGTGAGGAAGAAACGGCCCAGTGAAAGAACGGCTCAGTGGCCGTGGCCGTGACCGTGGCCCTGACCGGCGGCGGCCGGCTCCTCCTCCGGCTTGTCGACGACGAGCGCCTCGGTGGTGAGGAGCATGCCGGCGATCGACGCGGCGTTCTGGACGGCCGAACGGGTGACCTTGACCGGGTCGATGACGCCCTGGTCGAGCAGGTTGCCGTAGTCGCCGGTGGCGGCGTTGAGGCCGTGGCCCGCCGACAGCTCCGAGACCTTGTGGGTGACCACGTAGCCCTCGAGACCGGCGTTCTCGGCGATCCAGCGCGTCGGCTCGACCAGCGAGCGGCGGACGATGGCGACACCGGTCGCCTCGTCGCCCGTCAGGCCCAGGTCGTCGAGGTCCTTGGCGACGTGGATCAGCGCGGAGCCACCGCCGGAGACGATGCCCTCCTCGATCGCGGCGCGCGTAGCGGAGATCGCGTCCTCGAGGCGGTGCTTCTTCTCCTTGAGCTCCACCTCGGTGGCGGCGCCGACGCGCAGCACGCACACACCGCCGGCCAGCTTCGCAAGGCGCTCCTGCAGCTTCTCGCGGTCCCAGTCGGAGTCAGACTGCTCGATGGCAATCTTGATCTCCTTGACCCGGTCCTCGATCGCCTGCTGGTCGCCGCCGCCGTCGACGATGGTCGTGTTGTCCTTCGTCACGACGATGCGGCGGGCGTTGCCGAGCACCTCAAGGCCGACGTTCTCGAGCTTGAGGCCGACCTCCTCGCTCACGACCTGGCCACCGGTGAGGATGGCGATGTCCTGCAGCATGGCCTTGCGGCGGTCGCCGAAGCCCGGAGCCTTGACGGCGACCGAGGTGAACGTGCCGCGGATCTTGTTGGTGACCAGGACGGCCAGGGCTTCGCCCTCGACGTCCTCGGCGACCACGAGCAGCGGCTTCTTGGTCTGCGCGATCTGCTCGAGCAGCGGCAGGAAGTCGGAGATCGAGGAGATCTTGCCCTGGGTGAGCAGGATGTAGGCGTCCTCGAGGACGGCCTCCATGCGCTCGGGGTCGGTCACCATGTACGCCGACAGGTAGCCCTTGTCGAACTGCATGCCCTCGGTGAACTCGAGCTCCATGCCCATGGCGTTGGACTCTTCGACGGTGAGAACACCGTCCTTGCCCACCTTGTCGAACGCCTCGGCGATCAGGTCGCCGATCTTGGCGTCCTGAGCGGAGATGGTCGCGACGTTCGCGATCTCCTTCTTGTCCTCGACCGGGCGCGCGCTGGCCAGCAGCTTGTCGCTGATCGCCTTGGCGGCCTTGTCGATGCCGCGCTTCAGCGACAGCGGCGAGGCGCCGGCGGCCACGTTGCGCAGGCCCTCGCGGACCATCGCCTGGGCCAGGACCGTCGCGGTGGTGGTGCCGTCACCGGCGACGTCGTTGGTCTTGGTGGCGACTTCCTTGGCGAGCTGGGCGCCGAGGTTCTCGTAGCGCTCCTCCAGCTCGATCTCACGAGCGATGGTCACGCCGTCGTTCGTGATCGTCGGAGCACCGAACTTCTTGTCGATGACGACGTTGCGGCCACGGGGGCCGAGGGTTACCTTCACGGCGTCCGCGAGGGCGTTGACGCCGCGCTCAAGCGCGCGGCGTGCGTCCTCGTCGAACGCTAGGATCTTCGCCATGCTGAAAGTCCTCTCCTAGCGTCGAAAGCCCCGGCCGCACGCGCTCAGACGAGACGCGCGCCCGGGGCCCGACGCATCCGGCTTACTTCTCGATGATCGCGAGAACGTCGCGGGCGGAGAGCACGAGGTACTCCTCGCCGCCGTACTTGACCTCAGTGCCGCCGTACTTGCTGTAGAGGACGATGTCGCCCTCAGCGACGTCGAGCGGAATACGCTTGTCGCCGTCCTCATCCCAGTTGCCCGGGCCCACCGCGAGGACCTTGCCCTCTTGCGGCTTCTCCTTGGCGGTGTCAGGAATGACCAGGCCGGAAGCGGTCGTCTGCTCGGCCTCAAGCGGCTGAACCACGATGCGGTCGCCGAGCGGCTTAACGGGAACCTTGGTGGCGGTCGTCACGATCGGACCTCCCCTTCAGATTTGAATGATCTAGAAGAGGCGACCAGCGGGGCCTGCCGTCGCGGGTGTCAGACCTGCCTCGTCGCACGTTGGCACTCTCAAGGGGAGAGTGCCAACAGGAAACATATGCAAGAGGGGCTTGACAGTCAACACGAACGCGTCTGCTCAGAGCGATAAGGCCCAAGAGCTTGCCCAAGGTTGGGGCTAAATGGGGTGACACGCACTGTTGACGCGGGGCGAACGCCTGAGCCCGCACCTCCGCGGACAGCGGACGTTCCAGCCACCGCGCACGCTCACGGCGGCCGTTCCCGCCGTCCGCCGTACGCGCACGGCGGACGTTCCGGTCCACCACCGTACGCGCACGGCCGCAGGCTGGAGTGCGGCGGGGAGGCGCTAACGTCGGGTGACGTGGATCTCGACGCCTTCACCGAGTTGCTCACCCCGCGCGGGCAGCGCGCACTCGCCGAGGCCGTCGAGGTGGTGGGCGCCGATCCGGTGGCCGCGGCGACGAGGCTGCGCAGGTCGTACGACGCCGGCCTCACTTCGGCCGCGCTCACCCAGGCGGCGCTGCGCGAGCGCGCCAAGGCCAAGTTCGGCGCCGACGCGGCACTCATGTACTTCACTCCGCACGGTCTGGAGCAGGCCACCCGAGCCGAGGCCGGCGCCCACCGGGCCCGCCGCCTGGCCGGAACCGCCGGCGGGACGCGGGTCGTGGACGTCTGCTGCGGCATCGGCGGCGACTTCCTCGCGCTGGCCCGCGCCGGTTGCGTCGTGGACGCCGTGGACCTCGACCCGCTGACCGTCGCCGTCGCCCGGGCCAACGCGGAGGCGCTCGGGCTCGCGGATCGGGTCACCGTACGCCAGGCGGACGCCGCGACGGTCTCTCCGGAGGACTACGACTGGCTGTTCGCCGACCCCGCCCGCCGGACCAGCCGCGGCAGGACGTTCGACCCCATGGCCTACTCGCCGCCGTGGCCGGTCGTGCTCGACCTGGTCGCCAGGGCTCGGCGGGCCTGCTTGAAGGTGGCTCCGGGCATCCCGTACGAGTTCATCCCGGGCGAGGCCGAAGCCGAGTGGGTGTCGTACAAGGGCGAGGTGAAGGAGGCAGCCCTTTGGACCAGCCCCGCCGAAGGGGCGGCGCGGGCCGAGGGGCCGACGCGAGGCGAGGGGCCGACGCGAGGCGAGGGGCCGACGCGAGGCGAGGGGCCGACGCGGCGGGCGACGTTGCTGCCCGGCGGCGAGACACTCGTCGCCCGCGGGGCCGAGGCGCCGACCGGCCCCGTCGGTCGCTTCGTGTACGAACCCGACGGGGCCGCGATCCGCGCGCACCTCGTCGGGGAGGTCGCCGAGATGGTCGGCGGCCGCCTCCCCGACCCGATGATCGCCTACATCACCGGCGACGAGCCGTTCGACACCCCATGGGCCGCGCGTTACGCGGTGGAAGAAGTGCTGCCGTTCTCGCTGAAGCGCCTCCGCGCTACTCTCCGCGAGCGGCAAGTCGGAAATGTCGTCATCAAGAAGCGAGCCTCGGCGGTCGACATCGAACGGCTCAGAAATGACCTGCGACTTTCGGGTGACAAATCTGCGGTAATCATACTTACCCGCATCATGGATAAGCCTTCCGCCCTGATTTGTCACCCATCCCCACCTGCATAAATGGCAAACTAGGGCATTATCGGGCCAACCCCGATCTTTTACTTCGCTCCTGACGGACCTTGATCGAGCGGCTAAGGTGAGCACGCGGGAGTCCTCCCCCTTTGGCGATTAGCCGCGTTCTCGTTTCATCTGCAAACCGGACCTATCCCACCGCTGCGCGGCAGACCGTCGGCGAGCGAAGGAGCCTTTCGGTGGATCACGCCAACCACACCACCCTTCTACAGGCAGGCGGCGATTCCGCCATCTCCGAAAGGATGCGGGACCTGCTCGCGCGTGCGTCTCAGGACCACGTCTACGAGCAGCGGACCCAGGGTGCCGTCCTCGACGAGATCCGCCAGCGCCTTGAGGGTATGGAGTGGCTGCTCAGGGAGGTCCGCGAGCGGGAGTTGGGGGGTCTGAGCGGCACGCTCGAAACGGTGAGCGGGCGACTTGACGACATCGCGGCCAAACCGCCGATGTGGGCGGAGGGCCTTGCCCAGCATGTCGAGGCGGTACGCGACCACGTCGACGCCGTCGGCGAGCAGGTGGGCACCGTTGACGCGCATGTGGAGTCGGTTCACCAGCGGGTCGCGCCGGTGGCGGAGTTGCCGGGGCTCTGGGCCGAGGTCGGCACCGTCGGCGACAACGTGGACGAGGTGCTCAAGAAGCTGCAGGCGGTCCTCGACTTCACGGAGGGCATCACCAAGCGGATGAGCGACCTGGGCGTCAGGCTGGGTCACCTCAACACGGGCATGGAGGCCGCCGCCGGCCGCTTCAGCCGCATCGACAAGTCGCTCGCCGAGCTGACCGCCCGTACGGACCGCATCGAAGGCGCGCTGCTGGAGCTGCCCGACAGCTTCGACGGCAAGCTGGCCGCCAACGCCGAGCAGCTCGACGGCAAGCTCACCGCCACCGCCGAGCAGATGACCGAACACTTGGACGGCAAGCTCGACGCGGCCACCGACCAGCTCGACGGCAGGCTCACCGCCGCCGCCCACCAGCTCGGCGGCAAGCTCACCGCGGCCACGGACCGGCTCGTCGCCCAGGTGGACGGCACCGAGCAGCGCCTCTCCGTACGTCTGGGCGAGACCGAGGACCTACTGACCGACCTGGACCAGCGGCTCACCGGCCGCCTGGACAGGACCGAGCAGAGCCTGACCACGCACCTCGACCGGGCCGAAAAGGGCCTCACCGCCCGTCTGGGCGAGTCCGAGCAGGGCCTGGCCGACCGCCTCGACGAGGCCGAGCAGGCGCTGACCGCCCGGCTCCACGAAACTGGGCAGACCCTGACCGAACTCCTCGACGACACCCAGCAGAGCGCGGCAAGCCGCCTCGACCAGACCGAGCAGCGCCTGGCGGGCCGCCTCGACGAGAGCGAGCAGCGCGTGGCCGGGCGCCTCGACGGCGTCGACGGCAAGCTCCTCGACGTCCACGGCGCCCTCGACAGCCGGCTCGGCGGCGTCGACGAGCACCTGACCACGGTCAACGGCCATCTGAGCACGGTAAGCGGACATCTGACCACCGTGAACGGCCACCTGTCCCGCCACGACAACCGCTTCGACACGCTCGACGGCCGCGTCGACGGCCACTTCATCCGGCTCGACGAACGCCTGGCCGCCGCCGACCGCCACCTCATCGACTCCGCCACCCGCAACGAGGGCCGCTTCAACCAGCTCGACAACGGCATGGACACGCTCGACGAACGCCTGGGCGAGGTGGAGGAGCGGGTGACCACCCGCTTCGACGGTCTCGGCACCCAGCTCAACGGCGTGGAAACCCACCTGACCGGCCTCGCCCAGCGCGCCGAGCAGGCCGGCGAGCACCTCGAAGCCGTCGACGACCGGATCGAGGCCGTCAATCAGCGCATCGGCCAGCTGCCCGCGACGCTCAGCATCGGCGAGCGGGTGGGCGAGCTCCTCGACTCCCAGACCACCCACCAGGGCGAGCGCCTGGCCGCCGCCGCGGCGGTGCTCACGGAGCTGGTCGCGGCCCGCCCCGACCGCACCGAGCTCACCCAGACGGTGACCGACATCGTCGAGCCCGCCACCACCGACCTCACCAGGCGTCTGGGCGCTCTGGAGGAGACCATGCTCGCCCTCGCCGAAGCCCTCCTCCGCCCCACGAGAAAAGACTGAGCTACCCGTCCGACACAGCCATGGCGCGCGACCCAACGCGAGCAGGTCGACGCACATGTGCAAGCTTGTCCGGGTTGACCAGCGCATACAGCCCGCCCACCCGAGTGCCCGTCTCGTCCGGTTCCACGGTCAGCGCGACCCGGACCTGACCCCCGGCCAGCAGCAGGAACGTCGGCCCAGCCGTCCAGAGGAGGTCCAGGTCCACGTACCTGGGCCCGATGCCCATGAGTACGCGGGACACCCGGTCCGAGCCGTGAATCGGGCGTAGTGAGGCGTGCACGCGGCCACCGCCGTCGTTCCACATGGTGACGTCGGGAGACAGCACCGCCAGGAGGTCGGCGAGGCTGCCGCCCGCCATCGCCGCGACGAAGCGCTCCGCCACCTCGCGCGCCACCCGGGGGTCGGCCGGGTAACGCGGGCGACGGGAGCGGACGTGTTCGCGAGCCCGGCGGGCGAGCTGGCGCGCCGCCGCCGGTGTGCGGTCGAGGATGCGGGCGATCTCGGCGTGCTCGAACCCGAACGCCTCCCGCAGCACGAACGCCGCCCGTTCCAGAGGCGACAGCGTCTCCAGTACGACCAGCAGGCCCGTGGTGACGTTCTCAGCGGCCGTCACCGGGTAGTCGGGGGTCACCAGTGGCTCGGGCAGCCACGGGCCGGTGTAGTCCTCTCTGGCGGCGCGCAGGCCGCGCAGCCGCTCC
This sequence comes from Nonomuraea sp. NPDC049129, assembly GCF_040648495.1. Lineage (NCBI taxonomy): Bacteria > Bacillati > Actinomycetota > Actinomycetes > Streptosporangiales > Streptosporangiaceae > Nonomuraea > Nonomuraea sp. NPDC049129. Next base: position 62,897 of record NZ_JBEZDU010000007.1, on the reverse strand, counting down.
AGGGACCGCCGGACGGCGATGCGGATCAGATAGGCCCGCGGATTGCTCACTTGGGCCAGGTCGACACCGGCCCAGCGCAGCCAGGTGTCCTGCACGACGTCCTCGGCGTCGGCCACGCTGCCGAGCATGTCGTAGGCCAGCGTGAACAGCAGGCTCCGGTGCTCTCCGAACACCGCCTCAGCATCGGCCACGGCCCCCTCCAGATCTTTGGGAGACGGTTTCGGCCCACCGTAACGGGCACGTGGACCAGACACGCAGCGGGCACCTGACAGCTCGGCATGTCACATCCGGCACCCCGCCACGCATCCGTTGAATGAGGACCCCACGACGCACAAGGAGACAGAGCAGGCATGAAGGTACTTCTGGCAGGAGCCACCGGCACCATCGGCACCGAGCTGATACCGCAGCTGCTCGCCGCCGGCCACTCGGTGCTCGGCCTCACCCGTTCCGAGCGCGGTGCCGCCAAACTGGCGGAGGCGGGCGCGACCGGCCTGGTCGCGGACATGATGGACCGCGACGCCCTGCTCGCCGCGGTGAAGGGTCACCAGGCCGACGCGGTGATGCACCAGGCCACGGCGATCACCGGCCTGCCGCTGTTCCACCGCCAGCTGTATCCGACGGGCGCGCTGCGCGACCGGGGCACGGCCAACCTGATCGCGGCCGCCAAGGAGGTCGGCGCGCACCGCTTCGTCACGCAGTCGTTCTTCCTCGGGTACGGCTACCGCGACCACGGCCCGGAGCCGGTGACCGAGGACCGGCCGTTCGCCGAGCCCGCCAGGGGCCCCTTCGGCGTGCACATGAGGACGATTCGGGCCAACGAGGAGCAGGTGTTCAACACGCCGGGCATCGACGGCGTCTCCCTGCGCTACGGCCTGTTCTACGGCCCCGAGGTGACGACGCGGAAGATGATGGCCATGGCGCGGCGGCGAATGCTGCCGGAGGTCCACCCGGCCGGCGTCATCTCGCTCGTGCACGTCCATGACGCCGCCTCGGCCGCCGTCGCCGCGCTGGACCGGGGCGGGGCCGGGCGGGCGTACAACATCGCGGACGACGAGCCGGTGAGCTTCGACGCATATGTCCGGGCGCTGGCCGAGGCGGCGAACGCGCCCGCACCGCTACGGGTGCCCGGCTGGCTGCTGCGGCCGACGCCGTACATCCACGCCTTCATGACCGGCGTGCGCATCCGGCTCTCCAGCGACCGCGCGAAGCGGGAACTCGGCTGGATCCCCGCCTACCCCACCTATCGCACGGGACTCAAACGTGAACGGTCGTGATCGGCATCGACGAGTCGGCGGGGATGTCCAGCGTCGACGGGGTGATGCCCGCCGCGACCAGGTCGGAGCCCAGGGCGGCGACCATGGCGCCGTTGTCGGTGCACAGTCCGGGCCGGGGCACGCGCAGGCGTACGCCCGCCGCGTCGCACCGCTCCTGGGCCAGGGCGCGCAGCCTGGAGTTGGCCGCGACACCCCCGCCGATCAGCAGGTCACGCACCTCGTATTTGCGGCAGGCCTGGAGCGCCTTGCGGGTCAGCACGTCGACCACGGCCTCCTGGAAGGAGGCCGCCACGTCGGGTACGTGAATGGACTCACCGGCCGACTCGCGGGCCTCCACCCAGCGCGCCACGGCGGTCTTCAGCCCGGAGAAGGAGAAGTCGAGCGTGCCGTCGTCGATCTTGCCCCGGGGGAAGGCGACGGCCGTGCCCGACCCGGAGGTGGCGGCCCTGTCGATGTGCGGGCCGCCGGGGAACGGCAGGCCGAGCACCCGCGCCACCTTGTCGAACGCCTCCCCGGCCGCGTCGTCGACGGTGGAGCCGAGCGAGATCACGTCTTCGGCCACGTCGGGCACGAGCAGCAGCGACGAGTGGCCGCCCGAGACCAGCAGGGCGATGCACGGCTTGGGCAGCGGGCCGTGTTCGAGCTGGTCGACGGCGACGTGGGCGGCCAGGTGGTTGACGCCGTAGAGGGGCACACCGAGGCCGAGCGAGTAGGACTTGGCCGCGGCGACGCCGACGAGCAGCGCCCCGGCCAGCCCGGGACCGGCCGTGACGGCTATCGCGTCGATGTCGGAGAACTTCAGCCCGGCCTGCGCCAGCGCGGCCTCCACCGTCGGCGTCATCGCCTCCAGGTGGGCCCGCGAGGCGACCTCCGGCACGACGCCGCCGAACCTGGCATGCTCTTCCATGCTGGAGGCGATCGTGTTGGCCAGCAGCGTGTGGCCCCTGACGATGCCGATGCCGGTCTCGTCGCAGGACGTCTCGATGCCGAGAACCAGGGGTGCGTCAGCCATCCAGCTTCCTTCTCATCATGATCGCGTCGGTGCCGTCGTCGTAGTAGCGGCGGCGCCGGCCGATCACCTCGAACTCGAAGTGCTCGTAGACCCCCCGCGCCTGCGGGTTGTCGGCCCGTACTTCCAGGAAGATCTCCCGCACCGCGCGCCGACCGGCCTCGGCCAGCAGCTCCGCCAGCATGGCGCCGCCGATGCCGGTGCCCTGGTGCGGTTGGACGACCGCGATGGTCTGGACGTCGGCCTGGTCGGCCGCGGCGGCCAGGCCCGCGTAGCCGACGATCTCCTGGTCGACGAGGGCCACCACGTAGTGCCTGGTCCGCGGCTGGTCGGCCAGCTCGCCGCGGAGCATGGCCTCGCTCCACGCGTCGAGCGGGAAGGTGTCGCGCTCGATCGCCATGACCGCCGGCAGATCGGCCTCGGTCATCTGCCGGAGCCGCACGTCCACCTGCCGGGGTTTCACGCCGTCACCCTCTTGGGGGCGCCGGGCACCACCGCGTCGGGCCGCCGCAGGTAGATCGGGCGCGGCGGGCCGAGCGGCTCCCCGGCCGCGATGCGCTCGGCCGCCAGGGAGGCCAGGAAACCGGCATAGGGGTACGGCGGAGCGTCGGATTGCCCCAGGATGTCGGGGTAGAGCCCGGCACCGGCACCCACCACGGGCAGGCCCTCCACCGGCACCTCGGCGGGCCGGTCGACGAACGGCCCGTCGAGCCGGGTGCGCGCGTCGGAGTAGCGGGCCCAGAACACCTCCTTGCGCCGCGCGTCGGTGGCGACCAGGAACGGCTCGGCGAGCCCGCTGCCGTAGGCGACGGCGTCGAGGGTGCAGATGCCGTACGCGGGGACGGCCAGCGTGGTGGCGAGCCCCTGCGCGGTCATCAGCCCGACACGCAGCCCGGTGTAGGGGCCCGGTCCGCTGCCCGCCACGACGGCGGTGACCTCGGACAGGGCGGCACCCGCCTCGCGCAGCACGGTCTCGATGGTGGGGATGAGCAGCTCACCGTGTCGCCGGGCGTCGATCGTCGTCGACTCGGCGAGGACACGCCGCCCGTCGTGGAGCGCGGCCGTGACGGCGGGCGTCGCGGTATCAAAGGCCAGGACCAGCACGACTGTTTAGCCTACCCGCCCGCCGGGTCACGCCCGGCCGGTGCACAGTTTCAGCCGGTCAAGAGAGTCACTCCCAGCCGGTGCGCTGTTTCAGCCAGTCGAGCGACACGACGCCCTGCGCCCGCTGGAACGCCCTGAGCGTGGGCAGGCCGGGTGGCGGCGGCTGCCGGCCCTGCCGTACCAGGTAGCCGGTGAACGCGGCGAGCACCGCCGTGGCGGCGGGATCGGAGTCGGGGAAGAGCTCCTGCGGCGCGGGGCCGCCCTGCATGGCGACCGAGGGCAGCATGGCCAGGGAATCGAACCAGGCAGCGCCGACGCAGGCCCACGGCCAGTCGACCACGTAGACGCGTTCCTCGGTGAGCAGCAGGTTGTCGGCCCGGAGGTCGGCGTGGAGCAGCGTGTCCCCGGCGGCGGCCACGGCCCAGCCGGACTCAAGCTCGGCCAGCGCGCCGAGGTGGCGCAGCGCCCACGGATCGAGACCGGTGGTGTCCTCCCCGAGCAGCCTGCGCCAGCCCCGGAACGCCTTGTCGAACACCTCCGCGACCGGCGGCGCCTCGATCGGCGCGGGCGTGAGCGCGGCCGACATGCCCCGCACCGCCTCCATCACCCGGTGGAGCTCGGCGCGGCGCCAGGGCAGCTCGGGATGGCGGCCTTCGACGTCCTCGAAGACCAGCACCACCCAGCCCTCGATCTCGAAGGAGGTCAGCAGCCGCGGCGCGGGCACGGACGCGGGAAGTGCGGCGGCGATTCTGCGTTCGGCCCGGTAGATGCGGACGCTGTCGGGGTTCGGTTCCGGGCCGACGGCCTTGACGAAGACGCGCCGGCCGTTCGCGGCGCGCAGCCGTGCGGCCGCCGCGGGCGAGAACCCGCCCGTCTGCGTCACGGCCTCGGTCACAGGGGCGCCGAGGAACTCCTCGACGGCGGCGCGGGCCGCCGGATGCACCTCCGGCCAGGGAACGCGCGTGCCCGACGCGGGCGGATCGGTCTCCTCGCTCACGCTCTGGAAGCGTAGACGATGATGTTGTCGACGTATTCGCCCTTGGCATAGTCGAACTTGCCGCCGCAGGTCACCAGCTTGAGGCCGTCCTCGATGTACACCCGCTTGGCCGGGAAGTGGTCCTTCGACACCTGCTCGACCGAGTCGACCTTGTACTTGACGACCTTGCCGTCACTCCGCTCGACCTTGACGATCTCGCCCTTGCGTACCTGCCTGAGCTTGAAGAACACCGCCGGGGCCGTCTTGGTGTCGACGTGGCCGATGATGACCGAGGCGCCTTTGTCGCCGGGCACCGCGCTGCCGGTGTACCAGCCGGCCATCTTGGGCTTCTCGTACGGCGGCAGCTCGACCTCGCCGTCCTTGCTCAGGCCGAGCTTCATCAGCGGCGCCTCGACCTCGATCGACGGGATGTCGATGCTCTCGGGCACGACGGAGCCGGCCGACTTGGTGGTGGCCTGATAGGACCTGCCGAACGCGACCAGCACCAGGCCGGTGACGGCGCCCGCGATGACCACCCGTCCAGGGCGGGCCATCGGCTAGCCCCGGACGCGGCGCTTGATCAGCAGCCCGGCCGCCGCCAGCACGGCCGCACCGACCAGTACGCCGCCGACCGGCATCCCCGAACCCTCGTCCACGTCCTTGCCGAAGGTGCCGCCGCCGCCCGCTCTGGGCGCCTTCGTGGGCGCCTTGGTGGAGCTGTCGTCGGAGGTGTCAGCGGTCGCGCTGACGACGCGCAGGGTGGCCTTGCCGGTGTCGTTGGTGCCGTCGCACTTGACCTCGACCGGGTAGGTGCCGCGCTTGACCGTGCCCGACACCTGCGCCTCGCCGCGTACCCACGGGTTGCCGGCCGCGGTGCCGGTCGGGGCGGGCGTGGCCGTCGAGGACGTCGGCGCGGTGGTCAGCGACACGCCGTTGATGAACGCCTTGGACGTGGCGGTGCCGGTGTGCGCGGGGCCGCCGCTGGGGACGGGGCAATTGGCTAAGATCCACACCTTCGAGGTCTCACCCGCGGTGACCTTGGCGGGGCTGAGCTCGACCAGGATGGGCTTCCTGCTCACGGTGGCGGTCGGCGTGGCGCTGACCGAGCCGGTGGCCGAGGCCGAGGGTGTGGGAGTCGCTGAGGTCTGCGCGGAGGCCGAGCAGCCGACCGCACCGATCATGACGATGGCTCCCGCGTACGCGACTCGCCTGACCCTGAGCACCGCCGCACCCCACTCCGCGCCGTCCTGCACCAAGCATCCACCAAAAAAGTGGACGCCGCCCCTCCTGATACCCAGAATTTCTGGGCGAATCCCTTACCAATGATCATGTTTTCTATCGATGGTGAGGTACGTCAAGGGTGGCAGCTTTGCCGGAAGACAGGGCGGATTTTACTTTTCCGCAGGTTCGGACGGCGTGTCGGCCCATCGCGCCCCGACGCCGCGCAGCGTCACCAGGCGGGCGTCGTCCCCGCTCTCGCGGTCGATGTGGATCTCCAGGCGGTCGTCGGACAGCCCCTCGACCAGTCCCTCGCCCCACTCCACGACCGTCACCGACTCCTCCAGCGAGGCGTCGAGGTCGAGGTCGTCGACCTCCAGGTCACCGCCCAGCCGGTAGGCGTCGGCGTGGACGAGCGGCGGCCCCTGGCGCAGCGACGGGTGCACTCTGGCGATCACGAACGTGGGCGAGGTGATCGGGCCGCGTACCTTCAGCCCTTCGGCGATGCCCTGCACGAGCGTGGTCTTGCCCGCGCCGAGCGGGCCGGACAGGATCAGCAGGTCGCCCGCCCGGAGGCCGGCGGCCAGCCGGGCGCCGTAGGCGCGCATGTCCTCGGCGGTCGGAAGCCGCTCGGCCACTACAACTCCACTCGCTTGATCAGGTCGCGCAGCGCGTCGTTGACCACGCCCGGGCGCTCCAGCTGGATCAGGTGCGAGGTGTCGGGCACCTCGGTGAGCTGGGCGTTGGGCAGCGCGGCGGCGATCGCCTTGCTGTGCTCGGGCGGGGTGAGCCAGTCCTTGTCGCCGACCAGGATCGCGGTCGGGACCGGGTCGAGCACGTCGAGGGCGGCCAGTTTGTCGTGGTTCATCAGCGCGGGGTAGAAGTTGGCGAACACCTCGGTCGGCGTCGCCCTGATCATCGTCTCGGCGAAGTCGACCAGGGTGGGGCTGACGTTCTTGGAGTCGCCGAAGCCCATGTAGCGGGTCATCAGGAACGCGATGTCGCTGCCCGCGCTGCGGGTCTTGTCGACGAACGAGCCCCGCCGGCCCAGCAGCGAGATCGTCGACGGGGCGACCTTGTGCACGGCCTTGGACAGCAGCGCCGGCAGGCCCAGCGTGAGCTCGGCCAGCTTGCCCGCCGAGGTGGCGATGAGGGACACCGCGCGGATCTTGTCACCGAACAGCTCAGGATGGCGGTCGGCCAGCGCCATGATCGTCATGCCGCCCATGGAGTGGCCGACCAGCACGCACGGGCCGGGCACGAAGCGTTCGATCACCTCGGCCAGGTCGTCGCCCAGCCGGTCGATCGTGCAGTCCTCGGCGGTGGCGCGCTGCGAGCGGCCGTGTGAGCGCTGGTCCCACAGCACCATGCGGTGGTTGTCGCGCAGGTCGCGGCGCTGGTAGTGCCACGACTCCAGGCTGAGGCAGTAGCCGTGGCAGAACACGATGGTCAGCGGCGCGTCCTCGGGCCCGTCGATCTCGACGTGCAGCGCCGTGTTGTCGGAGGTGACCAGCGTGAGGTCCCTGCCGCGCAGCTCGCCGAACGGCTCGCTCGCCTCGGCGTCGGGGCGCAGCCTCATACGGCCCACCGCGTAACGCTTGGCCAGCGCCGCCGCCGCCACACCGGCCGAAGCGGCACCGACGATGGCGCCGGCGATCCCGACCTTCCGCCGTGTTGTCGTCGTCATGTCCCTGATCCCCTATACACCCGCGGCACCCGCGAACCGATCCTGGTCACGATCTCATGCGTTATCGTGCCGAGGTTATCCGCCCACTCCTGAGCGGTCGGCTCACCCCTCCCACCAGGCCCGAACAGGACGACCTCGTCCCCCGCGGCGAGCGGCTCGTCACCCATGTCGATCATGAACTGGTCCATGCACACCCGGCCGGCTATCGCCCTTCGGCGACCTCCCGCCAGAACCTCTGCCCGCCCCGTCGCGTGCCGGAGGATCCCGTCGGCGTACCCGAGCGGCACCAGACCAAGCGTGGTCTCGGAACTCGTGACATAAAGGTGCCCATAGGACACTCCCGAGCCCTCCGGCACCCGCTTGGCCAGAGCGATCCGCGCCACGAGCGTCATCGCCGGTCGCAGCCCGAAGTCGCCCAGCTCGGGGACCGGGCTGAGCCCGTACATGGCGATGCCGGGCCGGACCATGTCGTAGTGGGTGCGCGGCAGCGTCAGGATCGCGGCGGAGTTGGCCAGGTGCCTGATGACGTGGGACCCGGCGGCGCCGGCCTGCTCGGCCTGCTTGAGCGCCGCCTCGTACGCCTCGATCTGCCGGTCGATCGAGCCATGCCCCGGCACGTCCGCGCAGGCGAAGTGGGACCACAGGCCGACGATCTCGATCGCGCCCTCGGCCTGGAGGGCGAGCGCCCTGGCCAGCAGTTCCGGCCAGGCGGCGAGCGGGGCGCCGCCCCTGCTCATGCCGGTGTCGGCCTCCAGGTGCGTCTTGGCGGTACGCCCGGTGCGCCGCGCCGCGGCGGCGATCTCGTCGAGCACCGGCGCGTCGGCCGCCGACAGCTCGATCTCGGCTTCGAGCGCCTCGTCCAGCGGCTCTCCGGGGGTGATGATCCACGCCAGCAGTGGCGCGGTGATGCCACCGGCGCGCAGCGCGAGCGCCTCACGGATGAAGGCGGTGCCGAGCCTGCTCGCGCCACCCTCCAGCACGGCCTCGGAGGTCGGTACGAGCCCGTGCCCGTAGGCGTCGGCCTTGACGGCTCCAAGCACTTCGGCGCCGCCCGCGCGCTCCTTGAGCAGCGCCACGTTGTGCCTGATCGCGGCCAGATCGACCCGCGCCTCCGCGGGCGTCGCCATCGGGGATGTCATCCCTCCAGTCTGGCAGCTCGCTCACGTGGTCGAGCGCGAATCGCCCCTGCTGAGGTCGGCCGGGCGGGCTCCGGCTCACTTGGAAGAGTCGCGCAACGCACGGATCGCCACCGGAACCGCCGAGGCCACGTCCGCGGCCGTCAGGGGTGCGTCCTCGGCCGCGATCCGGCCGGCCAGCCCGTGCAAGTAGGCCCCGCACGAGCCCGCGTCGAAGCAGTCGAGCCCCTGGGCGAGCAGCGCGCCGGCCACCCCGGACAGCACATCCCCCGTGCCGCCGGTGGCCAGCCAGGCCGTGCCGGTCGGGTTGACGCGTACCGGCCGGCCCTGCTCGGCCACGACCGTGGTCGAGCCCTTGAGCAGGACGGTCACGCCCAGCTCCGCCGCCGCCTGGCGGGCGTACCGGAGCCGGCCCGCCTCGATCGCCTCGCGGTCCACCTCCAGCAGCCGCGACAGCTCGCCCGCGTGCGGCGTGATCAGCACCGGGGCGGTACGCCGGAGCAGCGCCCGGTCACGGGCGACCAGCGTCAGGGCGTCGGCGTCGATCAGGACGGGCACGTCACTGGCCAGCACCCTGGCGGCCAGTTCGTGCGCCCAGTCGCCGGTGCCGAGACCGGGCCCCAGCACCCATGCCTGCACCCGGCCGACCTCGTCGATCGACGGCTCGCTCAGCTCGGTGATGACCGCTTCGGGCCAGTGGGTGCGTACCTGGGCCACCGGCTCGCTCGGCCCCACGTAACGCACCATCCCCGCGCCCGCGCGCAGCGCGCCGCCCACGGCGAGCACGGCGGCGCCCGTGTAGCGGTCGCTGCCCGCCGCGACGCCCAGGACGCCCCTGCGGTATTTGTCGGACTCGCCCATCGGCTGCTTCAACCGGCCGTCGACGTCGCGGTGGGTGAACGCCACGACGTCGGGGTCGGGCAGGTAGGGGCCGAGCCCGATGTCGATCAGCTCGATCTCGCCCACGTTGCCCGCGCCCGGATCGACGAGCAGCCCGGTCTTGGGCGCGCCCATGGTCACGGTCACCTGCGCCGCGATGGCCACCCCGTCCACCTGACCCGTGCTCGCGTCGACGCCGCTGGGCACGTCCACCGCGACGACCAGGCCGGGCGCGGCGTTGGCCGCCTCGGCCAGCCCCGCGTACGGCTCCCGCAACGCCCCGGTCGCCCCGATCCCCACCAGCCCGTCGACGATCAGCTCGGCCCGGTCGACGGCGTCGGGCCCGGCGATCGTGCCACCCGCCCGGCGGAACGCCTCCAGTCCCGCCTCATGGGTCTTGGAGCCCGCCAGGACGGCCTCGACCCGGGCGCCACGCCCGGCCAGGCGGGCCCCGGCGTACAGGGCGTCGCCGCCGTTGTCGCCGCTGCCGATGAGCAGCAGCACGCGCGTCCCGTACACCTTGCCGAGGAGGCCGGCGCAGACGGCGGCGAGCCCGGTGGCGGCGCGGTCCATGAGCGTGCCGTCGGGCAGCCGCGCCATCAGCGCGCGCTCGGCGGTCCTGATCTGGTCGGCGGTGTAGGCGGTACGCATGATCTGAAGCTATCCCTCCGCGATCACGTAGGCCATCGCCACACCGGCGTCATGGCTGAGCGAGATGTGCCAGCGCTTGACGCCCAGGCCGTAGGCGACCTCGGCGGCCTTGCCGGTGACGCGCAGCTCGGGCTTGCCGCTCTCGTCGCAGCGCACCTCGGCCTCCAGGTGCCCGAGCCCCTTCGGCGCGCCGAGCGCCTTGGCGACGGCCTCCTTGGCGGCGAACCTGGCCGCCAGCGAGTGTACGGCGAGCGGCCGTTCGACCTCGGTGAACAGCCGCTCGCGCAGCCCCGGCGTGCGTTCCAGCGCCGACTCGAACCGCGCGATGTCGACCACGTCCACGCCGATGCCCAGGATCATCCCCTCAGGTTAACCGGCGCGTGCCTACAGCCAGCTGGCCCGCACGCTGTCGGTCGGCCCCTCACCGGGCGCCCTGCCGAGCTCACCCTTCGCCACCCTGGTGAGCAGGCGGCTGACGCTCTCGACGATCTCGGGGACGCACAGGCGCAGTTCGGCCACGTCCGCGGCGATCGACTCGTCGCGCTCCACCCCCGTCCTTTCCAGCACGGCGTCCAGGTCCGCCAGCTTGCCCGCCAGCCATTGAAGGGGATCGCTCGACAGCTCCCTGTCAAAGACGCGCGGGCCCGGGTCCCATCCGGTGAAGGCCGGATGGTGGTGGGTGCGGTCGAAGCTGCCGGGGCTGCCGTCGACCGATTCCAGCAGGTCGACGCGCCAGATGGGCCGGTCGAGGTTGATGGGCCGCGCCGAATAGATGGAACCCTTCAGCTGCCCTGGTTCGAGCATCCGCACTTCGAGGCGGACGCCGTGCTCGGCGCCCTCCTGGCCCTTCATCGGATTGGGGTCGACGAAGTAGAGATCGCTCACGGCTACGCCGATCCGCTCGAAGCCGAAGATGTAGAGCACGAGGAGCCCTCCTGTCGCGAGTGTCCTTTCGGAGTATGAATAACCTCCTGTCCGCCTTCAATCAGCGGGGTCTCCGATGCGCGCCGGCCGCCGTACGCGGGGTCGGTCTCAGACGCGGGCCAGCCGCCGTACGCCCTCGACCAGCTCGGCGGCGTCCGCCGTCTCGGCGAACCCGAGGCGCAGCCACGCGGCGGGCACCTCGGTGGCGAAGTAGCGGCTGCCCGCGCTGACCGCGACCCCGAGCTGCCGGGCGGCGCCGGCCACCGCCGTGTCGCTCAGCCCGTCGGGCAGCCGCGCCCACAGGTGCAGCCCGCCGGCGGGCTGCCGCGCTACGCTCCAGCCGGGCAGCTCGCGCGCGAGGGCGGCGGCCAGTTCCGCGCGCCGCTCGCGCAGGGCCGTGGCCAGCGTACGGAGGTGCCGTTCCCAGGACGGCGAGCTGACCAGCTCCAGCGCGGCCTCCTGAAGCGGGCGGGAGATGAAGAGGTCGTCGACCAGGCGGACGGCCCGCAGCCGCGCCATCACCGGACCGCGCGCCACCAGCGCCCCGATGCGCAGGCTCGGCGCGGCCGGTTTGGTGAGCGAGGTCAGGTACACGACGGTGCCGTCACGGTCGTCGGCCACCAGCGGCGGCGGCACGGGCCCGCCGTGGCCCAGGTACCGGGCGAAGTCGTCCTCGATCACGAACGCCCCCGCCGCCCTGGCCACCTCGACGACCTGGCGGCGGCGCTCGGGCGTCAGCACCGCGCCGGTCGGATTGTGGTGGACCGGCTGGCAGTACAGCACCCGCGCGCGGGTCAGCTCGAACGCCTCGGCCAGCAGGTCCGGCCGCAGCCCGTCGGCGTCCATGGGCACCGGCACCGGGCTGAGCCCGGCCGCGCGGGCGGCGGCCATGGCGCCGGGATAGGTGGGCGACTCCACCAGGACCGGGTTGCCGGGTCCCGCGATGGCCCGGAACGCCATCGACAGCGAGCTCTGCCCGCCCGCGGTGATCAGTACGTCCTCCGGTGTGACACCGCCGCCGGCCATGGTGGCGAACACGGCGCGCAGCGGTGACAGGCCGATCGCGGGCGCCCGGTCCCAGGCATCGGGCCGACGGGCCGCGCGGCCCAGCGCCGCGGCCATGGCCCGCGTCGGCTGCAGCGACCGATGCAGGTAGCCGCCATCCAGGGTGATCGTCCCGGCGGGCGGCGGGCCGAGCGCGTCGGTCAGCGAGCGGGTGTCCACGGCCCGGTCGGTGAGCGCGACCGTCTGCCAGGCGGTGTCGGCGACCTCGGTGCCCGCCCTGGCACGCGGCGCCACGAACGTGCCGCTGCCCGGACGGGTGATCACCGCGCCCTCGGCGGCCAGGGCGGCGATGGCCTGCGACACGGTGACGGGGCCCACCCGGTAGCGCTGGACCAGGTCGCGGCTGCTGGGCAGGCGGTCGCCCGGCGCCATGCCGGACAGCAGGGCACGCAGCCGCGCTGCCAGTTCCGCCGAACTGCTACTATCCGACATGAGACTGGATAATAGCGCTTTCGCCCCCGACTCGGGACCGCTACTCGACGTCGAGAGCCTGCGGGCCGACACCCCCGGGTGCGAGCGGGTCGTGCACTTCAACAACGCCGGATGCGGGCTGCTGGCCGCTCCGGTGCTGGCCACGATGCTCGACCACCTGCGACTGGAAGCCCAGATCGGCGGCTATGAGGCGGCGGCGGCCCGTGCCGTCCAGGTCCGCGAGTTCTACTCAGAGCTCGCCGCCCTGATCAACTGTGCTCCTCGAAACATCGCGTTCGCCGGTAGCGCCACCCATGCCTTCGCCACCGCTCTGTCCTCGATCCCGTTCGAGGCCGGCGACGTCATCCTGACCACGCGCAACGACTTCATCTCCAACCAGATCGCGTTCCTGTCCCTGCGCAAGCGCTTCGGCGTGCGCGTCGTGCACGCGCCGGACGCGCCGGAGGGCGGCGTGGACGTGGCGGCGATGGCCGCGCTCATGCGGGAGCACCGGCCCCGGCTGGTGAGCGCCACCCACATTCCCACCAACTCCGGGCTGGTCCAGCCGGTCGCCGAGATCGGCCGCCACTGCCGCGAGCTGGACCTGCTGTACATGGTCGACGCGTGCCAGTCGGTCGGCCAGTACCCCATCGACGTGGCCGCGATCGGCTGCGACCTGCTCACCGCCACCTGCCGGAAGTTCCTGCGCGGCCCGCGTGGCTCCGGCTTCCTCTACGTGTCGGACCGGGTGCTGAAGGCGGGGTACGAGCCGCTGTTCATCGACATGCGCGGCGCCCGCTGGACCGGGCCGGACCGCTACCAGCCCGCCGAGTCCGCCGCGCGGTTCGAGGAGTGGGAGTTCCCCTACGCGACCGTGCTGGGCTGCGCGGCCGCCGCCCGCTACGCCCGCGAGGTCGGTGTCGAGGCCATCGCGCGCCGCTCGCCCGCGCTGGCCGCCCGGCTGCGCGTCCTGCTAGCGGCCGTTCCAGGGGTACGCGTCCTCGAAAAGGGCCCCGAGCTGGGCGCCATCGCCACCTTCACCATCGAGGGGTGGCGGCCGGAGCCGTTCAAGGCGGCCATGGACGCCAAGGGGATCAACTCGGCGCTCAGCTTCCGGGAGTTCGCCCAGTTCGACTTCGGCGACAAGGACGTCGACTGGTGCCTGCGCCTGTCACCGCACTACTACAACACCGACGCGGAGGTGGACCAGGTGGCCGAGGCGGTCGCGGAGCTGGCGGGCTAGAACGAGCCCCGCTGCCAGGGTCCCCAGATGGCGAACGAGGTGCCCTCTTTGGACTGGACGTTGACGTACAAGGTGTGACCGCCGGGGCCGAAGGTGGAGCCCGCGAACTCCGCGCCAGGGTCGCCCGCCACCGGCTCCAGGCGGCAGAAGTCGAAGATCTGGCCCTGCTTGGTGAGGCCGCGCAGGAAGTTGTCGCCGTCGCCGTCCTCGCAGAGCACCAGCGTGCCGCGGGTGCTGGCCGTCACGTTGTCGGGCAGGTCCAGCACCGACGAGCGCGGCGACTCGTACACCAGCCGGAGCCGCCCGGTCCACGTCTCGTACGCCCACACCTGCCCGCGCCCCTTGCCGAACCCGGACGGCGGCGTGTCACCCTCGGCGGTGGCGCCGCCCTGGGTGGAGCAGAAGTACACGGTGCCCTGGTGGTAGATGGCCCCTTCGAGCCGGGAGAAGATCGCCGCGCCCTCGGCCCGCCCCTGCTTGCCGACGGCCTGGACGGCCTCGTCGTTCGACGGCTTGCCGGTGAAGGTGGGGTCGGGGTCGTCGATGGTCACCCATACCGTGTTGTACGTCGCGCCGGGCCGCTGCCCCTTGGACAGGTCCTTGCGCGGCGAGCCCTTGATCGCGAGCATCTGCAGCCGGCCGCCGTCGAGCAGCCGCCCGGCCTTGAGCGGATGCTTCGGCGGCGTGTAGCGGTAGAAGCCGGAGGCGAAGGAGAAGCAGTCCTCGGTCAGGTAGAGCGCCCCCGCCTGCGGGTCGAACGCGGCCGACTCGTGCGCGAACCGCCCGGCGGCCTTGATCGGCTTGGCGTTGGAGGTGCCCGACACCGGCACCTCGAAGATGTAGCCGTGCTTGCGGGTCAGCTTGCCGTTGTCGCCGCCGGAGAAGTCGTTGGCCACGTCGGGGCCGTTGACGGTCTCCTCGCAGCTCACCCAGGCGTTCCAGGGCATCGGGCCGCCGGAGCAGTTCATCATGGTGCCGTTGAGCGATGGGGCGCTCTTGAGCACCTCGCCGTAGCGGGTGACGTGGAGGGTCGAGGTGCCGCCGCCGGCCGCGGGGTCGTAGGCCTTGTCCTTGTCGCCGAAGGCGCCGACCGCTCCGCTGACCTCGTGGTTGCGCACCAGGATCGCGGTGTCGCGCGGCCCCCGGAACGCGCCCATCCCGTCGTGCCTGCCCGGCACGATGGAGCCGTCGGAGTATTTGCTGCCCGCCGGACTGAAGGAGCGGTATTTGAACCCGTCGGGCAGATGCAACCGGACCTTGCCGTCACGCGCGTCGCGCACCGCCTTCAGCGGCCCGTAGCCGGTCGCCCGTGTGACCCCGCCCCTGGCGCCCGCGCAGGCCACTCCGGCGAACGGCCCGGTGATGCCGGCCGCGGCGGCCAGCCCTGCTCTGGTCAGAAAGCGACGACGGTCCACAAGCCCTCCCGAAGCTCAGGTCTCCGAACAGTAGCCGCTGACAAATCGCCGCATGCCCGGTTTGGTGAGATCCCCAGGCGCGGTCCACCGCCTTACCCCAAACTGGTCCTAAGTAATCCCATGTATTTATCCACAGGCTGTGGATAGAGAGTGCCACCCGGTCGAGAGCGCGTTTGTCGGCCGTCGATACGCTGCCAAGGTGAACAACGGCTACGTTGAACTGAGCAGGGAGCAGTGGAGCGAACTCCGCAAGAACACGCCCTTGACTCTCACCGAGGAAGAGCTGGAAGAGCTGCGTGGCGTCGACGACCCCATCGACCTCACCGAGGTCACCGACATCTACCTCCCCCTGACCCGGCTGCTGAACCTCCACTTCACCGGGTCCAAACAACGCAGTAGCGTGCTGAGCGCTTTTCTCGGGCATCCCGGGCAGCACGTGCCGTACATCCTGGGCATCGCGGGCAGTGTCGCGGTCGGGAAGTCGACGACGGCGCGGCTGCTGCACACACTGCTGGCCCGCTGGCCCGAGCATCCGCACGTGGAGCTGCTCACCACCGACAGCTTCCTCTATCCCAACGCGGTGCTGGAGTCCAAGGGGATCATGCATCGCAAGGGCTTCCCCGAGAGCTACGACCGCAGGGCGCTGGTCAGGTTCGTCGCCGAGGTCAAGGCCGGGCTGCCTGAGGTGCAGGCCCCGGTCTACAGCCACCTCGAATACGACATCATCCCCGGCGCCAAACAAATAGTGAAAAATCCGGATATCTTGATCATTGAGGGGTTGAACGTGCTGCAGCCCGCTCCACCCACATCCCTGGCGGTCAACGACTACTTCGACTTCTCGATCTACGTCGACGCCAAGGTGGAAGACATCCGGGCCTGGTACGTCGACCGCTTCCACAAGCTCCGCCGCACCGCCTTCGAGGACCCCAAGTCCTACTTCAAGTACATCGCCGACCTCTCCTACGAGGAGGCGACGGAGTTCGCGGTCAACGTCTGGCGCGACATCAACGAGCGCAACCTGATCGAGAACATCGCCCCCACCCGTGGCCGCGCCGGCCTGGTCATGCAGAAGGGCGCCGACCACTCCGTCAGGCGGGTACGGCTTCGCCGTACCTGAACGCCTCCTCGAACAGGTAGGTCGCGAACCTGCCCGCGCACCCCTGATCGTCTATGTCGGCGAACCAGCAGTCCTCGCCGTCCTCGTGACACCTGAACGTCTGCCTCATGTGAGAGACCCTCGCGTACGGTAGTCAACGGCCCATCAACATCCAATGGACAAGAATGACCCAGTGCTACATCTGCGATTGATCACCCCGTCCACCCGTACGGAGGAGGTGACGGCCGTGCTCGACGAGTGCACGGGCGTCACCAACGTCGCCGTGCTGCCCGGCGCGGCCCGCGAGCCGAAGGGCGATCTGATCCTCTGCGACGTCGCGCGCGAAGCGGCCAACGAGGTGATCGACCGGCTCAAGTGGGTGCAGGACGAGGGGTCGATCGCCGTCGAGCAGGTGCATCTGGCCCTGTCCAAGGTCGCCACGGACGCCGTCGAGGAGGCTCCCGGCGACCCCGACGACGCGGTCATCTGGGCGGAGCTCGCCCAGAGGGTGCAGGCCGAGTCGCGCATCACGTGGGCGTACCTGGCGTTCCTCGCGATCGCCACGCAGCTCGCGGGCATCGGCGTCCTGCAGAACTCGCCCATCCTGATCGTCGGCGCGATGGTGCTCGGACCCGAGTTCGGCGCCATCGCGGCCATCTGCTTCGGCCTGCTCCGCGGCCGGAGCCGACTGATCATCACCTCGCTCAAGACCCTGGTCGTCGGGTTCGCGGTGGCGATCGCGATCACGTTCGCCTGCGCGCTGGTCTCGCGCTGGATGGGCTGGATCGACCTGAGCAACCTGCGCGTGAACCAGGAGGTCCAGTTCATCGTCAAGCCCGACCGCTGGTCGTTCATCGTGGCGCTGCTGGCGGGCGCCGCCGGGGTGCTGTCGATCACGGCGGGCAAGTCGTCGGCCCTGATCGGCGTCTTCATCTCGGTCACCACGGTTCCCGCCGCCGGTTACGTGGCCGTGGCGCTGGCGCTCAGCGATTGGGGCGAGGTCGGCGGATCGGTCGCGCAACTCGCGCTGAACATCGCCGGAATGATCATCTCGGGCACCGTCACCTTGGCCATCCAGCGGAAATTCTGGCCTCAAGTAGGACATCGTTCATCCGTGTGAACGAGGCCACACCCCATACCCGGCCGGTAGGGTCCGGACCATGCACATCCTCGCTACCGAGGGGCTGACCAAACGCTTCCCGACCGTCACGGCACTCGACCAGCTGACGGTCACCGTCGGGTCCGGTGTCACCGGCCTGGTCGGGGCTAACGGCGCCGGCAAGTCGACGCTGATCAAGATCCTGCTGGGCCTGCTGCCCCCGACCGGGGGCGGCGCGCGGGTGCTCGATCTCGACGTGACCACGCAGGGCGCCGAGATCCGCAGGTTCGTGGGCTACATGCCCGAGCACGACTGTCTTCCCCCTGACGTGTCCGCCACCGAGCTGGTCGTCCACCTTGCCCAGATGTCCGGGTTGCCGCGTACGGCGGCCCGCGAGCGCGCCGCCGACGTGCTGCGCCACGTCGGCCTGGCCGAGGAGCGCTACCGCGCCATCGGCGGCTACTCCACCGGCATGAAGCAGCGGGTCAAGCTGGCCCAGGCGCTCGTGCACGACCCCAAGCTGGTATTCCTTGACGAGCCGACCAACGGGCTCGACCCGCGCGGCCGGGACGAGATGCTGGCGCTGATCAGGCGCATCGGCACCGACTTCGGCATCAGCGTGCTCGTCACCTCGCACCTGCTCGGCGAGCTGGAGCGGATCTGCGACCACGTGATCGTCATCGACGGGGGCCGGCTGCTGCGCTCCTCCGCGATCGCCGAGTTCACCCAGGCCACGCAGACCGTCACGGTCGAGGTCGAGGAGGGCACGCAGCCGCTCGCCGAGCGGCTGTCCGAGCTCGGCCACAGCGCCGTCCAGCACGGCCGCCTGCTGCTGGTCAAGGTGGCGGGCCCGGAGACGTTCGACGCGATCCGCGACGCGACCGTCGATCTCGACCTCTGCCTGATTCGCCTGGAACAGGGCCGCCACCGCATCGAGGACGTCTTCAGGGAGGAGGTCGACGCGGGTGTCTGAGATCTATGACATCGGTTACCGCCATTACGACGGTCCGCGACTCGGCCGCGGCTACTCGACGCGCGCGCTCACCGTCCACAGCCTGCGCGGCGTCTTCGGCCTCGGGCGTACGGCACGCAGCAAGATCATTCCGTTCGCCCTGGGCGTCATCATGCTGCTGCCCGCGGTCGTGTCGATCGCGATGATGGCCCTGTTGAAGCAGCGCGGCATGGCCTACAGCGGCTTCGCGACCTACATGCAGCCGGTCGTGGCCATCTTCCTGGCCGCGCAGGCGCCGACGGTCGTGGCGCCCGACCTGCGCTTCCGGGTGCTGCCGCTGTACCTGTCACGTCCGGTCACGATCGCCGAGTACGTGGCCGCCAAGGTCATCGCCATGACCGCGGCGCTGTTCCTGCTGCTCGCCGTGCCGCTCACGCTGATCTACGTGGGCGAACTGCTCATCGACATGGACGGGCCGCCGCAGACCAAGGAGTACTTCGGGGCCCTGGCCATGGCGCTGGTGCTCGCGCTCCTGCTGTCGTCGTTCGGCCTGGCCATCGCCTCGCTGACGCCCAGGCGCGGGCTCGGCGTCGCCTCCGTCATCGCCCTCTATCTGCTCACCTCGGCCTCCGTCCCGGTCATCTACGGCACGCTGTCCTCGACGGGCAACGAGTCGGGAGCCGCGTGGGCCTGGCTGCTCAACCCGTTCTGGCTGGTCGACGCCGTACAGGTGTGGCTGTTCAGCACCACGGCCAACGTTCCGGACGGCGGCTACCCGCCGGGGCCCGTCCCGGCGATCCTCGTGGTCGTGCTCATCGGGATCGGCCTGGCGGCGCTCGCGGCCCGCTATCGGAAGGCGGCCGCCCGATGAAGATCGAGCTCGCACAGGTCTCTCGCTGGTACGGCAACGTGGTGGCGGTCAACGACGTCACGATGACGATCGGTCCCGGCGTCACCGGCCTGCTCGGCCCCAACGGCGCGGGCAAGTCGACACTGCTGCACCTGATGGCCGGGTTCCTGGCCCCCTCGGGCGGCACGGTGACGATGGACGGCACCCAGATCTGGAAAAACCACCACATCTATAAGAACATCGGCCTGGTTCCTGAACGGGAGGGTGTCTACGGGTTCCTCACCGGCTGGCAGTTCGTCCTGTCCGCCGCCCGGCTCCACGGACTTCCCGATCCGATCGAGGCCGCCCGCAAGGCGCTGGCCACGGTCGAGATGGAGGAGCCCAAGGACCGCCGCGTCGAGACCTACTCCAAGGGCATGCGCCAGCGGGTGAAGGTCGCCGCCGCGCTCGTCCACGACCCGCCGGTTTTGCTGCTCGACGAGCCGTTCAACGGCATGGACCCGCGCCAGCGGCTGCACCTGATGGACCTGATCCGCTCCATGGGCACGGCGGGGAAGACGATCCTGTTCAGCTCGCACATCCTGGAGGAGGTCGAGCGGGTCGCCCAGCAGATCGAGGTACTGGTCGCGGGCCGGCACGCCGCCTCGGGCAACTTCCGCGAGATCCGCCGGCTGATGACCGACCGGCCGCACCTGTTCAGGATCCGGTCGAGCGACGACAGGAAGCTCGCCGCCGCCCTGATGCTCGACAGCTCGGCGGGCGGCGTCTCGCTCGGCGCGGGCGGGCTGGAGATCCAGGCGGTCGAGTTCCGGCGCTTCGCGTGGCTGCTACCGCGCGTCGCCCGCACCGAAGGGATCCGCCTGCACGAGGTCTCCCCCGCCGACGAGGACCTGGAGAGCGTCTTCGCCTACCTGATCAACCGGAGCACGTGATGAACCCGCGAGGAAGACACCGGATCCCAGCGACCGATGGGGTGGGGCAATGAATCCGGTCGTTGCTGGTATCACTTACCGGGCGTTGCTGGGCAGGCGGAGGATCTTCCTTCTGCTTCTGCTACCGCTCGCATTGATCGGGTTGGCCGTCATGCTGCGGGTGTTCGGCGGCCACGACCCGCACTCGGCCGAACTGCTGATGGACAAGTTCGCCATCGGCACGATGCTTCCGCTGCTCGGCCTCATCGCGGGCACCGGGGTGATCGCCCCGGAGATCGACGACGGCACGATCATCCACCTGATGTCCAAGCCGATCTCCCGGCCGGTCATAGCGCAGACGAAGTTCCTGGTGGCCGCATCGCTGCTGGCGGTGTTCTCGGCGGTCCCGACGTACTTCGCGGCCTGGCTGCTGGTGGGCAACGAGGACGGCCTCGCGGTGGGCTTCGCGGTCGGCGCGCTGTGCGCAGGCATCGCCTACGCCGCGGTGTTCCTGCTGCTCGGCATCCTGACCCGGCACGCGGTCACGATCGGGATCATCTACGCGCTGCTGTGGGAGACGCTGGTCGGCACGTTCGTACCGGGGGCGCAGAAGTTCTCCATCCAGCAGTGGGCTCTGACGATCGCCGACCAGCTCTCCGGCAACCCGTTCCTGGAGGCCAACGTGACACTCGGCTTCGCCGTACCGGCGCTGATCATCGTGACGCTGGGTGCGGTGCTCTGGGCGGGACAGCGGCTGCGCGTCTTCACACTGACGGGCGACGAATAGCTCACGGGCGGCCGATGGCCGCGCGCAGGGCCGCCCGGTCGAGCTTGCGCCTGCTGGATCGCGGGAAGTCCGGGAGCACCGCGATCCGGTCGGGCAGCGCGCCCGCGTCGACCAGCGCGGGCAGCCGGGCGCGTACCGCCGCCTCCTGGAAGCCGTCGCCGGGCACCAGCGCCAGTACGACCTCCTCGTCCCCGGTGACCGGATCGGCCAGGCCGACGATGGCCGCGTCGGCCACGCCGGGCAGCGCGGCGATGGCCGGTTCGTACAGGCTCGGGTAGATATTGAAGCCGTCGCGAAGGATCATGTCCTTCTTCCGGCCGAGCAGGACGAGGCGGCCCTGTCCGTCCAGGCGGACCAGGTCGCCGGTGGCCACCTCGTCGTGCGGCGGTTCGCCCAGGTAGCCGCGCGCCACGTGCGGGCCGCTGACGACCAGCTCCTGATCCTCGGTGAACCGCACGCCGACTCCCGGCAGCGGCGCACCGAGCAGGTCTCCCTCGGCGCAGGCCAGCTTCTCGGCCGCGCTCGCCAGCGCGATCGGCAGCGCCTCCGTCATCGCGTACACGCTCAGCACCTCCGCGCCGGGTGCGGCGGCGATCGCCTTCCGCAGTACGGCAGGGGGCGCGGGAGCCGAGCCGAGCAGCAGGTGGCGCAGGCTCTCCGGCAGCCGTTCCACCCGGGCGACGAGCCCGGCCAGCTCGACGGGCACGCAGTACAGGTGGGTCACCCGGCGCTCGAAGATCAGCTTGGCCGGGCCGGGCATCGACCAGGTGGCGCCGCCGATGAGCGCGGGCAGGCCGAGCATGAGGCCGTCGGTGTGGACGACGTCGCCGGGCTCGACGGGGAAGCGGTCCCTGAAGATCTCCAGCCCGGCGGCGAGGGACGCGCGGGTGTGGACGACGGCCCTTGGGTGCGCGGTGGTACCGGAAGTGAAGATCACCGCCGCCGGATCATCCACTTCACCCCAACTCGCACCGATCGCGCCGACCGCACCCGCCCCGGTCGCGTCGGCCGCATCCGCACCCAGACCGGCGCCCGCGCCGGGGTCGATGCCGGGACCAGGGCCGGCGTGGAGCGGCGGGCCGTCCAGGCCGCGTAACCGTACCGCCGCTCTCGGCACGCCGGGCAGCCACCGGCCGGTGTAGGCGTGGCGCAGTTCCAGCTCCGGCAGCGGATCGCGAAGGCCGGGCAGGAGCACGCCCCGGCGCCTGGCCAGCGCGCGCAGCGGCGCGAACGACGTGACCGCGTACAGCAGCGACCCCGCCACCACCCAGCGCGGCCGGGCCAGCCGGAGCCGGGCCCGCAGGATCTCCGGCGCGAGGCCGGGATCGGCCAGCACCAGCACCCCGCCCGCGGCGACCACGCCCAGCGCCACGGCGATCGCGTCCGGCGAGGGCTCGACGGCGTACAGCACGCCGTCGCCGCGCCCGAGCCCCTCCGCCACCAGCCGGTCGCGGATGCGCAGCGCCCGCTCGCGCAGCCCGCCGAACGTCAGCTCCCGCCCCCGCGCCCCCACGATCGCCGTCGCCCGGGGCGTACGCTCACAGGCGGCGAACACCTGAGCCAGCAGATCACTCCGCATCCCACTCCCTCAAAAGCCCTCAAAAGCCCTCAAAGCTCGTAACGCCGCATGACCGGCACCGCGACCCGGTCGAGCAGCCAGGCCAGCATCACCCACCCCGTACGCCGCCGCCATGGCAGATGCCCGACGTACACGGCCCGATACTCGATCTCCGGCACCGCCCCACGCAGCCGCTTGAACTCCCCCGCACCCGCACTGTCGTTGACCGACAGCCCCTCGTCCACAGCGATCTGGTAGACCAGCGCGCTCAGCATCCGGTAGAGCCCGATCCCCTGCGGCAGCGCGGTGTCGTAGCCGAAGATCGGCGTGGTCAGCGTCCCGTCGCGGTGGAAGTAGCCGAGCACCCCGTCGATCCGCCCGTCCCTGGCCAGCGCCCAGTAGGTGATCGTGCCCGCCCGCATGGTCTCGCGGACGAACCGCTCGGTGAACTGCGGATTGTTCCGTGAGTACTTATCCAGATAAAGCAGGTCATAGAGCTCGACCACCCGAGCCGCATCACCCTCTCCCGGCCGCACCACCTCATACCCTCTGCGCCCGATCAGCCGCAGATCGCGCCGCCACCGCTTGCGATGCCGGGCCTCCTGCTCCCCCGGCCGCACCAGGTAGATCCGCCGCCCCGGCACCATCACACAGCCGTCGATCCGCCGGTTCACCGAGCAGAACCCGACGGCGTGCCCGGGGAACCGCTCCCGCAGGAAGCGGATGGCGGCCCGCTCATGGGCGGGCTCGATGGCCGGATAGAGGTTCGTGGACAGCAGCCAGTTGTTGACCAGCACCACCCGGTCCAGCTCCGCCCACCGGCACAGCGCGCCCAGCGCGGCCAGCGCAGCCGCCAGCACCGCGCGCAGCACCCCGCTGCCGAGCACGCGCAGCTCCTCACCGGCATAGGTCACATAGTGCGTGTACGGCGAGCACACCCACGCGTTCCCCTGTTCACCATCATTGACCGACACCGGCAGGACAATGCGCCCGTCCACGAGCAGCACCCCGTAGGTCGTGGCCACATTGGTGACGAACGCCTCGGTCCCGTGCTCGACCAGCGGCACCAGGTAGTCACGCGCGTAGGCGCCGTCCTCGGTGTCGGGCCAGGGCAGCTCGCCGAGGGTGTCCTTCGTGAACAGCTCGGCCTTCACCGGCCGTCCCACTCGATGTCGTACGTCGAGCACTCGATCAGTGACCGCCGCGTCCACAACGAGCGGATCCAGTTCTCCCACAGCACCCCGAACTGCGCCAGGAACGGCCCCCGGTCCCCTTCCACCGCGATCACGTCGTCAGCGGCCGACACCACGCTCGCCCACCGGCGCAATTCCGGCCAGGAGCGTACTCCCGCCAGGCCGAAGCCCAGCATCGCCAGCCCGATCATCGCCCGCGTGCCCGGCGCGGGCCGCAGCGGCCGGTCGGGTACGTCACCGAGCAGCACCCCGGCCAGCTCGTCGCCCAGCAGATGGACCCCGCTGGTGGCCCGTGGATTGCACTCCATCGGCAGCACCCGGTCGCCGACCATGAAGTCGAAGGCGATCTGCCCGCTGAATCCGACCCGCGCGACGAACTCCGTCACCCAGGCGTCCACCTCGGCGTGCTCCACCGGCTCGAAACTCACACAAGCCCCAGAAGCCGTGAACTCCACCGCGTAGGCGGCATGAGCCACCAATCGCCCCTTCACCGCCACGGAGTAGGTGCAGATCTGCGTCCCGTCGAGCAGTTCCTGAGCCACCCAGGGCCCCTCGCCCGCCCTTAACGCGATATTTCCCCGTACAACCTGCACTTTCGTACCAAAGCGCGAAAAAACAGGCTTCAGGATGAACGGGCGCCGGATCCCGGCCAGGTCGGCCTGCGACGTCACCAGCGCCGTCTCGGGCACCGACAGCCCGAAACCCTTCGCCAGCTGGACGAACTCCCACTTGCTGTGCAACGCCCGCAGGGTCCCGAGCGGCTCGGCCAGCACCTCGCAGTGCAGCCGCTTCCGCCCTCGGGCCACCCAGAAGATCTCCTCGCAGGTGGGTACGACCAGCCGCACGCCCTCCAGCTTGACGATGTCGGCCAGCGCGTCGGCGAACGCCTCGGGAGCCCGGTTGGGCGGCGGCACCCGATGGCTCACCGCCACGGCCGAGGACCGCGCGCAGAGCTGCGCCCGCGAGCTCTCGGCCACCACGACCCGCGCACCCGACCTGGCGAACTTCCTGGCCAGGTCCAGCGCCACGGGCGCCCGCCCACCGGTGATCAGCACAGTCACGCTCACCAGCCGCAGGATACGCGTGAGGGGCACGGCGCCGCCGTGCCCCTCACCGGAAAAGCCTCAGACGCAGGCGACCCGGACCACGTCGGCCAGCCGACCGGCGACCTCGGAGGCGTGCTCCTCGGACGAGGCCTCGACCATCACGCGGATCATCGGCTCGGTGCCGCTGGGCCTGATCAGCACCCGGCCCGTCTCACCCAGCTCCTTCTCCGCCAGCGCCACGGCCTCGGTGAGCTCGGGCACCGACGCCTTGCCCCGGTCCACGTCCTTGACGTTGATCAGGATCTGCGGCAGCGGCGTCATCACCGCGGCCAGCTCGCGCAGCGACTTGCCCGACCTGGCCACGACCGAGAGCAGGTGCAGCGAGGTGAGCAGGCCGTCGCCGGTGGTCGCGTGGTCGAGCATGATGACGTGCCCCGACTGCTCACCACCCAGGTTGTAGCCGTCGGACTTCATGCGCTCCAGCACGTAGCGGTCGCCCACCGCGGTCTCCACGACGTGGATGCCCGCCTCGCGCATGGCCAGCTTGAAGCCCAGGTTGGACATCACGGTCGCGACCACAGTGTCCTTGGCCAGCGTGCCCTCGGCGTGCATGTCGGCCGCGAGGATCGCCATGATCTGGTCGCCGTCGATGATCGCGCCGGTGTGGTCGACCGCCAGGCAGCGGTCGGCGTCGCCGTCATACGCGATGCCGAGGTCGGCGCCGCGCGAGACGACGACCTGCTGCAGCTTGGGCAGGTGGGTGGAGCCGTAGCCGGCGTTGATGTTGAGGCCGTCGGGCCGCGCGCCGATGGCCTCCACCCTGGCTCCGGATCGCACCAGCGCCTCGGGGGCGACCATGTGAGCGGCGCCATGTGCGCAGTCGACGACGATGTCGAGACCGTCGAGCCGGCCACTGACCGTGGTCAGCACATGGGAGATGTAGCGGTCGGCCTCACCGTAGGCATCACGCACCCGGCCCACGGCGGAGCCGACGGGAAAGGTCCAGTCCTCGCCGAGCCGCCGCTCGATCTCGTCCTCGACCGCGTCGGACAGCTTGAAACCGCCCCGGGCCAGGAACTTGATGCCGTTGTCCGGTGCCGCGTTGTGCGACGCCGACAGCATGACGCCGATGTCGGCGCCGAGCGCGGCGGTGAGGTAGGCGACGGCCGGGGTGGGCAGCACGCCGAGGCGCAGCACATCCACTCCGGACGACGCAAGGCCGGCGACCACTGCGGCCTCGAGGAACTCCCCCGAGGCACGCGGGTCCCGGCCTACGACGGCCACAGGACGACGTCCTGTGGCCGTGAACGCGCCCGCATCGCCGAGGACGTGAGCCGCCGCGACCGAGAGGTCCATGGCGAGCTCCGCCGTGAGGTCGCGACCAGCGACCCCACGAACCCCGTCGGTGCCGAAAAGACGCGCCAATTTAGCGCTTGCTGTACTGCGGAGCCTTACGGGCCTTCTTGAGGCCGTACTTCTTCCGCTCCGTGGCGCGGGCGTCACGGGTGAGGAAGCCGGCCTTCTTCAGCGGCGCTCGGTTGGTCTCGACATCAAGGATCGCCAGCGCACGGGACAGGCCCATGCGCAGCGCGCCGGCCTGGCCGGTCACGCCGCCACCGTCGATGCGCGCGATGACGTCGAACGCCTCCTCGGCGCCGAGCACCACGAAGGGCTCGTTGACGATCTGCTGGTGGACCTTGTTGGGGAAGTAGACGTCCAGCGAACGACCGTTGATCGTCCACTTGCCGGTGCCGGGGACGATGCGCACGCGGGCGATCGCCTCCTTACGGCGACCGGTGCCGTACGAGTTGCCCGTGGTGACGGGCTTGCGCACGGGAGCGTCAGCGCTGGCGGTGGACTCGGTGGTGTACTCGGAAGGGAACTCCTCGCCGGAGAATTCTTCCACCTCGGCCTCGACGGCCGTCTCGACACCGGTGGGCTCAGCCACGGTTCTCCTCTAAATCTTTCGGACTACTACTGGGCGATCTGGGTGATCTCGAACGGCACCGGCTGCTGGGCCTGGTGCGGGTGCTCGGACCCCGCGTAGACCTTGAGCTTCTTGGCCATCTTCCGGCCGAGGGAGTTCTTCGGCAGCATGCCCTTGACGGCCTTTTCGACGGCCTTGTCCGGCCGCTTGTCCATGAGCTCGCCATAACTGACGGAACGCAGACCGCCCGGGTAACCCGAGTGGCGGTAGGCCTTCTTCTGCTCACGCTTGTTGCCGGTGAGCGCGATCTTGTCCGCGTTGATGACGACGACGAAGTCGCCGGTGTCGACGTGGTTGGCGAAGATCGGCTTGTGCTTGCCGCGGAGCAGGATCGCGACGTGGCTGGCCAGCCGGCCCAGCACGACATCGGTCGCGTCGATGACGTACCACTGACGCTGAACGTCGGCGGGCTTCGGTGAGTACGTGCGCACGGTCGTAGCCTTCTTTATGCTCGCGTCTTCGGCGCTGTCGGGAAGCGACAGCTCTAGGGTCGGTCGGTGCGGGCACACGGCAGCCCGGACCTTCCGTCTCCCCGGCCCGATGGGCTCGATGATGGGAGATGACGCCGGACGCGCCGCGCATCGGTCGCGCTGGACCTATGCACACAACGATTGATTAGGCTACCCGCATTTAAGGGTGCTGGTCAAAAGACCGGTAACCTGCGATCAGTCTACCTGACACAGAACGGTTCGATTTCGGTTCCCTGGGATCCCTTCTTTCCCAGGACCAGACATCTCTATCGTTGGGTGTGGCATGTGGCACACCTCTCTCACCCGGCACACCCAGCGGAGCGCACGGCGCCGGAACCATCTGGGGGTGCTCGCCTGTCTTATGGCGGTTCTGTTCACGGGTGTGCTGATCGGGCGGTTGACGGACAACGTCGAAGAAACCGGCCACATCTACCTCAACGAGACGGCCCCGCCCGCCGCGGCCAAGGCCAAGCCCACGGTCACGCCCACGGCCAAGAAGGCGCTGCCGTACGCGGGCCGCATCCCCAGGGAGAGCACCGCCGGGGTCCCGCGCGGCAGCGTCAGGGCCAAGCCCACGAAGAGCCCGGACGGCAACATGGTGCCCGGCTACACCGCCGAAGATCCCACGCGGGTGCTCGGCGAGCAGACCGCCGAGATGTCGCCGGCGATGGCGGCCAAGGTCGTCAGCCTCACCAACGCCGCCAGGCTCAAGCGCGGCTGCGGCCGCCTCCGGACCGACGCGAGGCTGACCCGCTCCGCCCGCGCGCACTCCCTTGAGATGGCGAGCAGCGGCCGCTTCACCCACGACTCCCCCGACGGCTCCTCGCCGTGGGACCGGATGGAGCGCGCCGGATACCGCGCGGGCGCCGCCGAGAACATCGGCCGCGGCTACACCTCTCCCGAAGAAGCGGTCCGCGGCTGGCTCGACAGCAAGGACCACCGCCAGAACATCCTCAACTGCCGCATCGAGTCCATCGGCGTCGGCGTGGTGGCCGGGGCCGGCGGTCCGTGGTGGACGCAGGACTTCGGCTACTCATGACCACTTCACGGTAATGTCGCCGCATGGGTTTTCCCGACGAACGTGACACCAGCACGGAGAGCACCCCCCGCCGTTCTCGCAGGGCCCGTGACACGGCCGAACCCGGCGGCTCCCGCAACCCCTTCGAACCGATCGGGGCTGCCACCGGTCGCAGGGCCAAGGAACCGGCCGCGGCCGAGCCGGTCGCCGAACCGGCGCGCCGCAGCACGACATGGAGCCCCTACGACGAGGGCAAACGCTCGCGTGGGCCGCTCTGGTTCACGCTCGGCGGCGTCGCGGTGCTCGGCCTGTTCGTCGCGGGCCTCGTGGTGATGTTCAAGTCAGGCGGCGCCGACCAGGCCGAGACCCAGGCGGCCCGCCGCACCTCCGCGCCGCTGCCGTCGTCCCCTCCCGGCAAGTACAGCTACGCGGCCGATCGCAAGACCGACCCCGAGCCGCTCACGGTCAAGGAGCTGTTCGCGACCAAGAAGATCGCCGTCGGCGGCCGCTCGTACACGATGACCGTCACCAGCAAGGTCAAGAAGTGCTCCGACGGAGCCGTCGGCGACAAGCTGCAGAAGGCCCTCAAGGCCGGCAAGTGTACGCAGATCATCCGCGCGAGCTTCCGCGACAAGGCCGGCAAGCTGATGGGCACGGTCGGCGTGGCCAACCTCAAGTCCAGCAAGACCGCGACCAAGGTGCAGTCGGTCGGCAGCAAGACCGACTACGTCAAGCCGCTGGCCGGCAAGGACTCGCTCACCAAGAGCCTCGGCACCGGGAGCGGCGGCACCCAGATGTGGATGCACGGCCACTACGCCGTCATGATCTGGTTCCAGAACAAGGACGGCAGCAAGCCCGACAAGAAGGGGCAGAAGAAGCTCTTCCAGGCGGTCGACGACATCACCAAGGCCACCGTCTTCAAGGCCCTTGACTCCCGCACGCTGACCGGCCACCCGGGCAGCTGAAAGCCTCAAACCTTTTGATACGTACCCAAACGGCATCGATGATCCAGTCGGGAACGCCCATACCGGCATAACGATCTCGCGACTCTCGCTAGGCTCCCCCTTATGCGTGGCCAGGAACCTGGGTCTGACAACGATCGTAGGGAATCTGACGGCTCGGCCGCACCGGCGACGCCACCGCCGAGCTTCGGCCAGCCCCTTCAATATCCCGAGTCACGGGCGTCTCACGAGGCGCCCGGAGCTACTCCAGCATCGCCACCGGAGCCCGGCGCGGGCGCTGACTCCGGCTCTGACAGCGCCGGTTACGGGAGTGCCGCTTACGGGAGTGCCGCTTACGGGAGTGCCGCTTATGACGATGCCGGTCATGACATGCTGCCCGCTTTCCCGGGTACGCCATCGGATGCTGAGCAGACGGTGACCGGGGCATCGGCCTTCGACTCGCCGTCCGAGTGGCAGCCGTTCGAACCGCAGCCGTCGGACCCGGCCTCGGCCGAGGACCAGTCCGACCTTCCCGGCCTGCCGGCCTTCCCCGGCGCGCAGCCGTGGGAGGTGGCGGGCGACGACGCCGCGCCGTACGACTGGTTCGCCGACCCTCAGGGCCCGCCGCGCCCCATGCGCGGCCGCCTGCCCCGCAACCTCGGCGCCCAGCCCGGCACCCCGTCCCCGTCTCCGCGACCTCCTGCCGCGGGCCCTCCGCCCGCCGGCTCCGCACCCACGCGGCCACCCACCGCTCCGGGACCGGGCGCCCAGCCTCCGTCGCACAGCCCGGCGCCAGGCGCTCAGCCTCCGTCACACCCCGCCGGGCCAGGCGCTCAGCCTCCGTCACACCCCGCCGGGCCAGGCGCCCAGCCTCCGTCACACACCGGCGGGCCGGGCGCTCAGCCTCCATGGCAGTCCGCCGAGTCCGAATCGGGCAGTCCGCCCTCCGGTCCCCAGCCCTCGTGGCCGAGCGCCGAACCGGGACAGGACGCCCCGGCTCCCGGCCGGCCCGGCGCCGGATGGTCTCCGGCGTCCGGCGCCTGGCCCGCACCCATCCCCGAGGAGCCCGCCACCTGGGCGGTCGACCCTGTGGTGCCCGGTGCGCCGTCGTGGGAGCCGCCACCGGCCTTCACCGCGGCGGCCGCGGGCATGCAGGTATGGCCCGCCCCCGTCTCGGACCCGCCCGCCATGCCGCCCTGGCCCGCCGCCACGGGCGAACTCGCCGTGGAACCGGATTCCGACGACGTGTCCGCCCCGACATCGCCCTGGAACGTCCCATCGGACAGCTCGCCCCCGGACGACTCCCCCACCCGCCCGGGGGGCATCATCCCGCCCGGAGCCCCCACATCCGGCGACAGCGACCCCGCGCCCAAGAGCTCCGTGTACGGCGGGCCGACGACCAAGGGCCCCACGTTCGGACAGCCCGCGGCCGACTACGAAGAGGCCGACCCCTCGGAGGACGCCGAGGACTACCAGACCGACCCGAACCTGACCGCCCCCTACGACGCGAGGGGCGCGTCCGCCCGCCCCTTCGCCGTCAATGAGGCGGCCCCACCGACCTTCGACCCGAACGCCACCGATCCCACCTTCGACGCGAACCCCACTACGCCCGCGTCCGGCGCGAACCCCACTACGCCCGCGTCCGGCGCGACAGCCCCCCACGCCTTCAACCCCGACACCGGCGCCCCCAGCACCTTCAACCCGAACACCACCGGGCCCGCCTTCGACCCGAATGCGACCGCGCCGGGGTTCGACGCGACGGCCCCCCACGCCTTCGGCCCCAACGCTCGCCCGCACGCCTTCGACGCCGGCACCCCACCACCCGCCTTCGACCCGCACGCCGCCGGACACCCGGCCGAGCCGAGCGACGTCCCGGTCTGGCCGCCGATCCCCCCTGGCGGGACCGAACAGAAGGGCACCGAACAGAAGGGCAACGTCCCCGACCTCCCGTTCGAGGTATGGGGCCAGAAACCCACCCCCGCCCTGCCCGTCCCGGCCGCGCAGGACCGCTCCACACCGCCCGCCGCCTACGGGCAGGGACCGTTCAAGCAGTCGCCGTTCCAGGCGACACCGCCCGCCACCGGCCAGCCCGGCAAGCCGGCGGGCCGGAAAACCCTCTTCATCACCCTGGGCGTGCTCGCACTGGCAGGCGTCGCCACGGGCGGCTTCTTCGCCTACAAGTCGGTGAGCGCCCCGCCGCCCGCCGCCACGACGGCCGCCAAGGAACCGCCGACGACGGCACCCCCGGCCATCGTCAGCCCCGATGCCTCCACGACTCCGGTCGTCCCCGCCACCTCGATCCTCAACTCCGAGCAGACCGACCCGCGCAAGATGTCGCTCTCCGAGGCGTTCCCGAAGAAGAAGATCGAGGCGGAGGGAGCCGTCTTCTCCAAGGTCAAGACCGACATGACGGGGAGCTGCGAGAAGGCCGCCTCCGGTCCCTTCGCCGACGCGCTGCGCGAGCAGAAGTGCAGCCGGATCGTACGAGCGACGTACGTGGACACCAAGCGCCGCTACGCCGTGACGACCGGCATCGCCGTACTGCCGACCAAAGAGGCCGCCATGAGCGCCGACAAGGCCAAGAACCTCGGCCGCAACGTCTGGTTCCGCGGCCTGCCCGCGGCGGCGGGCACGGGCGGCGAACGCGTGGAGATCGCGGGCGGCTACGCCGCGGGGCTGGTCTGGGGCCGCTACATCGTCTTCAGCTACGCCACGTACGCCGACGGCCACACACCCGGCACCAAGGAGAAGACACTCGGCAAGGTCAGCGGCGCCTTCCGCGACCAGACCTCCCAGGCCCTGGAACGCCGCCTCACCAACGACTGACAACCCGCTCGGCACGGGGCCAGGCTCGTCGACAGCGGGCGGATCGACGCGCCGGGATACGGCTCGTCGATCGCGGGCGAGTCACCGCCCACGTACGGACCCGCCGGGTTACGGCTCGTCGATCGCGGGCGGATCATCGCCCAGCGTGCGGACGCGCCGGGTCGCGAGGGCGCGCGCGGCGAGTTCCGCGTCCGGCGGGTAGGTCACCTCTTCCAGGCACAGGCCGTGCGCGGGCGCCACATGCACCCCGGAGTCCCGTACGGCCCGCCCCAGCACCTGCCCGGGCCACTCGACGGGCCGGCGCCCATCGGCGGCCGACAGGAGAGAGCCGACCAGCGACCGCACCATCGAGTGGCAGAACGCGTCGGCGACCACGGTGGCGACCAGCACCCCGTCGCCTTCCCGCACCCAGTCGAGCCGTTGCAGCCGCCGGATCGTGGTGGCCCCCTCGCGCTTCTTGCAGAAGGCGGCGAAGTCGTGCTCGCCGAGCAGATGCGTGGCCGCCGCGTTCAGCGCGTCCAGGTCCAGCGGCCGGTTGTGCCAGACCACCTCCCGGCGCCGCAACGGATCCACCCCACCGGCCGCGTCACTCACGCGGTACGCGTACCGCCGTGACAGAGCGGAGAACCGCGCGTCAAAGCCCTCAGAAGCCACGGAGACCCGATGAACGCGCACGTCTGGTTCCAGTACCCCGGCCAGCCGCCGCAGGAGTGTAGCGAGCCGCTCATCCACGTCCAGCGGCAACACCGCGCCGACTCCCATGGAGCCGACAGCCGGAAAACCCGCCACAGGCTCGGACCCGGCGGATCTCCGGTGGTTGCGGTCGAGGGCGGAGAACGCCTCCACGGGAAGATCGACGTGCGCCACCTGCCCACGCGCGTGCACCCCGGCATCCGTACGCCCGGCGACAGTCAGCGCCGGTGGCTCGGCCAGCCGCAGGATCCTGCCGAGAGCCTGCTCGATCTCCCCCTGGACCGTACGCAGCCCCGGCTGCCTGGCCCACCCGGAGAAGTCGGTCCCGTCATAGCCGAGATCAAGCCGGAGCCGTACCACCATCGCCCTCCCCAAAACGCGAACAGGCCCGAACCCCCGCAAGAGGGGCCCGAGCCCGATTCAACTGGGCCCGGAATCCCCGCGTAGAGGGGATCTGGGCCCGACTTCAGCCGACCTGACGGATCAGGCCTCGTCCTTCTTCGCCTCGCCGGCCTCAGCCTCGGCCGAACCCGAGTCAGCGGCCTCAGCCGTGGCGGCCTCGTCCGACGCGGCGGTCTCCGCGGCAGCCGGCGCCTCAGTCTCGGCCTCAGCGGCGGGAGCGGGAGCGGCAGCGGCGGCCGGAGCCTCCGTGCGCGACACGCGAACCGGGTTCAGCGGCTCGGTCACCAGCTCGATCACCGCCATGGGGGCGTTGTCACCCTTACGAGCGCCCACCTTGGTGATGCGGGTGTAACCGCCGGGACGCTCGGCGAACGTCACCGCGATGTCCGTGAACAGGTGGTGGACGACGCCCTTGTCCTTGACGACCGTGAGCACCTGGCGACGGTTGTGGATGTCGCCCTTCTTCGCCTTGGTGATCAGGCGCTCCGCCAGCGGACGGACGCGCTTGGCCTTGGCAACCGTGGTGCGGATCTTGCCGTGGCGGAACAGGTCCGTGGCGAGGTTCGCCAGGATCAGCCGCTCGTGCGCCGGGCTGCCGCCAAGACGTGCACCCTTGGTGGGCTTGGGCATTGCGTTCTCCTTGTGAGTTAACCCGCCCCGGCCGTACCAGGTACCGGAGTCGGGCCGGTCGCAGTCGCTCTAGGGGCGATGCGAGCCGTTACCGTCGCCCGCGCCGAGCGGGAACCGCTCGGCGCGGGGAGTCGCGAGGCAGAGCCCTCGCGATGGCTTAGTACTGCTCGGTCTCGACGTACGCGCTGTCGTCGTCGTCGTAACCGGCGCCGGCCACCGCGCTCGGGTCGAACCCGGGCGGGGAGTCCTTGAGCGCCAGCGTCATCTCGTGCAGCTTCTGCTTGACCTCTTCGATCGACTTGGCGCCGAAATTCCTTATGTCGAGCAGGTCCTGCTCGCTGCGGGCGACGAGCTCACCCACGGTGTGGATGCCCTCGCGCTTGAGGCAGTTGTAGGAGCGAACGGTGAGGTTCAGCTCCTCGATCGGCAGCGCCAGGTCGGCGGCCAGGGCGGCGTCGGTCGGCGACGGGCCGATGTCGATGCCCTCGGCCTCGACGTTGAGCTCACGGGCCAGGCCGAAGAGCTCGACGAGGGTCTTACCGGCGGAGGCCACCGCGTCGCGGGGCTTCATGGCCGGCTTGGTCTCGACGTCGAGGATCAGGCGGTCGAAGTCGGTACGCTGCTCGACTCGGGTCGCCTCGACCTTGTACGTGACCTTGAGCACCGGGGAGTAGATCGAGTCGATCGGAATACGGCCGATCTCCTGACCCGGCTGCTTGTTCTGCGCGGCGGAGACGTAGCCGCGACCGCGCTCGACGGTCAGCTCCATTTCCAGCTTCGCCTTGCCGTTGAGCGTGGCGATGCGCAGCTCGGGGTTGTGCACCTCGACACCGGCCGGCGGCGCGATGTCGGCGGCGGTTACCTCACCCGGGCCCTGCTTGCGCAGGTACATCACGACCGGCTCGTCGTGCTCGGAGGAGACGACGAGCTCCTTGAGGTTGAGGATGATGTCGGTGACATCTTCCTTGACCCCGGGAACGGTCGAGAACTCGTGCAGCACGCCCTCGATCCGGATGCTCGTCACGGCCGCGCCCGGAATGGACGACAGCAGCGTGCGGCGGACCGAGTTGCCGATGGTGTAGCCGAAACCCGGCTCCAGCGGCTCGATGACGAATCGGGATCGGGTGTCGTCGATCGACTCTTCGAGAAGAGTCGGGCGCTGAGCGATCAGCATGTGGGGTCTCCCCTTTTCGTGTGGCGCCCGCTATATGACGCCACTCCGATACAAGCCTAGTTGAGGTGCGGCGAACCGCACCTCAACCACTACTTACTTCGAGTAGTACTCGACGATCAGCTGTTCCTGAACCTGGGTGTCGATCTGCTGACGGACCGGCAGCTGGTGGATCAGGACGCGGACCTTGTCCGGTACGACGCCGAGCCACGCCGGGACCGAGCGGTCACCGGCGGTGGCGCGAGCCACCTCGTACGGGAGCAGGTTGCGCTTGGTCTCACGGACCTCGATGATGTCGTGCTCACGCACGCGGTAC
This sequence comes from Nonomuraea sp. NPDC049129, assembly GCF_040648495.1. Classification (NCBI taxonomy): domain Bacteria; kingdom Bacillati; phylum Actinomycetota; class Actinomycetes; order Streptosporangiales; family Streptosporangiaceae; genus Nonomuraea; species Nonomuraea sp. NPDC049129. The sequence continues at coordinate 27,959 of NZ_JBEZDU010000007.1, read as the reverse complement.
GAGGGGATGTCGACCTTCTTGCCGTTGACCAGGAAGTGTCCGTGACGGACCTGCTGGCGAGCGGCGTCGCGCGACTGGGCGAACCCGGCGCGGTAGACCACGTTGTCGAGACGGCTCTCCAGGATCTGGAGCAGCGCCTCACCGGTCTTGCCGCTCTTGCGGGTGGCTTCCTCGTAGTAGTTGTGGAACTGCTTCTCGAGGACGCCGTAAATGCGGCGGGTCTTCTGCTTCTCACGAAGCTGAAGCTGGTACTCGGACTCCTTGGGACGTCCGCGGCCGTGCTCACCCGGCGGGTAAGGACGGATCTCGATGGGGCACTTCGCGGACTCGCACTTGCTGCCCTTGAGGAAGAGCTTGGTCTTCTCGCGGCGGCAGAGCTTGCAGTCCGCACCCGTGTAACGAGCCATTTCTCAGATTCTCCTGGGTGTCAGACGCGGCGGCGCTTCGGCGGACGGCAGCCGTTGTGCGGAACCGGGGTGACGTCCTGGATCGAACCCACTTCGAGGCCGGTGGCCTGAAGGGAACGGATCGCGGTCTCACGGCCGGAGCCGGGACCCTTTACGAAGACGTCAACCTTGCGCATGCCGTGCTCCATGGCGCGGCGGGCGGCGTTCTCGGCGGCCATCTGAGCGGCGAACGGGGTGGACTTACGGGAGCCCTTGAAACCCACGTGGCCGGCGCTGGCCCAGGAGATCACGTTCCCGTTGGGGTCGGTGATCGAAACGATCGTGTTGTTGAACGTGCTCTTGATGTGGGCGTGCCCATGAGCGACGTTCTTCTTTTCCTTGCGGCGCACCTTCTTGGGCGCACCCTGACGGCTCTTAGGAGGCATCCTTTGCCTTCACTCCTGAGGTGTTCGGTCCCGCGGCTGCGTGGACTACTTCTTACCGGGCTTCTTCTTGCCGGCCACGGTCTTCTTCTTGCCCTTGCGGGTGCGCGCATTGGTCTGCGTGCGCTGACCGTGGACAGGCAGGCCCTTGCGGTGCCGGATGCCCTGGTAGCACCCAATCTCGATCTTGCGGCGAATGTCGGCCTGAACCTCACGGCGCAGGTCACCCTCGATCTTGAAGTTCGCCTCGATGTAGTCACGCATCGGGACGAGCTCAGCGTCGGTGAGCTGGTGCACGCGGGTGTCGCCGCTGACACCGGTGGCCTCGAGGACCTCCAGCGCACGGGTGCGGCCGATTCCGTAAATGTAGGTGAGAGCGATCTCCAGCCGCTTTTCGCGGGGGAGGTCGACGCCAACCAGGCGAGCCATGGTCGGGCATTCTCCTTCGTTGTGGCGGAGGTCTTGCGCCTCACGACCCCTCCCCATGCCCGGGGTGAGGGCCTCGGCCTCCGACCGAGGGTCTCCTGGGTGGTACGGCCCGGAAATCAGGCCGCCTGCTCAGGTGTGACGCGCGATTACTGTCTCAGGCTTCTCATGCGTCGAGCCCGCTCCCTGAAACCGGGGCGGACTCGGAGAAGCCTTACGGCGACTAACCCTGACGCTGCTTGTGGCGCAGGTTGTCGCAGATCACCATGACGCGACCGTGCCGGCGGATCACCTTGCACTTGTCGCAGATCTTCTTGACGCTCGGCTTTACCTTCATTGTCCTTCGTGTTCCTCAGACGTCTTACTTGTATCGGTAGACGATCCGCCCACGACTCAGGTCGTAGGGGCTCAGTTCCACGACTACCCGGTCGTCGGGCAGGATCCGGATGTAGTGCATCCGCATCCGTCCGCTGATGTGGGCCAGGACCTTATGGCCGTTGTCAAGCTGCACCCGGAACATAGCGTTCGGGAGCGACTCGACCACAGTGCCCTCGATCTCGATGGCGCCGTCTTTTTTGGCCAAAATTCCTCGCGTTTCACTGATCGATCGTCTGAGGCTCCGGTTCACTAAGCAGCCGCGACCTCACGCTTCGAAGAGAGCGGCGTCCGGCAACGGGCACCGACGCGTGATAGTCATAGTGAGCCGAGTAAGGAGTGTACGACACCTGAGACAAAAACGCGAAACGCGTGTCAGGTGTCCTGACACAACCACGAGTCAGCTTACCGCACCCGCGAACCCGAATGGGCCGAGCGGCACAGCGATTCGAGCGGCACAGCGATTCGAGCGGCACAGCGGTTCGGGCGGCACAGCAAAGGCCCACCGGCGAACCGGCGGGCCCTCTCGAGTCAGCACACCCCCTGGGATGACTCCCCCCTGATGTGCCTTGAAGACGCTGATGTGCTTAGAAGACGTCGTGCCAGCCGCCGCAGCCGCTGTTGCGCGAGCCGCCCTCGCACACCTGGATCTTGAAGTCCCTCTTGAAGCGGATGCTGTCGAAGTGACGGCGGTCGTCGGACCGATACCAGTTGCGGTGGAAGTCGCCGTGGCGGTCGTAGTACTTGAACCACACGTAGCTGTAGTCGCCGTCGTTGTGGTGACGGTCGTACAGGTCGCCGTAGAAGTAGTAGCTGCCCCCGCGCTGCTGCCAGTAGCCCTTGAAGTACGACTCGTGGCCGCCGTTCTCGGAGCCGTTGGAGAAGTACGGGCCGAAGAAGTGCCTCGGGCCGGCCTGGGCGCTCTGCGCCTGGGTGGCGGTCGCGGCGTCTGCCTGGGCCGTGGGAGCGATGGCCAGCGCCCCGGCGACCATCGAGCCGGCGAGAGCGGTGCCCGCGAGAAGGTGACGAATACCCACTGTGTCCTCCTGTAAGACGGTTCCCCGTACCGGACCGGGACTGCTCGGGTGAGCCCCTCTGTTGTCCGGCACCGCTTACGTTAGGAAGGACATTCGCCGCCTTCTGCGGACGAATACACACAGTGCAGTACTACACACTCACTGACGCTTCTGACCGCCTCCGAAGATGGTGCTGATCAGCAGAATCGCACCCCAGGGACCCATCACCCACAGCGGCCAGGGGTAGATCATGTGCCCGGAGGTGACGCTCACGATCAGCCAGATCACCCAGTTGATCGAGCTGGCCGCGGCCCACGCGCTCCAGGCCGCGCGCATCCCCGAGTGCATGCCGCTCTTGGGCGCCGGGGTGGGTTCGGTCAACTTGGCGGGCGGGTTGCGCAGGTCCACGTCCGGCAGGTCCGCGGTCAGCCGGGCCAGCTCGCCGTAGGTCTTGCTCTGGTAGAGCTGTTCGAGCCGCTCGTTGAACTCGTCCATCGTGATGCGGCCCTGCGCGGTGTGCTCCCGGAGCACGCCGGCCACCCGATCTCTGTCGACGTCCGAGGCACGCATCTCGGGGCTCTGCGCCATACCCACCACTCCCGGCTCGTCTACGGCTGCGCCAAGCGCTCTTCGCCCCCATCGAGGGCGGTTAGCACCCAAGGACCATTATGTGTCACCGCGACGCTGTGTTCGAAGTGTGCGGACTGCCTCCCGTCGATCGTCACGACGGTCCAATCGTCGGCCAGTACGCGCGTGCGCTCCGTACCAAGGTTGACCATGGGCTCGATCGCCAGGCACATCCCGGCCTCCAGCACGGGTCCCCTGCCGGGGCGGCCGTGGTTGGCGATCCACGGGTCCATGTGCATCTCGGTGCCGATGCCGTGGCCGCCGTACTCGGGTGGGATGCCGAAGCGGCCCTGCGACTTGATGTAGCGCTCCACCTCGTACCCGATGTCCGACAGGTGGCGGCCGACGGTCAGCGCGGCGATGCCCCGCCACATCGACTCCTCGGTGATCCGCATGAGCTCGGTGAGCTTCGGGTCCACCTCCCCCACCGGCACCGTGACCGCCGAGTCGCCGTGCCAGCCGTCGAGGATGGCGCCGCAGTCGATGGAGATGACGTCGCCTTCGCGCAGCGCGCGGGCGCTCGTCGGGATGCCGTGGACGACTTCCTCGTTGACCGAGGCGCAGATCGTGGCGGGAAACCCCTGATAGCCCTTGAACGACGGGATGGCGCCCTCATCCCTGATCGCCTTCTCGGCGATGGCGTCGAGGTCCAGGGGTGTCATCCCCGGCTCGACGGAGCGCTTCAACAGATCGAGCGTTCGCCCGACCACCAGACCGGCCGCCCGCATCTTGTCGAGCTGCTCGGGCGTCTTGATCTGGATTCCATGCCGGTTCTTCTTGAACACGTGTGGCACCCCCCGGGGTCTCAACGGGCAGATGTGGGAGCCCAATTCCCTCACAATAGCCGCGAGGTGGCACGGAAATCCGTGCCACCTCCGCAGTCGGCCATCGGGCTTACCCCATGAAAGGGCGGATGGCCTCCATGGCCCGCTGGGTGACCTCCTCGACCGGACCGGTCGCGTCGACACCCACGAGGATGCCCTCGTCCGCGTAGTAGGACACCAGCGGCGCCGTCTGCTCCTGGTAGACCTCCAGGCGATGCCTGACCGTCTCCTCTTTGTCGTCGTCACGCTGGAACAGCGTGCCGCCGCAGGCGTCGCACCGGTCGTCCTTCTTGTCATCGAACTCGACGTGCCAGATGCGACCGCACTGGCTGCAGGTGCGGCGGCCGGCCAGCCGCCTGACCACCTCGTCGTCGTCAACTACCAGCTCCAGGACCAGGTCGAGCGCCTGGCCCCACTCCTTCAGCATGTCGCGCAGGATCTCGGCCTGAGCCACGTTCCTGGGGAAGCCGTCGAGCAGGAAGCCGTCCTGCGCGTCGTCCTCGGCGAGACGGTCGCGGACCATGGCGATGGTGACCTTGTCGGGCACCAGGTCGCCGCGGTCCATGAACGTCTTGGCGAGCTTGCCGAGCTCCGTGCCCCCGGAGACGTTGGCACGGAAGATGTCACCTGTCGAGATCTTCGGGATGGACAGGTTCGACGCGATGTACTGGGCCTGTGTCCCCTTACCCGCTCCGGGGGGCCCGACCAGAACGAGACGCACTACCGCAGGAAGCCTTCGTAATTACGCTGCTGCAACTGGCTCTCGATCTGCTTGACCGTGTCCAGGCCGACGCCAACCATGATCAGAATGCTCGTCCCTCCGAACGGGAAGTTCTGGCTCGCTCCGGCCACCGCGAGCGCGACGATCGGGATCATGGCGATCAGACCCAGATAGAGCGCGCCGGGGGCGGTCAGACGGGTGAGCACAAAACTCAGGTAACCAGCCGTCGGCCGTCCCGGGCGGATGCCCGGAATGAACCCACCGTACTTCTTCATGTTGTCAGCCACTTCAGTGGGGTTGAAGGTGATGGACACGTAGAAGTAGGTGAAGAACACGATCAGGACGAAGAACGTGATCATGTAGATGGGCGTGTCGCCCTTGGTGAGGTTCGCCGAAATCCACTGCACGACCGCGTTGGGGTTCTCCGCGTTGGCGAACAGCGAGGTCAGCAGCTGCGGCAGATAGAGCAGCGAGGACGCGAAGATGACCGGGATGATGCCGGCCTGGTTGACCTTCAGCGGGATGTAGGTGGACGTGCCGCCGTACATCCGGCGTCCGACCATCCGCTTGGCGTACTGCACCGGAATGCGGCGCTGCGCCTGCTCGACGAAGACCACGGCGGCGATCATGAAGACGCCTACCACCATGACGACGGCGAAGGTGAACTTGTTGGCCTGGAAGATGCTGGCCAGCTCGGACGGGAAGACCGCGACGACCTGCGTGAAGATGAGGATCGACATGCCGTTGCCCACACCACGGTCGGTGATGAGCTCGCCCAGCCACATGATGACCGAGGTGCCGGCCGTCATGATGACGACCATCGTGACGATCATGAAGATGTTGTCGGGGTCGAGCAGGACGTCCTTGTCACAGCCCTGGAAGAGCTGCCCGGAGCGCGCCAGCGCGATGAACGCCGTCGACTGCAGGATGCCCAGACCGATCGTCAGATAACGCGTATATTGTGTGATCTTCGTCTGACCGGCCTGCCCCTCCTTCTTGAGGGCTTCAAGGCGTGGGATCACGACGACGAGAAGTTGGAGAATGATGCTGGCGGTGATGTACGGCATGATGCCCAGAGCGAACACCGACAGCTTCAGGAGCGCGCCGCCGCTGAACAGCTGCACCATCCCGTAGATATTGCCGTTTTCACCGTTGCGGACCTGATCAAAGCAGGACGCAAGGTTCTGGACGTGAACTCCCGGAGTCGGAAGAACCGAGCCGAGTCGGAACAGCGCGATGATGCCCAGGGTAAAGAGCAACTTCTTGCGCAGGTCCGGCGTCCGGAACGCCCGGGTAAACGCGGTCAGCACGGTCCCTCCTGCGCGCCTATAAGGCGGTGTGAGTATGCGATGGTGCGGGGATCTGCCATCAGAAGTCTCATGTCAAAACGAGCCGGACAGAATCCTGCCGTCTCGCGAACTCTAACGCACTACGGGCGTGGGGGCCCATGGTCAGAGCCCCCACGCCTCGTAATAGCTCTTACAGCTCGGTAACGGAACCCCCAGCAGCGGCGATTTTCTCCTTCGCGGAGGACGAGAAGGCATGCGCCCGCACGTTCACCGCGACCGAGATCTCGCCGGTGCCGAGCACCTTCACCAGCTGGTTCTTGCGGACAGCGCCCTTGGCGACCAGCGTCTCGACGGTGACCTCGCCACCCTCGGGGAACAGCTCGCCGAGCTTGTCCAGGTTGACGACCTGGTAGGTCGTCTTGAACAGCGCGTTGGAGAAGCCCTTGAGCTTCGGCAGACGCCTCTGCAGCGGCACCTGGCCACCCTCGAAACCGAGGGGGACCGTCGTACGGGCGTGGCTGCCCTTGGTACCGCGACCGGCCGTCTTACCCTTGGACGCCTCGCCGCGACCCTTGCGGATCTTGGCCTTGTTGGCGCCGGGGGCCGGACGCAGGTCGTGAATCTTGAGCGGAGCCTTGTCAGTCATGACTAGTCGACCTCTTCCACCTCGACGAGGTGCGTCACCACGGAGACCATGCCGCGAATCTCGGGCCGGTCCTCCTTGACGACGACATCGCCGATTCGCTTCAGGCCAAGCGAACGCAGCGAGTCACGCTGGTTCTGCTTGCCACCGATCTTCGAGCGAACCTGAGTGATCTTCAGGCGTGCCATGACTAGCTCACCGCCTTGGCGGCCGCCGCTTCGGCGATGCCTTCGCGCTGAGCCTTCAGCATCCGGGCCGGAGCGACGTCCTCGATCGGCAGACCACGGCGGGCGGCGATCTCCTCGGGCCGGGAAAGACCCTTCAGAGCCGCCACCGTGGCGTGCACGATGTTGATGGGGTTGTCCGAGCCGAGCGACTTGGACAGGACGTCGTGGATGCCGGCGCACTCCAGAACGGCGCGCACCGGGCCACCGGCGATGACGCCGGTACCGGCGGAAGCCGGACGCAGGAAGACGACACCGGCCGCCTCCTCACCCTGCACGGTGTGCGGGATGGTGCCCTGGATCCTCGGGACCTTGAAGAAGTGCTTCTTGGCCTCTTCGACGCCCTTGGCGATGGCCGCGGGTACTTCCTTGGCCTTGCCATAGCCGACGCCGACCAGGCCGTTGCCGTCACCGACGACGACGAGGGCGGTGAAGCTGAAGCGACGACCACCCTTCACGACCTTGGCCACTCGGTTGATCTTCACTACGCGCTCGATGTACGAGACGCCCTTGTCGGCGGCGCCACCGCGGCGATCGTCACGACGGTCCCGCCGCTCGCCACCGGTGCCGCCACCGCGACGCGGAGCTGCAGCCATCAGTGGTTCCTCATCTCAGTTGCCATATCAGAACTCGAGCCCACCTTCGCGGGCGCTGTCCGCCAGAGCGGCGATGCGCCCGGCGTAGCGGTTGCCACCGCGGTCGAACACGACCGCCGTGATCCCGGCTTCCTTGGCCCGCTGAGCGAGGAGCTCGCCGACCTTCTTGGCCTTCTCGGTCTTGTCAGCCTCGAGCGTGCGCAGCGCGGAGTCCATGGTGGACGCGCTCACCAGCGTGTGGCCGACGGAGTCGTCCACGATCTGCACGAACAGGTGACGAGTCGAACGGTTGACGACCAAGCGCGGACGCGCGGCCGTACCGACGACGTTCTTGCGGACGCGGCGGTGACGGCGGGCCCGCGAGACGGTGCGGGCAGCCGTGTGCTTGCCGAACGCAGTCTTCGGAGCCATGCCTACTTACCAGCCTTTCCGACCTTGCGGCGGATCTGTTCGCCCTGGTAACGCACGCCCTTGCCCTTGTACGGGTCAGGCTTGCGCAACTTGCGGATGTTGGCCGCGACCTCGCCGACCTTCTGCTTGTCGATGCCGTCCACGTGGAACAGGGTCGGCTTCTCGACGCGGAAGGTGACGCCCTCAGGGGCGTCGACGATGACCGGGTGACTGAAGCCCAGTGCGAACTCCAGCTGCGTCGGGCCCTTGGCCTGAACGCGGTAACCGACGCCGACGATCTCCAAGGTCTTGGAGTAGCCCTGCGTGACGCCCTGCACCATGTTGGCGATCAGCGTCCGCGACAGGCCGTGCAGCGCACGGACCTTGTTCTCGTCGTTGGGCCGGGTGACGGCGATGGCGCCGTCGTCATCGCGACCCACCGTGATGGGGTCCGCGACTGTATGAGAAAGCGTGCCCTTCGGGCCCTTGACCTGGACATCCTGGCCGCTGATCGCGATGTCAACGCCGCTCGGCACAGGGATGGGCAGCCGTCCGATTCTCGACATGCTGTGTTCCTCCCCTCTACCAGACGTAGGCGAGGACTTCCCCGCCCACGCCACGCTTGCCGGCCTGCTTGTCGGTCATGAGACCGGCGGACGTCGAGATGATCGCGACACCCAGCCCTCCCAGAACGCGAGGCAGGTTGTCCTTCTTCGCATACACCCGCAGACCGGGCTTCGACACCCGGCGCAGACCCGCGAGCGACCGCTCACGGGTAGGCCCGAACTTGAGCTCCACCACGAGGTTCTTGCCAACCTTGGCGTCTTCGACGGTCCAAGCCTGGATGTAACCCTCCTGCTGGAGGATCTCGGCGATGTGCGCCTTGATCTTCGAATACGGCATGGTCACGCTGTCGTGATACGCCGAGTTCGCATTACGCAGACGCGTCAGCATGTCTGCGATCGGGTCGGTCATCGTCATGGCCAGTGGCCTTCCTCGCCGCGGTTTCCAGTCGGTGAAGCGGAGCTCTACCGGTGGACCTTCGGCGCGGTCATGGGTGCTCTCTGGGAGAGCACCCGGTTTGACAGTTCTACATATGTACGGCGAGCAGCCCCCACGGGGGCGACACGTGGCCGCCCCCTAGGGTAACTACCAGCTGGACTTGGTGATGCCGGGCAGCTCGCCCCGGTGCGCCATCTCACGGAAGCACACGCGGCAGAGCCCGAACTTGCGGTAGACGGCGCGGGGCCGGCCACAACGCGTGCAGCGGGTGTACGCCCGGACTTCGAACTTCTGCTTACGCCCTGCCTTGGCGATCAGCGACTTCTTCGCCATGATCAGGCCTCCTTGAAGGGGAACCCGAGGAGCTTCAGCAGCGCCCGGCCCTGGTCGTCGGTCTTCGCGGTGGTCACGACCGTGATGTCCATGCCCCGCGGCCGGTCGACCTTGTCCTGGTCGACCTCGTGGAACATGACCTGCTCGGTCAGACCGAACGTGTAGTTGCCGTTGCCGTCGAACTGCTTGGGCGACAGGCCACGGAAGTCCCTGATGCGGGGCAGCGCCAGCGACAGCAGCCTGTCGAGGAACTCCCACATCCGGTCGCCGCGGAGCGTGACGTGCGCGCCGATCGGCATGCCCTCGCGCAGCTTGAACTGGGCGATGGACTTGCGCGCCCGGACGACGGCCGGCTTCTGGCCGGTGATCACGGTGAGGTCGCGCACAGCGCCCTCGATGAGCTTCGAGTCGCGAGCCGCCTCGCCGACACCCATGTTGACCTTGATCTTCACCAGGCCGGGGATCTGCATGACGTTCTCGATGCCGAAGTCCTCGCGAAGCTTGGCCGCGATCTCCTCGCGGTACTTCGTCTTGAGGCGCGGCGTCGGACGCTCGGTCTCAGTGGTCGTGGCAGTCATCAGCTGTCCTCACCCGTCTCGTCGGCCTTGTCCTCGGCCTTCTTGTCGGCGGGCTTGTCCTCGCGCTTCTCGTCCTTGAGCTTCTTCACGTTGCTCACGTGGATGGGAGCCTCCATGGTCTGCACGCCGCCGGTCTTGGCGCCACGCGGGCCCTGGTGGGTCTCCTTGGTGTGCTTCTTGATCATGTTGACGCCCTCGACCACCACGCGGTCTTCCCGCGGGAGGGTGGCGATGACATGACCCTTGGCACCCTTGTCCTTGCCGGTGATGACCTGGACGAGGTCGCCCTTCTTCACATGCAGCTTCGGCATTACAGCACCTCCGGCGCGAGCGAGATGATGCGCATGAACTTCTTGTCGCGCAGCTCACGGCCCACCGGGCCGAAGATACGGGTGCCGCGAGGGTCACCGCTGTCCTTGATGATGACGGCGGCGTTCTCGTCGAAGCGGATGTAGGAGCCGTCCGGCCGGCGGCGCTCCTTGGCCGTGCGGACGATGACGGCCTTGACCACGTCGCCCTTCTTGACGCCGGTGCTACCGGGCAGGGCATCCTTGACGGTGGCGACGATGACGTCGCCGATACCGGCGTAGCGTCGGCCCGAGCCACCGAGAACGCGGATGCAAAGAATCTCCTTGGCACCCGTGTTGTCGGCGACCTTGAGCCGCGACTCCTGCTGGATCACTGTTTTCTCCTGATTAGTCGCGCCGGTTCTCGTCGATGCCGAGCCTGGCGGAACCTCTATGGTCTTTTTCCTCCGGCCACAGCCCTGGAGCCGCACCGCAGGCGACGCGAGGCCGGAGCCTCGCGTCCTTGGACACCGTCATGGGGGCTTGGCGGCCCCCACGAGGCGCGTATATCCGAGAAGCCGTTAGGTTACTTGGCCTTCTCGAGGATCTCCACGACCCTCCACCGCTTGGTGGCGGAGAGGGGGCGGGTCTCCATCAGCAGCACGCGGTCGCCGACGCCACAGGCGTTGGCCTCGTCGTGCGCCTTGTACTTGGTCGTACGGCGGATGACCTTGCCGTACAGACGGTGCTTGACCCGGTCCTCGACGGCGACGACGACGGTCTTGTCCATCTTGTCGCTGACGACCAGGCCCTCACGGACCTTGCGGAAGTTCCGCGCGTCGTCGTTCGTCTCGGTGGTCTCTGTGGTCTCGGTCTCAGCCATCGCTCGTCTCCTTCTCGACCGTGATGATGCCAAGCTCGCGCTCGCGCATCACGGTGTAGATACGGGCGATCTCGCGGCGGACGGCGCGCAGCCGCCCGTGGCTCTCCAACTGTCCGGTCGCTGCCTGGAAGCGGAGGTTGAACAGCTCCTCCTTGGCTTCCTTGAGCTTCTGGACCAGGGTGTCCTCGTCCTCGACTCGCAGCTCGCCGGCGGTCAGGCCCTTAGCCATCACGCCTCACCAACTTCACGCTTAACGATCTTGCACTTCATGGGCAGCTTGTGGATCGCGCGAGTGAGTGCCTCGCGGGCAACCGACTCGGCGACACCGGAAAGCTCGAACATGACGCGACCCGGCTTGACGTTGGCGATCCACCACTCGGGCGAACCCTTACCGGAACCCATGCGGGTCTCAGCCGGCTTCTTGGTCAGCGGGCGGTCGGGGTAGATGTTGATCCACACCTTTCCACCACGCTTGATGTGACGGGTCATCGCAATACGAGCCGACTCGATCTGGCGGTTGGTCACGTAGGAGTGCTCAACAGCCTGGATGCCGAACTCGCCGAACACGACCCTGGTGCCACCCTTGGCGGCGCCACTGCGGTCGGGCCGGTGCTGCTTGCGGTGCTTGACCCTGCGCGGGATCAGCATGGTCAGCTCCCTTCAGCACCCGGCTGCGCAGCCGGGCCGGTCTCGGGGGCAGCCTGTGAGGCCGCCTCAGTCCTGGGGGCACGGTCGCCACGACCGCCACCGCGACGGGCGCCACCGGCGCCACCACGGCGCGGACGGTCGCCACCGCCACCGCCGCCACCGCGACGGTCGTCACGCTCGCGACGCTGGCCGGCACGTGCGCCGGCAGCCGCCGCCTCGCGCTCGGCGCGGCTCGTGGGCGCCTCGCCCTTGTAGATCCACACCTTCACGCCGATGCGGCCGAAGGTGGTGCGGGCCTCGTAGAAGCCGTAGTCGATGTCCGCGCGGAGCGTGTGCAGCGGCACGCGGCCCTCGCGGTAGAACTCCGACCTCGACATCTCGGCGCCGCCAAGACGACCGGAGCACTGCACCCGGATGCCCTTGGCGCCGCTCTTCATGGCCGACTGCATCGCCTTGCGCATGGCGCGGCGGAACGAGACACGGCTGGAGAGCTGCTCGGCGACACCCTGCGCGACGAGCTGGGCGTCGATCTCGGGGTTCTTCACCTCGAGGATGTTGAGCTGAACCTGCTTCTTGGTCAGCTTCTCCAGGTCGCCACGGATCCGGTCGGCCTCCGCGCCGCGACGGCCGATGACGATGCCCGGCCGGGCGGTGTGGATGTCGACCTGGACGCGGTCGGTCGTGCGCTCGATCTCCACCTTGGAGATACCGGCCCGCTCCATGCCCTTCTGCAGCATGCGACGGATCGACACGTCCTCGGCGACGTACGACTTGTACAGCTTGTCGGCGTACCACCGGCTCTTGAAGTCGGTCGTGATGCCGAGGCGGAACCCGTGCGGGTTAACCTTCTGGCCCACTATCGGGTCCTTCCCTTCGGCTCGCGGGACTCCACGATCACGGTGATGTGGCTCGTCCGCTTGTTGATCCGATAGGCACGACCCTGGGCACGCGGACGGAACCGCTTCAGCGTCGGGCCCTCGTCGACCCACGCCCGGCTCACGAAGAGCGTCTGGGGGTCGAGATCGAAGTTGTGCTCTGCGTTTGCCATGGCGCTCGAGAGCACCTTGTAGATCGGCTCGCTCGCCGACTGGGGAGCGAACTGCAGCACGGCCTGCGCCTCCGAAGCGGGCAGCCCGCGAATAAGGTCCACCACACGGCGGGCCTTGAGGGGCGTGACGCGGACGAACCGCGCCTGAGCCCTGGCTTCCATCGCTTACTCCTCTTAACTGCTTCTGAAGGCGTTTATCGCCGGCTGCGGCGGTCTTCCTTGACGTGGCTGCGGAAGGTGCGCGTCGGGGCGAACTCTCCCAGCTTGTGGCCGATCATCGACTCGGTGACGAACACCGGGACGTGCTTGCGGCCATCGTGTACGGCGATCGTGTGCCCGAGCATGTCAGGCACGATCATGGAGCGCCGCGACCACGTCTTGATAACGGTCTTGGTGCCCTTCTCGTTCTGGGCGTCCACCTTCTTGGCGAGGTGGCCGTCCACGAAGGGACCCTTCTTAAGGCTACGTGGCATATCGGCTGCTCCTACCGCTTCTTCCTCTTGCTCCGGCGGCGGATGATCAGCCGGTCGCTGGACTTGTTGGCCTGGCGGGTGCGGCCCTCGGGCTTGCCCTTCGGGTTCACCGGGTGGCGACCACCGGAGGTCTTACCCTCACCACCACCGTGCGGGTGGTCAACGGGGTTCATGGCGACACCACGGACGGTCGGGCGCTTGCCCTTCCACCGCATACGGCCGGCCTTGCCCCAGTTGATGTTGGCCTGCTCGGCGTTACCGACCTGACCCACCGACGCCCGGCAGCGCACGTCGACCATGCGCATTTCGCCGGACGGCATACGCAGCGTGGCGTACTGGCCTTCCTTGGCGAGCAGCTGGATCTGAGCGCCCGCGGAGCGGCCGAGCTTGGCGCCGCCGCCCGGACGGAGCTCCACCGCGTGGATGAAGGTACCCGTCGGGATGTTGCGCAGCGGCAGGCAGTTGCCCGGCTTGATGTCGGCCCCGGCGCCGTTCTCGATGCGGTCGCCCTGCTTGAGGCCGGTCGGCGCGATGATGTAGCGCTTCTCGCCGTCGGCGTAGTGCAGCAGAGCGATGTTGGCGGTGCGGTTGGGGTCGTACTCGATGTGAGCGACCTTCGCCGGGATGCCGTCCTTGTCATGCCTACGGAAGTCAATGATCCGGTAGGCGCGCTTGTGACCGCCGCCTTGGTGGCGCGCGGTGACCCGGCCGTGTACGTTGCGGCCGCCCTTGCCATGAAGGGGCGCAAGCAACGACTTCTCGGGCGTGCTGCGGGTGATCTCGGAGAAGTCCGAGACACTCGACCCGCGGCGACCCGGAGTCGTCGGCTTGTACTTACGGATGCCCATCTTTTTCGTTCATCCTTCGTCGGTTACATGGGTGAGCCCGCCGCACGGACGTGCGACGGTCTCGACCCCTGGCAGGCCGTACGGCCCGCCTACTTCTATGGCTGCTAGCCGATCTGACCGAAGATGTCGATCCGATCGCCCTCGACCAGGCTCACAATCGCGCGCTTGGTGTCGGGACGCTTGCCGAAACCGGTGCGGGTGCGCTTGCGCTTGCCCTGCCGGTTGATCGTGTTCACGCTGGTGACCTTGACCCCGAAGATCTGCTCGACGGCGATCTTGACCTGGGTCTTGTTCGCGGTCTTCTTCACCAGGAACGTGTACTTGTTGTTCTCATCGATCAGGCCGTAGCTCTTCTCAGAGACGACCGGCTTGATGATGACGTCGCGCGGGTCGGCGATCTTCTCCATCAGGCGTCTGCCCCTTCACTCGAATTGGCCGACCCTGCCGACAGCCGCGCCACGACCTGGTCGTACGCCTCCTGGGTGAAGACCACGTCGTCGTGGCAGAGCACGTCGTAGGTGTTGAGCTGCCCGGAGTCCAGCAGGTGGACCTCGGGAGCGTTGCGCAGGCTCAGCCAGGTCAGCTCGTCGGCCTCGTCGACGACGAGGAGGACGGTCCTGGACTGGGTGATCTTACGCAGGGCCTCGAGAGCCGCCTTGGTCTTCGGCGTCTCGCCGGTGACCAGGCCGCTCACCACGTGCACGCGACCGCCGCCGGCCCGGTCCGACAGGGCGCCACGCAGGGCGGCGACCTTCATCTTCTTGGGCGTCCGCTGCGAGTAGTCGCGCGGCACCGGGCCGTGGACGACGCCACCACCGGTGAACTGCGGCGCGCGGGTCGAGCCCTGACGGGCGCGACCGGTGCCCTTCTGGCGGTACGGCTTCTTGCCGCCGCCCCTGACCTCGCCACGGGTCTTGGCCTTGTGGGTGCCCTGCCGGCGAGCGGCGAGCTGGGCCACGACCACCTGGTGGATCAGCGGAATGTTGACCTTGGCGCCGAAGATGTCTTCGGGCAGGTCGACGGTGCCGGCCTTGCTACCGCTGGCGTCGAGGACGTCAATGCTGGTCACTTGGCAGCCCCCTTCTTAGCAGCGGTACGGACGAGGACCAGGCTGCCGTTGGCGCCGGGGATCGCACCCTTGATCAGGATGAGACCGTTCTCGACGTCGATGGCGTGAACCTTGAGGCTCTGCACGGTGGTGCGGACGTTACCCATCCGACCAGCCATGCGCAGACCCTTGAATACGCGGCCCGGGGTGGCGCAGCCACCGATGGAACCCGGCGAGCGGTGCTTGCGCTGCGTACCGTGCGACGCGCCCAGACCCTTGAAGCCGTGCCGCTTCATGACACCGGCGAAGCCCTTGCCCTTGCTCTTGCCCGTCACATCGACGAACTGGCCGGCCTCGAAGGTGTCGGCCAGCAGTTCCTGGCCCAGGGTGTAGTCGCTCGCGTCGTCGGTGCGGATCTCCGCGAAGTAACGGCGCGGGGTGATGTCGTGCTTACGCAGGTAGTCGCCGAGCGGCTTGTTGACCTTCCGCGGGTCGACCTGTCCGAAGCCGAGCTGAACGGCGGAATAGCCATCCTTGTCGGCGGTGCGGACCCTGGTCACCACGCACGGACCGGCCTCCACCACGGTCACCGGAACCATCCGGTTGTCCGCGTCGAAGACCTGGGTCATGCCGAGCTTCTTGCCCAGGACGCCCTTGATCGTCTTAGCCATGTCAGTGCGTTCCCTCAGAGCTTGATCGAAATGTCGACGCCCGCGGGGAGGTCGAGCCGCATGAGCGAGTCGACGGTCTTGGGCGTCGGGTCGATGATGTCAATCAGCCGCTTGTGCGTGCGCATCTCAAAGTGCTCGCGGCTGTCCTTGTACTTGTGCGGCGAGCGGATGACGCAGTACACGTTCTTCTCGGTCGGCAGCGGCACCGGGCCCGCGACCTTCGCGCCAGTCCGCGTCACCGTCTCGACGATCTTCTTGGCCGAGCTGTCGATGACCTCGTGGTCATAGGCCTTAAGCCGGATGCGGATCTTTTGTCCCGCCATAGTGGCCTCGGTGTCCTTCGCTGTCGTCTGAAAAAGTATCGTGCGGCCTGTTGCCGCTGTTCGTGCAGGTCGAACCCGCACGGCCCCACGTGACAGACGTTGTCGATCTGCCGTTTTCTTCCGTGATCCGGCAGTTACTTCGGTCACTCCGAAGCCACTGCGAGATCACGGCTTTCCCGTGGAGCCTGAGGGCGGAAGCCGTAGGGACTCCTGCCCTCGTGGCGCGGCGGTCGGCCTTCTTCCGAGGGCCGACCGCCGCCCCGCGATCGTACTACTTGATGATCTTGACGACCCGGCCGGCGCCGACGGTGCGGCCACCCTCACGGATCGCGAACTTCAGACCGTCCTCCATGGCGATGGGCTGGATCAGCTCAACGCGCATTTCGGTGTTGTCGCCCGGCATGACCATCTCGGTGCCCTCGGGGAGGTGCACGACACCGGTCACGTCAGTCGTACGGAAGTAGAACTGCGGGCGGTAGTTGTTGAAGAACGGCGTGTGGCGGCCGCCCTCGTCCTTCGACAGGATGTAGACCTGGCCGTCGAACTCGGTGTGCGGGGTGGTCG
Source organism: Nonomuraea sp. NPDC049129 (assembly GCF_040648495.1). NCBI lineage: Bacteria > Bacillati > Actinomycetota > Actinomycetes > Streptosporangiales > Streptosporangiaceae > Nonomuraea > Nonomuraea sp. NPDC049129. The sequence continues at coordinate 11,293 of NZ_JBEZDU010000007.1, read as the reverse complement.
TGCCCGGCTTGATGATGCACTGGCCGCGCTCGACGTCGTCGCGCTTGATACCACGGAGCAGCAGCGCGGCGTTGTCGCCCGCGTGACCCTCGTCGAGCATCTTGTTGAACATCTCGATGCTGGTGACGGTGGTGGTCGTCTTCTCCGGCTTGATGCCGATGATGTCGACCTGCTCGTTGATCTTGACGACACCGCGCTCGATACGGCCGGTGACGACCGTGCCACGACCGGTGATCGAGAAGACGTCCTCGACCGGCATGAGGAACGGCTTGTCCGTCTCACGGGGCGGCTCGGGCACGTTCTCGTCGACCGCGTTCATCAGCTCGATGATGCTGTCGGCCCACTTCGAGTCGCCCTCGAGAGCCTTGAGCGCGGAGACGCGGACGACCGGCAGGTCGTCGCCGGGGAACTCCTGAGCGGACAGGAGCTCACGGACCTCGAGCTCGACGAGCTCCAGGATCTCCTCGTCATCGACCATGTCGGCCTTGTTGAGGGCCACGACGATGTAGGGGACGCCGACCTGGCGGGCCAGGAGGACGTGCTCCTTCGTCTGCGGCATCGGGCCGTCAGTGGCGGCGACCACGAGGATCGCACCGTCCATCTGCGCGGCACCGGTGATCATGTTCTTCACGTAGTCGGCGTGACCGGGGCAGTCCACGTGGGCGTAGTGGCGCTTCTCGGTCTGGTACTCGACGTGCGCGATGGAGATCGTAATTCCGCGGGCCTTCTCCTCGGGCGCCTTGTCGATCTTGTCGAACGGCGTCGCCTTGTTCAGCTCGGGGAAACGGTCGTGAAGCACCTTGGTGATCGCCGCGGTGAGCGTGGTCTTACCGTGGTCGATGTGCCCAATGGTGCCGATGTTCATGTGCGGCTTGTTCCGCTCGAACTTGGCCTTGCCCACTGGTTCTCTCCTTGAGAATCTGTCTGACTTTCGTCTACACACTCGGGCCCGGGTGATCCCGAACCCCTAGACGGTGGGGCGGCTCGCACCGCCCCACCAGAGGCCGAAGCCCCTTTACGGCTTGGCGAGGCCCAGCCGGGGGTCCCGGGACTATTCGCCCCGGGCCTTCGCGACGATCTCCTTGGCGATGCCCGGGGGCACCTCCGAGTAGGAGTCGAACTGCATGCTGTAGCTCGCGCGCCCCTGCGTCTTGCTACGCAGGTCGCCCACGTAGCCGAACATCTCAGAAAGCGGTACGAGCGCCGAAACGACACGGGCTCCCGCCCGCTCGTCCATCGCCTGGATCTGTCCGCGGCGACCGTTGAGGTCACCGATGACGTCACCCATGTAGTCCTCGGGCGTGGTGACCTCGACGGCCATCATCGGCTCGAGGAGTACAGCATCGGCCTTGCGAGCGGCCTCCTTGAAGGCCATCGAGCCGGCGATCTTGAAGGCCATTTCCGAGGAGTCGACGTCGTGCGCGGCACCGTCGATCAGCGTCACCTTCACGCCCACCATCGGGTAGCCGGCCAGCACGCCGAACTCGGCGGCCTCCTGAGCACCCGCGTCGACCGAGGGGATGTACTCCCTCGGGACACGGCCACCGGTGACCTTGTTCTCGAACTCGTAGCCGTCGTTGCCTTCGCCCAGCGGCTCGAGCTTGATGATGACCCGCGCGAACTGGCCGGACCCACCCGTCTGCTTCTTGTGGGTGTAGTCGACCTTGTCCACCGTGCGGCGGATGGTCTCGCGGTAGGCCACCTGCGGACGACCGACGTTGGCCTCGACCTTGAACTCGCGACGCATACGGTCGACGAGGATCTCCAGGTGAAGCTCGCCCATGCCCCAGATGACCGTCTGGCCGGTCTCCTCGTCACGACGGACCTGGAAGGACGGGTCCTCCTCGGCCAGCCGCTGGATCGCGGTCGACAGCTTCTCCTGGTCGCCCTTGGTCTTGGGCTCGATCGCGACGTTGATGACCGGAGCCGGGAACGTCATCGACTCGAGCACGACCTGGTTGGCCGGGTCGGACAGGGTGTCGCCGGTCGTGGTGTCCTTGAGACCCATGACGGCGACGATCTGACCGGCGGAGGCCACCGGGCGCTCCTCACGCTTGTTAGCGTGCATCTGGTAGATCTTGCCGATCCGCTCCTTCTTGCCCTTCACCGAGTTCACGACCTGTGAACCCGCCTCGAGCGTGCCGGAGTAGATGCGGATGTAGGTGATCTTGCCCAGGTGCGGGTCGCTCGCGATCTTGAAGGCCAGCGCGGAGAACGGCTCGGCCGGGTCCGCGTGACGTACGACGACCTTGTCCTCGTTGCCGACCGCGTGGCCCTCGAAGGCCGGGATGTCGGTCGGCGCGGGGAGGTAGGCGACCACCGCGTCGAGCAGGGGCTGCACGCCCTTGTTCTTGAACGCGGTGCCGGTGAGAACCGGGTTGATGGCGCTGGACAGCGTCGCGCGGCGGATGGCCGCGACCAGCTGCTCCTCGGTGGGCTCGATGGCCTCGAGGAAGAGCTCCATCATCTCGTCGTCGTTCTCGGCGACGGTCTCGACGAGCTTGTCACGCCACTCGCGAGCTGCCTCGGCGTGGTCGGCCGGGATGTCGACGACGTCGTACATCTCGCCCTTGGCCGCGTCCTCGCTCCAGAGCAGGCCCTTCATCTTCACCAGGTCGATGACGCCGCGGAAGCCGGCCTCGACGCCCCAGGGAAGCTGGATGACCGCGGGAGTCGCGGCAAGACGGGTGACCATCATGTCGACGCAACGGTGGAACTCCGCGCCGACCCGGTCCATCTTGTTCACGAAGCAGATGCGGGGGACGTTGTAGCGGTCGGCCTGACGCCACACCGTCTCTGACTGCGGCTCGACGCCCGCGACACCGTCGAACACGGTGACCGCACCGTCGAGGACACGAAGGTTGCGCTCGACCTCGATGGTGAAGTCGACGTGGCCCGGGGTGTCGATCAGGTTGATCGTGTGACCGGCCCACTCGCAGGTCGTCGCGGCAGACGTGATCGTGATGCCACGCTCCTGCTCCTGCTCCATCCAGTCCATGGTGGCTGCGCCGTCGTGGACTTCACCGATCTTGTAGTTGATGCCGGTGTAGAACAGGATGCGCTCAGTCGTGGTGGTCTTACCCGCGTCAATATGGGCGATGATCCCGATGTTTCGGACCTTCGCCAGGTCAAGGGCGGTCGTTGCGGCCACTTCTCTCGCGTCCTCGTCGTCTCGTCGAACCCGCCGGGGTTACCAGCGGTAGTGGGCGAAGGCCTTGTTGGACTCGGCCATCTTGTGGGTGTCCTCGCGCTTCTTGACGCTCGCCCCGAGGCCGTTGCTGGCGTCGAGGAGCTCGTTCATGAGGCGCTCGGTCATGGTCTTCTCGCGGCGGGCGCGGGAGTACTGCACCAGCCAGCGCAGGGCCAGGGTCGTGCTGCGCGCGGCGCGCACCTCGACCGGCACCTGGTAGGTCGCGCCACCAACGCGACGGCTGCGGACCTCGAGGGTCGGCTTGACGTTGTCAAGCGCGCGCTTCAGGGTGACGACCGGGTCGTTGCCCGTCTTGTCCCTGCAGCCCTCAAGGGCGCCGTACACGATCGACTGCGCGATGGAACGCTTGCCGTCCAGGAGCACCTTGTTGATCAGAGCGGTGACCAGGGGCGAGCTGTAAACCGGGTCAGACATGAGCTGACGGCGGCCGGGAGAACCCTTGCGAGGCATAGTTAGCTCTTCTCCCTCTTCGCGCCGTACTTGCTGCGAGCCTGCTTGCGGTTGCGGACACCCTGGGTGTCCAGCGAACCGCGAATGATCTTGTAGCGGACACCCGGCAGGTCCTTCACACGACCGCCGCGCACGAGCACGATGGAGTGCTCCTGCAGGTTGTGGCCCACACCCGGGATGTACGCCGTGACCTCGATGCCGTTGGTGAGCCGCACACGGGCCACCTTGCGCAGTGCCGAGTTGGGCTTCTTGGGGGTCGTGGTGTAAACGCGCTGGCATACACCTCGCCGCTGCGGATTCGCCCTTAGGGCAGGAGTCTTGGTCTTGGCGACCTTGTCCTGCCGGCCCTTGCGGACCAACTGCTGAATAGTGGGCACTGCCACTCCGTTTCGTGCCTTGGCCGGTAATACGTCTGTTGTTCATTCGCAGGTTCTGCCGGTGTCATGACCTGCTGGTTTTCCCTGTCTCGGCGCCCCCGCGCTCGGGCGTGTCGCGCACTTCGCACAGACACATCCGAGGGGACTTCGAGCCAGGAAGCCGTCCGACGCTCCCAAATATGAGCGCACAGCCGAGAGCCCGCTAACGACGGGCACGATGCTCTAGACTACCCAGGCCCACGCGACACGTCAAAGCAGCGCGACAAAGCGGACTCGCTTCTGTCACTACTGCTGGTCGCTGGGCCTCTTCGATGCATGCCCGGCTACTGCTCCGCGCCTATTGTATCCGGCCCGCGGAGTATTTGGTCGCGCTTCACCAGGATGACTCGCGCGGCAGACCACACGGCCATGCGGGCGCTGGATGGACATACTGGGCATCAACCTGGCGAGGTAGCCCCGCTACCCTCCGACCACCCAGGCGGCCCACAGCGCGCACGTAGCGGCGCCCAGCCCCGTAAACCGGAGGAGCGTGCCCCTGGAGGGAGCCCGGCCCTGTATGGCGGATGGGGCCCACCGGGCCGGCCGTAACGACAAAACAAAGCACCGCGCCCGGATCACCAAGACCCGGACGCGGTGCTTCGAAGAGCTGACTAGCGGTTGTACTGACCGAAGTCGTACTCCTCCAGCGGAACGGCCTCGCCGCTACCGGTGCCGAAGGTGTAGTCCGCCGCGGAACCGTCGTATCCACCAACGGTGTACATGGCCGCCTTGGCCTCTTCGGTCGGCTCGACCCGGATGTTGCGGTACTGGGGCATGCCCGTACCGGCCGGGATGAGCTTACCGATGATGACGTTCTCCTTCAGGCCCAGGAGCGAGTCGGACTTGGCGTGGATCGCCGCGTCCGTCAGGACCCTGGTCGTCTCCTGGAAGGAGGCCGCCGACAGCCACGACTCGGTGGCGAGCGACGCCTTCGTGATGCCCATGAGCACCGGACGACCGGCGGCCGGAGAGCCGCCCTCCGCCACCGTCTCGCGGTTCATCTGCTCGAAGCGCGGACGCTCGACGAGCTCGCCGGGCAGCAGGTCGGTCTCGCCGGACTCCAGCACGTTCACGCGCTTGAGCATCTGCCGCACGATGATCTCGATGTGCTTGTCGTGGATCGACACACCCTGCGAGCGGTAGACCTGCTGGACCTCCGCCACCAGGTGCAGCTGCACGGCCCGCGGGCCGAGGATGCGCAGCACCTCGTTGGGGTTGACCGCACCGGCGACCAGCTGCTGGCCGACCGTCACGCGCATGCCGTCAGAGACGAGCAGGCGCGAACGCATCGAGACCGGGTAGGCGATCTCCTCCGAGCCGTCGTCCGGAGTGATGACGAGCTTGCGGGACTTGTCGGTCTCGTCGATGCGGACCCTGCCCTCGGCCTCGGAGATCGGGGCGACACCCTTGGGGATGCGCGCCTCGAAGAGCTCCTGGACACGGGGCAGACCGTGGGTGATGTCCGCGCCCGCCACACCACCGGTGTGGAAGGTACGCATCGTCAGCTGCGTGCCCGGCTCACCGATCGACTGGGCGGCGATGATGCCGACCGCCTCGCCGACGTCGACGAGCTTGCCGGTCGCCAGCGAGCGGCCGTAGCAGGTCGCGCAGACGCCGATCTTGGCCTCGCAGACGAGCGCGCTGCGCGTGCGGACGGTCTCGATGCCGGCCTCGACCAGCGCGGTGACGTGGTTGTCGTTGATGTCGACACCCGCCGCCACGATGACCTTGCCGTCGACCTCGACGTCCTCGGCCAGGATGCGGCCGTGCACGTTGGACTCGGCGTTCTCCGCCTTGACCAGGTTGCCCGAGGAGTCCCGCTCGCCGACGTGCAGCGGGACCGCGCGGTCGGTGCCGCAGTCGATCTCACGCACGATGACGTCCTGCGCGACGTCCACCAGACGACGGGTCAGGTAACCCGAGTCGGCGGTACGCAGGGCGGTGTCGGCCAGACCCTTCCGCTGTCCGTGGGTGGAGATGAAGTACTCCAGCACCGACAGGCCCTCGCGGAACGAGGCCTTGATCGGACGCGGGATCGTCTCACCCTTGGTGTTGGACACCAGGCCACGGATGCCGGCGATCTGACGCACCTGCATCTTGTTGCCTCGGGCACCGGAGTTGACCATCATCCAGACCGGGTTGGTCGCCGGGAAGGCGTTGACCATGTCGGTCTCGACGTCGGCCGTGGCGTGCGTCCAGATCTCGATGAGCTCCTGACGGCGCTCCTCGTCGGTGATCAGGCCGCGCTCGTACTCGCGCTGGACCTTGTCGGCCCGGCGCTCGTAGTTCTCCATGATGTCGGCCTTGTTCGGCGGCGCGACGACGTCGTCGATCGAGATCGTGACGCCGGAACGGGTCGCCCAGCGGAAGCCGGCGTCCTTGAGCGCGTCGAGCGAGTTGGCCACGTCGACCTTGGGGTAGGTCTCGGCCAGCTCGTTCACGATCGTGGACAGCTGCTTCTTGCCGACCTGGAAGTTGACGAACGGGTAGCTCGCCGGGAGCGTCTGGTTGAACAGGCACCGGCCGAACGTCGTCTCCAGGCGGATCGGGTCACCCTGCTCCCAGCCCTCCGGCGCGACCCACTCACGGGGCGGCAGGACGTCCTTGAGCCTGATCTGGATCTTCGCCTGAATCTCCAGCTCGTGGCGGTCGAAGGCCATCTGGGCCTCGGCGATCGAGCCGAAGACCCGGCCCTCGCCGTTGGCGCCGTCCTTGTGGGTGGTCAGCCAGTAGAGGCCGATGACCATGTCCTGGGTGGGCATCGTCACGGGCTTGCCGTCGGCCGGCTTGAGGATGTTGTTGGTCGAGAGCATCAGGATGCGTGCCTCGGCCTGGGCCTCAGCCGACAGCGGCAGGTGCACGGCCATCTGGTCGCCGTCGAAGTCCGCGTTGAACGCGGTGCAGACGAGCGGGTGGATCTGGATGGCCTTGCCCTCGACCAGCTGCGGCTCGAACGCCTGGATGCCCAGGCGGTGGAGCGTCGGAGCACGGTTGAGCAGCACGGGGTGCTCGGTGATGACCTCTTCGAGCACGTCCCACACGACCGGACGCGCCCGCTCGACCATCCGCTTGGCCGACTTGATGTTCTGGGCGTGGTTGAGATCGACCAGCCTCTTCATCACGAACGGCTTGAACAGCTCCAGCGCCATCTGCTTGGGCAGACCGCACTGGTGCAGCTTGAGCTGCGGGCCGACGACGATGACCGAACGGCCGGAGTAGTCGACTCGCTTGCCCAGCAGGTTCTGGCGGAAGCGGCCCTGCTTGCCCTTCAGCATGTCGCTGAGGGACTTGAGCGGACGGTTGCCGGGACCGGTGACCGGGCGACCGCGACGGCCGTTGTCGAACAGCGCGTCGACGGCCTCCTGGAGCATCCGCTTCTCGTTGTTCACGATGATCTCGGGGGCACCGAGGTCGAGCAGACGCTTGAGGCGGTTGTTCCGGTTGATGACCCGGCGGTACAGGTCGTTCAGGTCGGAGGTCGCGAACCGGCCACCGTCGAGCTGCACCATCGGGCGCAGGTCCGGCGGGATGACCGGAATGCAGTCGAGCACCATGCCGCGCGGCGAGTTGGTGGTGTTGAGGAACGCCGACACGACCTTGAGCCGCTTGAGCGCGCGGGCCTTCTTCTGGCCCTTGCCGCTGCGGATCGTCTCGCGCAGGTTCTCAGACTCGACGTCGAGGTCGAAGCTGATCAGACGGTCCTGGATCGCCTGCGCGCCCATGCCGCCCTTGAAGTAGCGGCCGAAGCGGTCGCGCATCTCGCGGTAGAGCAGCTCGTCGCCCTCAAGGTCCTGGACCTTGAGGTTCTTGAAGCGGCTCCAGACCTCGTCGAGCCGGTCCAGCTCGCGCTGGGCCCGGTCGCGAAGCTGACGCATCTCGCGCTCGGCGCCCTCGCGAACCTTGCGGCGCTGGTCGCCCTTGGCGCCCGCGGCCTCCAGCTCGCCCAGGTCGCCTTCGAGCTTCTTCTGCCTGGCCTCGACGTCGGCGTCACGGCGCTGCTCGATGTGCTGCCGCTCGACGGAGATCTTCGCCTCCAGCGAGGGCAGGTCACGCTCACGCATCTCGGTGTCGACATGCGTGATCATGTACGCCGCGAAGTAGATGACCTTCTCCAGGTCCTTCGGGGCGAGGTCGAGCAGGTAGCCAAGGCGAGACGGGACGCCCTTGAAGTACCAGATGTGCGTGACGGGCGCGGCCAGCTCGATGTGGCCCATCCGCTCACGACGCACCTTGGCGCGAGTTACCTCGACGCCACAGCGCTCACAGATGATGCCCTTGAACCGGACGCGCTTGTACTTGCCGCAGTAGCACTCCCAGTCGCGGGTCGGACCGAAGATCTTCTCGCAGAAGAGCCCGTCCTTTTCCGGCTTGAGGGTGCGGTAGTTGATGGTCTCTGGCTTCTTTACCTCGCCGTGCGACCACTGACGGATGTCGTCGGCCGTCGCGAGGCCGATCCTGAGCTCGTCGAAGAAGTTGACGTCTAGCATTTTGTGCGATCTCCCCCTCAGACTTCTTCCACGCTGCTCGGCTCACGCCGGGACAGATCGATGCCGAGCTCTTCCGCGGCGCGGAAGACGTCCTCGTCGGTGTCGCGCATCTCGATGGACATGCCGTCGCTGGAGAGCACCTCGACGTTCAGGCACAGCGACTGCATTTCCTTGATGAGGACCTTGAAGGACTCGGGAATTCCCGGCTCGGGGATGTTCTCGCCCTTGACGATCGCCTCGTAGACCTTCACGCGGCCCAGGACGTCGTCGGACTTGATCGTCAGCAGCTCCTGAAGGGCGTAGGCAGCGCCATAGGCCTCCAGAGCCCACACCTCCATCTCACCGAAGCGCTGGCCACCGAACTGGGCCTTACCGCCGAGCGGCTGCTGGGTGATCATGGAGTACGGGCCGGTCGAACGTGCGTGGATCTTGTCGTCGACCAGGTGGAGCAGCTTGAGGATGTAGATGTAGCCGACCGAGATCGGGTACGGGAACGGCTCGCCGGAGCGGCCGTCGAACAGTTTGGCCTTACCGCTCTGCTGGACCATGCGGTCCCCGTCGCGGTTGGCGATGGTGTTGTCGAGCAGCCCGACGATCTCTTCCTCGTGGGCGCCGTCGAAGACCGGGGTGGCCATGTTGGTGCGCGGGGCGACCTTCTCGAAGCCCTTGTCACGCAGCCGTTCGGCCCAGGCCTCCTGGACCCCGGAGATGTCCCAGCCGCGGGCGGCGATCCAGCCGAGGTGGGTCTCCAGCACCTGGCCGACGTTCATCCGGCCGGGCACGCCCAGCGGGTTGAGGATGATGTCGACCGGGGTGCCGTCCTCCAGGAACGGCATGTCCTCCACGGGCAGGATCTTGGAGATGACGCCCTTGTTGCCGTGCCGGCCGGCCAGCTTGTCGCCGTCGGTGATCTTCCGCTTCTGGGCCACGTACACGCGGACCAGTTCGTTGACGCCGGGCGGCAGCTCGTCGCCTTCCTCACGGGAGAAGACGCGGACGCCGATGACCTTGCCCTGCTCGCCGTGCGGCACCTTCAGCGAGGTGTCGCGGACTTCGCGGGCCTTCTCACCGAAGATCGCGCGCAGCAGCCGCTCCTCCGGGGTCAGCTCGGTCTCGCCCTTCGGGGTGACCTTGCCGACCAGGATGTCGCCGGGTACGACCTCGGCGCCGATGCGGATGATGCCGCGCTCGTCGAGGTCGGCCAGGACCTCTTCGGAGACGTTCGGGATGTCCCGGGTGATCTCCTCCGGGCCCAGCTTGGTGTCGCGGGCGTCGACCTCGTGCTCCTCGATGTGAATCGAGGACAGGACGTCGTCCTGGACCAGCCGCTGGGACAGGATGATCGCGTCTTCGTAGTTGTGACCCTCCCACGGCATGAACGCCACCAGCAGGTTCTTGCCCAGGGCCATCTCACCGCTGTCGGTGCACGGACCGTCGGCGATGACCTGGTTGACCTCCACCCGGTCGCCCTCGGCCACGATCGGCTTCTGGTTGAACGACGTGCCCTGGTTGGAACGCTTGAACTTGGCGACACGGTAAGTCGTACGGGTGCCGTCGTCGTTCATCACGGTGACGTAGTCGGCCGAGACCTCCTCGACCACACCCGCCTTCTCGGCGCTGATGACGTCGCCCGCGTCGGTCGCGGCACGGTATTCCATGCCGGTGCCGACCAGCGGCGCCTCGCTCTTGAGCAGCGGCACGGACTGCCTCTGCATGTTGGAGCCCATGAGCGCGCGGTTGGCGTCGTCGTGCTCCAGGAACGGGATCATCGCCGTGGCGACCGACACCATCTGGCGCGGCGACACGTCGATGTAGTCGACCTCGTCGGCCCGCGCCAGCTCGGTCTCGCCACCCTTGGTACGGACCAGGACCCGCGCGTCGGCGAACGTGCCGTCAGGGTTGAGGATCGTGTTGGCCTGCGCCTTGACGAAACGGTCTTCCTCATCGGCGGTCAGGTAGTCGATCTGCTCGGTCACCTTTCCGTCGATGACCTTGCGATAAGGCGTCTCGACGAAACCGAAGGCGTTGATCCGGCCATAAGAGGCCAGCGAACCGATCAGGCCGATGTTCGGGCCTTCCGGCGTCTCGATCGGGCACATCCGGCCGTAGTGCGACGGGTGCACGTCACGAACCTCGAAACCGGCCCGCTCACGCGACAGACCACCAGGACCCAGCGCGGACAGACGCCTCTTGTGCGTCAAGCCGGCCAGCGGGTTGGTCTGGTCCATGAACTGCGACAGCTGGGAGGTGCCGAAGAACTCCTTGATCGACGCCACGACCGGGCGGATGTTGATCAGGGTCTGCGGCGTGATCGCCTCGACATCCTGGGTCGTCATCCGCTCGCGCACGACGCGCTCCATACGGGCCAGACCCAGGCGGACCTGGTTCTGGATGAGCTCGCCAACGCTGCGCAGGCGGCGGTTGCCGAAGTGGTCGATGTCGTCGACCTCGACGATCACGGTGTCGATCGGCGCCTCGGCGGCGGCCGGCATCGACTCCTCGCCGGCGTGCAGCCGGACGATGTACTCGATCGTGGCGACGACGTCCTCTTCGGTCAGCGTCCCCTGGCTGATCTCACTGCCGACCCCGAGCTTCTTGTTGATCTTGTAGCGACCGACCTTGGCCAGGTCGTACCGCTTGGGGTTGAAGTACAGGTTCTCCAGCAGGGTCTGCGCCGACTCCTTGGTCGGCGGCTCACCCGGACGCAGCTTGCGGTAGATGTCCAGCAG